>CAVWKP010000024.1:0-228613 GCA_963755595.1 uncultured Alphaproteobacteria bacterium | reverse complement strand
GCAGGCCGCCATCGACTGATGTCTCTGAAGTGCCTGCTTAGCCGGCCATCGGCGGTTCGGCCGCACCCATTGTTCTCTTTATCTTGAGCAGCGGAATTTCGTTGCCCGATACGGCTTGGCACTTAACGTTGTCCGCAAGACCCCCGGCAATCGTCGCCCCGCAAAAGCGGGCGATAGGCGACTCTGGAGCAAGCAATGATTTCGCGGGAAAGGTCGATCGTCGTCATAGCCAGTGTAACCGTCAGGTCCGCGGGGCGCCGGCGTCGTATCGAATAGCAAGGATCAGGTCGTTGCCGTCCTGAGGAAGGCGCTCGCACGGGCCGCTGTGGTGTCAGAAGGCGCCGCGCGTCCCTGCGCGCCGTCTCGGCACGCGGTCCTCGCGAGAACAGTGCCGGCTACCAATTCAAAGCGTTCGATGCGTAGTCCCGTGTGTTCAAGCCACTGGGAGGCGACAATGCGGAAGAAGACTGGAAGCAGTTCGGCCGAGCAGCGTAACGGCAAGCTTGCGGATCGGCGCGGAGCCATCGTGAGTTACTCGTCGAGGGATGATGGCTCTTTCGGCGCTGGGTATCGTCGCCTTCGGGCAAGGTACGGCGCTGGCAAATGGTCCAGAAGGGCAGCTGACGTGGGCGGTGCACGTCTCGCTGGCGCCGACCTGGTTCGATCCCGGCGGAGACGCCGGGCATCATCACGCCGTTCCTGTTGCTGTACGCGCTGCACGACGCGATGGTGAAGCCGATGCCCGGCAACGTCCGCCGGCCGTGCCTGGCGGAGGCCTGGTCGATGGCGCCGGACGGACTGAGCTACGAATTCGTCCTGCGCGCGGGCGCCAAGTTCCACAACGGCGAGCCGGTGACCGCCGAGGACGTCAAGTTCTCCTTCGAGCGCTATCGCGGCACCTCCGCGGCGATGATGAAGGAGCGGGTGGCGGCGGTCGAGACGCCGGACGCGCGCACGTGCGCTTCGTGCTGAAGAAGCCCTGGCCGGATTTCCTGACCTTCTACAGTTCCGGCCACCGGCGCGGGCTGGATCGTGCCGAAGAAATACGTCGAGAAGGTCGGCGACGAAGGCTTCAAGAAGGCGCCGATCGGCGCCGGGCCGTACCAGTTCGTCTCGTTCACGCCCGGCGTCGAGCTGGTGCTGGAGGCCTTCGACGGCTACTGGCGCAAGACGCCCGCCGTCAAGCGGCTGGTCTTCAAGGTGATCCCGGACGAGGCGACGCGGCTGGCGGCGCTGAAGCGCGGCGAGGTCGATCATCGCCTACTCGATCCGCGGCGAACTGGCCGAGGAACTGCGCAAGACGCCGGGGCTGACCCTGAAGCCGGTCGTGATCCAGGCGCCGTTCTGGCTCTACTTCGCCGACCAGTGGGACCCGAAATCGCCGTGGCACGACCAGCGCGTGCGCGAGGCGGTGCGGCTGGCGATCGACTACAAGTCCATCAACGAGGCGCTGACGCTCGGCTACTCGCCGATCACCGACAGCATCATTCCCGACAATTTCGAGTTCTACTGGCAGCCGCCGCCGGCGGTCTACGACCCGGCGAAGGCCAAGCAGCTGCTCGCCGAGGCGGGCACCCGCAACGGCTTCGACGCCGGCGACTACTACTGCGACGTCTCCTATGCCAACTCGCCGAGGCGGTGATCAACTACCTCCAGGAGGTCGGCATCCGCGTGAAGCTGCGCCCGCTCGAGCGCGCCGCCTTCTTCAGCTCCTACGCCGAGAAGAAGCTGAAGAACCTCATCCAGGGCGCCTCCGGCGCGTTCGGCAACGCGGCGACGCGACTGGAGGCGTTCGTGGTCAAGGGCGGCACCTACGCCTACGGCAACTATCCCGAGATCGACGACGCTGTTCGCGCAGCAGGCGGCTGAAGCTCGACGTGGCAAAACGCACTGCGTTGCTGCACCGAGCGCAGCAGCTCGTCCACGAGAAGAGCGTATACGCGCCGATCTGGCAGCTGGCCTTCCTCAACGGCGTGGGCAAGCGGGTGGGCAAATCCGGGCTCGGCCTGATCAAGGGCCACGCCTATTCCGCACCCTACGAGGACGTGACGATCAAGAAGTGACCTGACGCGAGGGCCTCGCACCATGAAGCAGTACATCATCCGTCGCATCGGCTATTCCCTGCTGTCGCTGTTCCTCCTGTCGCTGACGATCTTCCTGTTCGTGCGGGTGACCGGCGATCCGGCGAGCCTGCTGGTGGAGCCCGGCGCCAGCCCGGAAGACATCGACGAACCTGCGCCGCCAGTTCGGCCTCGATCAGCCGCTATGGGTGCAGTACTGGCGCTTCATCGCGAGCTTCGTCACCGGCGATCTCGGCCAGTCCTTCTACTATCGCACGCCGGTGCTGGACCTCTATTTCGAGCGGCTGCCCAATTCGCTGCTGCTCGCCGCGGTGGCGATGGCCCTGTCCCTGCTGATCGGCATCCCGAGCGGCATTCTCGCCGCCGTGCGCGTCGGCGGATTCTGGGACAACGCGGGCAAGGTCTTCACGCTGCTCGGCCTGTCGCTGCCCTCCTTCTTCATCGGGCTGGTGCTGATCCTGTTCTTCTCCGTCTATCTCGGCTGGCTGCCGTCCTCCGGATCGGGCACGGCGCTGCACCTGGTGATGCCGGCCGTTCACGCTCGGCTGGTACTTCGCCGCGGCACACATGCGCCTGACGCGCTCTTCCATGCTGGAAGTGCTAGGTTCCGAATACGTCAAGCTGGCGCGGCTCAAAGGACTGCCGGAGGCGCTGGTCATCGGCAAGCACGCGCTTCAAGAACGCGCTGATCCCGGTGATCACGCTTGGCCGGCATCAATCTCGTCGTGATGATCAATGTCGCGGTGGTGGTTGAGACCGTGTTCGCCTGGCCCGGCATCGGCCGGCTGCTCTACGAGGGCATCACCTTCCGCGACTTCCCAATCGTCCAGGCCGTGGTGGTGATCGGCGGCAGCATGATCATCGTGGTCAACCTGCTCGTCGACATCCTCTACGCGCTGATCGATCCCCGCATCCGCCTGGAGAGCTGAGGTCCATGACTGTCACCACGTCTCCCATCGCCGCGCCCGCGCCGTCGACCGCCCGCCGCCTTCTGGCGCACCCGGGGCTTTCCGTTGATCCCGGTGCTGATTCTGCTGCTTATCGCCTTCGTCGCGGTCTTTGCCGATGTGCTGGCGCCGTACGATCCGCAGATCGGCACCCTGTCGCTTCGCTACCGCCCTCCAGCATGGCAGGAAGGCGGCAGCGTGGCGCACCTGCTCGGCACCGACCAGGTCGGCCGCGATGTGCTGTCGCGGCTGATCTTCGGCGCTCGCGTGTCGATGATCGTCGGCATCACCGCCGTGCTGTTCGCCGGCGCCGTCGGCACATTTCTCGGCATCGTCTCGGGCTATCTTGGCGGCTGGGCCGATCAGGTGGTGATGCGGGTGACGGATGCGTGGCTCGCCTTGCCGGCGCTGACCTTTGCCATCTTCCTCGCCGCCATCGTCGGCCCGAGCGAGCTCAATATCGTCGTCATCCTCGGTCTGGTGTACTGGACCCGCTATGCGCGCGTCATCCGCGGCGAGGTGCTGTCGCTGAAGCAGCGCGAGTTCGTACGGCTAGCCATCGTCGCCGGCTGCCCCAAGCACGTCATCATGTGGCGCCATATCCTGCCTAACGTCATCAATTCCGCCGTCGTGCTCGGCACGCTCATGCTGGGCGTGGTGATTGTCACCGAGGCCGCGCTCTCCTTCCTCGGCGTCGGCGTGCCGCCGCCCAAGCCCGCCTGGGGGCTGATGATGGCCGACGGCAAGCAGGGGCTGATGGTCGGGCACTGGTGGCTCGCAGTGCTGCCCGGCACTCTGCATCATGCTCATGGTGCTGTCGGCCAATCTGCTCGGCGACTGGCTGCGCGTGAAGCTCGACCCGCAACTGCGTCAGCTGTGACCGTCGCGATGTCCAGCAAACCGCTGCTGTCGCTCGAGAATCTGTCCGCCCACTACGTCTCGCAGCAGGGCACGCGCGTCGTGCGCGCGGTCGACGACGTGACGCTGAGCCTCGACGCGGGCAAAACCCTCGGCATCGTGGGCGAGTCCGGTTCGGGCAAGAGCACGCTCGCCCTCACCATCATGCGCCTGCTGCCGCCAGCGGCGCGCATTGTCAGCGGCCGCATGATGTTCGAAGGCGAGAACCTGCTGGACAAGTCGGATGCGGAGATGCGCCACGTGCGCGGCAAGCGCATCGCCATGATTCTGCAGGACCCGATGGCCTCGCTCAACCCGTTGTTCTC
The DNA here is from genome assembly GCA_963755595.1 of uncultured Alphaproteobacteria bacterium. Taxonomy (GTDB): domain Bacteria; phylum Pseudomonadota; class Alphaproteobacteria; order Reyranellales; family Reyranellaceae; genus Reyranella. Next base: position 224,362 of record CAVWKP010000024.1, on the reverse strand, counting down.
CATCGGCAACCAGGTCGGCGAACCCATTCGCGTGCACGAGGGCGCGAGCTCCGCCAACGCCTGGCAACGCGCGGTGCGCTTGCTGAAGTCGGTGCGAATTGCCTCGCCCGAGACCCGGGTGGCGCAGTTTCCGCACGAGATGTCCGGCGGCATGCGCCAGCGCATTGTCGGCGCCATCGGCATTTCCTGCGAGCCACGGCTTCTGATCGCCGACGAGCCGACCACCAGCCTCGACCTCACGATCCAGGCACAGTACCTCGGCCTGCTGCGAGACCTGCAGCGCGAGCACGGACTGGCATTGATCTTCATCACCCACAATCTCGGCATTGTCGCCAAGATGTGCGACCAGCTCGCCGTCATGTATGCCGGGCGGATCGTCGAACAGGGACCGGTGTCGCAGATTTTCTCTGCGCCGGTCCACCCTTACACCCGAGCGTTGCTCGGCTCGATCCCGCGCATGACCGACGGCCGCGAGCGGCTCACCGCCATTGACGGCCAGCCGCCCGATCTCGCCTCCCTGTCGCCGGGCTGCGCCTTTGCGCCGCGCTGCACCGCGGCGGTTGCCCGCTGCCGGCTCGAGGCGCCACCAGAGGTCTCAGTCGACACCGGCCGTTCCGCGCGCTGCTGGCTCGCCGCGCCAAGCGTCGGCGCCGAGTCCGCGATGATGAGGAGCAGCGTCGCATGACTACCGTCCTGGAAGCCGCTGGCCTCAGCAAGTATTTCAAGGCGCGACGCGGCCTCTTCGGCGGCGACCACGGCGTCGTCCGCGCGGTCGACGGCATCTCCTTCGCCATCGAAACCGGCAAGACGCTGGGCGTGGTGGGAGAATCAGGCTGCGGCAAGACCACGACGGCCAAGCTCGTGCTCGGGCTGGAAGCGCCCAGCGGCGGCAATATTCTCTTCGAGGGCCGTGATCTCGACGGCCTGGACGCGGCCGGTCGCCGTCACTATCGCAGATCGGTCCAGGCGGTATTCCAGGATCCCTACGCCTCGCTCAATCCACGCATGCGCATCAGTGCCATTGTCGCCGAGCCGCTGATCACCAACGAGGATGTCGCTCCCGGAGAGGTCCGCCGCCGCATACTAGAGCTGCTCGACCTGGTCGGATTGCCTGAACGCTCGGCCGATCTCTTCCCCCACGAATTCTCCGGCGGCCAGCGCCAGCGCATTGCCATCGCCCGGGCGTTGGTCCTGTCGCCAAGGCTGGTCGTGCTGGACGAGCCGGTCTCTGCACTCGACGTCTCGATCCGCGCGCAAATCCTCAACCTGCTGCGCGACCTGCAGGAGCGACTGGGTCTATCCTACCTGTTCATCGCGCACGATCTCGCCGCCGTCGCGCACATGAGCCACGAGATCGTCGTCATGTACCTGGGCAAGATCGTCGAAAGTGGCGAGGCGCGTACGCTCGCCCAGCGGGCGCTGCATCCCTACACGACGGCCTTGTTCTCCGCCGCCCTGCCCAGCCATCCCGATGAGCAGCGCGACGACGTCGTGCTGCAGGGCGAGGTGCCGAGCCCGCTCAACCCGCCGTCCGGCTGCCATTTCCACCCGCGCTGTCCGCATGCCATGCCGCGTTGCGCAAGCGAGGCACCGCCGCTACGCCAGATCGAGAACCGCATGGTTGCCTGCCATCTCTACGGATAACGGAAGAGCCCGCTTTTGCTAATCGCGGCGCCCGCTCGCCTCGATCCGTCTACCGCGCCGCCGCTGATCACGCCGTTCGGCATGCTCTACGCGATTCACGATACGCTCGTGCGGCCCTATCCCGGCTGAAAGATGGGCCCGAGCCTCGTGGAGTCATGGCGGCCAAGCCGCGGCCCACGATCACCGACGTCTGGATGAGTCAACGCCGCCACCAGCCGCGCTTGGGCTTCTCCGGCGGTGCGTCGGCCAAGATGGTCGGCACGACGGGCGGTGGAGGCGGGGGCGGCGGTTCGGGTGCGGCCACCGGCTGCGGTGCCTGCGCGACCACCGGCTGAGGCGGCGGCGCGAGCGGTGCCGGCGGCGGTGCTCGGCGATCATCTCGGGCCGCGGCTCGTAGGGCGCGCGCTCGACCGGCATGTGTCCACCCGGCATCCGATCGACGGGCAAGCTGTCCATCGGTGCAGCCGGCGCATCGGCGGACTGGTGCCACGACTCGTGCTCGCGCGGTGTGTGTTCGCCGGCCGCATGCTCGCTGGGCGCATGCTCACCGGGCGCGTGGTCACCGGGCCCGCCCGGTGAGTGGTCGGCGCGGTGATCGCGCATGTCACCTTCGCCGTTCTCGCGGCGACGGCGGCGTCCACCGCGGCGTCCGCGGCGACGGCGGCCGCGATCTCCCTCACGGTCGCCTTCTTGACGCTCGCCTTCGGGGCGATCGTCGGATCCCATCGCTCGCTCGCCTTCGCCAAGCGGCTCCTCGCGCTCGTCACCACGGGGCTCCTCGCCATGCGGCTCGGCACCACCATTGTCGCCGGCGGCATGGGCACGCTCGCCGTCGCCGTTCATCGGCGGGCGCCTCTCGCCTTGATGCTCGTCGCCCTCGCGACCTTCGCCGCGGGTACGCCGGCGACGGCGGCGGCGACGGCGGCCGCGGCCTTCTCCGTCGTCCTCTTCGAGCGGGCGTTGGCCGGGCAGGCGATCGGCCTCCGGACCGGCCTCGACCGCCGCTTCAGCTTCTTCGCCGGGCGCTTCGGCGCCGGCCTGGTCGTAGCTGGCGCGCGCCAGCTCCTGGGTGGGACGATGCTCCTCGCGCCGAGAGCGCACGCGCTCGATCTCGACGTCGGCGGCATGCATTTCCTCGTCGGCCTCGACCAGCACGGTGAAGCCGTAGCGCTGCTCGATCTCCGACAGCGTGCGGCGCTTCGTGTTCAGCAGATAGAGCGCCACGTTGGGCGGCACGCTGACGGCGATCTCGCTGGCGCGATGCCGCACGCCTTCCTCCTCGATGGCGCGCAGGGCATGGAGCGCCGCCGATTCGATCGAGCGGACACGGCCGGTGCCGGCGCAGTGCGGGCAGACTTCCGTCGAATGCTCGAGCAGGGAGGGACGCAGCCGCTGGCGCGACATCTCGAGCAGGCCGAAGGCCGAGATGCGGCCGATCTGGATGCGGGCGCGGTCGTTGCGCATGGCATCCTTGACCTTGTGCTCGACCTGGCGCTGGTGGCGGTTCTCCTCCATGTCGATGAAGTCGATCACGATCAGGCCGGCGAGGTCGCGCAGGCGAACCTGGCGGGCGATTTCTTCCGCCGCCTCGATGTTGGTCCTGAGCGCCGTCTCTTCGATGTTGCGCTCCTTGGTCGAGCGACCCGAGTTGACGTCGATGGCGACCAGCGCCTCGGTCGGGTTGATCACGATGTAGCCGCCGGAGCGCAGCTGGACGACCGGCGAATGCATGGCGTCGAACTGGCTTTCCACCTGGTAGCGGTGGAAGAGGGGGATCGGCTCCTTGTAGAGCTCGACCTTCTCGGCCTGGTGCGGCACCAGCTGGCGCATGAACTCGGACGCGGCCTGATAGCCCGCCTCGCCCTCGACCAGGACCTGCTGGATGTCGGTGTCGTAGACGTCGCGCAGGCTGCGCTTGATCAGGTCACCTTCCTCGTAGATCAGCGCCGGCGCCGTCGAGCGCATGGTGAGCTCGCGGATACTGTCCCACAGGCGCGAGAGGTATTCGTAGTCGCGCTTGATGTCGATGTTGGAGCGCTCGAGCCCGGCGGTGCGCAGGATCACGCCCATGCCCTGCGGCACGTCGAGCTGGGCCAGCATCTCCTTCATGCGCTTGCGGTCGGCCGGGTTGGAGATCTTGCGGCTGATGCCGCCGCCGCGGCCGGCGTTGGGCATCAGCACGCAATAACGGCCGGCCAGCGACAGGAAGGTGGTCAGCGCCGCACCCTTGTTGCCGCGCTCTTCCTTGACGACCTGGACCAGCAGGATCTGGCGACGCTTGATGACTTCCTGGATCTTGTACTGCCGTACCGGATGGCGGCGGCGGCGTTCGCGCGTCTCGCGCTCGCCGGCATCGTCGCCGCCCAGTGTCTCGACGACCACCGGCTCGGGCTGCGGCGCCTCGGCCGGATCGGCGGCCTCGCCCGGGGCGGGCGGCGGTGTCTCTTCCGTCGCACCCTCGATCCGGTCGACAGGCATCTCTGCGGGCATCTCCGCGGGCATCTCGGCTGGCCGCGCCTCGGCCACCGACGGCTCCGGCATTGGCGCTTCTGACGGCAGCGGCTCCGCCGCGGTGGCGTCAGAGGCCACAATCTCGGTCACGACGGGCTCGGGAGCCGCAGCTTCGGGCGCCGGGGTCTCTTCGGGGAGGGCGGCCGCCTCGCGATTCTCCGCCCGCGCGTCCTCGATGTCGGTGCGATCGACCCTGGTCGGCTCGGGCGCGGGCTCTTCGTCGACTTCCGCCGCCTGGCGCTGCTGTTCGGCGATCAGCCGTTCGCGGTCGGCGATCGGGATCTGGAAATAGTCGGCATGGATTTCCGAGAAGGCCAGGAAGCCGTGGCGGTTGCCGCCATATTCCACGAACGCCGCCTGCAGCGACGGTTCGATGCGGATTACTTTTGCGAGATAGATGTTACCCTTGAGAGGGCGGCGGCTCGAAGTCTCGAAGTCGAATTCAGTCAGTTTGGTTCCATCGACGACGACCACCCGGGTCTCTTCGGGGTGGCTGGCATCGATGAGCATGCGCCGGGCCATGGGCTCGCTCCCGAGGCGTTGGGGTCCGACCGGCGCGAGCGACCAGCGGCCTTGCCGCCTCTCTGGCGCGAGGGGGACGGTGCGTTTTCGACCCGTCGAACGGCCAACTGTCGGCCAAGACGGGGAAGCTGCGCGCCGCCGGGCCCAATAATCCGGGCCCTGCCGACCTCGAGGTTCCTGTTAGCCACCGCCTTACTGGCAAACCCCTAGGGCTTCGGCCCGGCTGGGGACTGCCGTCGGAGCGCGGCCTCCGAAAAGGGCGCTTCGAACGACGGCGACTGCTCGCGAAGACGCAACATACGGTGTTCGCGCTGATGCGACAAACAAAAAGTAGAACTTGAGGAAATTGCGCTAAATCGTTGAAAATGCTAAATAAGCACCATGAAACGTCGATCGCTGCTCGCGGTCCCCTTCCTGCTGAGCACGACAGAGGCCTGGGCTGCGCCCGCAAAACCGCGGTAAAACCGGTGGCCAAGCCGCGGCCCAGGCTGATCGCGCTCGACCCTGGCCATGGCGGCACCGATCCCGGGGCGCTGGGCGCGAACGGTGTCCAGGAAAAGAGCGTGGTCATCACGGTGGCGCGCGAACTGCAGGCGCAATTGCAGGCGGGCGGCCGCTATCGCGTCATGCTGACCCGCGCCGGCGACTCCTTCGTGGCCCTGCGCGAGCGGGTGGCGAAGGCCGAACAGGTCAAGGCCGACCTGTTCCTGTCGATCCACGCCGATTCCCATCCCGACCCCGACGTGCGCGGCGCCTCTATATATACGCTGTCGGAGGAGGCCTCCGACCGCGAGGCCGCCGCGCTGGCGGCGCGCGAGAATGGCGGTCCGATGAACCTCCCGTCCGGCACCGTCACGCGCACCCTGGTGGCCATGGCCCAGCGCGGCACCGGCAACGACAGCCGGCGCTTTGCCGACACCGTCGTCACCACCTTCGCCAAGTCCGGCGTGCGGCTGCTGCCGCGCAGCCACCGCGAGGCGGGCTTTGCCGTGCTGACCTCGCCCGATATCCCGGCCGCCCTGGTGGAGCTGGGCTATCTCAGCAATCCGCAGGATTCCAAGCTCCTGACCGTCCGCCAGCACCAGCTGGCGCTTGCACGGGCCCTGCGAGCCTCGATCGACACATATTTCGCCTCGGTTTCCGCCACAAGAAAGGCGTAACCGACCGCCATCCTTTCCAGTACAAAAGGGTGACCGTGCTCAACGTTTTCAAAATCGTGCTGGCCTTCTGCACCGCCAGCCTGATCGTGGGCACCGGCACCGTGGCGGGCCTGTTCTGGCACTTCAGCCATGGCCTGCCGGACCACAAGCAGCTCGCCGACTACCAGCCGGCCACCGTCTCGCGCCTCTATGCCGCCGACGGCCGGCTTCTCGCGGAGTATGCGAAGGAGAAGCGCATCTTCGTGCCGGTCGCCGCCATGCCCAAGCGCGTGCTGCAGGCCTTCGTGGCGGCCGAGGACCAGCGCTTCTTCTCCCATCCCGGCGTCGACGTGATCGGCGTGATCCGCGCCGTGATCGCCAACATTTCCCATCCCGGCAGCCGGCCGGAGGGCGCCTCGGGCATCACCCAGCAGGTCGCCAAGAACTTCCTGCTCACCAACCAGGCGACGCTGTCGCGCAAGATCCGCGAGGCCATCCTCGCCTTCAGGATCGAGCAGACCTACGGCAAGCAGCGCATCCTCGAGCTCTATCTCAACGAGATCTATCTCGGCTCGGGCAACTATGGCGTGGCCCAGGCCGCGCTCAATTACTTCGACCGCTCGCTGGGCGAGCTCACGCTGTCGGAGACCGCCTATCTCGCGGCGCTGCCCAAGGCGCCCAACCGCTACAGCATCGTGCGCAACGAGAAGGAGGCCTACGCCCGCCGCGACTATGTGCTGGGCCGCATGCACGACGACGGCTACATCACCGCGCGCCGAAGTGCGCACGCCGCCCGGGCCGAGAAGCTGGCGCTGCGCAAGAAGGGCCCGACCGAGTTCGTCACCGCCGACTTCTTCGCCGAGGAAGTGCGCCGCAACCTCTTGGCGGCCTATGGCGAGAAGGCCCTCTACGAGGGCGGCCTGACCGTCAGCACCACGCTCGATCCGCCTGATCCAGCAGACCGCCGACAAGGCGCTGCGCGATGGCCTGATCGACTACGACCGCCGCCACGGCTGGCGCGGGCCCTACGCCAAGATCGCCGACATGAGCAACGACTGGGAGCAGGAGTTCGCGCGCATCCAGCAGCGCCGCCCGCTCAATGCGCCCGTCGTCGTGGCAGCTCGCCGTCGTCACCGCGGTCGGGCCGCAGGCGGTGACCATCGCCGGAATGGCGCCCAATGGCGGGGAGGGCGGCGAGGGCACCATCCCCTTCGCCGAGATGCAGTGGGCGCGGCAGAACCTGCCCAACCAGAATGTCGGGGCGTTTCCCGGCGCGTCCGGCCAATGTCGTCAGCGTCGGCGACGTCATCGTGGTCGAGAAGCTCACCCAGCCGACCGGCGCGCCGGCCAACGCCAAGCCCTATCCACCCAAGACCTACGGCCTGCGCCAGATCCCCAACGTCAACGGCGCGGTCGTGGTGATGGACCCGCAGACCGGCCGCGTGCTGGCGATGAGCGGCGGCTGGTCCTATGGCCTCAGCCAGTTCAATCGCGCGGTGCAGGCCGCGCGCCAGCCGGGCTCCGCCTTCAAGCCCTTCGTCTATCTCGCGGCGATGGATGCGGGGCTCACACCCGCCACCGTCGTGGAGGACGAGCCGTTCAGCTACAACCCGGGCTACGGCCAGCCGACCTGGTCGCCCAAGAACTACGGCGGCGACTTCATGGGGCCGATGACGCTGCAGCGCGCGCTCGAGCTCAGCCGCAACCTGGTGACGGTGCGCGTCGCCCAGCATGTCGGCATGAAGCGCGTGGCGGGCGTGGCCAAGGATTTCGGCGTGGTCGACAATCTCGGCCTCTATCTCCCCAATGCGCTGGGCTCGACCGACACCACCTTGCTGCGCATGACCATGGCCTACGCCATGATCGCCAACGGCGCGCGCGAGATCACGCCGTCGCTGGTCGATCGCGTGCAGGACCGCGAGGGCAAGACGATCTACCGGCATGAGCCGCGCTCCTGCCGCGGCTGCGGCGCCGCTCCTGAACGGCCAGAAGCCCGCAGCCGCCCGAAATCGTCGACGGCCGCCAGCCGTTCCACGATCCGGCCACGACCTACCAGATCGCGCACATGCTGCAGGGCGTGACCCAGCGCGGCACCGCGGCCGCGCTTGCCGTGCTCGGCCGGCCGATCATGGGCAAGACCGGCACGACCAACGATTTCAAGGACAACTGGTTCATGGGCTCGACGCCCGACATCACGATCGGCATCTATATCGGCTTCGACGAGCCGCGCACGCTCGGGCCGACCAACATGGAGACCGGCGGCGGCAATGCCGTGCCGATCTACAAGCGCATCGCCGACGTGGTGTTCAAGGACAAGCCGCCGACGCCGTTCAAGGTGCCGCCCGGCCTGCGCATGATCCGCTGGTCCTACGAGGGCGGCACGATCGACGAGGTCTTCAAGCCCGGCACCGAGCCCGGCGGCGAGCTGGCGTCCGGCACGTCCATCGACACCGTCCCGACCATGGGCGCCGACGGCACGCGTCACGCGCGCGGTGGCGGTGGCGCGGGCGGTCCCGGACGGCCGACGCTTACGGGGACGGGGAAACGTACTAAGCGCGACGCTACGCGTCGCGCTGACGTATTAGGCCAGGCTGCGCCCGCGCCGGCGGTCCCGTAACGCTAGGGCGCCCTCCGGCGGCCGGGTCGGCGCGCAGCGCCGAAGCGCAGGCCCCGCGGTTGGAGACTTACAAGAGGACTTGAGTTCAAGTCCGTGCGCAAGCCGCACGGTGCGGCCTGCGCTTCGGCGCTGCGCGCCCACTACCGCATTCCGCAACGTCGCAAACGGCGCCAGGCCGCAGCCCCTTGCGCACGGACTTGCCAAGCTCAAATCCTCGTGCAAGCCTCCACACTGCGGTGCCTGCGCTTCGCGGCTTCGCCGCGACCGGGCCGCGGGGCGGCCCTAGCTTTACGGCCCCGCCACGCTGAGCGCTCGCGCTCAGCGTGGATCAATCCAGTCGATCGTCTCCACGGTGCCCCACACGGTCACGCCGGTGATGGCGAGCGACACGACCGCCGCCGCCAGCGCGATCAGCAGCGCCACCCCGTCCTCCTCGAGATAGGCCAGCGCCAGCAGCATGATGACCAGCGCCGGCATGACGTGGCTGAACGGCACCGGCACGACCATCGACAGCCCGAGCAGCAGCATCACGATGCCGGTCAGCCGCTTGGTGGTGTGGAAAGGCAGCGTCCAGCGCGGCTGGATCAGCCGCTCCAGCCAGGCGAGCCACGGCGCCACGATGCCGATGATCGGCGCCAGCCGGCCGACCTCGATCTCGCGCCGCGTCACCAGGCGCGGCAGCACCGCCGCCTCGTGGCCCAGCACCATCTGGACGGCGGGCCACGCCATCAGCAGGCCGACCACCGTCGACGCGCCCGGCACGAAGCCCACCACCGCCATCACCAGCAGCGTCAGCCCGAACGAGCGCCGGCCGAGCTGCTCGACCAGCCAGCCGATCGAGACGCGCGGACCCTCCGCCCGGTCCAGCATGCGCGCCAGCTGGACCGAGGTCGGGAGGTAGGTTTGCGAGGCGTCGGCATCCTCGGCCATCGGGCTGATTATGCGCATCGCGCAGCGCTTGACGAGGGCCGGAGGAAACGTAATTAACAGCCCCGTCGTTCGAGGAGTGGTTTCCATGCGTGCCGAAGCACAGGCCATGGTGGAAGAGATCGAGGAGTTGCTGGCACTCCTGAGGAGGCGGCTTTGACTACGACCAGGCGGTCGTAAAGCTCGCGGAGCTGAACGCGCGCGCCGAGGATCCGGCGCTGTGGAACGACCAGAAGCAGGCCCAGGCGGTGATGAAGGAGCGCACTCGGCTGGAGGGCGCCATCGCCACCATCCACCGCCTGCGCGCCGCCATCGACGACAATGTCGGCCTGATCGAGATGGCCGAGGCCGAGAAGGACGAGGCGATGATCGCCGACGCCGAGGCCGCCCTGCGCGAGGCGAGCGCCGAGGCGCGGAAGGCGCGCCTCGAGACGCTGCTGTGCGGCGAGGCCGACGCCAACAACGCCTATGTCGAGATCAACGCCGGCGCCGGCGGCACCGAGAGCCAGGACTGGGCCGAGATGCTGGCGCGCATGTACACGCGCTGGGCCGAGCAGCACGGCTACAAGGTGAGCTGGCTGGAGGAGAGCGCGGGCGAGGAGGCGGGCATCAAGAGCTGCGCCTTCAAGGTCGAGGGCCCGAACGCCTATGGCTGGCTGAAGACCGAATTGGGCGTGCACCGCCTGGTGCGCATCAGCCCGTTCGACGGCAACGCGCGGCGCCACACCAGCTTCGCCAGCGCCTGGGTCTATCCCGAGGTCGACGACGACATCGAGATCGAGCTCGCCGACAAGGACCTGCGCGTCGACACCTACCGGGCGTCGGGCTCGGGCGGCCAGCACGTCAACAAGACCGACAGCGCCGTGCGCATCACCCACATCCCGACCGGCATCGCCGTCGCGGTGCAGCAGGAGCGCAGCCAGCACCAGAACCGCGCCAAGGCCATGCAGATGCTGAAGGCGCGCCTCTACGAGCTCGAGCTGCAGAAGCGCGAGGCCGAGCGGCTGGCGGTCGAGGCCAACAAGACCGACATCGGCTGGGGCCACCAGATCCGGAGCTACGTGCTGCAGCCCTACCAGATGGTGAAGGACCTGCGGACCAACGTGGAGCGCTCGCGACCCGCAGAAGGTGCTGGACGGGGATCTGGATGAGTTCATGGCGGCGAGCTTGGCGGCGCGGGTTGGTGAGGGCGGGGTGAAAGAAGCCAGTTAGAGGCCGGAGAGCAGAAGAGCAACCATCGGGGGCCGACATAGCGGGACCGGAATCAGCACCCATCAGCCGCACCACTCTGCGCAAGCTGATGCAGCGCCGATCGACCATCGCGTTCCTGATGACGCTGCCGTTGATCGTGCTGATCCTGGCCCTCGTCGCCTATCCCGCGGGCTACGCGATCTACATCTCGATGCTCAACCGGCGCATGACCGAGTTCATCGGGCTCGGCAACTTCGAGTACCTGCTCGGCCGCGAGCGGTTCTGGATGATCCTCTTCAAACCGCCCTGTTCGCGTTCTCGGCGTCGGCCTGATGTCGATCATCGGCTTCGCGGTCGCCCATTTCGTCGACAACATCCCGGCCAGGCGCCAGCGCAAGTGGCGCGGCATGCTGCTCGTGCCGTGGGTCATTCCGGCGGCCATGAGCACGATCGGCTGGCGGTTGCTGTTCGATCCGTCCTTCAGCCCGTGGAACTGGCTCCTCCAGCACGTGGGCATCGGCCCCGTCATGCTGGCTCGTCGAGCCCGGCTGGGCGCGCCTCTCCGTCATCTGGGTGAGCGTGTGGTTCGGCGCGCCGTTCTTCATGGTGATGTACCTGGCGTCGCTGAAGTCGGTGCCCCAGGAGCTCTACGAGGCGGCGTCGATCGACGGCGCCGGCTGGTGGCAGCGCCTGCGCTACGTGACCTTCCCGCTGATGCGCAACATCATCGCCATCACCATGCTGTTCGCCCTGATCGGCAGCTTCACGGGCTTCACGCTCGTGGCCGTGCTGACCAACGGTGGCCCGCTGGGGACGACCCAGGTGCTGGCCACCGCGGCGTTCCTCCTCGGCATCGCGGCCGGCAACCTGCCGATGGGCTGCCGCCGTGTCGCTGTGCATGCTGCCGATCCTGGCGGTGTGCGCGACCGTCGTCCTGCGGCGCATTGCCCGGCGGGGGAGCGGGAGCGACGCCTGACGGTAGGGCAAGGGATGAGGGAGGCGGAGACCTACAGGAGCCTGACCGCCAGGGTCACGGTCGCGGAGCCGGCGCAGGCAACGGCCACCATCGCCACCAGGACGAGGTCGATCAGACGGTTACGCTTGCGACTGGTCATTTTTCTTGTTCTTGGAACTACGCTGCTGCCGACAAGTTACGCTTCGCGAGTCGCGTGCTCAACGAAACTCCGCGCGCGGCGCCAAAAAGCCGGCCGGGTGTGTTCTTCCTGCATCAGAAGTTGTGACAAACCGGCATGCGCTGTTCCGGGTTATCGCTCTGCTCTCTCAATTCCGCCTTCCAGCGCTGCGCTCTGTCGCACGAAGTCCTCGATGTCCTCCCTCAGCCGCTGGTTGACGTTCGGCCGCCGCGCGCACCTCGCGGGAACGCGCTATGACGCGCTTCCACGACTTGGCCGGGATCAGGTGCTCGGGCCGCGGCAGGCGGCGCAGCGTCAGTTCGGCGTCCGCGTCGATGCAGTCGGTCCATCGCTCCGCCCAGTGCTCGTCGCAATAGCCGGCGCCAGGCGTCGACCCAGAGCGCGTTCAGCGCGGCGTCGCTGAGGCGGGCGAGCCGGCGGCCGGCCTGGAGATAGCGGGCGGCGTTGTCCATCTCCTCGCTGGCGATGAACGCCTGCAGGATCATGTTCGCCTGTTTGGCGGTCATGGTCATGGCTCGCGCTCCTTGTCCGCCGTCGCCGGCCGTGGGACAGGCTCGTCGGCATCGAGCAGCAGCCGGACGTCGACCTTCCCCTTCATCTCGACCCCGCGATAGAGGATGTAGATCTGGCCGGAGTGCGGGCCGCAGTCGGCGCGGGCGCGGGCCTGGCGGTGGCGCTTGGCCTTGAGGTCGGCCGCGTTGTTGGCGCGCGTGCCGAGGAAGAGATGATCGGGGTTGCAGCAGGCCCGCACGTCGCAGCGGTGGCACAGGATCATGCCCGTGGGGATCGGGCCGTTCTTCAGCGTCCAGGCGAGCCGGTGCGCCAGCCAATGCTGGCCGCCGTAGCGGATGAGGCCGTAGCCGCCGTTGACGCTAGGGCCGTGCCAGATGTGGCAGCCCGAGAGCGGGTCGGGCGTGCTGTAATAGGCCAGCCGCTCAGGGGGCGACCAGGTCTTGCGGCAGTAGGGGACGGGCCGCTTGGCGCGGCCCGGACCGTGGGGAGCGGGGCGAGGAAGGGGAGGCGGGAACGCGTACGCAACTTGTTCATGCCCGCGATTTTACTCGAACACTGCCGCCGACCCCTCATTTGGTCATTAGAAGTGCCGGGGCGTGCCCCGGCATCCCGAGTGAAGCCGAGGGATCTCAGGCCGCGGGCCGCGCCCCCAGCGTAAAGAGGCGGCGTAGCGGGCCTTCGGCGCCCCTGCCGCAGGGGGTGTTGCATAAAAGACACGCCGGCGCGCCGAGCCCCAGATATGCCGCTTAGTGCCTCGCAGCTTTTGGCGCGCCGGTATAATATTGCGTTCAGTAACGAGCAGGGTCGCCCCCCCGATACGACCGGCTCGCCAATAAGGGAGAGATGATGATGAAGAAGATAGCGATCGCGGCCGCGATGGCCCTGGCGCTTCCGGCCGCAGCCCAGGCGCAATCGTTGCAGCCCGGCGGCTTCTATATCGGTGCCGAAGGCGGCATCAACTGGCTGCTGAATACCTCCAGCAACGCCACCGTCACCGACCCGGCGTCGCTCGGCAGCTGTTGACACCAACCTCAGCACCAACCTCGGTTGGACCGCCGGCGGCATGATCGGCTACGACTTCATCGGCCCGCGTGTCGAAGTCGAGTCACGCTTCATCCAAAACACGGCAACCCTGACCGTTCCCGGCATTGCCGGCTCGGCTGGCGCCACGGTCAATCAGGTCCCCATCATGGCGAACCTGTATGTACGACTTCATGCCGGGCCAGACGTGGACGCCGTACATCGGCGCCGGCGCCGGTATCGCCTTCACCAACATGACGGGCGGCGGTTTCAGCAACAGCGGCAGCGGCGTCCAGTTCGCCTACCAGGGCATGATCGGCGTCGGCTGGAACATCGACCAGAACTTCCGCCTCAACCTGGAAGGCCGCTACTTCGGCACCACCCAGCCGAACTACAACTTCAGCGTCGTCGGCGCCACCGCGAGCGGCAACTACACCAACAACAACTTCTCGGCCATGCTGAGCCTGCAGTACAAGTTCGGCGCGCCGGAACAGGCCCCGCCGCCGCCGCCGCCGCAGCCCCAGGCGACCTCGTTCATGGTGTTCTTCGACTGGGATCGCTCGAACCTCAGCCAGCAGGCGCTGTCGACGATCGCGCAGGCCGCCCAGGCCTTCAAGGCCAAGGGCAGTGCCCGCATCACGGCGACCGGCCATACCGACACGTCGGGCCCGGAGAACTACAACATGGCGCTGTCGCTGCGTCGTGCCAACGCGGTCAAGGATGCGCTGGTGCGTAACGGCGTGCCGGCCACCGCGATCGCGGTCGTCGGCCGCGGCGAGCAGGGCCTGCTGGTCCCGACGCCGGACGGCGTGCGCGAGCCGCAGAACCGCCGCGTCGAGATCGTGCTCCAGTAAGAGCATCGTACGGACTTCCAAGAACGGCCGGGTAACCCCCGGCCGTTTTTCTTTTGTGCTTGCAGAGGTATGTCTCACTCGAACTAGTGACCTCATCCCTGAGGAGCGAGTGGCGCGTGTCAGACGCGCTTGAGCGAGCGTCTCGAAGGGTGGGAACGCGCCCTAGTCCGTCGATCACGCCGGGTCGCGCCGCGGTATGACCGCGCCGCGCGCTCGCCCAGGATAGTAGGGCCGCTTCCCCCGCGCCCACGAGAGACCATTTCCTCTTGGCCGCCCACGTCTGCGAGGGCGTGGGCGAAGGAGGCGTGCGTAGCCGCCTCTAGCCCAACGGGATGGGAATCGTTTCGATCAGGTTGACCGCGAGGAACGTGATCTTCCATGCGGCCGCCTTGCGGTCATAGGCCTTGATTGGCGAATCCCATACGATCGATCCGCAGGTTGACGCGATGATCGATGGTGTTCTACTCCCAGGTCACCTTGGTCGAGATAGAGCCTGAAAGGTTACGCCACCACCGTCGTCCGCCTGATCTCGGTTCCTGACGACGACTCCCGCCGTATAGAGCCTTCCCGTGTGGCTGGCCGTATTCGTCCATCGCTTACGAGCTGTTCGCCCGTGGCTGCCGCCGGGCGGAGCGCCAACGTTATTGCCGTTCGCGTCGAGAAGGTGATGCACGTGGACCTCGCCGCACTCGGCCCATTCTATCCGTCATCGGCGCGCTGCCACCCGCGTCAAGCGCTTCGCCGACCGCCACGTATTCCACGGTCTTCCAGTGTCCGTGTGGCATCGGCGGCATCCGTGCCGCTGTCGTGGCCGGTCCTTCCTTGCTCCAGCCTGGCGGTCCAGGGGCGTGCCCTTGGCGAAACGCGTCCGGCGGCGCCGGTGCTGGCAGCGGCGGCGGACCGGGAGGCGGCTTGTCCTTGCTGTAGATTCTGCTCGTCCGGATCAAGCGTCGGCCGATCGGTGCTCAACCACTGTCGCTGGCGTGCGACGCCTCCATCTTACGTTGTGCATGTCTTGCATCCACAACTGGCGGACAAGGGCATTTTTTATGCGTCTAAAGGATCAGCCTGTGCGAACTATCGCAAAAGTTCCATCGTTTCTTACCATCCGCAGCCTTCGATTCCGTGTGCGGAATCGCTCCACCAGTCTCCCCCACGCGGCGTGTCGGTGACTCGCCCCGCAGCCCTACCGCCCGGATAAGCTCTTGCAGCATCAGCCGCCGAGCCCTTGCGAACGCTTCGCCCTGCTTGCCCGGCCGTCATACTCGTCGCCCTCGAGCGCTTCAGCCGTCCCCGACGTCCCCGATAGACCGTCAGCTTTCCCGATCGGCGCGGTCGCCGCCTTCCGCGGCCCCGCTTCGAGCGCGCGCCCCTTCACGCTCATGCAGCAGAATTTGTATTCGTCGGCGGTGCCGGCGAACATGACGACGGGCTACCTTGATCCGGCCGGCGAACGCCCCCGGGTTCTTGATTCGCTGGTCAGCCTAGGATACCAGGCGGCGACGACGGCGACGTCGTCGCTAAAAGCCGAGCCGAAGCCCAGCGCCAGCCCGCCGCCCAGCGAGAAGCCCACCACGCCGATCTTGCCCGGCTGGGCATGCGGCAGCCGGCGCGCGCCGGCGATCGCCTCCTTCACGGCGGCGGCGAGCGCCTCGCCCCGGTGCCCCTTGATCACGTCGTTGGAGTTGAACAGCGCCACGTCATAGCCCAGCGCCGCGATCTGGCGGGAGATGACCCGATAGTTGTCGGCGCCGGTCGCGCCGGAAAACACCACGACCAGCGGCGCCTTGCCGCCCGACGGCGGCGGGATCTCCTCCTGGGCCGCCGCCGGCCCTGCCGCCAGCGCGGCGGCCAGCATCACCATAAGCGCCGCTTTCACTGCTGCCCCCAACCGCGAAAAACCGTTCTCCCCTCGTTTATAGGCCAGTGGCGAAACCTACGCCCGCTTTCTTCATCATGGTTAAGCGCATCAGTGTCCCGAACCACATCCCTTTGACAGCAGATAAAAACCGCCCGTTTGGGAAGGAGTTCGATATACTACCCATGGTAGAATAATGGCTTCCAGGACACATTGACGCTAGTGCGCCTACGCTGCAGAGTTTCGGTGGGGAGTCCGTCACAATGTCGGTCGAAATTAAAGAAATCGTATCCAAGCTTGATCCCAGAAAGACCGTTTTGCTTTTCGGCGCGGGGGCATCGATCCCATCCGGAGGCCCATCCACTGCAACGGTGATCGAGAGGATCGAAAGGGAATTCGAGATTGGCAGCGGCTACGCGTTGACCGAAATTTCGGGCATAGCCGAAGGCAAAGCAGATCGAAGAAAACTCGTCATGCTATTGCGTAGCATGATGCTAAACCTCAAACCTTCTGGAGGCCTGCGAAACATCCCGCTCTTTCCGTGGAAGAGCATTTTCACGACCAATTACGATCAGTTGGTCGAAGAAGCTTACAGCCAGCATAAACTGGCGTGTAAAGTCTATTCTTCCAATTTTGACTTTACGCTCGATGAAGAGGTTCCGGACGTTGAGCTGTTCAAGCTGCACGGGACGATCGACAAGGATATCTGTGACGGTCACGCTTCTCGCATCATCATCTCGGACCTCGACTATCAGCATACGGAGATTTACCGGCAAAAACTGTACGACCGCCTGCGCGGAGACCTATCTGGTGCGCAACTCGTCATCATTGGCCAGTCGTTGGCAGATGAAGACATTCGTGTACTAGTAAATCGCGCCGCTGACCTGAATAGCAAGGCGATGCAGCCAGGTCGCATTGCTCTGTTGATGTATCAGGCAGATGAAGCGCGGGCGAGCCTCTATGAACGAAGAGACATCAAAGTAGCCTTTGGGTCGATTGATGACTTTTCTGCCGCGCTGACCTCAATTCACCATGCTTCAGCCGTAGGCAAGCCACCTCCACTGAAGCCCCTCACATCACTCGACAGAGTGCGGTCTACGACGATCGAGGTCTCGGAGGTCTTAGATGAACGGCGCGCTGATTTGAGCGCCATGGCCAGTGGTTGGCCAGCAACTTATGCCGACATCGCGGCCGGCTACACATTCGAACGGTCAATCGTTAGTGCCATCACAGAATTCTTCGCGAAGGACGACGCGTTGACGGCGACGGTTCTGGGTGCGGCTGAGTCGGAAAATCAACAGCCGCCCGACAGTTGCTTTCTCGACTACATAAGGCTGGTTATGTAGCGTTACGAACACAAGCAGGATCATGGCCTTTCAGCATCTGCCTGGAGGGAGATCGCTGCAGGACTAGCAAAGGAAAAGCGGGACGGTGTCTTGTTCATCGATGATGCCCATCATCATCTACAGCAGGTTAACCAGCTCATAGATGGACTTTCGGCCGACAAGAACATGCGCCTTAAGGTCGTGTTGGCGTCTTAGTCGCAATCACTGGGATCCAAGAATGGAGACTCCGTACCTCTTTAAGTACGGGAAGACATTTAGGATATCTCGGCTTGAGCCAGAAGAGATCGAACGCCTGCTAACCCTTGTCGAATACAATCATGCCGTTAGGGATCTCGCAGAGCGAGACTTCGCAGGGTTTTCCAAAGAAGAGCGCCGCCGTCAACTCGCCCAACGTTGCGGCGCTGACATGTTCGTCTGCCTCAAGAACATTTTCGCAGTAGAGGCATTCGATGACATCATCTTACGCGACTACGCGGCGTTGCACACCGAATATCAGGACATCTTTCGATATGTAGCTGCCATGGAAAACGCCGGCGTGCGTGTTCACCGGCAGCTAGTAATTCGCTTGCTCGGCATTTCAGCAATGGAAATCAAGAATGTCCTTACGAACCTGCGCGATATCGTAAGTGAATACGACATTGATGAGAACAAGCACATCTACGGATGGCAGTGCCGCCATGCTGTGATTTCTTCAATCATTACAAAGTTCAAGTTCAGCGACATCTCGCAGGTCATCGCATTGTTCGACCTCGTGATAGACAATATCGCGCCAACCTATGCCATCGAGATCCGCACAATACGAGAGCTATGCAATCTTGAGACTGGGCTTTCACGCATCCCGAACAAAGAGGAACAAAATCGTCGCCCCTGAAACTCCGTCCAGATTTGGGTAGAGTCCGTCTCCCGAGGGGAGACGGACGATGAAGACAGTCGAGGTTCACGGAAGAGCAGATCATCGGGATCCTGCGGGAGCACGAGGCGGGTGCGGCGACAGTGGATGTGTGCCGCAAGCACGGGATCAGCAGCGCGACGTTCTACAAGTGGAAGGCCAAGTACGGCGGGCTGGAGGTGTCGGACGCCAAGCGGCTGCAGGCGCTGGAGGACGAGAACCGCCGGCTGAAGAAGCTGCTGGCCGAGGCGATGCTGGACAACGCCATGCTGAAGGATATCGCGACAAAAAAATGGTGACGCCCGCCGCCAGGCGGGAGGCCGTGGCGCACCTTTGTCAGCGATGCATGCGGTGAGCCAGCGGCGGGCGTGCCGGACGATCGGGGTCGAGCGGACCTCGATCCGCTATCGGCAGCCGTCGTCGGACGATGGCGCGATGCGCGGCGCGGCTGCGTGAGCTGGCGGCGGTGCGCCGTCGCTTCGGCTAGCGACGGCTGCATGTGCTGCTGTCGCGCGAGGGCATGCATGTGAACCACAAGAAGCTGCGTCGGCTCTACCGCGAGGAGCGGCTGCAGGTTCGCCGGCGTGGCGGCCGCAAGCGGGCCCTGGGCACACGGGCGCCGATGGTGCTGCCGCAGGGCCCGAACCAACGCTGGTCGCTCGACTTCGTCAGCGATACGCTGACCGACGGCCGGCGGTTCCGGATCCTGGCGGTGGTCGACGACTTTACCCGGGAGTGCCTGTGCCTGGTGGCCGACACGTCGCTGTCGGGCCTCCGGGTCGTGCGCGAGCTGGATGCGTCATCGCCCGGCGCGGCCGCCGCTGAGCTGCGTCTCCGACAACGGCACCGAGCTCACCAGCATGGCGATCCTGCGCTGGTCGCAGACCAGCGGCGTCGACTGGCACTACATCGCTCCCGGCAAGCCGACGCAGAACGCCTTCATCGAGAGCTTCAACGGTCGGCTGCGCGACGAGCTGCTGAACGAGACGCTGTTCATCTCGCTCGCTCAGGCGCGCGTCGATCCTCGAGGACTGGCGGCGCGACTACAACACCGTACGACCGCACAGCGCGCTCGGCAACCTGACGCCGATCGCCTATGCGGCTCGCAACGCCTCTGTATCCGCAACAGCCTGGGGCGCTGCGCTCACCCGAGGGCTTCGCGCCCCACCCTGTTGCACCACCGGGCCTGACAGGCCCAAATGATGAACGGATTCTACCCTGCGCTGGCTCCTACCGTGTCGCCGCCTGCGGCAGGAGGTTGCGCCGCACCAGCTCCCGGTAGATCAGCTCGGCCACGGTCCGGTTGCCCTCCGGCGTATGGTGCTCGCTGCCGTACAGCGTCGACAGCCCGCGCGCCTCGATCGCGGCCTGCAGCGGCCCCGCGAGATCGAACGCCGCGAGCCCGGCCGCGGCGGCGCACCCCAGCACCTTGGCGCTCGAGCCGCGCGCCCGCGCCCGGTAGGCGGCGTCCGCCTCCCAGTAGCCGCGGCCGTACTGCGCCACCACCATCACCGGCACGCCGAGCCGGGCGAGCCGCCCCATCAGCAGGCAGGAGATGGTCTCGCCGGTGCCCGGCGGCACGGCCTGGGCCTCCTCGTAGTACCAGCCGTCGCGGATGGCGAGCCGCTCCACGATCTCGTTCGCCAAAGCCGACCAGCCGAGCCAGCGCGCCGCCGGCGGCAACGGCGCGCGCGGGTGGGGCGCGATCGGCACGCCGCGCAACTCGAGCTGCTCGTGGCCTGCGTCCTTGGTCACGACGAAATAGGGCTTCTCCCGGCTGTAGGCGAGGCTGAGCTCGGTCCGCCAGACGTCGCCGGGCGTGAAGCTCGCCACGATCACCAGCGGCTTCAGCCGCGCGGCGCCCTGCTCGGTCCGCAGCACCGTCTGGTCGAGCGAATAGCCGCTGACGCCGGCATTCAGCACCTGGCGGCCGCTCTCAGCCTGCAGGAAGGCGGGCCAGGTCTCGCCGTCCGCCGCATCGTGGCCCCAGGTGAAGGACGAGCCGGTGGCCAGCACCGGCGGCTGGGCGAGCGCCGCCGCCGCGGCCGGCGATCGCGCGGGCACGCGGCGAAAGCCGTTGGCGTCGGTGTCGTAGCCGGGCGACGAGCAGCTGGGCGGCATCGACCAGCCGAGCTGGCTGTCGGAGACGTAGTTGCAGCTGCCGTCGTCGATGCCCATCATCTCGGCCGCGAAGTTCGGCCAGTGGACCAGCGCCCCGGGCCCGCGGCTCAGCACGCGGCAGCCCAGCTCGAGAACCACCAGCGAGAACAGCACCGCGCCCGCCACCAGCGCGATCGAAGCGACGCGGCCCGTTGCCTTGCGAGCGCCCGCTGCCGTCAAGATCTCCCCCTCACCGGGCGAGTAGAACAAAATCGCGCGTGCGGTTCCAGTGGACGATCCACACTACCGGGCCGCAGCGCTACCGGGGACACGCCGTTGAGGGCAGCGGCGCCGCCGGCCGCTTTGTGCAGCCGCTCCAACTCGTCCCGGTTACCGCTCAGCGTCTGCTCGCAGATCGCCCCCCGGATGAACGCCGTCGTGGCGTCCGACAGCACCCAGTTGAGCGGCACCTCGCGGCCGTCCTGGCCGGGCAGGAAGAAGTGGAAGAAGCGCTCCTGGTATTTGTCGCGCGCCTGGCGCAGCAGCACGGCGGAATGGCCGCCGCGCGCGGCGTTGAGGCCGACCAGCGGCGCCAGGATCTGCAACGGCGCCGGCGCGAGCTGCGGCTTGGTCGGATCGTCCGGTGGGCTGTTGACGCGCACCACCTCGGCGGGCGTGACGTCGGGCGAGCCGGTGGCGGTCGCCTGGAGGATGATCGGCCGCACCGCGCGGCCGCCCAGCGCCGCGCTGCCCTTGGTCTCGAGCCATTGCGCGAGGTCGAGCGCGGTCTGCAGGCCCTCGTTCTCGAAATAGCCGCCGTCGACGATCTCGACAGATCCGCTCCCAGAAGGGCCGCTGGTGCAGAGCCGCACCTGGTCGCACAAGCGATCGCGCAGCGCGCGCGCGGCGGTCCGTGGCTGGTCACGCAGCAGTTCGCCGGACGGCTCGAGGTAGGCAAAGCGCGTGGTGTTGTCGATCGCGGTCGAGATCGGCACGTCGCCGCCCAGCATCGAGAGCACGTCGCCCGCGCCGCCGAACGGCCAGCTCGACTTTGGGATCGAACGGCACCGTCAGCAGCCGGCCGCCCGAGCCGGTGTCGGTGCCGTTGGCGATCCACAGCGGCATGCCGGCGCGGTAGCGGCCGGCCGGCGGCTCGCTTTGCGGGCCGAGGTCTCCGTAGAACAGCAGCAGGTAGGGCGCCATGAACGGCATGTTGTTCTCGCCGATCGGAAACAGCACCTCGAAGGCGCGCTCGATCGCCTCGGCGCGGTCGCCGCCGCGCGGCTGGCCGCCCACCACCACGCGCGCCGCGGCGGCGAACGGGCTCAAAAGATTGCGCGGGATGTCGACGGCGAGCGCGCCGGCCAAAAGCGCGCCCAGCACGTCGTGGCCGAGCGGCTGCTCGGCGAGCAGCCGGGCGCGGGCCTTGCGCGCCTCGGTGACGGTGCCGTCCTTGCAGAGCTCCTCGGGCGTGAGGTCGGCCAGCAGCGCCATGTAGGCCGCCGCGCCCAGCGAGCCGCCCGAGACGCTACTACACGGCGAACACCGCGCGGCCCCCCCCTCTTGGTGCGCCCGAAATCTCCTCCGCTTCCTGCAGCACGCGCGCGCCCCACACCGCGGAGGTGCTGGCGCCGCCCGAGACGGCGACGATGATCGGCTGCACCGGTCCTGTTCCCGGCGCGCAGGCCGCGGCCCATTGCTGGAACAGCGCGTCGAGCGGCTGGCGGTGCGCCACGGTCTCGGTGATCCGCACCGTGTGCAGGTGGAAGACCCAGGGCGCGAGGGCGATCCAGATCGCCAGCGCCGCGATCACCGGCGGGCGCGCCGGGCCGGTGGTGCGGCCGCCGACCGTGAACTCGATGCGATAGCCGTCGGCCAGGAAGGTGATGACCGAGAGCGGCGCGATGATCAGGGCGGCGATGAACAGCGCGGCACTCGGCCCATGGAAGATCGCGGCGAGGGCGATCGGCAGGCTGACGAAGGGGTCGGGGAAGGTGACGAACGAGGCGAACGCGCCCCAGAAGAACAGGAACAGCGCGAGGCCGATGAATGTCCCGGCCACCTCGGGTCCGCCGGGCGCGCGATTGACCAGCAGGCGGAAGTGGACGGGGAGGGCGCGCCACCAGTCGCGCAGGGTGCCGGTGCTGCGCCTGGGCTGGCCCTGCCCTGCCCTTGGTTGACCGAGCGATAGGGCTGCGCGGTGCCGAACGCGATGCGGCGCGGGGCGCGCGCGGCGCCGATCCGGCGGCCGGGCCGGTAGAGGATGAACAGCGCCAGCCAGATCAGCAGCGGCAGCCCGGCCAGCACCTGGGTCCATTGGGTGCCGCTGCGCAGGAACAGGCCGAGGCCCAGCAGGAAGGTGAGGAAGAACACGATCCACGGCACGGCGTCGTAGGCATAGGGATCGATGCGGGCGTCGGCCTGCCGCAGCGCCGCCAGGCCATCGGCCGAGTGGGGCACGTCGAAGCGGGCGGCGATCAGCGCGCGCGTCCAGTACCAGCCGCTGAAGGTGAGCAGGGCGAGCGACGAGGTAGAACCCGACGGCGTGCCCGTCATCGCCCACGGCCGCCAGCATGTCGGAGGATTGCGGCGGCAGCACCAGCGCGATGGCGGCAAGCGCCACCACCGTGAGCGGCGCCCGCGCGGTGCGCAGCAAGGACAGCCAGGAGACGGGGTGGGTCATGAACGTCCTCGCCGCCGTGCGCTGCCGCACGACCTCACCCTGAGGAGCAACGCGCAGCGATGGTAGACCTCACCCTGAGGAGCATCGCGCAGCGATGCGTCTCGAAGGGTGGTCGCCTGCCAGCTCTCGCTTGTTGCCCATCCTTCGAGACGCGGCGCTGCGCGCGGCTCCTCAGGATGAGGTAGGGGTCGGCTTCGCTCGGCTTCGCTTGGGACGACGCCGAGCTGCCGCGCCTCGACCTCGCCGCTCAGCTCGAGCCCGCGGTAGACGATGTAGATGCGGGCCGAGTTCGGGGCCGCTCGCGGCGCGGCCGGCGTGGACGGCGAGGCGCTTGGCCTTGTGGTCGGCCATGTTGTCGCCGCGCGTGCCGAGCACGAGATGGTCGGGGTTGCAGCAGCGCCGCACGTCGCAGCGATGGCAGAGGATCATGCCCTCCGGAATCGGGCCGTGCTTCAGCGTCCAGGCCAGGCGATGGGCGGCCAGCGACTTGTTCCTGACGTTGAGCTTGCCGTAGCCCGCGTGATTGATCGAGCCGTGCCAGATATGGCAGCCCGAGAGCGGGTCGATCCGGGTGTAGTGGGCCAGCCGCTCAGCCGGCGTCAGGCGGGGATCACAGGGAGCGAGCCGCTTCGTCATGGGGCCAAGATAAGCGAAGACGGCCCCGACCACCTACTTTGGTCATTAGAAGTTCAGGTGACGTGCCGTCGTCCCGACTGAAGCGAGCGCAGTTGCGTGCGTACTCAACCGCAGCCGAGCGAAGCGAGGCCGAGCGAGGCCCTCGCTTCGAACGATCTGCGGCTGGTCGTCGAAGAGGTCCTTCGCTCCGCTCGGGACGACCAGGGCTCAGCACACCAGCTCGTACTCGCGCCGCACCTGGTCGAGGATCCGCACCATCTCGGAGAAGCAGCCGGAGGGCAGGTCGGGGAAGCCGTCGACGGTCCAGTTGGGCGCGCCCTCGCCGCGCACGCCGATCGGGCGCGGCAGGGTGGTCTTGCAGCCGCGGTATTTCTCGCTGCGTGCGATCAGGCGGTCGATGCGCCCCTGGAGGTCGGCCTGGATCTCTTCTGCCGTGGCCCGCTTCTTGAAGGTATTGAGAGACAGACTATCGGGCATTACGACGGCTCCCTGGTACGCGGGCCTGGTGAAAGGAGGGGGGAAGGGGCGGCCCAGTATACACTACGGAGCGAGCCGGCGCTTCGTGCCCGTCGTGAGTCAGAGCGCCGCACCGGTTGCCCCTAGTTGCGCGAGGCCTGCAGGCGGCGCTAACGTTGCAAAATGGCAACACCTCCGAATGCGGCGGCACAATTTCTGGTATCGCTCATGACCGCGGTACGCCAGGTGACCGGCGGTCGCCCGCCGCCGACCTGGGCCAAGGTCGACAAGGTCATGCAGAAGCTCGGCACCGGCAATCGCGACGCCGTCGATGCCGGCATCCGGCTCGCCGTGGCGAAGAACTGGATGCGCGCCGACGGCGACCCGCCGGCCTCGATCACGCTCACGGTCGATGGCGTGAAGGTCGTCGAGGCGAACCGTCCGGCGCCGCCGCCGACGCCGAAGTCACCGCCGGCGGCTCCGCAATAGGCACGCGTGTCATCTTGCCGCCATGTTTCGTGTCACCGCAGATAGCCTCGCGGCCTATCTCGCCTTCGATCCGGCGCGGAAGGCCGATCTCGCCCGGCTCGACAGGCTGATCCGCACCTCCGCGCCCGGCCTCAAGCGCACCTTCCACCAGGGCACGCCGGCCGGCAGCGCCGGCATGCGCATGAAGATGATCGGCTATGGCCGCTTCCGCTACGCCATCAAGTCCGGCGAGTCGATTGACTGGGCGGTGATCGGCGTGGCGCTGCAGAAGAACTACATCAGCGTTTACATGGCGGTGACGAAGAACGGCGAGCCGCTCCTGCGCTCGCAGCGGGCGCCGTTCGGCGAGACGCGGCGCGGCGGCAACAATTTCAGCTTCGAGCGCTTCGAGGATCTCGATGCCCGAGCCCTCGCCGCCCTGTTCGCCGAGGCGGACAGGATCTTCAAGGCCGATGCGGGCAATCCCGTGCGGTATATGCAGGGCGGGGCGTGAGGCGGCACCGTCTGCGAGCGGCAACCGTGCTGCACCCACAGCCGCGTCTGACAGCCCTCAGCGAGGAGGCTCGCAGCGCCGTCTCGAAGGCTCCACACAGCGGGCACGCGCCATCCTTCGAGCGCATCCTGCGCGAGCTCCCCCGGCTGCGCGCACTTCGCTTTAACGGCGCTACATCCGCCGCCATCTTGCGGTCTGCGGCGGCGTCGAGTGCCGCCAGCAGCTTGGGCGGCGAGATCGGCAGGTGGGTCATGCGCAGGCCGGTGGCGGCCTTCACGGCGTTGGCGACGGCGGCCATGCCGGGCACCAGCGGGACCTCGCCGACGCCCTTCACGCCCTGCGGATGCTTCGGGTTGGGGATCTCGATGATGCCGCATTCGAGCATCGGCAGGTCCGAGGCGACCGGCATGCGGTAGTCGAGGAAGCCCGGGTTATCGACCTGGCCGCGCTTGTTGTAGATGTACTCCTCGGTCAGCGCCCAGCCGATCGCCTGGGCCATGCCGCCCTGCAGCTGGCCCTCGACATAGTCGGGGTGGATGGCGCGGCCGACGTCCTGGAAGCAGGTCATGCGGATGACGCGGGTGCAGCCGGTGCCGGGGTCGACCTCGACGTCGCAGATGTGCGTGGAGAAGCCGCCCTCGGCGCCCACCGTGTTGAGCTGGACTCCGGCGCCGATCGGGCCGCCGGTCTCCGCCGCCTTGGCGGCGATCTGGGCGAGCGACAGCGGCTCGAACTTGCCGGCGTTGTCGCCGGCCGGGCGGGCATGGCCGTTGTCCCAGGTGACGGCCTCGGGCTCGATCTTCCAGATCTTGGCGGCGCGCGCGCAGAGCTGTTTTATGACGATGTCGGCCGACTGGGTGACCACCATGGCCGAGGCGAAGGTGACGCGGCTGCCGCCGGTCAGGTTCGAGAAGCCGACGCTCGCGGTGTCGCCGATCATCACGTTGATGCGGCTGGGGTGGATGCCTAAAAGCTCGGCGGCGATGTTGGCGGTCGAGGCGCGGGAGCCGCCGATGTCGGGATGGCCGGTCATCACCACGACGTTGCCGTCCTCGGTGATGTTGACCTGCGCGCTCGATTCGCCGCCGGCGTTGAACCAGTAGCCCGAGGCGACGCCGCGGCCCTGGTTGGGGCCGAGCTTGGACTTGTAGTGCTCGGAGGCGAGCGCCTGGCGCAGCGTCTCCTCGTAGCCGATCACCGGGAAGACCGGGCCGTGCGCGGCCTTGGTGCCCTGCTTGGCGGCGTTCTTGAGGCGCAGCTGCAGCGGGTCCATGCCGAGCTTCTCGGCCAGCTCATCCAGCACGCTCTCGACCGAGAAGGCGCCGATCGGCGCGCCGGGCGCGCGGTAGGCCGCGACCTTGGAGCGGTTACTAACGACGTCGAAGCCGCGCGACAGCACGTTCGGGATGTTGTAGGGCGCAAACGCGCAGCCCGCGGCGCCCCGGATCGGCGAGCCGGGGAAGGCGCCCGCCTGCAGGTACCAGGTGCCCTGGCCGGCCACGATGGTGCCGTCCTTCTTGGCGCCGATCTTCACGGTGGAGGAGGAGCCCGAGGTCGGCCCCGAGGCGCGCATCACCTCCTCGCGCGTCATCACCATCTTGACCGGCAGCCCCGACTTCTTGGAGAGCAGCAGGGCGACGGGCTCGAGATACACGATGGTCTTGCCGCCAAACCCCCCACCGATCTCGGCCGGGATCGCGCGGATGTTGCTCTGGGGGATACCCGTCATCAGCGAGCACATCGCCCGAACCATGAACTGACCCTGGCTGGAGCTCCAGACGGTGACCTTGCCGTCGACGTGGCTGACCAGGCAGGCGTGCGGCTCGATGTAGCCCTGGTGGACGGCCTCGGTCTTGAAGCTCTTCTCGACGATCACCTCGGCTTCCTTGAAGCCGGCCTCGACGTCGCCCAGCTTGTGCTCGAGCGTGCCGGCGATGTTGGAGGGCTTGCCGTCGAACTTGATGTGGTCGAACAGGGTCGGCGCGCCGGGCTTCTTCGCCTCGTCGATGTCGATCACGAAGGGCAGCACCTCGTACTCGACCTCGATCAGCTTGCAGGCGGCGGCGGCGATGCGCTCGGTGGTGGCGGCGACGGCCGCCACGGGATGGCCGTGGAACAAGGCCTTGTCGCGCGCCATGACGTTACGGCACATCCAGCGCATGTCCTGGATGCCCAGCATCACCGGGCCCTTGTCGATCGGGAAATCGACCACGTCCTTGGACGTCACGATGGCCTTCACGCCGGCCAGCTTCTCGGCCTTGGCGGTGTTGATCGACTTGATGCGCGCATGCGGATGGGGGCTGCGCAGCACCTTGCCCCAGATCATGCCCGGCATGTTGGTGTCGGCGGCATAGGCCGCCCGCCCGGTGACCTTGTCCGCGCCGTCGGGGCGGGGGGTGCGCTTGCCGATCCACTTGTTGTCCGGGGAGCTGGTCATGGCTTTGTGTCCTGCTGGTTGGGTTGGCCGATCATAGAGCGCTAGCGGGGCAGGGAGAAGGTCACGTTGAGCCAGGCGTTCCAGCCCTCGGGCCGGTTTTGCGCCGCGAACTCGGCATAGCCGCGCAGGTTCACGTCGACATTGACCCGGCTGGTGCGGATCGACCAGCCGAGCTGCGGCCCCGCCCCCGCGACCCGCGAGCGGTGGCCGCCGAGATCGGCCGGCGCGCCGACATCGTCGGTCAGCTGGTTCAGGAGATAGCCCACGGCGCCGATGTAGAACGGCGAGGCGACCTCCCACGACGCGCCCAGCTCGACGTGCCCGTCGACGCCGTTCTGGTAGAGCGTGGTCGGGTTGATGAAGTTGTAGGTGGCGCCGGCGGTGAGCGAGAATTCCAGCCCCTGGCCGCCGTCCCAGGTATAGGCGAAGCCGCCATCGGCCGCCCAGTGGCCGGCGGCGACGCCGGCCAGCGTGTCGGGATCGTAATAGCCGGTCGGGATGTTGCCGGTGACATAGGCCATGACGTTGTGCGGGCCGAACTGCCATTTCAGCGAGGCCAGCGGCGTGAGGTCGCTGACCCCCCAGGCGCTCTCGTCGAGGGCGGTGTCGGAGGTGCGGCCGTTGCGCCGGCTGATGACGGCGGTGACCGAGGTGTCCATCCAGCCGTACGACGCCGTCGCCCCGAAATAAAGCTGGGCGCCGCCCAGCACCGGCGTTTCGAAGGTGTAGCCCGGCGTCACGTAGAAATAATCCTGCACCTCGACGCGGCCGTTGACCCGGGCGCCGCCGCGCGCCGCGGCGTTCTCGCTCGTCTGCTTGGCATGGCTGACATAGGCCGTGGTCTCGACCGACCAGCCGGGCAGCGTGCGCGAGGCGGCGAAGCTCGCGAACTGGCCCGGAATCCAGATGCTGCCGCCGCCCTCGTCGGCCATTGCCGCAGCGGGATCCAGCACAGCGCAGAGCGCCAACGCCAGCGTGCGTCTCAACGCGGAGGTTGCGCCTTCGCCATGTCCCTAATGTCGTTCAAGCCCGTGCCGGACGCAACGCCTGCGGTGGGCCGAGGAATCGTTGCGGCCAATGTCGGGAGAATGCGTCGCAGGCCGCACGGACATTAAATTCGAATTTTGTGGCCTCGCCCTGCCCGAGGATTTCGCCGCCATGACACCATGCTTCTGAACACCCCGTCACGGAAGATCAGCGCGTGCATGAGCGCTGCGCCGAGATGGGCAAGGAAGGTGGCAAACAGCAGCAGAGCGAGGACGGTGTGCAACGGGCGCAGCACCGCGTAGAGCGCGTCACTCGGTGGGATGATCGGCGGAAGATGAATGGGGCCGGCCAGCGTGATCGGATAATTCGCGGCGGACAGCATCGCCCAGCCGACCAGCGGCAGGGCGAACATCAGTCCGTAGAGCAGCAGATGGGAGCCATGAGCGGCGAGGCGCAGAAGACCGGGCATGGCCGCAGGCAATGACGGCGGCGGACGCAGCAGCCGGTTGACGAGGCGAAGCGCCACCAGGACCAGGATCAGCATGCCGAGCGGCTTATGGATCGCCACCAGGCGGTGATAGTCGGAGATCGACCCGACCATGGCGATGCCGATGAAAAGCTGAGCCAGCACCAGAACGGCCATCGCCCAATGCAGCAGGCGCGAGGTGATCGGGAACAGGGCCTGCATGACTCAGTTCCCCTTGTTGCCTGGCTGGACGTTGCCCGGCTGGACGGCGCTTGGCGTCTTCGGTTCACCGAGCCGCCGGCTGACGGACACGGAATAGACCGCCGAACGCGCCGACAGCAGCGGATCGTCCGAAGGCTCGATACCCGATGGCAGCACCAAGGGGTCGAAGTTGATGTCGCGGCAGTTGCCTGGTCCCTCGGCTTCGATCCTGTCGAGCGTGAGCGTGCCGGCGTCGACCGTCTCGCGTCCGGCCGGCCAGGCGATGGTGGCGTCGTCCGTACGATCGCCCGGCTGGCCGATGGTCAGCAGGAGATGCCACTGAGCCGGACCGCCGGAGAGCCGGGCGGCCAGTGCGTCGAACAGGTAGTTCTTGCCGGCAGGCGCTTCGGCAGGCTCGGGCTCGAACGCGTCGACGGCTCGCAGGGTCCAGCGGACCGGCGTAGCGACACCCGCCGCGTTGACCAGGCGAAAGGCGTTCAGGCCGTTGTAGCTTGCGTTGGCGAAGCCCGAGGAGAAGGGCGTGTTCTTGATCAGGCCGATGGCGCGCGCCGATTCGGGATGCGCCGCCACGAACGCCTGGAGCTTCGCCGGATCGGGCTTTCCGGTGGCGGGATCCGGCGCCAATGCGGCGAGGTTGTCATAGAAACCCTGCGCATCGCGCACGGGAAACACCGGGATGTCGTTCATGCCCGTGCGCCAGACCTCGCCGTTCGGCAGCGCGAATTGCAGGGCAAGGCTGCGCACGGCGTTGGGTCCGTCGGGCATCGTGGGCACGCCGCCCGCCAGCGCGAAGCGGCCGATCACCGGCACGCGGCCCGGCCGGAACACTGCGGCGTGCGACAGGCGCTCGCCTGCGCCGTTGCCCTCGAACCAGCCGAAGACGCAAACGCCCTTGGCATGGTTGCGGCGGAAGCCGGCGTGCCGTCCGTTCACCAACTCGAACTCGTCGACCAGGCGCGTCTGGTCGAGACGAGCCGGGGACAGCCAGCCTGCGGCGCCGGCGAAGCCCGCGGCGAGCGCCAGCAAGACCAGCGCGATGACACCAAGCTTGGCCATCGCGGCTTGGCTCGAGCAGGACGCCCAGACTATAGGGAGTACTTCCCTGCGATTCGGTTGGACGTGCGGTCACGGCGCTTTCCCGTCGACGTTGAGGTCACCTATCGTGATCCGAACCGGCGCGTCCAGTGACCAAATTCGGCTTTAGTGTTTTGCCGGACCGGAAAAGGTCGCCCGGTGGCCCGTGATCTTGGTTACACAGCCAGGGCCGGGCGAGATGCTCAGTTGAAAGCCGTGCAGCTTGACGATGGCGGTCACCAGGCTCAGCCCGAGGCCCAGGCCCGGATCGCTGCGGCTCTTGTCCGAGCGATAGAAGCGCCTGCCGACCAGCTCGCGCTCGCTCGGCGGCGATGCCGGGGCCGGTGTCGGTGACGCGCACGATCGGCTTCATCGCCTTCGCTGCGCACCGAGAGCTCGACCCGGCCGCCTTCCGGCGTGAACTTCACCGCATTGTCGACGAGATTGGCGACCGCCTCGAACAACAGGTCGCGATCGCCACGCGACGGTCACCTCGTCCGGCGCCGACTTCGAACTCTACTCTTCTTGTCCTCGGCGATCGGCTCATAAAGGTCGCCGACTTCGCGCACGAGGTCACCCAGTTCGACTGTCACGGAAGCCGGCCAGGCGGCGGCTGTGCTCGATCTCTGCGATACGCAGCAGCGCCGTGATGATGGCGAACGACTGGTCGAGGCCGACCATTGCCTGATCGACCGACCGCCTGCAGTGTCCTCGAGGCGGTCGCGCTTTGGCGCGCCGCGTTCGAGCGTCGATGCGCACGCGGGTGAGCGGTGTTCGCAGGTCGTGCGCGATGTCGTCGCCGACGCCGGCCATGCTCGTGCACCAGCGCCTCGATTTCGTCGAGCATGCCGTTGACGATGCGCCGCCAGCCGGTCGAACGGATCGTCGACGCCTGCGCCGGCAGCCGCTCCCGCAGGTCGCCGGCGACGATGCGCTGGACACTACGCGTTGACCTCATCGATGCGCTTCTGCGCGCGGATGCTCAGGAAGGCGCCGGCGGCGAGGCCCAGGCACAGTGCGGGAACGAGGCCCAGCGCCAGGGTCTCGCCAAGAATCTCGGTGATGTTCGTCGTTCTCCTCGACGTCACGGCCGACCACCAGCAGATGCGCCGTCGGCAACGCGGCCGGGCGATGGCCCGCACCTTCTGCTCCTCGCGGCCGCAGTTATCGATCCGGACGATCGGCACATCCTGCGGCACGGCCATCGATCGGTGAGCTCCGGCGGAAGCCTCTCGATGTTGCCGGCGATCCGCTTGCCGTTGGCGTCGAACAGGCCGGTCGAGCTTGACCCGGCGCGGATCCTGCGGCGAGGTGCGCTTCGAGCTGCGGCGCGATCGCTCGCTCCGGTGTCTCCGTCCGCGAATTCGTCGGCGCGCCCGTTGATCAGCCGGTCATCGATGCGGCGGTGAGATAGTCGCGATGGCCTGGCAGTAGACGAAGCCGCAGCATCAACAGCATGCGCAAGGCGAAGGCGCCGGAGATGCCGAGCGTCCAGCGAAACGTCGTCGTGCGCGTGAATTCAGGCAGGCGCACGCAGCACGAAGCCTTCGCCGCGCACGTTGTGGATCATCGGCTGCTCTTCGGGCTTGTCGATCTTTCGCCGCAGGCGGCCCATGTGCACGTCGACGAGGTTGCTCTGCGGCACGAATTTGTAGTTCCAGACTTCCTCGAACAGCATGGCGCGTGTCAGCAACTGTTCCTTCCGGCGCATCATGTATTCGAGCAGGCGGTATTCGCGCGGCAACAGGTCGATCGCCCGATCGCCCCGCCGCGCGGTGCGCGCCAGCAAATCAAGTTCGAGCGGTCCGACACGCAGAGCGTCGTCTCGCGGCTCTCGGCCGGGCGGCCGCAGCAGGGCCTCCAGTCGCGCGACCAGTTCGACGAGGGCGAACGGCTTGGTCAGATAATCGTCGCCGCCGGCGCGCAATCCACGCACGCGATCGTCGACCGCCCCCAGCGCGCTCAGCACCAGCACCGGAGTTCGTCACCCGCTCCTGACGCGCCACCTCGATGATCGTCAGGCCGTCGACGCCCGGCAGCAGGCGATCCACGATCATCGCATCGGCCTCGCCGGCACGTGCCTTGTCCAGGCCCTCGACGCCGGTCGCGGCCCAGTCGACGTCGAACCCGCGTTCGACCAATTCGGCCGTGATCTCGCTGCGCGTTTCGCGGTCGTCCTCGATGAGCAGCACTTTCGCCATCACGCGTCCAAGGTTAGGTGCGGAGGCGTCGTTTACCTATTAAATTGCAGTTTAAACTCCAATGCGCGGCCGTGCATCGGCACCTTCTCTACGGCCAGTTGAAGAGCGCCGGATAGGGTCGGCCGAACGGGCGCCCCGCCTTTACGGTCTCTATCGGCTTGATCCAGCGCTGGCCCTTGCGCGTGTTCTGGCGAGTATCGACGAAATCGACCGGACCCTCGACGATCTCGACCATCGACAGATCGGCCGGCGCGCCGATCTGCAACGTCCCGAGCTTGGCCACACGACCAATCGCCTTTGCGGGCGCGGCGGTCGCGAGCGTCACCACCTGCTCGAGCGACATGCCGAGATTGAGGAACTTGCTCATCACCCAGGGCAGGAAGGGCTTGCCCGGCGAGTTGACGCTGAAGGTGTGAATATCGCTGCTGATGATGTCGGGCGTGAAGCCCTGCTGAAGAGCCGCCTCGCAGACGGTGTAGTCGAAGCTGCCGCCGCCATGGCCGACGTCGATCAGCACGCCGCGCTTCTTGGCCTCCAGGGCAGCGGCCAGCACCTTGCCGTTCACGACAGTGTTGTTGCCGGCGCCGCTATAGGCGTGCGTCAGCACATCGCCAGGCCTCAACAGGTCGAGCAGGTCGGAGAGATTGCCCGGCGCATTGCCGATATGGCACATCACCCGCGCACCCTCGACGCCGGAGCGCTCGGCGGCAGCGATCGCGCGCTTGAGCGGCTCAAGCCCGTTGGTGCCCACCACGTCGAGCGTCTCGCGGACCTTGATGCCGAGCAGCACCTCGGGATTTTCCGCCAGCATCTTGGCCGCCGCGTCAACGCGAGCGTGGTCGATGTTCAGCATCTCGCCGACCGGGAAATCCGGAGAGCCCGATCGAGGAAATGTGCAGGAAAGCAAAGATTCGCGAGCGCGACGAGGCGATGCCGAAATGCTTGAAGGCCGAGAAGCTGCCGGCGCCGGCGTCGCCCGCGCTCACGTAGGTGGTGCAGCCGGTGTAGGGCACCAGCTCGTCGCCCGAGAGGCCGATGCCGGCGCCTGGCAGGACGTGGGCATGGAAGTCGACGAGGCCGGGCAGCACGAGTTGGCCCGAGGCGTCGAGCGTCTGCGTGCCGCGCGTCGCGGCGATCTCGGGTTCGATGGCCGCGATCTGGGCGTTGCGGATGCCGATGTCGCGTTTGCCGCGCAGGTTTTGACTGGGATCGACCACCTCGCCACCGCGGACGACCAGGTCGTAAGGATCGTTCGGCCCGAATGGCTCGGTTCGCGCCTGTGCCTCTTGAATAAACCCAACTGCTGCGACGGCAGCACCAGTGCTCTGCAGGAGCGACCTGCGTGTCACGTCATCCATGGCCATCCCCTCCCAGTTTTCTTGTCTGGTCAGTTCATCACAAAGCGCTGGATCATACGAGTCGCGGTACAAAGGCAGAGTTTATCTGCGGCTGAGGGGATGTCGGTTCCGTTGCCGCTAGCGATTCCCCTTAGTCCAGCCTACCGCGTGCGAAGAAGTTTGCGCATTCGGTTGGCTGAAGGTTAGGAGTGCGCTGCGGTGGCGGCCTCAGGGCTTCGATGGTTCGTGCGGCGGCCTTGCGGACGTGGGCCTTGAGCTTGGCGAAGCCATTCTCGATCGGATTGAGATCGGACTATAGGCGGCAGGTACAGCAAGGTCGCGCCCCGCGCTTCGATGGCCTGGCGGACGCCGGCGACCTTGTGGGCCGGCACATTGTCCATGACGACCATGCCGCCCGGCCGCAGGGTTGGCGCCAGCATCTGTTCGCACCAGGCGAGGAAAATCTCGCCGTCCATCGGCCCATCGAGCAGCATCGGCGCGATGAAGCCGGCCCGGTCAAGCCGCCGACGAAGGTAACGGTCTTCCAGTGTCCGTGTGCATCGCGGCCCGGCAGCGTTGGCCTTTCGGTGCCCAGCCGCGCAAGCGTGCCATCTTGTCGAAAGCCCGCTTTCATCGATGAAGATTAGGCTCTCGGGATCAAGCTCGGCCTGTTCTCGAACCATCGCTGCGTGCCGCCTTTACGTGGGACGCTCCTGCTCCTGCATGGCGTCTTTTTTTATGCGTCGCTCCGCCGGTCGAGGAACTTCCAAATCGCCGTCGTCACCACCCGCACGCCGCTTCCGTGCCAGCCGCTCCACCATCTCCCGAGCGTCGTGTCGGCTTGTCCCGCAGCGCCCCCAGGATGAAGGCCTCATGCGCATCAGCACCGAGCCCTTGGGCTTGCCCTGCTTGCCGGCCGACGTCGCCCTGCGAGCGCTTCAGCCGTCCCCATGCCCCCGCCGTCGCTTTCCCGATCCAAAAGCGGCCGCCGCCTGAGCCGTCGACATCCCCTCTTCGAGCGCCGCCACAACACGCTCGCGCAGATCCAGGCTGTACGGCTTACCCATCGATCCCCTCCGGCCACTACCTCGGAATCATCATTCTTCCTCCCCTTGGGAATCCCTCGCGACTCTCTTTTCTGGAAAATGCTCTAGCCTCTTAGTTAATCCGCGTGCCGTCCTTGCCCACCTGATAGTAGCCTTTGGCTTTCATGCACCGGTTCTTGAGATCGTCAACTCTTTGAGCGCCGATCATGCTGTTGCCGAACGACGGCGAACGCATGCGTGCGTCCTTCTCGCATTCGGCGGTGTCCTGCTGCAGTTTTTCCGCGGTGACATTGGGCCTGTACCACGATGGCCAGTCATCTCCCGTGCCCAGCACGATCGGCCCGTCGCCGTAGACTCCAAGCGTCATCGATAGGGCGATGATCGAAAGATAAGCCATGCAGCAGTCAGACTGTCTGGCAGGCACGGAAGCGGCCTTGATATAGCTCAAGTCGCCGGAGGAAAAAGCGAATTCAACGTTGACCTGGATCAAGGTCGAATGTTGCCGTCTCGATCAAAAAGGCATCGATGAACCAGGAGCGTGTCTTTGCATAACATCTCATGACCTGATGCTCGCGGAGGCGAATATGCCGAGCGCTCACATGATATTTACGATCTTCGCCTGGATGCTGCCCGCGTCGATTGTCGCACCGGCGCTTGGCGAGGACTTGGGACCATACAACAAGGGGTGTTACGAGAACTACGGGTCGTACGAGACGATCCAGGCTTGCTCGGCAGTCATCGCGGGGGGTCTCGTGACCAAGGAGGACTTGGCAACGGCGTTCAGGAACCGCGCGAACGCCTATGACGACCTAGGTCAGTTCAATCGCGCAATCGACGACTATGACCATGCGATAGCAATCAATCCGTCGGACGCGGCTTCCTATAACGATCGGGGCACCGCCCATCGCGAGAAGGGGCAATACGACCTTGCCATCGAGGATTACGACCGGGCGATAAGCCTGAGCCCCAACAATGCCATGGCGCTCAACAACCGCTGCTTTGCCAAGGCCGTGGTTGGCCAGCTCGACCAGGCGCTGGCGGACTGCAACAGCTCCCTTCGGCTGCGGCCAAACAATGCCAACGCCTTGGCGTCTCGCGGGTTTACGTACCTGAAGCTGGAGCGCTATGAGGCCGCGATCGCCGACTACGATGCCGAGCTGCGCATCAATCCAGAGAATCCATATACGCTGTTTGGCCGCGGGATCGCCAAGCGCATGAAGGGCAGTTCGTCAGGGGGTGACGCCGACATCGCCGCCGCCACGGCCATTACATCGGACATCGCAGACGAGATGGCGAAGCTTGGCGTTCAACACGAACCTGGCGCTGGGGTCGACACACAAACAGCGGGTGGTCGACGGGACCGATAATCCTGGGTCTCTCGGCGACGCACCTGGTGCATCGTGAAATGTCCGCCCCTGGTTAGCCGACTGGTCATTCGCTGAACGCGGCCCCGACTGGCGCGGCCAGCAGGCGCGCGAGACCGGACGTGTCGCTGGCGGCCTTGAGGTTGAGCACGAAGTCCGCGATGTCGGCCTGTCTTTGCGGGGCGACGATGCCGTCGGTCAGCGTGCGGTATTTCGCGACGACTTGCTCGTTGGTGAGTGGTGCGCCGATCGTTCGCGCGATCTCGACCACGTGCTGGAGCCTGGTCCCGTCCTTGAGATGCACGGTCATGCGGGTTTTGCGCGTCGCGCTGCGGTCCTTGTCGAAGTCAGGATCATGATGCGCGGTGATCTTCGGGATCAACTCCCAGACATCGTCGCGATTGATGCGCTGCGGTGCAAATTGCTGCACCATCGCCGCGCCATCCAGAATTGCCACCGCGACCGCGTAACCCACATTCATTTGCGCCGCGATCGGCGTCAGGGGCCTTTCCAAGACCCACCAGCCGTGATGATACGCGGCGTGCGACATGTCGATGTCGATGCGGTCAATCTCGCTGCTCTTCAGCGGGCGTCTTGCCATGATGTCGAAGATGGCGTCGAGTGGAGCGTGAAGCGCGCCCATCGCGGCGTAGGGCTTTATGGCGATCCGCAGCGTTTCCCAGCGCTCGCCCAACTTTTCGGTGATCTTGCCGACGTCCGGAGAGTGGCCTTCGCCGAAGACCGACAGAAAGCCGCCATACTCGCGCTCGAACACGCGCTTGATGCCGGTATAGCCGCCGGCCGCCAGCAAAGCCGAATACAGTCCGTTGCGGGCAGAGAAGCCGTGATGCATGCGCTTGCACA
The DNA here is from genome assembly GCA_963755595.1 of uncultured Alphaproteobacteria bacterium. GTDB lineage: Bacteria > Pseudomonadota > Alphaproteobacteria > Reyranellales > Reyranellaceae > Reyranella. The sequence continues at coordinate 187,322 of CAVWKP010000024.1, read as the reverse complement.
TCGCTTCGAATTGGGCGGCCATCAGTCCGGCAGACTGGGTCGCCGCCAACCCCAGAGCATCCTCGAACCGCGCCGCATCGAGATCGAGCAGGATGCCCGCTGCCGCGGCGCTCGCGTGGGTGCCGAACACCGATCCCGAATGCCAGCCGCGCGACAGCATCTGCGCGCCGTGCAGGGCCATACCGACGCGCGGGCCGACCTCGAAGCCGGCGACGGCGCCGAGCAGGAACTTGTCGCCGCTTGCATGACCCAGCTCTTCCGAGCAGGCCAGGAGCGCGGGAACGACGACCGACGCGCTGTGCAGCGGCCCCAGTGGATGGAAGTCGTCGAGCTCGAAGCCCTGGATGAACGTCCCGTTGAGCAGGCAGGCGACCGGTCCGCTGGCGGTACGCCCCCCAACCGATGATTGTCTTGTCACCCGCCCCTTCGAAGCGCGTGATGGTCTCAACCGCCGTATCGGACCATGGCAGCCGGGCGCCCACGAGCGCGCAGCCAATGCCGTCCAGGATGAGATGCTTGGCGCGAGTCTTCACATCGTCTGGAACTGCGTCCAGGCGGAGATGTTGCAGCCATTCGGTCAGGCGTCCGGTTGGTCCCCGGGGATCGGTGGGCGCTTGCGGATTACCCCTGAAACGGACGTCCGTTGCCATAGCCTTAGCCTCGCTCCTTGCACCGCCCGGCGCACGGTAGCACTACCCGGCTCCAGTACGCGCTGCCTCGCGCACCATGTCGGCGCACTTCTCGCCGATCATGATCGATGGCGCATTGGTGTTGCCGGCCACGATCGACGGCATGATCGAGGCATCGGCGACGCGCAGCGCCGCGATGCCGTGCACCCGAAGCTGTGGGTCGACCACGGCGTCGCTCTCGCGGCCCATGCGGCAGGTGCCGACGGGATGCAGGTTGGAGACGCCGCTGGCACGGACATAGTCGCGCAGCGCCTTCTCTTCGGTGACGGCCGGTCCGGGCTCGATCTCCTCGACCATGAAAGGCCTGAGCGCCGGCTGCCGGCCGATCTCGCGGCAAATGCGCATGCCCTGCAGCATGGCGTTCCAGTCGTTGGCGCTCTTCAGGAAGTTGAACCTGATCTCGGGCGCGGCCATCGGGTCGGCGGACCGCAGCCGCACCGTGCCGCGGCCGTCGGGCCGGAGATGCACGGGGCTGAGACCGAAGGCCGAGAAGGGCTGCGGCACCACGCCGTGGCGGTTCCGCTCCTTGACCGCCCAGGCGAACATGTTGATCTGCAAATCCGGCCGCTCCAGCCGTTTGTCTGAGCGCACGAAGGCGCCGACGAACAGGCCCATGCTGGCCAGCGGCCCGGTGCGGCCGAGCGCATAGCGCGCCGCCGCCATCACCCGCCGCGGCAGGCTGTTCGCCAGGTCGTTCATGGTGACCGGCTGGCTGCAGCGATAGGCGACATAGGTGTTGAAGTGATCGTGCAGGTGGCTGCCGACGCCCGGCATGTCCTTGATCACTCTTATCCCGTGCTGCTGCAGATGCGCCGCCGGCCCCAGCCCCGACAGCATCAGAAGCTGCGGCGAGCCATAGACCCCGCCCGACACGATGACCTCGCGCCCGGCCCGCGCCGTCACCAGTCCCGCCGGCGTGCGGTACTCGACGCCGACGGCGCGCCCGTTCTCGATCAGCAGCCGCGTGGCGTGCGCGCCGGTCGCGATCGTGAGGTTCGGCCGCTTGCGCAAGTAGGCCCGCGCACTCGACCAGCGCCGCGCATTGTTGATGGTGGATTGATAGTATCCGACGCCTTCCTGCTGGGCGCCGTTGAAGTCCTTGGTGGGCGGGATGCCGGCCTCGAGCGCTGCGTCATGCAGGGCGCGGGCGAGGGTGGGCTGCCAGCGATGGTCCTGCACCTTGAGCGGCCCGCCGGTGCCGTGGAACTGATCGCCGCCGCGCTGGTTGTCCTCGGCGCGCTTGAAGTAGGGCAGCACCGAATTGTAGTCCCAGCCCTCGCAGCCGCGCTGGCGCCATTCGTCGTAGTCGGCGGCGTTGCCGCGCATATAGACCATGCCGTTGATCGACGAGGTGCCGCCCAAGACCTTGCCGCGCGGCTGGTACATCACGCGGCCATTGAGCTCGGGCTCGGGCTCGCTGTCGAACATCCAGTTGACCTTCGGATTGTTGAAGGTCTTGTGGTAGCCGAGCGGGATGTGGATCCAGGGATAGCTGTCGCGCGGCCCCGCCTCGAGCAGCAGCACGCGGTACTTGCCGTCTTCGCTCAGCCGCCCCGCCACCGCGCAGCCCGCCGAGCCCGCGCCGGTGACGATGAAGTCGTAGGTGTCGGTCATGTCGCTGGTAGCATAGTCCACATTGACGGGATCGCCTCACCCTGAGGAGCGGCCTTCAAGGCCGCGTCTCGAAGGGTGAAACGCACGGCCGCGGCGCGCTCCCCAGGATGAGGTGGAGTTCGCTCACTCAGCCCTGGTCGCAGACATCGACCCATTCCGCCTTCGTCAACTCCGCCATCCGCGCCGGGTTGATGCGCAGCGCGCTGTTGGCCGAGCCGGCTGCCGGCACCACCTCGTCAAACGCCTTCAGCGAGACGTCGCAGTAGACGGGCAGGGGCGTGGCGAGGCCGAACGGGCAGACGCCGCCCACCGGATGACCGGTCATCGCCGCGACCTCGTCGGCCGTCAGCATGCGCGGCTTGCCGCCCAGCACGTTCTTGATCTTGCGGTTGTTGAGGCGCGCGGTACCCGAGGTCACGACCAGCAGAGTGCGCTCCTTGATGCGCAGCGACAGCGTCTTGGCGATCTGCGCCGGCGCGACGCCGTGACCTTTGGCGGCGAGCTCGACGGTGGCGGTGCTGTTCGCCAGCTCGATGATCTTGATCTCCGGTGCATGGGTCGCCAAGAAGGCGCGCACGGACTCGACGGTCATGCCGGCTCGCCCCTGCTAGAGCGACGGCCGCCGCAACGCAGCGGAGCGCCAGCGCAATCAGGCATCAGCGGCGACCGGCGCTTGGCTGTCGCAATGGACGCAACGCGGGCTCGCCACCGCGCGCAGGCCGCGGCAGCGAGGGCAGACCCCGAGGTCGAATTTGCTGACATCCCGTGGCGGACGAGTCGAAGGACTCTCCGCCTCGAACAGGCTGGTGATCCAGGCCAAGCGCATATCGCTCCTCGCTCCTGATAGGGACTCTATCAGGAACGAGGAGGACAGGCTTGTCTTAGTAGCGAGACGGCTGCGCCGCCGGTGCGCCCTGGGCGGCGCGCGCGCTCTGCGCCTTCAGCTCAGCGTTGCGCATGCTGCTCGAGCTGGTCGCGCCGTTCCAGGTGTGGGCGACGTTGGGATCGCCACCCACCGAGCGCTCTGCCGGTCCGTTGGCGCCGTAGGGCGCGTCGTGCGGACCCTGCAGCATGCTCTGGGCGAACGCGACACTGCCCGACACTGCCAGCACGCAGGCAGCCACAAACGCAGTCTTCAACATGGTGTACTCCAGTAAGTTTGGGGGGAGGGAAAGTGCTACATCGGTAGCGGCGGGAGTAGCGGTTCTGACTTGGGCAACAGTGTGGCGCGCTGCGCTGAGATTCGCGCACGCCGTCTGCGCATCGTGACGCCGGCGCGCGTGTTGCTTCACATTCCGATCGCTTCACATGTTGGTGAGGCGTGTGCATCAGTTGTTAAAGTCGCGTGAGCGATTCGCAGAGCGATGTGGAGCGGGCGATGTGGTTCGTCTTCGAGGCCGAGTACGAGATCGAGAACGGGCGCGCGAACTGGAACCGACCGGTGCGCGAGACGATGGCCTGGCACGGCCCGTTCAAGACGGCAGCCGAGGCCAACGAAGTCGCGCGCGCCCGCATGTGGGCCAAGGTCGACATCTACGCCCACAAGGCGCGCGTGGTGGATCTGACGGAGAGTGAGTGAGAGACCTCAATGCGGAGCGCGCAGCTTGCGCCACGCGTTGTCGACCAGCAGCAGGCCGTTCCGCAGCATGGCGCGATCGAGCACGATGGTCTTCGTTCCGGCGCTGAGTGACAGGCGCTCGACGATGAGAACATCGCTGGAGCTATCGCCGGAGGAGACGCTGGCGAGCGTGAGTTCGACCTTGTCGATCACGAGCGCCGGCCACGCAAAGATGTCCGAGCCGACCGACAGGCCCTTGGCATCGAGGAAGATCGCCGTGCCGGCGGGCGGCAGGCCCTCGCTGCGGTGCGCGAGCTTGCGGTTCCAGGTCCGCACGCGATGGCCGAGCAGCAGGTACATGAACAGCACGAACACGGCGCAGATGATCAGGGCGCCGACCGAGATGAAGCCGCCATCCATGGGGTCGATGAAAGGGCCCGCGGCGGCAGTGCCGAGCATCACCAGGACCGCCAATCCGCCGAGGATGAGGAACCAACGTTTGGTCTGAGCGACGTAGGCCTGCGTCGCCTCGGCCGACGTCAGCACGATCGCCTTCACTTCTTGCTCTGCCCGGGAGAGCGTGAAGCTCTTTTCCTGCCGCGGCATCAGCGCGTCGACTGGCTTGTCATTGACCAGAATGCGCATAGCGGATCGTCCCCCGTCGTCTTTTTGCAGGCCGCATTGTAGCCTCGACCCAACCTGAGTGGGAGGAATCACATGCCGACAATCGATGTGCAGGTGCACTGCTACGAGCGCAACCACCCCGGCCGGCCGTGGCACGCCGTGCTGGCGGGTCCGCCCGAGGTTACCGGCGACCGACATGATCAAGGCGATGGACGCCGTCGGCGTCGACGGCGCGCTCTTGATCTCGGTGTTCACCATGTATCGCTGGGACGCGAGCTATGCCGTCGGCGTCCGCAAAGCCCACCCCGATCGCTTCGCGCTGATCAAGCCGGTCGATCCCAACGACCCCAAGGTCGCCGACACCATCGCCGAGTGGGCCAAGATGGACGGCACGGTGGCGATCCGCATCATGATGAACCCGGAGGTGTCGAAGGATCCGGCCGATCCCGGCGTCAACCGCGTGCTGGCGACCGCGGCCAAGCACGACCTGCCGGTCAACCTCCTGTGCTGGAGCGGCTCGAGCAGGTGGGCGAACTCGCCAAGCGCAATCCTGACACGCAACTTGTCATCGACCACATCGGCCTGCAGCAGCCCATGGCGCCGCCGGCACCGCCGCAGCCCTGGGCGGCGCTGCCCAAGCTCCTGGCGCTGGCGCCGCACAAGAATGTCGCTGTCAAGATCAGCGGCGGCTGCACGCTCAGCCACGAGAAGTTCCCCTACAAGGACATCCGCGCGCCGCTCGGCCGCATCTTCGACGCCTTCGGCCTCGATCGCTGCATGTGGGGCACCGACTGGACCCGCGCGGTGAACCTGCTCACCTATAAAGAAGGCGTCGACGCCTTCCGCGCCGCCGACTGGCTGAGCGCCAGCGACCGCGCCACCCTGATGGGCGGCACGCTCAGCAAGATCTACGGCTGGGCGCCGGGGAAGAAATAACTAGGCAAGCCCTCATCCTGAGGAGGCCGCCAAGCGGGCGTCTCGAAGGATGGGCGACAGGCGATGTTCTCGTTCCCACCAAGCCGCGGAGATTACTCCGCGGTAATCGAGACGCGGCCCTTCGAGCCGCTCCTCAGGGTGAGGTCATTTCGCACGTGAATCCTTCTCTTGCCTCAGCTGCTTCAACAGCTCGCGGTCGAGCGTGCCAGTTTGCGGGCGGCTTTTGGATGCTTCGTACTGCTTGATCGCCGCGACCGTCTGGGCGCCCGAGAGGCCATCGAGTGGCCCGGGATCGAGTCCGAGCGCCTTGAGCCGCGTCTGGATCTCCATGATCTCGTAGCCTTCGAGCTTGCCCTTGGGCGGGGCAGGATCCGGCGCGGCGACGACCACGGGGGGAGCCGGCGGCGGGGGTGGAGCGACCGTGACCGGCTTGGGCGGCGCGAGCTCGGCGGCGCTCGGTGGCGGAACAGGGTCGGGCGGCGGCGGGGGCGTCAGGGCGGCGGCACGGGGAGTCTGCGGCTGAGGCGGCGGCGCAATCATGGCGTGGACGACGGCGGCCAGCGCCACGCCCAGCACCAGGGCCAGCAGCGGCAGGACGGGGCTGCGTCGTCTCCTCTGGCGCGCCGGTCTGGTCGGCTCCGGCGGTAGCTCGACCTCGGCGGCGGCGGGATCGAACGGCGGCGGTTCGTGCGGCCCTCTCGCCGCCAGCTGGCGCGACAGTTCCTCCAGCGACTGCCGGAAGGGGCGGTCGTCGTCGTCCGGCTGAGGTCGTGGCCGGGCAAAGCCCAGGTCGGTTGTCCGTTCTGTCTCGGTACTCATCACGCGTCGCCCCCTCGGGAGCAATGATGCCCGGGGCCAGGCCGCAACGGCGGTGATCAATCTGGGATATCTGGCTTAGAGCGCGCCCTCAGAGCGCCTTCAGCGCTTCCTCGACCTCGTCGACGTGGCCCGCGACCTTGACCTTGTGCCAGACCTTGGCGATCACGCCCTCCTTGTCGATGAGAAATGTGGCGCGCTCGATGCCCATGTACTTGCGGCCATAGAGGCTCTTCTCGACCCAGGTGCCGTACTTTTCGCAGATCTTGCCATCGCTATCGGACACCAGCGGGAAGGTGAGGCTGTATTTTTTCTTGAATTTGTCGTGGCTCGAGACGCTGTCCTTGCTGACGCCCACCACCTGCGCCTTGAGCTTCTTGAAGGCGGCCGCATTGTCGCGAAACCCGCAGGCTTCCGCGGTGCAGCCCGAGGTGTCGTCCTTGGGATAGAAATAGAGCACGACGGGCTTGCCGCGCAGCTCGGAGAGCTTGAGCTTGCCGCCGCCGTCCGTCGGCGCGGTGAAGTCCGGGGCCTTCTTGCCTTCTTCGACTGCCATCACTCACTCCTCGGTTTCCAGCCGGCGGCGCGCGCCGGCTCCTCGACGATGCGCCGGTATATAGCACGCACCTCGGCCGCCTCGGCCTCGATGCGCTGGCGCAGAACCGCAAGGTCGGTCGCACCTTCGGTCCAGGCGATCAAGCGGCACTGGCCCTCCGGCGCCTTGGCCTCGTCGAAGGCCGCCTCGTCGCCGTCGAGGGTGAGGCGCAGCAGGCTTTGCACGTCCGACAGCAGCGTGCGGGTTGCGCGCAGCTGGTCTGAATCGGCGCGGGCGATGAGACCCGCATCGGCGGTCCGACGCAGCATTTCCCCCGGATGCGGATGGAGAATGTCGGGCCGCGCCGCGGCGTGCCGCAGCGCCAGGTATTGGGCGACGAAGTCGATGTCGAACAGGCCGCCGGGCAGGTGTTTGAAGTCCCAGGCGCTTTTCGGCGGCGCGTGCTGGGCGATGCGGTCGCGCATGTCGGCGACGTCGCGCACCAGCGCGGCGGCATCGCGCGGCCGGCAGAGCGTCGCCTTCACGATGTGGGTGAGCTGGTCGACCAGCCCGGCCGGCCCGTGGATCACGCGCGCGCGCGTCAGCGCCATGTGCTCCCAAGTCCAGGCCGACTGCGCGTGATAGCTTTCGAAGCCCTCAAGTGAGTTGGCCAACGGGCCGGCGCGGCCGGAGGGCCGCAGCCGCATATCGACCTCGTAGAGCGCGCCTTCGTTGGTGAGGGCGGTGAGGGCAGTCACGATCCGGGCGCTGAGCCGCGTGTAGTACTGGATGGGTGGCAGCGGCTGGCGCCCATCCGAGGCTTCGAGGCCGGGCGGGATGTCGTAGACGAAAATCAGGTCGAGATCGGAGGTCGCCGACATCTCGCGGCTGCCGAGCTTGCCCAGCCCCAGTACCGCCAGGCGCTGGCCGCGAAAGCCGCCATGGTTCTCCGCGAACTTCGTCTCGATGCGATCGCAGAGGGCGGAGATCGTAGCCTGCGCGATGTCGGAATAGGAGCCACCGGCCTCGGCCGGGCGCACGATGCGCTTGAGCTGCTGCACGCCGACCTGGAAGCGCCGGTCGTTGGCCCAGCGGCGCGCGGCATCGAGGATGTCCTGCTCGTCGTCGACCCGCGCCAGCACGGCCGACAGGTCGCGCGCCATCTCGTCGGGCTTGGGCAGCGGCTTGTAGAAATCCTGCGACAGCACCGAATCGAGCAGGATCGGCCGGCGCGCCAGGTGCGCGGCAAGGCCCGGTGCGCTGCCCATGATGGCCGCCACCAGCTCGACCAATGCCGGGTTGGCCTTGAACAGCGAGAAGAGTTGCACGCCCGCCGGCAGGTTGCCGAGGAAGAGATCAAAGTTCAGCAGCGCGTGGTCGGGCGATGCGGTTTCGCCCAGCGCCTTCAGGAGCGCCGGCATCAGCTCGGTCAGGAGCTCGCGCGCGCGGGCCGAACGGGTGGCGCGGAAGCGGCCGTGATGCCACTTGCGCACGATGCCGGCCGCCGCCGAGGGATCCTGGAAGCCCAGGGTGCGCAGCGTCTCCAACGTGCCGGGATCGTCGTCGGTGCCAGTGAAGACCAGGTTGCCGCCCGGCCCGGCAAGGCTCGGCGCCTCCTCGAACAGGCGCGCGTAGTGGCCCTCGACGCAGCGCAGCCGCTGCAGCAGGTCGTTCTCGAAGGAGGCCCGGGAGGCATAGCCGAGGAAGGTGGCGATCGCGGCGAGGCCCGCTGCGTCGTCGGGCAAGCTGTGGGTCTGCTTGTCGTCGACCATCTGCAGGCGGTGCTCGACCCGGCGCAGGAAGCGATAGGCCTCGATCAGCTCGTCGGCCGCCAGGGGCGCGACGTGACCGGCGGCGGCCAGCGCGCGCAGCGTCTCGCAGGTGCCACGCAGCCTGAGCGACGGATTGCGGCCGCCGAAGATCAGCTGCTGGGTCTGGGCGAAGAACTCGATCTCTCGGATGCCGCCGCGGCCGAGTTTCACGTTGTGACCCAGAACACCCACCGTGCCGCCGCCGCGATAGGCATCGATCTGGCGCTTGATCGAATGGATGTCGTGGATCGTCGCGAAGTCTAGATGCCGGCGCCAGATATAAGGTGTGAGCTCGGCGAGGAAGGCAGACCCGACGGCGCGGTTGCCGGCCACCGGATGCGCCTTGATCATGGCGGCGCGCTCCCAGTTCTGGCCGACGCTCTCGTAGTAGAGCTCGGCTGCCTGCACCGACATGGCAAGCGGCGTCGAGCCGGGGTCGGGGCGGAGCCGGAGGTCGGTGCGGAAGATGTAGCCGTCGACCGAGCTCTCGGACATGAGCTGGACCAAGAGCCGGGCGGCGCGCACGAAATGGCGCGGCACCTGGTCGTTGTTGCCGAGCGCCGGCGCATCGCGGTCGTAGAGCAGGATGAGGTCGATGTCGCTCGAGTAGTTGAGCTCGTCGGCGCCGAGCTTGCCCATGCCGAGCACCGTGAAGGCGGCGGCCTCGGGATTGCCGCTGATGGCGAGCTGGCCGTCGCGCTCGAGCTGCAGAAGGATGGCGTCGGTCAGTGCGCCGAGGCAGCCCGCGGCGAAGGCGCTGAGCGCGCCGGTGATCTTCTCCAGCGGCCAGGCGCTCGCGATGTCGGCGACGGCGATGGCCAGCGCCTGCTGGCGCTTCAACCGGCGCAATGTGGCGGCGACGGCGTCGGGCTTGGCGCCGTCGCGCGCCGCGGCGCGCGCCTCGGCAAGCTCGGCCGCGAGGCGGGTCACGACAGCGTCCGGGCCGTCGCGCCACAGATCGGTCATAAAAGTCGGGTTCTGTAGCGCCGTCTCGGTGAGATAAGGGCTGTTGCCGAACAGGGCGTCGAGCAACGCGATGGCTCGCGGGTCGTCAGGTCGCGCCGCTTTCTCGCTCCAGCGAGTCCACGCCACGGCCAGCCGCTCTTTATCATGCGGGCGGGGCAGCTGTGCGGTCGAAAGCCAAGACATGTCTTGTCGCGACGGGTAGATTGGCCGGGCACCATCGTCAAGAACGCGGAAGTATCGAGCATTGGTCAGGAGAACGGTTCGAGTTTGCACCCGCCTCATCGCCGTCGTAGTCGTGGTTGCGGCGGTGCTGACGACGGCGGTGGCGCTCCGGCTGCTGGCCGGCCCGATCGACCTCGATTTCCTGAGGACCAGGCTCGGCCAGGAATTCGAAACACCGGCCGGCAAGATGCGGGTCCATGCCGACCGGGTGTTCGTCGAATGGAGCGCCCTCAGCCAACCGATGCGGCTGGTGCTGAGTGGGCTTAGGGTCACCAACGACATCAATCAGGTGGTGGCGACGGCGCCCAGCGTGGCGCTCTCCTTCGACCCGCGCAGCGTGATCCGCGGGCGCCTGCTGCCGACGGCCATCGTGGTCGACCAGCCGACGCTCGGACGCCGACATTGCCCGCGAGGGCGGCATGCTGCGCCAGGTGTTGGCCAAGACCGATGCCAACTCCGATGGCGGCGAGGTCGTCGGCCTGCTGATCGACCAGCTGCTGGCCGAACCCAACCACACTTCGCTGCTCGGCCAGCTCGACACCGTGCTGGTCGAGCGGGCGAAGGTGACGCTGCGCGACGTGCCAAGCGGCGTGTTGTGGGTGGCACCGAGCGTCCAGGCGCGGCTGAAGCGCGACGCCTCGGGTGTCATCATCTCGGCCAGCGCCCGGTTCTTGAGCCCGACGACGCCGATCGACGTCGCCTTGTCGGGCATCTATTCGCGCGACCGCAGCCGTATTTCTATCGAGGCCAACATAGACGGCCTGAAGCCCTCGATGCTGGCCGACCTGTCGACGGACGCGACCGTGCTGCGCGGCATCGACATTGCCCTGTCGGGCCGCATACGGATCGACACCAGCGGCACCGGCGAGATCCGCACGGTGGCGATCGACGTGACCGGCGGCGATGGCCGTCTCACCTTGCCGGGCATCCTGCCGGTTTCGCACAAGGTCCGCTCGGTCGCAGCGCACGCCACGATCGATGCCGCGAGCCACACGGCCAAGATCGAGCGTGTCGACGTCGATGTTGGTGCCGCCAAGGTGCATATCTCCGGCACCGGCGTGCGCACCGAGCAGGGCCAGGTCTTCACCGGCCGCGCCGAGGTCAAGGGCATTCCGGTCGACAATATGGCCGACTACTGGCCAATCGACTTCGCGCCGGGCGGGCGCGCCTGGGCGATGGCCAATCTCAACAGCGGCACGCTCGATATCGCAGCGGAGTTCGGCCTCAGCGCGCCCGGCGACGACATCTCGCAGCTCAAGGTCGATCGCAACGTGGCTTTCCTCGACTATCGCGGCATGACGGTGCACTACATGCCGCACATGCCCGAGCTCCAGCAGGTCTCGGGCAAGGCGCGCTACGAGGGCGGCACGCTGCATTTCGACGTCGCGGGGGGTACCGCGGTGAACCTCGCCGTGTCCGGGGCCACCATCGACCTCACAGGCCTCGACGGACCGCCACCGCACCAGGCGGCGATCCACATGCCGATCAAAGGCACCGCGCCCGCGGTGATCGCGCTGCTGGCGCGCCCCAAGCTCGGGCTGCCGCGCGACGTGCTCTACGATCCCAAGCGGTTGGGCGGCGACGTCGCGGTCGAAGTGACGCTCGTGTTCCCGCTGCTCAATGCGCTCACCGTGGCTGATATCGACATCAAGGCCGAGGCCGCCCTGTCGGGCTTCTCGCTCAAGAACGCGATCGGCAGCGTCGACCTCACGGAAGCGGTCGGGCGCGTGATCTATGCCAACTCGGAGTTGAGCGTCAACGGTGTGGGCAAGTTCGACGGCAATGCGGTCGAGATCTCCTGGCGCGAGCTGTTCCAGCCCAAGGCACCCTATCACCAGCGCTACGAGCTCAAGGGAACGATCCCGTCTGCGCTGATCGCCAAGGCGGGCTTCGCCTCGCCCGAGCCTTTCATCACCGGCCCGATCAACGTGACCAGCCTGCGCTACCAGGTGGCGGCCAACAACTCGAGCGAGCTGCACGCGCGCTTCGATCTCAAAGGCGCCAAGGCGGCGTTTGCGCCGCTCGAATGGACCAAGGAAGCCGGCAGCGATGGGCTCCTTACCTTCGCCATGAAACTCGCCGCCGGCGGCAAGCCCGCGACCGCCGAGTTCGAGGCCAAGGGCGGCGGGCTTGCGACCAAAGGGCAGGTCCAATTCGGCGCCGACAGCACGGTGCAGCAGGTCACCTTCAGCCAGTTCGCGCTCGGCCGCACCGACGTCGCGATCGACTGGAAGCGTGGCCCGGGACGGGTCGATATCAGCTTGAAAGGCCGCGCGCTCGAACTGGCCAAGGTCCGCCAGGCAATCAAGGGACGCGACGATTTCGCCAAGGGCAATCCCGGCGGCGCCGCCGCGACAGCGCACGAGTCAAGCCGGGTCAGCGCTCAGATCGACCAGGTGCTGACCAAGCGCGGCTCCCTCGGCGCGCTCAACGGCCGCCTCGAGATGGCGGGCGAGCGGCTCACCTCGGCCGAAGTCAGCATGACGGCGGGCAAGGGCGCCACCTTCCGCGTGCAGCCAGCCAGCCAGGGCCGCACGGTGGCCTTCTATGTCTCCGATTTCGGCCTCATGTTGCGCGAGGCGGGCTGGCTCGACGGGCTGATCGGCGGCTACCTCGATTTCCGCGGCCGCTTCAACGACGCCATCGCCGGCTCGCCGCTCGACGGCATCCTGAAGCTCGGGCCCTACCGCATGCAGAAGGTCACGCCGCGGGCCGACGTCGATTCGCTCAATTCGACGATCGATGGCCTCAACCGCGCCGGCGACGCCCAGCAGCAGTTCGACGGCCTCGATGCAAACATCGCGAAGGTTGGTGATCGCATCGAGGTCAAGAACGGCCGCACCAGCGGCAAGTCGATCGGGCTCACGACGGCGGGCACGCTCGATCTTGCCAACGATACGGCGCGCCTGCGCGGCGTGGTCGTGCCGGGCTTTGCGCTCAACAACCTCCTGTCGAATGTGCCGTTGCTCGGACCGCTGCTCACCGGCGGCAAGAATGCCGGGCTGTTCGCCATCACCTACAAGTTGGAAGGTCCGTTCGACGACCTGAAGTCGGACATAAACATGATGTCGGCGCTGACACCCGGCGCCCTGCGCGAGATCTTCACCGCAGGACCGACGGACGGCCCGTCGGCGGCGCCGGGCCCGGCCGAGCAGCGCACACCTTAAGAAAAACCCTAGACGGCGCGCACCAGCACGTGGCGCTTGCGGCCAGCAGAGAGCTTCAGCGTCCCGCCGGGGTCGAGATGGCGCTCAGTCACTAAGGCGGTATCGGACTCGATCAGCTTGTCGTTCAGCCGGCCGCCACCGCCCTTGATCAGCTTGCGCGCCTCGGTGCGACTGGGCGCAAGCCCCGCTTCGTGAATCAGCTCGAAAGCGGCGATGCCAGCGGCCAGCCGGGCGCGCGGCAGCTCTACGGTCGGCAGCGTGTCGGCCTTGCCGCCTTCCTCGAAGGTCTGGCGGGCGGTGTCGACCGCCAGCTCGGCGGCCGCCTCGCCATGGGCGAGCATCGTCACCTGGGTGGCGAGGATCTTCTTGGCTTCGTTGATCTCCTGGCCCTTGAGCGCCTCGAGCTTGGCCACTTCGCTGAGCGCCAGGTCGGTGAAGATACGGAGGAAGCGGCCGACATCGGCGTCTTCGGTGTTGCGCCAATACTGCCAGAACTCGTACGGGCTCAGCCGCTCGGGGTTGAGCCACACCGCGCCCGCGGCGGTCTTGCCCATCTTGGCGCCCGACGACGTGGCGAGCAGCGGAGAGGTCAACGCGAACAGCTCGGCGCGCTGCCATGCGCCGACCGAGATCGGCGCCCATCACGATGTTGCCCCACTGGTCCGAGCCGCCCATCTGCAGGATGCAGTTGTGGCGCTTGTACAGCTCCACGAAGTCGTAGGACTGCAGGATCATGTAGTTGAACTCGAGGAAGGTGAGCGGCTGGTCGCGCTCGAGCCGGAGCTTCACCGAGTCCATGGTCAGCATGCGGTTGACCGAGAAGTGCCGGCCGACGTCGCGCAGCAGCGGGATATAGAGCAGCGTGTCGAGCCAGTCGGCGTTGTTCGCCATCACCGCATCGGTCTTGCCGCTGCCGAACGACAGGTAGTTGGCGAAGCTCTTCTTGATGCTCGCCATGTTGGCGTCGATCTGCGCGGGCGTCAGCAGCTGGCGCGTCTCGTCGCGGCCCGATGGATCGCCGACCTTGGTCGTGCCGCCGCCCATCAGCGCAATCGGCTTGTGCCCGGTCTTCTGCCACCAGCGCAGAAGCATGATCTGCAGCAGGTGGCCGATATGGAGCGAGTCGGCGGTGCAGTCGAAGCCGATATAGGCGCAGCGCGTGCCGGTCGACAGCAACTCGTCCAGGCGCGCGGCATCGCTGCATTGATGCACCATGCCGCGCTCGTGCACGATCCGCATGAAATCCGACTTGAAGCCCGCCATCTTGCCGCCCGGTCCTTGGTTCCGACCCCTTATCCTCGAAGGGTCGCGGGTGTAACACGGGGCGGTGTGCGTCTCAACGGAGCGTGGCTTGGTGAAAAAATGCGTGCTCTAGGCCTGATGAGCGGCACGTCGGTCGACGGCGTCGACGTAGCGATGATCGAAACCGATGGCGAGCGCGTCGAGGCGTTTGGGCCGAGTCTGACGCTGCCCTATCCCGACGACGTGCGCCGCACGATTCGCGCCGCCTTTGGCGCCGAGCAGGCCAATGAGGCGACGCGCGCGGCCGAGCGGCTGGTCACCGACATGCACATCGAGGCCGCGCGTCGGTGGTCGGCGGAGCACGGCACAGCGATCGCCAGTCTCGACGTCGTGGGTTTCCACGGCCAGACCATCACGCACCGGCCGGACAAGCACTTCACTTGGCAGATCGGCGACGGTGCGGCGCTCGCGGCGGCGCTCGGCGTGCAGGTGGTCAACGACCTGCGCAGCGCCGACGTCAAGGCCGGCGGGCAGGGCGCGCCGCTGGTGCCGGTCTATCACGCGGCGCTGGCGCGAGAGCTCAGCAAGCCCCTGGCGGTCGTGAATATCGGTGGCGTCGCCAACGTGACCTGGATTGGCGGCGACGGCGCGCTGCTGGCTTTCGACACCGGGCCGGGCAATGGACCGATCGACGATTGGTGCGCGCGTCGCGCCGGCCAGCGCTTCGACGAGGAGGGCGCCTTGGCGGCGTCGGGCAAGGTCGACCGCACGCGGCTCGAGCGCTTCAGCGAGCATCGCTACTTTGCGAAGAAACCGCCCAAGTCGCTCGATCGCGGCGACTTCACCGAGTCCTGGGCCGACGGCCTTAGCGTGGCCGATGGTGCCGCAACCCTGACCTGGGGGACGGCGCGCGCCATGGCGCTGGCGGCGCGGCATTTCCTCACCCCTGTGACCCGTTGGGTGATCTGTGGCGGCGGTGCCCACAACCCGACATTGCTGCGCGCCATCGCCGAGGAGACGCGCGGCAAGATCCATGTGGCGGCCGATCTCGGCTGGGACGGCGACGCGCTCGAGGCGCAGGCCTTCGCCTTCCTGGCCGTGCGTTCGCGGCGCGGCTTGCCGCTCACGTTTCCCGGAACGACCGGCACGCCGCGCCCCACTACAGGCGGGCGGCTGAACGAACCCTAGGGTTCCTTGTTCGAGGTCGCGCGGCCCGGTGGGTTGATCAGGCACTTGGCGACGTACTTGTCGACATCGACCGCGAGCTTGTCGAGCGAGTCGTGGAAGAAGTGGTTGGCGCCTTTGACGGTCTTGGATTCGACCGTGATGCCCTTCTGCAGGGAAAGCCGCGCCACCAGCTTCTGGATGTCGGCCAGCGGCACGACCTCGTCCTTCTCGGCGCCGACGATCAGGCCGGACGAGGGGCAGGGGGCGAGGAAGCCGAAATCGTAGGAATTGGCGGGCGGTGCCACAGCGATGAAGCAGTCGATCTCGGGCCGCCGCATCAGGAGCTGCATGCCGATCCAGGCGCCGAACGAATAGCCCGCGATCCAGCACGACTTGGCGTCGGCGTTCATCGCCTGCAGCCAGTCGAGGGCGGCGGCGGCGTCGGAGAGCTCGCCCATGCCGTTGTCGAAGCGGCCTTGGCTGCGGCCCACCCCGCGGGTGTTGAAGCGCAGCACCGAAAAGCCGCGATTCACGAACACGTGGAACAGTGAGAACACCACCTTGTGGTTCATCGTCCCGCCGTACTGGGGATGGGGATGAAGGATCAGCGCAATCGGCGCGTGTTCTTCCTTGCTCTGGTGATAACGACCCTCGAGGCGACCCTCGGGGCCGGTGAACATCACATCAGGCATGGAGACTTTCTTAACCTACGGTTTTTATTGCTGAATTTGATACTTGACCGCTGCACTCGGGTTTACTAAGTCCGAGTACAAGAGTTGGTCTTTCGCGACCACGCAGTTGCGGGGTCGGGAATATCGTTAGTGACACCTTAAATACAAGGATTTTCGGGTGTCCTGACGCGATGAGCCGGGGAAACCGGCAACAAGGAGGATGCTGTGAAGCTCAGCACCAAGGGTCGTTATGCCGTTATGGCGATGGTAGATCTCGCCCGCCATGCCCAGGCCAAGCCGGTGTCGTTGTCCGATATCGCCACCCGGCAGGAAATCTCGCTGTCCTACCTGGAACAGCTTTTTGCCCGTCTGCGCCGCGCCGGGCTGGTCAAGAGCGTGCGTGGACCGGGCGGCGGCTATCGCCTGGCGCACACGTCCGCTGAGACGCGGGTGTCTGCGATCATCCTAGCCGTCGACGAACCGATTACCGCGACGCGCTGCACGGAAATGGGCGCCACAGGCTGCCGCGCCGACCGCAGCAAGTGCCTGACGCACGATCTGTGGGAAGAGCTCGGCAACCAGATCCACCAGTTCCTGAGCTCGGTCAGCCTGGCCGATGTGCTGGAGCGCAAGCTCGCGCCGCGCATCGCCGAGGCGCCGCCGACACCGGCCAACTCGGACTCCATGGCGGCTGCCAGCTAAGGGTCCGTCTAATGTCCGCCGCGTCCGTGTACCTGGACCACAACGCCACCAGCCCTCTCAGGCCGGCGGCGTTTGACGCCATGGCGGAAGCGCTCAAGGCCGGCGGTAATCCTTCGTCGGTCCACAGAACCGGCCGCGCGGCGCGGGCGCGCATCGATGCGGCGCGCCGGCGAGTGGCGGCTCTGGCCGGCGCCTTGCCGGCGGAAGTCGTCTTCACTTCGGGCGGTACGGAAGCCAATGCTCTTGCGCTGAAGGGCGCGCGCCGGCGGCGCGTGCTGGCTTCGGCGATCGAGCATGACAGCGTGCTGAAGGCTGGGTCCTGCGAGATCATCCCGGTCGATCGCAACGGTGTCATCGACCTTGCCACTCTCGAACAGATGCTTGCCGGCTCGAAGGAGCCGGCGCTCGTGTCGGTGATGTTCGCCAACAACGAGACCGGCGTGCTTCAGCCCATGGCCGAGGTCGCACGCTTGGCTCTCAAGGCTGGCGCATTGGTTCACTGCGATGCGGTTCAGGCCGCGGGCAAGGCCTCGGTCGATATGCATGGTCTTGGCGTCGACTATCTCAGCCTGTCGGCGCACAAGCTCGGCGGGCCGACCGGTGTCGGCGCGCTGATCGTGCGTGCCGGAGCGTCCTTGGAGACGGATCGCCGGGGCGGTGGGCAGGAGTCCTATCGTCGGGCCGGCACCGAGAACGTCGCGGGCATCGCGGGCTTCGGTGCTGCCGCCGAGGCGGCAGGCAATGGTCTCGATGTTGCGAATTTGCGCGACCGGCTCGAGGCCGAGCTGCGCAAGATCGCGCCGCAAGCCGTGGTCTATGGCGCCTCCGTTGCGCGACTGCCCAACACGACCTGCATCTCCATGCCCGGAGTAAGGGCGGAGACGCAGGTCATGGCGCTCGATCTTGCCGGCGTCTGCGTGAGCGCAGGTGCCGCCTGTTCGTCGGGCAAGGTCAGCCGCTCGGCGGTGCTGACCGCCATGGGAGTAGACCCTTCGGAAGCCGAGGCGGCGCTCAGAATCAGTTCCGGCTGGAATACGGTTTCGGAGGACATTGATTGCTTGATCGCGGCCTGGCGGGGCCTATATACCCGAGTGACGCACTCGGATATGCCTCGCGCCCGGGCAGCCTAGAGATTTCAAGGGGTTAGCATGAACGCGTTCAATCAGATCCGGCGCAACGACCAGCCGATCTACCTCGATTACCAAGCCACCACGCCGCTCGATCCGCGCGTGCTGGAAGCGATGATGCCGTACTTCACCTACAAGTTCGGCAATCCGCATTCGCGCAGCCATTCCTACGGCTGGGAAGCCGAGGAGGGCGTCGAGAAGGCGCGCGCACAGGTCGCCAAGCTGATCGGCGCCGACGAGAAGGAAGTGATCTTCACCTCGGGCGCCACCGAGTCCAACAATCTGGCCATTCGCGGCGTTGCCGAGTTCTACAAGGACCGCAAGAACCACGTCGTCACTACGGTGACCGAGCACAAGTGCGTGCTCGATACCTGCCGCCATCTCGAGCAGAACGGATTCGAAGTCACCTACCTGCCGGTACAGAAGAACGGCATCATCGATCTCGATGTCCTGCGCGCGGCGATCACGGACAAGACCGTGGTCGTCTCGATCATGGCGGTGAACAACGAGATCGGCGTCATCCAGCCACTGGCCGAGATCGGCAAGATCTGCCGCGAGAAGAAGGTCTTCTTCCACACCGATGCCGCACAAGCCGCCGGCAAGATCCCGCTCGACGTCGAGGCGATGAACATCGACTTGATGAGCATCTCCGGCCACAAGATCTACGGGCCCAAGGGCATCGGCGCGCTCTACGTGCGCCGCAAGCCGCGCGTGCGGCTGGTGCCGCTGATCGTGGGTGGCGGGCAGGAGCGCGGTTTCCGCTCCGGCACCCTGCCGACGCCGCTCTGCGTTGGCCTCGGCGAGGCGGCCGAGATCTGCATGAAGGAGATGGACGGCGAGGCCAAGCGCCTGAAGAAACTGCAGGCGCGCATGCTGAAGGGCCTCAACGACAAGCTCACCGATATCGTCGTGAACGGCGACCTCGAGCACCGCATTCCGGGCAACCTCAACATCAGCTTCGCCTTCGTCGAGGGCGAGTCGTTGATGATGGGCATCAAGGGCCTGTCGGTGTCGTCGGGCTCGGCCTGCACCTCGGCTTCGCTCGAGCCCAGCTACGTGCTGCGTGCGCTCGGCGTCGAGGAGGACATGGCGCATACCTCGCTACGTTTCGGCCTCGGCCGCTTCACGACCGAACAGGAAATCGACACCGCGGTGGCGGAGCTGGTGCGCCACGTCAACAAGCTGCGCGCGATGAGCCCGCTCTGGGAAATGGCCCAGGAGGGAATCGACATCAAGTCAATCGAATGGGCGGCTCACTGAGCCGCGAAGGGAGAGCGTCATGGCTTACAGCGAAAAACTGATCGACCACTACGAGAACCCCCGCAACATCGGGTCGCTCGACAAGAACTCCGAGGATGTCGGCACCGGCCTGGTCGGCGCGCCGGCCTGCGGCGACGTCATGAAGCTGCAGATCAAGGTCGGGCCCGACGGCCTGATCGAGGATGCCAAGTTCAAGACGTTCGGCTGCGGCTCGGCGATTGCGTCCAGCTCGCTCGTCACCGAGTGGGTGAAAGGCAAGACCGTCGACGAGGCCGAGACCATCAAGAACACCGACATCGCCAAGCACCTGGCGCTGCCGCCGGTGAAAATCCATTGCTCGGTGCTGGCCGAGGACGCGATCAAGGCGGCGATCGCCGACTATCGCGCCAAGATGGCGAAGAAGGACGAAACCAAGGAAGCCGCCGAGTAGGCCGAGCAAAGCGAGAGCGTAATGAGCACGACGACCGAGAACTCCCAAGCCCGCTGCTCCTGCAGCGCCCGCCGCCGCTCCGAGGGCGCGCCGTCCGCGCCCACAGGTGATGTCGGTGACGCCGGCCGCCGCCGAGCGCGCAAAGGCGCTGATCGAGGGCCGCGGCAAGCCGACCGCCGGCATACGCATCGGCGTGCGCAGCAAGGGCTGCTCGGGCATGAGCTACACCTTGGAGTTCGCCGACAAGCAGGAGCCGATGGACGAGGTGGTCGATACCCAGGGCATCAAGCTGCTGATCGATCCCAAGGCCTCGCTGTTCCTGATCGGCACCGAGATGGACTACGAGGAAGAAAAGCTGAAGTCGGGCTTCGTGTTCAGGAACCCCAACGAGAAGGGCCGCTGCGGCTGCGGCAAATCCTTCCACGTCTGAGTTCGGCCATGGATCATTTCGCGCGGCTGGGACTGCCGGCGGCGCTCGAGCTGGAGCCCGTGGCGCTCGACCGGGCCTACTTCGCCCTGCAGCGGCAATGGCATCCCGACCGTTTCGTCGCCAGGCCGGCTGAAGAGCGCGCCAGAGCCTCGACCGAGGCCGCGGCGCTCAACGACGCCTACCGCACGTTGAAGGATCCGCTGAGCCGCGCCTTCTATCTCGCCGAGCTGAGAGGCGTCGAGTTGCCGGGCGACGGCAAGACGATCGACGATCCCGAGCTCCTGATGGAGGCGATGGAGGCGCGTGAGGAATTGCACGAGGCGCGCACGATCGAGGCCGTCGAGTCATTGGCCGCGAAAGTGCGCGACGACATGAAGACGGCGCTGGATGGCCTCGGTGGTTTGTTCTTGGCAAACAACAAGGGCGCCATCAGAAACGCGCTCCTTCGCCTGCGCTATCTCGACAAGTTCGCCGAGGAAGCGCGGGCACGGCGCACGAATTTGGAACGGGCGAAAGCATGAGTCTGCTGGAGATCCATGAGCCGGGCGAAACGCCCCTGCCGCATGCCGGCGAGGGTGCGCTGGCGGTCGGCATCGATCTCGGCACGACCAATTCCGTGGTGGCGATCGCGCGCGACGGCAAGCCGGCGGCGCTGCACGACGAGACCGGCAAGGCGCTGGTGCCCTCGGTGGTCGCCTATCCTTCCTCGGGCGGCGTGCGGGTGGGCGACGAAGCGCGTCTCTTGATGACCAAGGAGCCGAAGAACGTCGTCGCCTCGATCAAGCGCCTGATGGGCCGCGGTGCGGGCGATCTGCACAGCGTGGCGGGCGTGCTGCCCTATGAGATCGAACCGGGCAGCGGCGAGACCGACATGGTGAAGCTCAGGATCGGCGGCAGGGCGCGCTCGCCGGTCGAGATCTCGGCCGAGATCCTGAAGGCCTTGCGCCAGCGTGCCGAAACGGCGCTCGAGAAACCGGTCGAACGTGCCGTGATCACCGTGCCGGCCTATTTCGACGATGCTGCGCGCACCGCGACCCGCGATGCCGCGCGTGTTGCCGGCCTCGAAGTGTTGCGCCTGGTCAACGAGCCGACGGCGGCGGCGCTGGCCTATGGCCTCGATAAGGGCTCGGAAGGCCTCTACGCCGTCTACGACCTGGGCGGCGGCACCTTCGACTTCTCCCTGCTGCGGCTGGAGAAGGGCGTGTTCCAGGTGCTGGCGACCGGCGGCGACACGGCGCTGGGCGGCGACGACTTCGACCGCGCGATCGCCGAGCGCATGCTGGCCGAGCGCAAGAAGGACGGCCTGGCCGATACCGTCGATGAGGGCGCGGTGAAGACCGCGCTGGCGCTCGGCCGGCAGATGAAAGAGCAGCTCTCCGACCGCGACCAGACGTCGGGGCGGCTGGAGCTGGCTGGCGTGCCGTCGTTCCATGCGCTCGGCCGTGCCGATTTCGAGGCGATGATCTCTTCATACGTGGCCCGCACGATCGACATCGCGCGTCACGTGCTGGCCGATGCCGGCATGAAGGCGGACGAGATCCAGGGCGTGGTGCTGGTCGGCGGCTCGACGCGCCTGCCGCTGGTGCGCGCCAAGGTCGCCGAGATGATCGGCAAGCCGCCGCTCACCGACATCGATCCCGACGAAGTGGTGGCGCTGGGCGCGGCGCTGCAGGCCGAGGCGCTGACCGGCGGCTCCGACACCTTGCTGCTCGACGTCACGCCGCTGTCGCTCGGGCTCGAGACCATGGGCGAGCTGGTCGAGAAGATCGTGCCGCGCAACACGCCGATCCCCGTTCAGCTCGCGCAGGAGTTCACCACCTACCAGGACGGCCAAAGCGCCATGGCGATCCATGTCGTGCAGGGCGAGCGCGAGATGGTCGACCGATTGCCGCAGCCTGGCGCGCTTCGAGCTTTCAGGCATTCCACCGATGACGGCGGGCGCGGCGCGCATTCGCGTCACCTTCGCCGTCGATGCCGACGGCCTGCTCACCGTGTCGGCCGAGGAACGCACCACCGGCATCGCGCAGCGCATCGAGGTCAAGCCGTCCTATGGGCTGAGCCACGAAGACATGGCCGACATGCTCTATGACAGCCTCGAGCACGCCGAGGACGACATGGCGCGCCGCCTGCTGACGGAAGCGCGCGTCGAGGCCAATCGCAGCCTGCTGGCGCTCGATGCGGCGCTGGCCAAGGACGGCAAGTTGCTGTCGGCGGAGGAGCGCGCTGCCCTCGACGCCGCGCGCGCCCGCCTGCAGGCCGCGGTGAAGGGCGAGGACAGGGACGAGATCAATGCCGCCGCGGAGGCGCTGGAGACGCTCTCCAAGCCCTTCGCCGAGCGGCGCATGGACCGCGGCATCCGCGAGGCCCTCTCGGGGATGTCGGTCAAAGACCTGGAAAGCCGGGTGGGTCAGACCCCAACGGGCGAGGGATGAGGTCGCTCTGAATGCCGAAGATGACGTTCATATTGAAGGATGGCTCGCGCAAGGAAGTCGATGCGCCGATGGGGCTGTCGGTGCTTGAGATCGCCCATCGCAACCATGTCGATATCGAAGGCGCCTGCGAAGGCTCGCTCGCCTGCTCGACCTGCCACGTGGTGGTCGAGGCTGTTTGGTTCGAAAAGCTGGCGCCGGCCAGCGAGGACGAGGAGGACATGCTCGACCTTGCGTTCGGTCTCACACATACCTCGCGCTTGGGTTGCCAGATCCGCATGAGCCCGGAACTGGACGGTCTCGTGGTGAAACTGCCGCCGGCGACCCGAAATATGATGGTGGATAAGTAGGGGGAGCGAGATGGCCCGCAAACTGCGCTGGACCGACGTTCAAGACATCGCGATTGAGCTGGAAGAGCGCCATCCCGACGTCGACAACGTCAACCTGCGCTTCACCGACCTGCACCGCTGGGTGCTGGAATTGCCCGACTTCGAGGACGAGCCCGGCCGCTCCAACGAGAAGATCCTGGAAGCCATCCAGGCGGCCTGGATCGACGAAAGAAATTAGCGCTTTGCCCCATTTCGGTCGTGATTCAACTCGTACAGTGGTTGTAACGGGAAGAGGTCTTCATGAGGGGCAAGTTTGTCCGGTCCGTCCTGCTGCCACTGGTCTTGGCGGCAGCTCTTGGCGCTTGTGCATCCAACGGAGTGCAGCCGGGCTTCGTCAATACGGCATCTACCGCAACTCCACCGCCCGGCTCGAGCGGCCGGGTCGTCGCCATTAATGACGTCAGCCTGGGAGGGCGGCAGCTCCGGCTCCGGGACAGGGCCCCCTGATCGGCGGCCTGCTGGGCGGCCTCGGCGGCGCGGCAATCGGTGCGTCCGGCGGTCGAGGTCTTGGCGGCGGCTTGATTGGCGGCGTCCTGGGCGTCGTCGGCGGCGCAATTGCCGGCACGATCGTGGACCGCCACAGTGGCTCAGTGGGAGGCGGTCGCGGCATTCAGGTGACGGTGGAGAGCGATGACGGCCAGAAGGCTGTCGTCGCCCAGCGCGACGATGGCGACATCCAGCTCGGCGACCGAGTGCAGATCGTCAAGGGTGCCGGAGGCGTTCCACAGGTCGTGCGGGAGAATTCGCGCGCTCCGGACGTCCAGCAGAACGGTCCGCCCCCGCCGGACTATCGCCAGTCGCGCAACTATGGCCCGCCCGCGCAGGATTACGGCCCGCCGCCGGGCCATGGGCCGGTATCGCGGGACTACGGCCCGGTACCTCAGGATAATGGGCAATCCCGCAGCTACCCGCCGCCGCAGGACAATGGTCCGCCACCCCAAGACTATCGCCAGCCCCAGGGCAACTCCCCCTCACCGCAAGATGATCCTCGCTACGGCACTTTGAACTAGACGGGGCCGTCGCGGCGATGGAGGCTCTGTCCGGAGGGGATTACCTATGTTCGGCAAATGGCTTCTGAGCTTGCTGGTTCCGCTGGCACTCGCCGCCACGCTGGGTGCTTGCGCCAACACCGGCGTTCAACCAGGCATCGTCAGCACGTCGTCGGGCACGACGGCCACCGCCAGCACTTATGGTAACGCGGTCCCGGGCGAACCCGGCCGCGTCGTCGCCATCAACGAGGTGAGCCTGGCCGGCTCGGGCGGCGGCGGCTCGGGCAACGGTCCGCTGATGGGCGGGATCCTGGGTGCCGGCAGCGGCGCCGCGATCGGCGCTGCGACTTCCAACTCGGTGATCGGCGCCGTGGTCGGCGGCGTTTTGGGTGCCGTCGGCGGGGCAATCCTCGGCACGATCTTCGATAGCCACGGCGGCGCGATGAGCGGTGGCCGCGGTATCGAGGTCACCGTCCAGAAGGACGATGGGCAGGTCGTCAAGGTCGCCCAGCGCGACGACGGCGACGTCCAGCTCGGTGATCGCGTGCAGGTCGTGCAGGGCCGTGGCGGCGTCGCCAAGGTCGTACGCGACAACGCGCGCACCTACGATCCCAACCAGGGCGGCCCGCCGCAGCAGAACTATGGTCAGCCGTCGCCGAATTACGGTCAGTCGCGCAACTACGGCCCGCCGCCTCAGGACTATGGCCCGCCACCTGGCCATGGACCTGTGTCACGCGACTACAGTCCGGACTATCGCCAATCGCGGAATTACCCGCCGCCGCAAGACTACGGTCCGCCGCCGCAGAATTACGGCCAGTCGCAGGGCAATTACCCCCAGCCCGCGGATGATCCGCGCAACGGCAACCTGAACTAGACTGGCTGGTCGCGTTGTAACCAACGCGATTGTTCACCGATCGACGCTCGGCCAAGGGGGATGACGCATGTTCGGCAGATGGCTTCTGGGTTTGCTGGCGCCGCTGGTGCTGGCCGCCACGCTGGGCGCCTGCAACGACAACGGCGTGCAGCCAGGCGTCGTGCAGACCTCTGCTCAGGGCGGCTATCGGGGCGAGACCGGCCGTGTGGTCGCCATCCGCGAAGTGCCGCTGCGCAACGGCGGCTCGGGCGTGAATGACGGCACGCTGATCGGCGGCGGGGTCGGCGCCGCCGGCGGCGCGGTGGCGGGCGCTGCGATCGGCGGCACGGCGGGCAGTGCGATCCTCGGCGGCGTCCTGGGCGCGGTCGGCGGCGCCGTCGCCGGCACCGCGATCGACCAGAACTCGACCCGCCGCGGCATCGAGGTGACCGTCCAGAAGGACGACGGCACGACCGTCACCATTGCCCAGCGCGACGACGGCGACGTGCAGATGGGCGACCGCGTGATCATCGTCTACAACAACAATGGCGTGGCCAGAGCGGTCCGCGACACCGGCTACCGGCGCGACCAGTAGCCAGCTCCCCTCCCCATTCTGATGGGAGGTGTCCGCGTTATCCGCCGACGGAAGCGCGGGCACAGGATGGGGTTTATGCCTCTCGCGCCGGAGTACCCGAGCCTCCCCATTGAATGGGGAGGGTGACTTCTCAGGGCCCCGCCATGGCCCCTGAATTCCCTCGATATCGACAAGGCGCCGGGCGACACCCGCGTCGTGGTCGCCATGTCGGGCGGCGTCGATTCGCTCCGTGACCGCCGCGCTGCTGGAGGAGCAGGGCTACGACGTCGTCGGCGTCACCCTGCAGCTCTACGACCACGGCGCCGCGGTCGGCAAGGGGGCGCCTGCTGCGCCGGCCAGGACATCCACGACGCCCGCCAGCGTCGCCGAGCGGCTCGGCATCCCGCATTACGTGCTCGACTACGAAAGCCGCTTTCGCGCCGAGGTGATGGAGGACTTCGCCGACACCTACCTGCGCGGCGAGACGCCGGTCCCCTGCGTCGCGCTGCAACCAGACCGTGAAGTTCCGCGACCTGCTCGAGACCGCGCGCGAGCTCGGCGCCGAGGCGCTGGCGACCGGCCACTATGTGCGCCGCGTGGTGGGCGCGGCGGGCCCCGAGCTGCATCGCGCCGCCGATCCGGCGACGCGACCAGAGCTATTTCCTCTTCGCGCACCACGCCGAGCAGCTCGACTTCCTGCGCTTTCCGCTCGGCGCACTGCCGAAGAGCGAGACGCGCGCGCTCGCCGACGCGCTTCGATCTGCCGGTCGCCGAGAAGCCCGACAGCCAGGACATCTGCTTCGTGCCCAACGGCGATTACGCGTCGCGTCGTCGCAAGCTGCGGCCCGGAGGCGCAGTCGCGCCGGGCGAGATCGTCGACATGGCGGGCGAGGTCCGTCGGCCGCCACGACGGCATCGTGCACTTCACCGTCGGCCAGCGCCGCGGCCTGGCGCTCGGCGAGCGTGCCGGCACCGACAACGATCCGCTCTATGTCGTGCGGCTCGAGCCCGAGACTCGCCGCGTCGTCGTCGGCCCCCGGAGCGCGCTCGGCCGAAGCGAGATCGCGCTTTACGATGTGAACTGGATCGGGCCGGCCTTCGACGGACCGCTACCGGTTCAGGTGAGGGTGCGCTCGAGCCAGGCGCTGCGGCCGGCCAAGTCGCGCGCTCCGGCAACTCAGTCGTCGTGCGCTTCGCCGAGCCCGAGCTCGGCGTCTCGCCCGGGCAGGCCTGCGTGATGTACGATGGCGCCAGCGGCAGCCGCGTCCTGGGAGGCGGGTTCATTCGCCGCTTCTAGGAGGCGAGCGATGATGAAGTTCGATCATCTCAACCTTCCCGTCAGCAACCTCGAGCGCTCGCGCGACTGGTATGTCGGCGCACTTGGACTGAAAGTCGAGTTCGAGGTGCCGGACAATCGCACCGTCGCCCTGAACGACGGCGAAGGCTTCGCGATCTTCCTGCAGGAGAAAGCCGGCGTAGCACCGAACGGCGTGGCGCTGTGGTTCCAGGTCGACGATGTCGACGTGGCCTACACACAATGGACGGCGAGGGGCGTCGCCTTCGCGCATGCGCCCCGAAAGAATTTCTGGGGCTATGGCCCTGAGCTCGCCGATCCCGACGGCTACCTTGTGCGCCTGTGGGACGAGCGATCGATGAAGGAGAAATAGGGGCTTTCTTGACAGCCCGGCGCCCACCCCCTTAATACCGCGCACCCATGGCTGGGTAGCTCAGCTGGTTAGAGCACGGCACTCATAATGCCGGGGTCGGCGGTTCAAGTCCGCCCCCAGCTACCAAATTCCGCCCCCGGGCTTCACGGTCCGGGGGCCTTTATTTTGGGGTCTTTCCCCGCCACGTTAGGACCATGGCCGATCCGCACGGGCACACCCATCACCAGACCGACGTCATCATCGTCGGCGCCGGCCCGGTCGGACTGTTCAGCGTGTTCGAATGCGGCATGGTGCGGCTGCATTGTCATGTGGTCGACGTGCTCGACGATGCCGGCGGCCAGTGCACCGCGCTCTATCCGGAAAAGCCGATCTACGACGTCCCGGGCTTTCCCGCGCATCGAGGCGGCCGAGCTGGTGGTGCGCCTGAAGGCGCAGGCCGCGCCCTTTCGTCCGGTCTATCACCTCGGCGAGCAGGTCCAGGCGCTGGAGCGCGCTGAGCGGCGGCTTCTGGCGGCTCACGACGTCGAAGGGCACGGTGCTGCAGGCCAAGGCGGTGATCATCGCCGCCGGCGTCGGCGCCTTCGGGCCCAACCGGCCGCCGCTCGACGGCATCGAGGCGTTCGAAGGCAAGAGCGTCTTCTATTACGTGACGCAGCGCGAGAATTTCCGCGGCAAGCGCGTGGTGATTGCCGGCGGCGGCGACACCGCGGTCGACTGGGCGCTGTCGCTGAGCGAGATCGCGGCGCCGCGTGTCGGTGATCCATCGCCGCGACAAGTTCCGCGCCGCGCCCGAAAGCGAGGCCAAGCTCAAGGCGCTCGCCAAGGCGGGCAAGATCGACATGGTGGTGCCCTACCAGCTGCAGGGTCTCGATGGCGCGGACGGTCAGCTGAAGTCGGTCACGGTCGCCACGCTCGATGGCGCGGCGAAGAAGATCGAGGCCGATGTACTGCTGCCGTTCTTCGGCCTCTCGATGTCGCTCGGGCCCATCGCCGACTGGAGCCTGGCGCTCGAGCGCAACCAGATCGTCACCGATCCGGCGACGGCGGCGACCAGCAAGCCCGGCATCTTCGCCGTCGGCGACGTCGTGCATTATCCCGGCAAGCTGAAGTTGATCCTCACCGGCTTCGCCGAGGCCGCCATCGCCGCGCGCTCGGCCTACGCGCTGATCCATCCCGAGACGCCGCTGCACTTCGAATATTCGACGACGGCGGGCATTCCGACGCGTCTAACTCGTCTTGTTCGCGTCTCACCCCGAGGAGGCGCGGAGAGGTCCAGGAGGAGGGAGGTTGCACGAGTCTGTTGACTCCCTCGCACCGCGTCCGCTCCTCCTGAGCGGGGGAGAGGATGAGGCTCAGGTAACCGGTCGCGACTGCGGCAGGCGGTCCTTCGTGCCGTAGACCGGCGGCGCCAGCTGATCGGCGGTGCGGCCGGCCCAGTCGCGCTGGCTGCACCGTCTTGAGCCGCTTGCGCTGCGCCTCGACCAGGCCCGCGGTCGCGGCCTCGACATCGACGGTCAGCACCTTGCCGTCCTTCACCACCTGCGCGCCGTCGACATAGACGTGGCGGATGGCGCGGTCGCCCGCCGAGTAGATCAGGCTGCGCACCGGCTCGTGGCTCGGCTGCATGTAGGGATGGCTCATGTCGACCAGCGAGAAGTCGGCCTTGGCGCCGGGCGCCAGCCGGCCGAGATCGGGGCGGCGCAGGATCCTGGCGCCGCCGATGGTCGCCGCCTCGAAGGCGTGCCGCGTCGTGCCCATCTTGTAGTTCATGGTGAAGACGCGGGCGAGGTAGCAGACCAGCCGGATCTCATCGAGCATGTTGTGCGGGAAGGTGTCGGTGCCGATGCCGACCGTGATGCCGGCATTCATGTAGCGGCCGATCGAGTTCATCACCATGCCGCGGCGGGCAAAGACGGTCGGGCAGTGCGCGACAGCCGCGCCCGAATCGCGCAGCCGCTCGAAGTCGTTGCCGTGCGGATAGTGGATCTGCGGATGGTCGTTCAGGAAGATGCCGTGGCCGATCACCAGGTCGGGCCCCAGCACGCCGATCAACTCCAGCCATTCGATCGGCGTCTTGCCGTGGCGGCGCACCATCTCGTGGAATTCGACGACCGCCTGGCAGGCATGGGTCTGCATCGGCAGGCCGCGCTTCTTCGCTTCCTGGAGCGCTTCCTTGAAGAAGCCCTCGCGGCAGGTGTCGATCTGCGCCGGCCCGACCATGCCGCCGAGCCGCCCGCTGGGATGTTTGAGCGCGGCGTCGATGGTCTTCATCGAGGCCTCGAAGGCTTTCTCGCCGGCCTTCTCGTCCCAGGCATAGTCGACCGTGTGGCCGTTCTTGGTGAACCACACGCCCTGGCGCATCATCGGGCAGAGCACGGCGCGCATGCCGGTCTTGGCGAGATCGTCGACCCAGCCCGTCGCGCGCCATCGAGAGATCGGTGATGGTGGTGACGCCGCTCTTCAGCAGCTCCGACAGCGCGACCTGCGTCGAGGGGCCGGCATCCTCGGGATTGAGGCCGAACACCGTGAGGTATTCGTAGAGCGAGCTTTGCCCCAGCTTGTCGCTGCCATACTCCTCGGTCAGGCCCTTGTTGGCGGGCTCGGAGAAAGGATGGCTGTGGACGTTGATCAGGCCCGGGATCGCCATGAACCCCCTGCCGTCGATCGTGGTGTCGACCGGGCCGGCGAAGCCCGGCCCGACATGGGCGATCTCGTTGCCCTTGAACACCAGGTCGGCGTCGTCGAGATAGACGTGGCGCTGTTCCGAATCGTCCCAGGCGACGACATGGTCGAGGTTCGCGATGCGAGTGGTTTTGCTGCTCATCGGTCCTTTACCCTTCTGCGGCCAGACTGGCATGATCCGGCCATGACCGCAAAACTCACCGAAGCCGCCAAAGGCGTCTACATCATTGCCGCCACGCCGTTCACCGACGACGGCGCGCTCGACCTGCAGAGCGTCGATACGCTGACCGATTTCTACCTGCGACTGCGGTGTCCATGGCTTCACCCTGCTCGGCATGATGGGCGAGGCGCACAAGCTGACCGCCGAGGAATCGATCGCCGTGGTGAAGCGAGTGATCAGCCGCGCCGGCGACCGGCAGGTGATCGTGGGCGTGAGTCACGCCGGCCTCGAGAACGTCCGCCGTCTGTCGCACGAAGTCATGATCGCCGGCGCCGTCCGGCGTGATGGTGGCGCCGCCCGCCGGGCTCAAGGGCGACGACGGCATCTACAACTACTATGCGCAGGTCTTTCCGGCGCTCGGGCCCGACATTCCCGTCGTCTACCAGGACTATCCGCAGGCCACGGGAGTCTATCTGCCGCCGCAGGTGTTCGAGCGGCTGGTCGACGACTTCAAGCAGCTCGTGATGCTGAAGCACGAGGATGCGCCGGGCCTGGCCAAGCTCACGCGCGTGCGCGAGGGCGAGAAGAAGCCCGGCCGGCGGCGCGTCTCGATCCTGGTCGGCAATGGCGGGCTCTACCTGCCGCAGGAGATGCGGCGCGGCGCCGACGGCGCGATGACGGGCTTCGCCTGGCCCGAGATGCTGGTGCAGGTCTACGAGCTGTTCGCCGCCGGCAAGGCGGAGGAGGCGGAGGACCTGTTCGACATCTATCTGCCGCTGGTGCGGCACGAGGTGCAGCCGGCGATCGGGCTGGCGCTGCGCAAGGAAGTGCTGTTCAAGCGCGGCGCGATCAGGAGCCCGAAGCAGCGCGCGCCGGGCTCGTCGCTGACCGCGACGGACCGGGCGGAGCTCGAGGCCATGATAGCGCGCTGGAGCGTCGCCTCGCCGCGTCGGGACGCGGGCGAAGCTGGCGGCGGAGTAAGGGAAAATGGCCGACTACGACCTGATCGTCCGCAACGCCAAGATCGTCACCGAGGACCGCCAGACCGAAGGCGACATCGGCGTCAAGGACGGCGCGATCGCCGCGATCGAGCCGGGCATCAAGGGCAAGGGCAGCGCGCGAGATCGATGCCGGCGGCAAGTTCGTCCTGCCGGGCGGCATCGACAGCCACGCCCATATCGAGCAGCAGTCGGGCTTCGGCATCATGTGCGCCGACGATTTCTACACCGGCACCGTGTCGGCGGCGTTCGGCGGCACGACGACGGTGATTCCCGTTCGCCGCCCAGCATCGCGGCAAGTCGCTGCGCAAGGTGGTGAAGGATTATCACGAGGCGGCGACGCCCAAGGCGGTGATCGACTACGCCTTCCATCTGATCGTCACCGATCCCACGCCGCAGGCGCTGGGCCAGGACCTGCCGGCGCTGATCAAGGACGGCTACACGTCGTTCAAGATCTACATGACCTACGACGCCATGAAGGTCAGCGACTACCAGATGCTCGACATCCTGGCGCTCGCCCGCAGGGACGGCGCGCTGGTCATGGTGCATGCCGAGAACCACGACATGATCCAGTGGCTGGCGCACCATCTGGTCGAGCAGGGCCATGGCGCGCCCAAGTTCCACGCCATCGCCCATGCGCGCGTCGCCGAGGCCGAGGCGACCAACCGCGCGATCTCGCTGGCGCGGCTGGTCGATGCGCCGCTGCTGATCGTGCACATGTCGGAGATCGAGGCGATCGAGACCCTGCGCCAGGCGCAGAAGAAGGGCCTGAAGATTTTCGGCGAGACCTGCCCGCAATATATCGCGCTCACCGCCGACGACATGGACAAGCCGGGCGTGCAGGGCGCGATGTGGTGCTGCAGCCCGCCGCCGCGCGACAGCGCCGCCCAGGAGGCGGTGTGGGCGGCGCTGAAGGACGGCACCTTCCAGACCTTCTCGTCCGATCACGCGCCCTATCAGTTCAACGAAGGCGGCAAGATCCCCAAGGGCGACAAGACCACCTTCAAGGAAATGGCCAACGGCGTGCCCGGGCATCGAGCTGCGCCTGCCGCTGCTGTTCAGCGAGGGCGTGCAGAAGGGCCGCATCAGCCTGCAGCAGTTCGTGGCGCTCACCTCCACCAACCACGCGCGTCTCTACGGCCTCTATCCGCGCAAAGGCACGATCGCCGTCGGCTCCGACGCCGATCTTCGCGATCTGGGACGCCGACAAGGACGTCACCGTCAGCTGGAAGGACCTGCACGACAATGTCGGCTACACGCCGTACGAGGGCCGCGAGATCAAGGGCTGGCCGGTCACCGTCGTCAGCCGCGGCCGGGTCGTGGTCGAGAACGGCAAGCTCAACGCCGAGCGCGGCTCGGGCCAGTTCCTGCCCTGCGACTCGCCCGACAGCTCCAAGCCGCATACGGGCAATGCACGGCGCCCGGAAATTGAAGAGCGCATGTGCCGAAGTTCTGGGCCTGAAGCCGTTGTTCTGAAGGAGAAGTCGACAGTGTCCCGTCGTCTGAAAGTGTCGCCGCCCAGCTTGGGCCCATCAATCTCGCCGACAGCCGCGCCAGCGTCGTGAAGCGCATGGTCGAGATGCTGAAGGAAGCCGATTCGCGCGGCTCGAAGTTCGTGGTGTTCCCCGAGCTCGCGCTCACGACCTTCTTCCCGCGCTACTGGATGGACGACCAGAACGAGGTCGAGAAGTATTTCGAGAATCCAGATGCCGAGCCCGGAGACGGCTGCCGCTGTTCGAGCTGGCGCGCTCAGAAGGGCATCGGCTTCTACCTGGGCTATGCCGAGCGCACCGAGGAGGAGGGCGACACCCACCACTTCAACACCTCGATCCTGGTCGGGCCGGACGGCCGGCTGATCGGCAAGTACCGCAAGGTCCATCTGCCGGGCCATGACGACCATCGTCCGAACGTGCCGTACCAGCATCTCGAGAAGAAGTACTTCGAGGTCGGCAACCTCGGCTTCAACGTCTGGAGGATGTTCAAGGACGACGTCATCGTCGGCCAATGCATCTGCAACGACCGGCGCTGGCCCGAGACCTTCCGCGTCATGGGGCTGAAGGGCGCCGAGATGGTGGTGCTGGGCTACAACACGCCGAGCGACAACGTCTATGCGCCGCACGAGCCGCCGTACCTGCGCGTGTTCCATCACAACCTCTCGCTCCAGGCCGCGGCCTACCAGAACGGCATCTGGGTGGTGGCCGACGGCCAAGGCCGGCAAGGAAGACGGCTTCTGGCTGCATGGCGGCTCGGCGATCGTGGCGCCGACCGGCGAGATCGTCGCCAAGGGCACGACCGAGCAGGACGAGGTCATCTCCTATGACTGCGACCTGGCGCTGGGCGAATATATCCGCAACACCACCTTCAACTTCGCCAAGCACCGCCGCCCCGAGCACTACAAGCTGATCAGCGAGCGCACCGGCGTGAAGGTCGAACCGGCCAACTGAGGAACAGAGCGATGCAATACGCCGTCTCCGACGTGACGCCGCACGAGCGCTACAAGCTCCTGATCTCCTTCGTGCTGCCGCGCCCGATCGCCTGGGTGACGACGATCGGTCCGACCGGCGTGGTCAATGCCGCGCCCTTCAGCTTCTTCAACGTCTTCGCCGAGGACCCGCCGCTCATCATGTTCGCCATCAACAAGCGGCCGGACGGGCGGCATCAAGGACACCTGGGCGAACATCGAGCGCACCGGCGAGTTCGTCGTCAATCTCACCGACGAGCCGCTGGCGCGGGCGATGCACGATTCGAGCGGCGACTTTCCGCCCGACATCGGCGAGCCCGACTATCTCGGGCTCAAGACCGCGCCGTCGGTCGACATCAAGCCGCCGCGGCTCGCCGACGCGCCGTGGGCGATGGAATGCAAGACCTGGCAGGTCCTCAACGTGAAGGACGACCGCCAGCTGGTGATCGGCGAGGGCGCTGCGCTTCCACATCCGCGACGAGCTGTGGGACCCCAAGGCGATGCGCGTCCACATGGACAAGTACCATCCCGGTCGGCCGCATGTTCGCCGACCGCTACT
This sequence comes from uncultured Alphaproteobacteria bacterium, assembly GCA_963755595.1. Lineage (GTDB taxonomy): Bacteria > Pseudomonadota > Alphaproteobacteria > Reyranellales > Reyranellaceae > Reyranella. Next base: position 153,594 of record CAVWKP010000024.1, on the reverse strand, counting down.
GCCGCACCGACGACCGCATGGTGTTCCCGGCGGCACCGGTGGTGAAGGCGAAAGCGGCGGAATAGCGCGCTGTCGAGAGTAATGGCGGCAACAGGACCTCGATCCTGGCAGGAGTTGCTGCGCTCGGGTCCACATGCGCCGTCCCGAAGAGATGGAGAAACGAGCGACCTCGCCTGAAAGGCCTCACTCCGTTCATGGAGCATCCGCTCGGTGCGACTTCGCACGCTCATGGAAGAAGGCAGGCCAGCGGCAGCGCAATCTTGCTGCGCTGCGAGCTCTACCCAGTTGCAGCCGCGAGCGCCCGATCGCCATCGAGACGGCGGCCTGGCTCGGCTCGACCACGGGCAATCCGACATGGCGCTGCAGGCGGTCGCGGTAGCGGGCCATGCCGGCGCAGCCCATGACCAGCACGTCGGCGCCGTCCTCGTCGCGCAGCTCGGCGGCGACCTCGGCCATGCGGCTGAAGGTGCGCGCCTCGTCGGCTGAGTTCGACGACGCCGAGGCCGATGGCGCGGTCGCCCGCCATGCGGTCGGCGACGCCCATCTGGCCGACATAGCGCAGGTGGCGCGGGATCGACTTCTTCAGGATCGAGATCACGCCGAAGCGCTGGCCGAGCGTCATCGCGGTCATGATGCCGCACTCGGCGATGCCCAGCACCGGCTTGGTCGTGAGCTTCGCGCGCGGCATGCAGGCCGGGATCGGAGTAGCAGGCGATCACGAAGGCCGAGCAGTCGTTGTCGCGGCTCTTCACCATCTGGCCGAGCGGCGCCACGACGCTCTCGACATGGGCCTGCGTCTCGATGCCCGGCGGGCCTTCCTTCAGGGTCACGCACTCGATGGCGGGACCGCCCGCGATGCGCAGCGGCTCCATGGCGCGGTCGATGCCGTCGGTGACGGTCTGCGACGAATTGGGATTGATGACGAGGATGCGTTCCATGAGCCACAAACATGGCCTCTAAATTGCTATTCAACAACGGCTGATCTAACGTCCGCCGCTTGGGGAAATTCGGAAGGAGGACACTCGATGATCATTCGCCTCTCGCCGCGGTCAGCCGCCGCCATTCTGCTGTGCGCATCGCCGGCGCTGTCACAGGAGGGCAAGCCGCTGCGCACCGGCGTCGACGGCACCTTTCCGCCGCACGCCTTTCCCAAGCCGGGCGGCGGCACGCAGGGCTTCAACGTCGATCTCTTCACCGAGGTCGCCAGGCGCATGAAGCGCCCGATCACGATCGACGCGGTGAGCTTCTCCACCCTGATCCCCGGCATGCGGCCGGCCGCTACGACTTCGTCGCCGCGCCGACGACGGTGACCAAGGAGCGTGCCGAGAACATGCTGTTCACCGCGGGCTATCTGTGGACCGCCTTCCAGTTCGGCATCAAGAAGGGCAGCAAGCCGATCACCGGCTGGGACGATCTCAAGGGCAAGGCCGTGGCCGTGAACAAGGGCACGCCCTACGAGACGATCTCCAAGACCAAGGGCGCAGGAGATCGGCTTCGAGGTCCAGGCCTACGACAACCAGGCCGACGCCGTGCAGGCCGTGCTGTCGGGCCGCGCCTACGCCACGCTCGTGGGCAACACCTCGGTGCGCTACATCGCCAAGCAGACGCCGAAGTTCGTCGCCGACCTCGAGCTCAAGGACGACGCGCGCCCACTGGGCCGCGCCGGTGCCGAAGGACAATCCCAAGCTGCGCGCCGAGCTGCAGGACGCGCATCGACTGCATGAAGAAGGACGGCTCGCTCGCGAAGCTGTAGCGAGAAGTGGCTCGGCTACACGTCCGACCCCGATGCGCTCGAACGCACGATCACGCCGGGCTACGGCGTTCCCGGCATGCCGGGCTACGATCCGACCCCGCACGAGCTGCACTGCGGCTAATCGTCGTACAGATCGTCAAAGCGTATGGCATCCACAAGCATTTCGGCCACCTCCACGTCCTGAAGGGCGTCGATCTCGAGGTGGCCGAACGGGAACTGGTGTTCGTGATCGGCCCGTCGGGCTCGGGCAAGTCGACCCTGCTGCGCTGCCTCAACCGGCTGGAGCAGCCCAGCTGCGGGCAGCATCGAGGTCGCACGGCATCGACATGCTGAGTCCCGCGCACCGACATCAACCATGCGCGCCAGCACATCGGCATGGTGTTCCAGTCCTTCAACCTCTATCCGCACATGACGGCGCTGGGCAACGTCATGCTGGCGCTGCGCAAGGTGGCGGGGAAGGGCCGCGCCGAGGCCGAGAAGCTGGCCGGCGCCGCGCTCGAGCGCGTCGGCCTCGCCGACCGCGCCCATCACCGGCCGGCCGAGCTGTCGGGCGGCCAGCAGCAGCGGGTCGCCATCGCGCGCTCGATCGCGCTCGAGCCCCGGGTGATGCTGTTCGACGAGCCGACCAGCGCGCTCGACCCCGAACTGGTCGGCTCGGTGCTCGCGGTCATGCGCGACCTGCGCGAAAGCGGCATGACCATGATCGTGGTCAGCCACGAGATGGGCTTCGCCAAGAACGCCGCCGACCGCGTGATCTTCATGGACGATGGCGCTGATCGTCGAGCAGGGCCCGCCCGCCGCGATCTTCGACACCCCCGCCCACGAGCGCACGCAGGCGTTCATCGGGCAGATCCAGCAGCACTGACAATGCGCGCTTGCGGGCATCCTGAGCGCAGCGACGCGACACTCGCAGATGAGGTCGATGACGAATGCCATCGGCCTCACGCGAGGTGCACGCAGCTAGCGTCTCAAGGACGACACAGCCTCATGACCGGCTGGGACAAGTTCCTCGACACGTTCTTCAACGCCGAAGGTGATGGCGAAATACCTGCCGGACATCGTGGCGGGCACGCTGGTCACCATCGAGCTGGCCGTCGCTGATCGTGCATCGCCGGCATCGCTGCGCCGGCCTGGTGCTGGCGCTGATCCGCGCGCTCGGCGTCCGGCCGCTCAACTGGCTGATCATCTTCGTCGGTCGATCTGTTCCGCTCGCTGCCGCCGCTGGTCGATCATCGTGCTGCTCTATTTCGGCCTGCCGTCGGCCGGCTGGTCGCCCTCGGGCTTCGTGTCGACCTGGCTGTCGCTCGCGCTGGTGCTGATGGCCTTCTCCGAGGAGATCTTCTGGGCGGGCATCACCTCGGTGCACAAGGGCCAGTGGGAGGCCGCGCGCTCGACCGGCCTCGGCTTCGGCCAGACCCTGCTGAGCGTGGTGCTGCCGCAGGCGCTGCGCCTCACGATGGCGCCGCTCACCAACCGCACGATCGCCATCACCAAGGGCACCGCGCTCGGCACCGTGGTGGCGCTGCACGAGATCCTCGGCATGGCCTCGTCGGCCGTCTCGAACTCCTACAATCCCTCGCCGCTGATGATGGGCGCGGCGGCCTACCTCATCCTGTTCATGCCGGTCGTCGTGGCGGCGCGCTGGGTCGAGACGAAGTTCGCATGGAAGAGATGATCGACAACTTCTTCAACGCCGACATCGCGGCGGCGGCGTTGCCGATCGTGCTGGCGGGGCTGCTGAACACGATCCTGCTGTCGCTGATGGTGGTGCCGCTGGGCTTCGTCGCCGGGCCTCCTCGCTGGCGCGTCTTGGCGCAGTCGAAGAACCCCGCTCGTGCGCTGGCCGCTGATGGCCTGGGTCGATTTCTTCCGCGCCTTCCCGCCGCTGGTGCTGCTGATCCTGCTGTTCGCCGGCCTGCCGTTCGTCGGGCTGGAGCTGGGCGGCTTCGCCTGCGTGGCGATGGCCTTCATGCTGAACAACAGCGCCTACTACGGCGAGATCCTGCGCGCCGGCATCGAACTCGGTGCCGCACGGCCAGGTCGAGGCGGCGCGCTCGACCGGGCTGTCGGGCGCGCAGGCGATGATCTACATCGTGCTGCCGCAGGCGATCCGCAACGTGCTGCCCGATCTCCTGTCCAACACGCTCGAAGTCGTGAAGCTGACCTCGCTCGGCAGCGTCGTCGCCGTGCCTGAACTCCTGTTCCAGGCGCGCCAGGCGCAGAGCGTCACGCTTCAATCCCACGCCGATCGTGATGGCGGCGGTGATCTATTTCCTGATCCTGTGGCCGATGGTGCGGCTGTTGAGCCGGCTGGAGAACCGCGCGCTTGCGGGTCGCGGCTGAAACCCGGGAAATCGCCTCGCGCAGGTCGCTGAAGCGATAGGGCTTGCGCAGCACGGTGAACTCAGGCCCGGCGCCGCTTGCCGAGCCGGCATAGCCGCTCACCAGCACGATCGGCAGAGTGGGCTTGCGGGCACGGATCGTGCGGGCGAGCTCGATGCCGTTCATGGTGCCGGGCATGACGATGTCGCTCAGCACCAGGTCGAAGGCGTGGCAGTCCGACAGCTCGAGCGCGCGCCGGGCACTGCTGGCGGTGTGCACGGCGTAGCCTAGCTGCATCAGCATGTCGCGCGTGACGGCGGCCACGCTGGCATTGTCCTCGACCAGCAGCGCCGTGCCGCCGGCCGACGGCTGCTGCTTGGCCGCCACCGGGCGGTCGGGCAGGGCGACGCTGCGCGGCAGGTAAAGCGTCACGCTGGTGCCGCGCCCCGGCGTGCTGTCGATCACCGCGGTGCCGCCCGACTGTCGCGTGAACCCATGGACCTGCGAGAGGCCAAGTCCGGTGCCCTTCATTTGCTTGGTGGTGAAGAAAGGGTCGAACACCTTGGGCAGGATGTCCGGCGCGATGCCGTGGCCGGTATCGACGACCGCCACGGTGGCGAACTCGCCCTGCAGCTTGTCCGGCGTGTCCGCGGTCGCAACCTTGCGGTTCTGCGCGACGATGCTGATCGAGCCCTTCTGTGCCACCGCATCGCGCGCGTTCAACACCAGGTTCAGCAGTGCCAGCTCGAACTCGTTGACGTCGATGCAGGCCGGCCACAGGTCGGGCGCGATCTTGAGCTGCAGGTCGACGAACGGGCCGACTGTGCTGGTGAGCAGCGGCCTCAGCGCCTCGATGCGCGCGCCGATATCGACCACCACGGGGTTGATCGGCTGGCGGCGCGAGAAGGAGAGCAGCTGGCGGGTCAGTGCTGCGCCGCGCTGGGCGGCGATCTCGATCGCAAGCGCTGCTTCCGTCGCCTTCTCGTCGTGAACCACCGCGTCCTTCACCCGCGGCACGAAGCCCGCCACCACCATCAAAAGGTTGTTGAAGTCGTGCGCCACGCCGCCGGTGAGCTGGCCGAGCGCCTCCATCTTCTGGCGGTGCGCGGCATCGGCTTCGGCCTTGCGCAGGGCCTCCTGCGCTTCTTTCTCCGCCGTCACGTGGCGGCCCGCGACATAGATCAGCCCCTGGTCGGCGGTCATGGTCCAGGCGATCCAGCGCCAGCTGCCGTCCTTGTGGCGGAAGCGGTTCTCCATGCGCACCGTCGGCACGCCTTCCGCCAGCCGCGCCCGGCCGGCGCGGGAATGCGCGGCATCGTCGGGATGGCGCAGCGCATCGACGTGCATCGACTTGATCTCGGCCTCGCTCCAGCCCAGCACGCGCCGCCAGGCGGGGTTCATGGCGACGAAATAGCCCTCGAAGGTCGAGACGCCCAACAGATCCTCGGACACGCTCCAGATGCGGTCGCGCTCGCGCGTGCGCTCCGCGAGGTCGCCGGTAGTGCGCTCGAGCTGGCCATGTTGGCGCACGAACTGGGCCATGAAATAGAGCAGCATCACGCAGGCCGAGGCGCCCCAGCTCAGCCGGCAGGCATACCAGCCGACGGTGTAGCGCCCGCCGCCGGCGACAGAGAGCACGTTGCCCAACGCCATCGCCGCCAGGGCCAGGCTCAGCCACAGGAAGAGGTCGCTGCGCGCGCCGATCGACAGGAAGACGATGGCGACGCTGGCGACCAGCACGATCACGCCGCTGTAGTTGACGATGGCATTGAGTGGCGTCCAAGTGGCGCCGCTGGACAGCATCGGCAGACGATCGCCCCACGCCGCGGCCACGATCAGCACGATCAGCGACAACAGAAAGGCGACGGTCGCGGCAAACGCCGCCGCCACGCGCGGCGACAGGCCGTGGAGCTTGTAGTCGTTACCCCACGCCTCGAGGGCGCAGGCCGCCAGGCACACCAGCGCAAAGCCCGCGATCCAGCAATTGTAGACCCAGGAGATGGTCTGGCCGGAGCCGACCAGCGAACGCCCGGCCGTCACCGCGCCGGGATAGGCCAGCAGATAGGCGACGGCCATCAGCGCCGAGAACAGGAAGGCGCCCGCCAGCACCAGCACCGAGGCCTGCAGGGTCTGGCGGAACAGGATCAGCAGCAGGAAGCACGTCGCGAGGTCGGCCACGAACACGCCGGCGCCGAAAGCCGCGTTGAAGCCGGGCATCTCGGGGCCCGGCTGGCGGCACACCGTCAGCAGCGCCAGCGTCAGCGCGGCGTAGATGCCGATAATGGCCAGCGTCGCCCGATAGGTCGACGTGTGGGACATCGCAGCAGAGGCAGTAGCTCGCATGATACCGGCCATCCACGCCTGATTCTGACGGTATGGCGCAGCTTGTCGACCGGTTTCGACGGTCCGGAAGGAGGACCGGCCCCCTAGGCGGCTAGCGCCGCCACTGCTTCGCGGTGGGCAGCTCGCCACTGACGTCGGCATGGGCGGCACCGCCCGCGGGGTTCAGCCGCTTGCCGCTGAACCGTACGTGCAGGGTCCGTCCGTCGTCGGTCCTCAGGCGCAAGTCATTGCGCCCGAAGGCGTTGTTCAGGTCCTGGGCGGACATGCGCAGCTCGCCCGAGGCCACGACCTCGCGGGCCTGGGTGAGAAACCCGTCGATGTCGTATTCGGCGCGGCCGAAGATGTTGCCGTCGTCGGCCCCCAATGTGCCGGCGCCGCGAATGACTCCGAGGTATTGCATGTGCCGGCCTCCATCCGGCCTCGCCCGCAGCGGCGGGCAGGGTTCAAACGCTGGGGTGCTCGCTCAGGTCTTGGGCGTCGGCGGGTTGGCCAGGATCGCCGCACAGGCACGCGCCACGTCTAAGTCGGCGGACTTGGCGCCGGGCATGGTGGCAAAGCCGCTCTTCTCGATGACGGCGCCGCGTTCCCAGGTGCTGGTCTTGGCGAGATCGGCAGTCCTGGCGGCGGCGTCGGTTTGGCCTTGGAACCGGTCGACGCAAATCGGCGCGAGGGCGGCCACGACGGCGTCGTGAGCAGCGGTCGAGGCGTTGCGTTGGGCGGTGCCGGCGGTCGTCCAGCCTCCCCAGCTGAACCCGACGACGGCAACGATGACGGCGCCGCCGAAGGCGCCCCACAGATAGGCGCTGGTGTTTGCAGGTAACATACGAGTCCTTTCGGGCCGCAGAGACGCGGCCTCAGTTGGGCGTACGCAAGGTTGCGTAAGCCACGACAAGCAGGATCAGGAAAGCAGGGAACAGGACCGGCGGAACGAGCCAGTCCGGGAGCGTCTTCATTGTGCACCTCGCTTTGGGCGGGAGCACACGCATCTCTCAGCCATCGCCGCCGGGTATCCTCGGGCGATGATGCGGTAGCTCTACACCCCGGCGCCGGGCGCGTCCAACGGCGCCAGCGGGCGGGCGTCGCGGAAGCGCACCAACCGCCCGGTGGCCTCGTCCCATAGCGTGAGCGAGGGCGCGGCGAGCCCGAGGCGCAGGCTGAGCGGCTCGGTCGGCCGTAATGCTTGCAGTGCATCATGCGCGGCGTGCAGGCGGTAATTGGGCACGTGTGGATTGAGATGATGGACGTGATGGAAGCCGATATTGCCGGTCAACCAGTGCAAGGCGCGCGGCAGGCGAAACCACGACGAGCCGTCGAGTGACGCCGCGATGAAGTCCCAGTCGCTGCGTGCCATCCAGCGCGCCGTCTCGAAGCGATGCTGCAGCGAGACCAGCCAGAACCCGAAAATCGACGCCACCACGATGACCGGCAAATGCACCATCAGCACCTCGCGCCAACCCATCAGGGCGACCAGCGTACTGACCAGGGCGGCCAGGGCGAGGTCGGTGAGGTACACCGACCGGCGCTCGCGCTTCCACGCGCGTGGCGTGTCGAAGGGCACGCGGAAGAGCAGCAGAACGATCAGGGGCGGCAGCACGATGTTGGCAACCAGCGGATGGCGCGGCAGGCGGTAGAGCAGGCGGCGCCAGCGCGAGCGTGCAAGATATTCGCGCACCGTCAGGCAGACCGAATAGATGTCACTGCCGCCACTGCGCTCGAGGTTGTTCCAATCGGCATGGTGCAGGGCATGCTGGCGAGCGTAGTAGGCGAACGGCGTCAAGGTGATCAGGCTGCATAGTCGGCCGACCAGCAGATTGGCGCGTCGCGAGGCGAAGAACGAGCCGTGGCCGCAATCGTGCTGCACGATGAAGATGCGAACCAGCAGCATGCCGGTGGGCAGTGCGAGCGCGAGCGAGAGCGGTCCGGAGATCGGATAGACCGCGTACATCGCGGCGCAGAAGAGGAGGAAGGGCCCGAACGACGTCAGAAGCTGGAGCAGTCCAGTCTGGTGGCTTGAGTGGGCATAAGAGGCCGCAATACGACGCAGCTCTTGGTCGGCCGTGGTCGAGGAAGTCACTATGCCTCAACATGGCCGATGGCCGGGGCTCTTGCAACCCAAGGTCGACTGCCCGCCTCCGTCTCTACGCCGGCAGACGGGCGTCGCGGAAGCGCACTAATCGTCCGGTGGCCTCGTCCCAGAGCGTGAGCCAGGGCGCGGCAAGTCCCCGCCGCAGACTGAGCGGCGGCGTCGGGCGCAGCGGCTGCACGGCGTCGTGCACGGCGCGCAGGCGGTAATTGGGCACGTGCGGATTGAGATGATGGACGTGGTGGAAGCCGATATTGCCGGTCAGCCAGTGCAAGGGGCGCGGCAAGCGGAACCACGACGAGCCGTCGAGCGATGCCGCGACGAAGTTCCAGTCGCCGCGCGCCGTCCAGCGCGCCGTCTCGAAGCGGTGCTGCAAGGAGAACAGCCAGACGCCCAGGATCGAGGCCACCACCATGACCGGCAGATGCACCATCAGCACCTCGCGCCAGCCCAACAGCACGACCAGCGTGCCGAACAGCGCGACCAGGGCGGCGTTGGTCAGGTGCACCGACCAGCGCTCGCGCGCCCAGGCGCGCGGCGTGTCGAACGGCACCCGATAAAGCAACACGAAGACCAGCGGCGGCAGCACGATGTTGGCGACCAGCGGATGACGCGGCAGGCGATAGAGCAGGCGGCGCCAGCGTGACAACGCGAGATACTCGCGCACCGTGAGGCAGGCGGAATAGATGTCGCTGCCGCCACTGCGCTCGAGGTTGTTCCAGTTGGCATGATGCAGGGCATGCTGATGGGCCCAATTGGCGAATGGCGTCAGCGTGAGCAGGCTGCATAGCCGGCCGACCTGCAGATTGGCGCGCCGCGAGGCGAAGAACGAGCCATGGCCGCAATCGTGCTGCACGATGAAGATGCGCACCAACAGCATGCCGGTGGGCAGTGCGAGAGCAAGCGAGAGCAGCCCGGAGATCGGATAGGCCACGTACATCGCGGCGCAGGAGAGAAGGAACGGGCCGAATGACGTGAGCAGCTGGACGAGTCCTTGCCGCCGACTGGGACGGGCAAAAGAGGCCGCAATGCGGCGCAGCTCCTGGTCCGACGTTGTCGAGGGGTTCACTGCTTCAAGATGGTGTTGCGCAGGTGCAGTTGCAATCGATGCGGCCGGCGCGGCGCACGTAGAGATCGAACGGCAAGCGCGCTGCGCCAAACGCCGCCAGGTGGCCACCCTTGACGAAGCCCAGCCATTCCAGCCAATCGCGACGGAAGAAATTCCGGCTGTCACACAGTGCTTGCAAGGTGGGCGAATGGCGGTGCCACAAGTCGATCTGAAGTCGCGACAGCCACATCACCGTCATCAGATCTTCATGCGCGATGGTCGCCGTCGTGGCGTGCCATGGCGTCGAATGGCCGGGCAGGCCGTCACAGGCGGCGATGCCGTAGAGCACCACGGGCTCACGGTCGATGGTCAGCACGCGCGACCTATCTGCGATCGCCTCCGCGAGGAACTCGGCCACGGGCCGTCCTTCCAGTGCCTCGATTTCCGCACGATCGGCAGGCCGCATCAGCCGGTCGACGTGACGCGCATCCTCGGCCGTTGCGCGGCGCAGCGCGCAGCCCGCGGGCAGGTGCCTGGCAAGCGACACCGCGCGCCTAAGCGGCGTCGGCGGCCAGCGCGCCCGCAAGCTCTTGCGGATCGACCTGGACCACCTCGCGCTTGCGCCCGGGCGCCGGATTGGCGGGAAGATGCAGCGTCGTCGACACGCGCTGGAAGGCGCGGAACGAAAGACCCTCGATCTCCTCCTCATCGATGCTGACGCGGTAGGTGCCGGCGGGCAGCACGCCGTCGACCGCCGACAGCGTGAAGGAGCGGCTGAACGTCACCGTCGTCTCGGTGGTTCGCGTTGACATGACACTTTGCCTTATTCGAAGTGCGGGGAAGGCTCGTTTGAAATGGGGCCTGCGGCCGGCGTTTATCAGGGGTGCGGCGGACATATATGTCGTAGCCGGCAGCGAATGTGCTGGACATCGGCCGGCCCGGCGCGCGGCATCGCGGTGGAGGAGCCCGATCATGACCGACAAGCCGATCGATCTCGACGCGCGTCGCGGCATGGCTGCCCAGCACGCCACCGATCTCCGCCGGATGGCCGCCGAAGTGGAGGCCGATCGCGCCGGCCTGCGCCGCCGCCAGGACGAGCTGGAGCGCCGGCTGCTGGCACACCCTGCCGAGAACTGGTCGCAGGCTGCCGACAAGGCGCGCTATCTGCTCGGCCTGCTCGACGCGGCGTCCGGCCGCGGCGATGCCCGGCTGAAAAGCCTGATTGCCGCCGTGTTGGCCGACTTCGACCGCCTGGCTGACCACTCGTAATCGTCCTTGCCAAGGGCTGCCGGAGCGCCCATATGAAGGCCGTCGATAGAAGGACAACTACTTGGCTGTGCCCCCGACTTGTTCGGCGCCACGCCATCGACTTGCCCCGAACACAAGTGCGCATTCGACGGCCGGCCCACGGCTCATCCGCGGGCGGGCAGCATATCTATACGTGAAAGGTTACTTCCCATGGCTACGGGAACCGTTAAGTGGTTCAACGCCACTAAGGGCTTCGGCTTCATTCAACCCGATGATGGCGGCAAGGACGCCTTCGTCCATATCAGCGCCGTCGAGCGCGCCGGCCTCTCCAACTTGAGCGAGGGCCAAAAGCTCGAGTTCGAGCTGGTCACCGATCGCCGCAGCGGCAAGATGTCGGCTGACAACTTGAAGGCAGTCGGCTGATCGCCGGCTGATCGTTCCTTTCGCTCGGTCGACCGCGGATGTACCGGCGGCCGCGGCTGAAGGGATGATGCGGGAGCCCCGCACCTCGCCACGTCAGTGGCAGGGTGACGGGGCTTTTGCTTGTCTGGAGACCGGCTAGCGCCGCGTGCGGTCGACCGGCTTCGCCATCGCGGTGAGGAAGTCGTCGGCGCCTTTCAGCTCGCTCAGCGTCATTGGGCGGGGCAGCGCCTCGAAGCATTTCTTGCCGTCGGCGGTGAGCTGCGGGCGGCCGTCCTTGCCGTTCTCGATCAGCCGCAACCGCCGCAGCTGGGCGAGGTCCGGCGCGCGCATCGCGCGCACCTCGGACTGGCCGAAGGCGACGCGGCGCAGCGTCACTTCCTCGTTTTCGCTGAGGGTGGGGGAGCTGGGCTTGGGGGCGATGCTCATGCCTTTTCCACTTTTGGCTTGATGTGCGGAGCCTGCGGGCCGGTGCGCCGCAGGATCGGCAGACGGGTGGAGGCGTCGCGGCGATCGAGCGCCAGCCGGCGCAGCAACGCCAGCTCGTCGCGAACGACTTTTTGAGGAGAGTGGATCGGGTCAGGGCGCAGGTAACATCATATGGGCCGACGCAGGCACCTCCGCAAGGGACTTGCCACGGCGGCGGCGGGCGCGGCATGAAGGTCCTCGACGTGACCACCACTGCCACCGGCCGCAACCCCGGCCTCGATATCCTGCGGGCGCTGTCGGCCCTGATGGTTTTTTTGTACCATTTCCGGTTGTTCGAGCCGGGTTGGCTGGGCGTTCAGGTCTTTTTCGTGATCAGTGGATATCTGATCACGCAGTCTATCGAAAGCCGGCCCGGCGCGCCGCGCCAACGCATCCTCGCCTTCTACGGCCGGCGCATTCGGCGGATCCTGCCGCCGCTCTACATCTATCTAGTGCTGATCGCGCCGTACATCTTCCTGCGCTATCCGGTGCACATCAAAGGCTGGATCGCGTCCCTAACCTTCACCACCAATTTCTATCATCTGTTGCCGAGCTACCTGCACTCGCGGCTGCTCACCCATACCTGGTCGCTGGGTGTCGAGGAGCAGTTCTATCTCGTTTTCCCGTTCCTGATCGTCCTGTGGCGCCGCCGCGCGACGCCCGCGCTGATCGCCGTGGTGCTGAGCGCGCCGCTGATCCGCTGGGGCTTTGCCCATCTGCTGGCGCGCCCGGAGGAGGAGCGCAGCATTGCCGTCTATGTCGCGGGTTTCACCCAGCTCGACGCCTTTGCGGTCGGCGCGCTGCTCTGCATGCATCGCGAGCGGCTCGAGCGCTTCGCGAGCTGGACGGCGATCGCGCTGATGCTCGCTGCCATGGTCGCGCTCGGCTGGGCCACCACCGGCACGCGCGATGGCGCGTTCTGGCTGCCGTTCCTGGGCACGCCGGGTGCCGCGCAATATGTCTGGGGTTATTCGCTGATTGCGCTGCTGGCCGGCCTGCTGGTGGTGCGGCTTTCCAACGTTACGGTACGCGCGGCGCCGTTACGCTGGCTGGCGCTGCTCGGCTTCTATTCCTATGAGTTCTATATCCTGCACTACCCAGTGCGCGAATTCTCGCTGCGCGTCTTCCCGGAAACGACGCTGGGCAATGTCGGCGCGGCCATCGTGTCGTTCCCCATCATCGTGCTCCTGTCCGTCGGCCTGCACTGGCTCGGCCTTCAGGTCGTGACCCTGCTGCGCCCGCAACCGAGGCCCGACCCGGCACGCTGAGCCCGTCAGTGGCTTAGTGGCACTCAAAGATCCGTTCCGTCGACATCTTCGCCGAGATCAATTCCGGCCCGTTCGGCCGGACCACCCACATGTCCTGGATGTGCCAGTGGCCGAGGTGCGGCTCCATGGCGATCACCATGCCGTCCTCGAGCAGGCGCGGGTTGTCGCGCGAGATCACCGGCTCCTGCTGATGCCACCAGGCGCCGACTGAGTGGCCGGCGATCATGTGGTGATAGTCGAGGCCTTCCTTGGCGAAGCGCCTGACCACGAAGTCGTAGACCTCGCCGGCGCGTCGGCCGGGTCTGAGCTGCCGGCAGCTGTCGAGATAGACGTCGCGTGCGATCGTGTACTCTTGCTTTCTGCCTGTCGCTCGCGCGGCCGATCACGGCGCAGGGCGACTACTCCTCCACGGTGCTGAACCATGCCCGCGAGGCCGGGTGGATCAGGTAGAACAGCGAGACGATCTGCAGGCCGCCCTGGAACAGCCCGAGCACGCCCGCCCAGTCGGCGACGCCGGAGTGGCGCAGCAGGGCGGCCCATGGCGCGGTGGCCGCGGCCGACAGCACGATCAGCAGCCATTTGGCCCAGGTGCTGCGGCGGCGCGAGATCAGGAACACCAGCAGCATGACTACGACGCTCACCGTGGTCAGAGCGGTGGAGAAGACGAACGCGCTCACCCGGTCATGCAGCACGGTGCGATAGGTGTAGGTGGCGTTCAGCCAACCGATGGCGAGGGCGACGATCTGCATGCGTTCGAACGTGCGGATCGAGGGCGGGATATCCATGCCGGTTCATCCTGCCACAAGGAAAACCGAGCCGCACGGCGGCTTGGCAGGGCGGCGGCAAAGTGAAGTGGGCGGGGAAAGGGCCTAGTATTGCCGCAACAGGTCAAAGGAGGCCCCGCCATGGCGCTGCCGCAGGATATCCGTCCGCTCAACAGCGAGCTGGCCGATTCCATCACCCGCTCGTCCGAGATCCCGTGGATCGAGACAAAGCCCGGCATGGCCTGGACCAAGGTCCTCTGGGTCGGCCAGGAATCGGGCCGCTGGGCGGTGCTGCTAAAATGGAAGAAAGGTTATGTCGCGCCGCCGCACAAACACCTGAGCGCCGCGTTCGCCTTCGTGCTCTCGGGCAAGCTCGAGGTGCGCAACAACACCTACGGTCCGGGTGACTTCCTGCACGAGACCAATGGCATGGTGCACGGTGCCACGACGGCGCTGGAGGACACCGAATATCTCTTCTTCTGCGACGGGCCGGTGCTGTTCTTCGACAAGGACAGCTTCACCGGCTACCGCGGCTGGGAGCAGGTCCTGCAGATGCAGCAGCAGGCGCAACAAAAACAGGCTGCAGGAATGGCTCACGCGAAGGCGGCCGAGTAGGGAGGCTCCGATGGATGTCGGCATGATGATGGTGTTCGCCAGCTACGGCTGGGAGAACTGCCCTGACGACCGCGTGTGGAACGAGGAAATCCGGCTCGCCCGCATCGCCGCCGATTTCGGGCTTCGACTGCCTGTGGTCGGCCGAGCATCACTTCAACGACTATTCCTTCGTGCCCGACAACCTCGCGCTGATGATGCACCTCACAGCGCTCTGCCCGGATATCGATCTTGGCACCGCGGCGGTGATCCTGCCCTGGCACGATCCGCTGCGCGTCGCCGAGAACGCCGCCGTGCTCGACATGGTGAGCGGCGGCCGGCTGCGCTTCGGCATGGGCCGCGGGCTGGCGCGGCGCGAGTTCAGCGCCTTCCGCGTCGCCATGGACGAATTGCGCGCCCGCTTCGACGAGGCGGCACCGATGATCGTCGAGGCGCTGCGCACCGGCGTCATGGAAGGCAATGGCCGGTTCTACAAGCAGCCGCGCATCGAGATCAGGCCTCGGCCGAAATACAGCTTCGACGGCCGGATCTATGCCGTGGCCTCAAGCGAGGATTCGATCCATTCGGCGGCCAAGCTCGGCGCCCACCAGGTGATGTTCGCCGACCGGCCGTGGGAGATGCGGGCCCCGATGATCGAGAAGGGGCGGGAGCTGCACCGCAAGTATCATGGCACCGAGCCGCCCCGGGTCATGCTGACCGAGTTCTGCGTCTGCGGCAGCGACCTCGCCGCGACCGAGGAGGAGGCGCGCCGCTATCAGGGCAAGTTCGTCGAGAGCAACTTCCATCACTACGAATTCCTGGGCGAGCACTTCAAGACGGTGAAGGGCTACGACGCCTACCAGCAGAAGGCCGAGATCGCCCGCAAGGGCGGGCTTGAGGGCGCGGTGGCGGGCTTCATGCAGGCGGCAAGCTGGGGCACGCCCGACAAGATCCTGCGCGGGCTCGAGGCGCGGCGGAAGCTCTTGGGCGACTTCGAGATGAACGTGGCGTTCCGCTTCGGCGGCACCCCCTACGAGGTCTCGGAGCGCGGGCTGAAGCTGTTCGCCAAGGAAGTGCTGCCGGTGGTGAAGTCGTGGGGAGCCAAAGCGACGGCCAAGGCTGCAGAGTGACTGGGCGCTGCGCCGTCAGCGCCGCCAATCCTTGGCATCGGGCAGGTCGCCGCGCACGTCGGCATGCGCAACGGCGCTTTCGGCAGCCAACCGCTTGCCGCTGAAGCGCAGCGACAGGACGCGGCCGTCGTCGGTGCGCAGGCTGAGATCATTGCGGCCGAAAGCATTGCCCAGGGCGTCGGCCGCCATGCGCACCTCGCCCGAGGCCACGATCTCGCCCGGCTGCACCAGATAGCCGTCGAATTCATAGTCGGCCCGACCGAGCGGCTGGCCGCCGCCTTCGAGCATGCCGCTGCCGCGCAGGACGCCGAGATGGCGCATCAGGTGGGGACGTCTTGCTTGGCGTCCAATTCTTGGGCTGCGCGCTCGCCATCGGCGATGGCCTCGTAGCGGGCGCGAAAGGTGTCCCGCGAGCGCTCGACTTCGGCGGCATCGTCGCAGCGGCAAATCTCCCAGCCGAAGGGCCGCGGCGGCGGCCCGCGGCGGGTGATGTTGACGCGATAGCGAGATGAACTGCCCATGCCGGCTCCCGATCCGTTTTGCCACGATCGTGCGACAAGTGCGGAAAACTCATCATGGACGCCAATGCGGCCTGGCACAACGCCGGCAGGATTGATTGCATATGGTCGAACGGTCGTTGCTCCAGGCAACGTTCACTGGCGTACCCCGTTCTTATTTTGTCACGCGCCGTGGGGGGAATGCCGCGATAGAAGGGGGGTCACATGCACGCTGGCTCGAAGATCCTGGTCGTCGAGGACAACTACCTCTTCGCCCAGGTGATTTGCGATTTCGTCGCCGATTGCGGCATGGAAGCCATTGGCCCCGCATGCGGGCTGGAGACCGGCTTGGTCTATGCCCGCGAGGCGCCTATCGACGGCGCCATCCTCGACATCAATCTCGACGGGCGTTTCAGTTTCCCGATCTGCGTCGTGCTGGCCCAGCGCGGCATTCCGTTCTGCTTCCTCACCGGCTACAGCGACCTGGCGCTGGTGCCCCAGCAGTTCCGCAACCTGCCGCTGGTCTCCAAGCCGTTCGAGCCCAAGGAGATGCAGGACGCCATCGAGATGATGCTGAGCGGCCAGCCCGGCGGGCCGCTGGCGCGCGCGGCGTCCTCCACGGGGCGGTCAAGAGCCGCTTCGTGAGCCGAAAAAATGGAAAGCGCGGAGTCTCCTCCGCGCTTTCCACAATGGCCGGTGAGAGCGTTCAGCTGCTCTCGGCGTGCATGACGTCGCCGAACAGCTCCCAGGTCTCGCCCTTGAAGCGTTGCAGCTGGACCGCCTGCAGTGGGTAGAAATCCGTCGGACTGGTGTTGACCAGGATGCCCGGCAGGATCAGCGGGACGCGGAACTTCTGGAAACTCGCGGCCTGCTTCATCAGATTGGCGCGCGTCAGCTCGTCGCCGCAACGCTTCAGCGTCTCGGTCATCAGGAAGGCGACCGCGTAGCCGTAGATGTGGTTGGCATCGGCCTTGTTGGCCTGTGGCATATTCTTGTCCATCCAGGCGCGCCACGCCTTCATCTCCTCGTTGTCGTCCCACTGCTTGTCGGTGGCGTCCATCAAGTAGGCCGCCGTGATGATGCCCTGGGCGTTGTCGAAGCCCGCAGGCTTCATCACCGCCGCCACCGAGGCCGAGACATTGTTGAGATAGTGCGCCGGCTTCCAGCTGATGTCGGCCGCCTTGCGTATGCCCTGCGCAGCGGCCTTCGGGCCCGCGACGTTGAAGAAGACGTTGGCGCCGGAGTCCTTGAGCTGGATGATCTGGCTGTCGACCGTGGGATCGGTGGCCTCGAAGGTGACGATCTTGACGATGCGACCTTCCTCCTTGCCGAGGCCTTCCTTGAAGCCTCCCAGATAATCGCGGCCGTAGTCGTCGTTCTGGTGCAGTACGCCGATCTTGGCATCCTTGACGTTGGCCAGGATATGCTTGGCGTAGATCACCGCTTCAGTGTGGTAGTCGGGCTGGAAGCCCATGGTCCACGGGAAGTTCTTGGGATCGCCCCACTTCGACGCGCCGGTGGCGACGTAGAGCTGCGGCACCTTCTTGGTGTTCATGTACTTGTGGATCGCCGTGTTGCACGGCGTGCCCAGCGACTGGAACAGGGCGAAGATCTTGTCCTGCTCGACCATCTGGCGCACCAGCTCGACCGTCTTGGGCGGCGAATAGCCGTCATCGAGCGAGATGAACTTGATCTTGCGGCCATTGACGCCGCCGGCATCGTTCACGCTCTTGAAATACGTGTCGATGGTCTTGCCGATGGCAGCGTAGGCCGAGGCAGGTCCGCTATACGGATTGGTGTTGCCGATCTTGATCTCGGTGTCGCTTGCGCCTTCGTCGTATTTCTTCTGCGCCCAGGCCGTGCCTGACGCCGATAGAATGGCGGCCGTCGACACGCCTCCCAAAAATCCACGCCTGTTCGTCTTCAACGCTGCCTCCTTGTTATGGTAGCGGGCGCATTATGGGGATTTCCAGCCATCCGCCTAGGGGTGATGTGCTAGACCCGGCCCGGGAGGAAACAATATGCACGGTATGGTGCAATGGGCTGCCGCGGCCCTGCTGGCGCTCGCTCGCTCTCCGGCGTCGGCCCAGACCAGCTAGCCCAGCGGCAACTCGGGCGCGATCGACGTCGACAAGGTCGCCAAAGCGGCGCCCGCCAACTTGAGCGACATCATGAGCGGCGTAGTCCCGGTCGGCGTCCAGAATTCGGGTTCGACGACATTCCGAAGTGGGCCAAGGTCATCCAGGACGCCCACATCAAGCCCGCCAACTGAAAAGGGCGTGCCCCTCTCCACAGTCAAGCGGAGAGGGGACCGCTGTCTTCGATGTGCGTCGCGCTACTGCTGCGCTTCCTTCACCATACCCTTCGTATCGACCGATACCGCGACCTGCTGGCCACCCTTGCTGGTGGCCTTGGCCGTCCAGCCGCCAGTGGCGTCCTGCTTCAGGCCCGTGACATTGGTGTAGCCACTGGCCTCGATCTTGGACTTCACGGCGGTCGCGCTCATGGCGCCCGCGCCGCCGGCTGCGCTGCCGGGCATGGTGGTGCTCGAGCCGCCCGACGGTGGCGTCGTCGTCGAGGGCGCGCTGGGCGAGGTGGTCTGGGCGTTGGCGATGCCGGCCGCGGCCAGGAGCGTGGCGAGAGTGACGATCGTGCGTTTCATAAACAGTCCCTCCTTGTCCGTGATGGACCTCCAGTAAACGCCCGCGGCTCTGGAGGCGTTGCACAAGGCCTGATAGGATCGCCGGTGCTGTGAGACTGCTCGCTCTTATCGTGCTGGGCCTCGCGATCACAAGCCCCGCGCTGGCCGATCCCTTCGAGGACGCAAAGGCCGCCTATCAGAAAGGCGACTATGCGACGGCATTGCGGTTGTGGCGGCCGCTGGCGGACGCCGGCGATGCCAATGCGCAATTCTGGGTGGGTGCCGCCTACGACTTTGGCCGCGGCGTGGCGACCGACTATGCCGCTGCCGCCGCGTGGTATCGCAAAGCGGCCGATCAGGGGCAGGTCAACGCGCAATACAGTCTCGCCCACATGTACGAGCAGGGCCAGGGCTTGGCGGCCGACGATGCGCAGCCGGCGGCGGCGAGCTGGTATCGACGCGCCGCCGACCAGGGTTACATCGCCGCGCAAGGCAATCTCGGAATCCTGTTCGCCACCGGCCGTGGCGTCCACCGCGACTATGTGCAGGCCTATAAGTGGTTCGCGTTGGCCGGTGCCACGGCGAACCGCGATTTCGTCGCGGCGCGCATGACGCCGCGGCAGATCGACGAGGCCAGAGAACTCGTCCGCACCTGGCAGGCCCGGCCGGAGCGTTAGGGATCTAGCCGATCGGAACGCCGATCAGCTTCGGATGCAGCCAGAACATGGCGGCGTAGGCGGCGCCGCCGACGACCAGCGCAATCGCGTCGCCCGTCGTGAAGCCCGATCGCGGCGCCCCCAGATCTCCACGCCGCTTCACCGCGATACGGTCATAGACCGCCCAGGCGAGGAAGGCGCCGAACAGGAGCAGCGCGCCGAGATCGCCATTAGCCAGCAAGTGAGCGAGTGCCCAGCTCTTGACGCCGACCAGCATGGGATGGCGCAGCGTGCCCTTTATCCAGCCGGCCGGGGAATAGGCGGCGGCAAGCGCGGTGAAAGCGAACCACATCAGCACCAGGACCACTGGATGCAGCCACGCCGGCGGTGCCCAGATCTGTACATAGGCAGTGTCGCGATAGTGCGCGAAGCCCCAGACGATCAGTACCAGCCCGATGGCCGACACGGCCGAGTAAAGTCCCTTATAGGGACCCTCGCCGATCCGGCCGATCAACGCCGCCCGCGGCTCGCGCAAGGTGGTGAGAGTGTGAATACCGAGAAAGAGAACGAGGCCGAGGATCAGCACTGCCATCACGGACTCCTGATCAACAGAACGTCGCAAGACATATCACGCCTGCAACTTTTTGCCCGCGCCGTCGTTGTTGTTTCATGCCGGCTTGAGGGGGCCGGAGGGCAATGCGCTCTTCCATCTACATCTCGGTGCTGCTGTTCGCGCTGACGCAACTGTTTGGCGCGACTGCATTCGCGCAGCAACTCGCGCTGGTACCTGTGGATTGTCCGTCGGAGGATCCCGACTCCGTTCAGATCAGCTGGGTCGAGCCCTGCGAGAACGGCAACTGGCTGTACGATACCGAACTCGGTTGTCGGATGTGGGACTGGCATCCCGATCCGCACGACACGGTGTCTTGGAGCGGCGCCTGTCCCAAGGGGCAGAAGGAAGGGCGCGGCGTGCTGCAATGGTTCGAGCACGGCCAGCGCATCGATCGTTTTGAGGGCACCTATCGTAACAATCGGCGCGAAGGTTTCGGCCGCTATGAATGGAACCCGTCCGACCGCTTCGAGGGGCACTACGTCAATGGCGTGCCGCAGGGCTTCGGCACGGCCCATATCGCGGGCGAAGTGTTCTCCGGCGAGTGGCGCAATGGTTGCCTCCGCAAGGGCAGCAGAGTGGTCGCAATCGGCGTGCCGCGGCGGTCCTGCGCCGACCTCTCCGCCGCCCTCGACCGGCCTCAGGCGTCATCCTTCTGACATTGCCGGGGCGCGGGCAAGCCGCGCACACTGCCACCGGCACTTTCGGGGGTAGAGCGTGGCACAAGGTGACACCGTCTTCGCGGGATCGATCCCGCAATTCTACGATCAGAAGCTGGGCGCGCTGCTTTTCGCGCCCTATGCGGCCGATATGGCAATGCGGGTGCGCTCGCTTGCGTCGGGGCGGCTGCTCGAGACGGCCGCCGGCACCGGCATCGTCACCCGCCAGTTGGCCGCGCGCCTGCCGCCCGCCGTCGAAATCGTGGCGACCGACCTCAACCAGCCGATGCTCGATCATGCTGCGGCCCAGCCGGGCCTGCAGCATGTGACATGGCAACAGGCGGACGCGCTGGCATTGCCGTTTCCCGACGCCTCGTTCGATGCGGTGGTCTGCCAGTTCGGGGCCATGTTCTTTCCCGATCGGGTCAAGGCCTATCGCGAGGCGCGGCGGGTGCTGAAGCCGGGCGGTCACCTGGTGTTCAGCGTGTGGGACCGCATTGAGGCCAACCCGGTCATGGCCGCGGCCGTGGAAGGTCTGGCGCGCCGCTATCCGCAGCAGAAGAGCTGGTTCCTCGAACGCACACCCTGCGGCTATCACGACCACGCGGAGATCGGCGGCGACTTGAAGGCGGCGGGGTTCACCGTCGTGCGGACCCGGATCGTCAAGCAGAGCGGCGAGCTGTCGACGGCGCTCGATGCCGCGATCGGGCTGTGCCAGGGCACGCCGATGCGCGGCGAGATAGAGGCGCTCGACAAGGATGGCCTCGATGCCGCGACGCGCGCGGCGGCGGAGGCCATCGCCATGCGTTGCGGGCAGGGCCCGACGACGACTCCGCTGCAGGCCGTGCTCGTCGAGACCTCGAAGTGAACTAGGCCAGATCTTCGGTCAATACCGTGATGGCGTAGCTGGCGTCGTCGCACGCCAGGAGCTTGACGAAGGTGAGATCGACCAGCTCGGCCACCTTGCGGGCATCGAGGGCTCCGGTGCCGACCTGGGCGTGGACGTTGGTGTCCCAGTCGACCAGCTCGAGCTCGGGGTCGCCGAGTTCGCGCATGACGCCGTTCCGTTCCAGGCGGCTCAGCGGCTCCTCGCCGAACGGGTAGGGCGCGATGTTGATCGAGTCCTGCATGACCTGGATCGCCACGTCCTGGCCCTCGGCGTTCACCGTCTCGATGGTGCAGCACAGGGTACCGCTGTTGCGCTCGCTGAAGATCGCCACGATCGCGGCGCCGATGGCTTTTTCCTGCCGGTGACCCATGTCGCCCTCACATGCTGTTGCGACGCGCCCAACTCTCGAGAAAGTCGGTGCAGAAGGCGAGATCGACCACGTCGACGTAGCGCCGGCCGATGTCGCGCAGGTTGTCGCGATGCGGCTGCTCCTCGATGTCGCCGACGCAGTCTTCGGGCACGAGCGTGCGATAGCGCAGGCTGAAGCTGTCCAGCGCGGTGCCACGGATGCAGCCCGATGTGTTGCAGCCCGTCACGATCACCGTGTCGACCCGCTCCTTGGTGAAGTAGTTGGCGACGCCCGTTTCGAAGAAGATCGACGGGCCTTTCTTCGTCACCTGCAGGTCGTAGTCCGGCTCGTAGATGCGCGGATCGAGCCTGGTGCTGGGATGGCTGTGCAGGAAGGTCTCGCGCACGGCGGTGATCTTCCAGTACGGCATCTCGCGCTCGTTGAGGTAGGCGGTATTGCAAACCGCTACAGGTACGCCGTGCCGGCGCGCCACCTTGAGCAGCCGTGCCGTGTTCTCGACCGCGCGCATGACCAGCGGTGCGCCACCCAGCGGATATTGCGGGTCGGTGAAGCCGAGCTGGAAATCGACGACGACGATGCCGGGCTTCTCGCCGGTGCCGACCGGAATGGCGCCGTAGCTGCGGCGCTGGTAGTCGTCGCCCACGTGGTCAGCCGGTTTGCCGCGTGTCGGGACGGCCGTCGGCACGGCCAAAGGTATCGACCTTGCCGTCGCTGAAGCAGACGTAATAGCGATCCGACATGTCCCACGGCACGCGGCTCCAGAAGTCCTTGAGCACGGTGTAGTAGGCGCATTCGTGGCCGGGCGTACTGGTCGAGAGGTCCGCTGGACCCATCAGCGCGGCGACCTCGTCACGACTCATGCCGGCATGGACCTGCTCCAGAGACGAGCCGTGCACGCATCCGGCGACGGAGAGGGCGATCAGCAGTCCCAGGGTGGTGCGCTTCATCGAAGCCTCCAAGGGTGGAACCTTAACGATAGTGCGGCTTCCAATTAAATGGAACCGCTTGCGGTTCCATTTAATTGGAAACGCGTTGTCCCAGGCGCCTCGGACTATGCTCTAGCCAGACTTGGCCTCGCCGCCAAGAATAGTCCGACGCGCCCGGCTGGCGGAATACCGGCCGATGCGCTACCTCCGAGCCATGCAACCCGAGCCCGCACGCTTCCTGCCGCCCGGCCTCAGCGCCAGCCTCAGCGGCCCGATCGCCCACGACCTCAGCGAAACCGGCATCGCCGAGGTCGCGATGTCGGTGTTCGGCGACCCCGACGTCGTGCCCCTGTGGTTCGGCGAAGGTGACCTGGTCACCCCCGATTTCGTGCGCGACGCCGCCGCCAAGGGCCTGCGGGCGGGCGAGACGTTCTACACCTGGCAGCGCGGCCTACCCGAGCTGCGCGCGGCGCTGTCGGCCTACACCGGCCGGCTGTACGGCATCGACTGTCCCGTCGACCGCATCTCTGTAACGACCGGCGGCATGCAGGCGATCCTGCTCAGCTGCCAGCTGCTGCTCGATCCGGGTGACAACATCGTGATCGTGTCGCCGATCTGGCCGAACATCACCTCGGCGGCCAGGCTGGTGCGCGGCGAGCCCAGGTACGTGGCGCTCGACCGCAAGCCGGACGGCAGCTGGAAGCTCGACGTGCAGAAAGTGTTCGACGCCGTGGACGGCCGCACGCGCGCGATCTTCGTCAATTCGCCGGGCAATCCCACCGGATGGACGATGACCTCGGACGAACAGCGCGCAATTCTCGACTTCGCCAAGAAGCGCGGCATCTGGATCATGGCCGACGAGGTCTATGCGCGGCTGATCTACACGCGCCCGGTGGCGCCGTCGTTCCTCGAGCTGGCCGGGCCGGACGATCCGCTGATCGTGCTCAACAGCTTCTCCAAGCCGTGGGCGATGACCGGCTGGCGCATCGGCTGGCTCACCCATCCGGCGGCACTGGGCGACCAGATCGCCAAGCTGGTGCAGATCAACACGTCGGGCGTGCCGGCCTTCCTGCAGCGCGGCGCGGTGGCGGCGCTGCAGAAGGGCGACGGCTTCATTGCCGAGATGGTCGACCGCTGCCGTGCCGGGCGCGAGCTGGTGTTTCAGCGCCTGTCGGCCCAGCCGCGCGTGAAGATCGCGCGGCCGGAGGCGGCGTTCTACAATTTCTTCTCGATCGACGGCGTCGACCGACACCATGAGCTTCTGCAAGAAGCTGGCAAAGGAATACAAGGTCGGCCTGGCGCCCGGCGAGGCCTTCGCGGCCGGCGGGCAGGGCAACATCCGCCTGTGCTTCGCCTCGGGCGCCGAGCAGCTGAGCCGCGGCCTCGATCGCATCGAGGCGGCGATCAAGGCGCTATGATGCAGCCATGGCCCAATCCCGCTCTATTGAGGCCCCCTCCATCCATGTACGGCACCTGCGCAAGGTGTACGGCGAGGTCGTCGCGGTCGACGACCTGACCTTCGCGGTGCCGGCCGGCGCCGTGCTCGGGCTGCTGGGCGGCAACGGCGCCGGCAAGACCACGACCATCGCCATGCTGCTCGGCCTGCTGGAGCCGACGGCCGGCGAGATCGAGGTGCTGGGCGTCGACATGCGCCGCCGGCGCTACGCGGCACTGCCGCGCATGAACTTCTCCTCGCCTTATGTCGACCTGCCGCATCGCCTGACGGTGCGCCAGAACCTTGCCTTCTACGGCAGGCTCTACGGCGTGAAGGATCTCGCGCGCCGGGTCGAGGAGATCGCCGAGCCACATGCAGATCGCGCCGTTCCTCGAGCGCGCAGGCGGGCAAGCTGTCGGCCGGCCAGAAGACCCGCGTGGCGCTGGCCAAGGCACTGATCAACCGGCCCGACGTGCTGCTGCTCGACGAGCCCACGGCCTCGCTCGATCCCGACACCGCCGACTGGGTGCGCGGCTATCTCAAGGATTACCAGCGTGACACGCACGCCACGATCCTGCTCGCCTCGCACAACATGGGCGAGGTCGAGCGGCTGTGCGACGACGTGATCCTGCTGCAGGCCGGCAAGGTCTTCGAGCGCGGCTCCCGCGCGAGCTGATCGAGCGCTTCGGCCGCGAGGACATGGAGGAGGTGTTCCTCGACATGGCGCGCGGCCGCGGACGCGGACTCAACGCGCTACGCAAGGGGGAGGCGGCATCATGAGCGGCCCCTTGAGTGGATCTGTCGATCGCATCTACGCCCTGGTGCTGCGCCATATCCATATCTGGCGCAGCTCGGTCATGCGGCTGATCGAATTCGATCTACTGGCCGGCGGTGCAGATGGTGATGTGGGGCTTCATGACCCAGTACCTGCTGCCGCGGGCATCGTTCGTGGCGCAGGCCGCGGGTGTGCTGCTGTCCGGCCTGCTGCTGTGGGAGGTCGTGGTGCGCGGCAACCTCTCGCTCTCCATCGCCTTTCTCGAGGAGATGTGGTCGCGCAATCTCGGCCATCTGTTCGTGAGCCCGATCCGCTCGTGGGAGATGGCGACCGGCATCATCATCGCGGCCCTCCTGCGCACCTTGCTCGGGCTCGTGCCGGTGTCGCTGATGGCCTGGGCGTTCTTCGGCTACAACATCTACACGCTCGGCCTGCCGCTGGTCGCCTTCTTCGCCATCCTGCAGATGTTCTCCTGGTCGATCGGGCTCGCCATGTCGGGCATGATCATGCGCGTCGGCCAGAGCGCTGAAAGCTTCGCCTGGGCCGCCGTCTTCATCCTGATGCCGGTGAGCGGCGTCTATTATCCGGTGTCGGTGCTGCCGCACTGGATGCAGGTGATTTCGCTCGGGCTGCCGCCGGCCTATATCTTCGAGGGCATGCGCGCCATCCTGGCCGAGAAGACCGTCCATTGGGACAGCCTCGCCATCGCCTTCGGCCTGTCGGTGGTCTATCTGGTGCTGGGCTTCCAGATCTTCCTGTGGTTCTTCCGCTCCTCGCGCCGCGCCGGCACGCTGCTCGGGCAAGGTGAATGAGAATCGTCGCCTGGAACTGCAACATGGCGTTGGACCGCAAGGCCCGGGGCCTGTTGGCGCTCAAGCCTGACATCGCCGTCATCTCCGAATGCGCCGAGCCTGAGCGACTGCGTTCGCGCGGCGCGAGCTGGATGGAAAGCGATCCGGTGTGGATCGGGCGCAACCCGCACAAGGGGCTCGCCGTCTTCGGCTTCAACGGCCATGCCGTGCGGCTCGCCGACTCCTATCACGCGGCGCTGCACTATGTTGCCCCGGTCCATGTCGATGGACCCACGGAATGCAATCTGCTGGCGGTATGGGCGCAGAATGCCAGTGCCGGCGGCATGCGCAAGCGCCGGCTCGGTCCGCTGCGGCGCGCCCTGTCGCGCTACCGGGATTTCCTCGGCCATCCGGCAACCGTGATCGCGGGCGACCTCAACAGCAACACCATCTGGGACAAGCCGGGCTGGCGCATCAATCACTCGACCAAGGTCAGGATTCTCGAAGAGGAGTTCGGCCTGGTCAGCGCCTATCATGCGGTACGCGGCGAGCTGCACGGCCAGGAGACGATGCCGACGCTCTACTGGCGCGACCGCACCAAGGACGGGCCGACCTATCACATCGATTACGTGTTCCTGCCGTCACGCTGGATCGGCCGGGTGAAGGTCGATGTCGGCACGTTCGAGAGCTGGTGCAGCACGGGGCTCAGCGACCATGCTCCCGTGATCGTGGACGTCGATCTTCCGTTGGGGGCGCGCCACTCTAGTGGCGCGATGATGACGCGCGACGGGAGTGGCGCGCCCTCAGCCGGCTAGCGCGCGTTGAGGACCGCGGCACAGGCCGCCGGCAATTTCGGCCGGTAGGGCTTCTGCGGCGCGCCCTCCGGCGGCAGCGTCACCGGCGGACGCCGGAACCAGAGGTCGAGCGGCTCGCCGCAGCCGTCGTCGGAGTAGTAGCCGGCCTGCGGCTGGCACTGCGGATTGCCGGGCGGGCAATGGAGCCGGACATGGAAGTGCTCGTCGTGGCCGGCCCACACCACCAGCTTGTTCAGCCAGGCGCGGTTGCCGGTGACGGTCTGGCACAGCCGCTGCTTGATAAATTTGTTCACGAAGATGCGGTCGACATGCGGCATCTCCGCCGCGGTGCGCAGCAGGCTGACATGCGCCGGGCTGAAGACCGTGTCGTCGATGCCGCTATCGTCGGAGCGCACCAGCGAGCGCAGGCGCGGGTTCTCGCGGTCGGCCGGCGCCCGGCGCGCGCCGGGCTGGCGCTCGTACCAGATGTCGGCATCCAGTCCGACCTGGTGGCTGGCGTGACCTGTGGGCGCCGGCCCGCCGCGGGGCTGGCCGATATCGCCGATATAGAGGTGGGCCTGGCCGGCGGCTTTCATCTTGGCCGCCAGGCCTTGGATGTAGTCCAGCATGACCGGCTGGCCCCAGTAGCGGTTGCGGCTGATGCGGATCACCTCGTAGCCCGGTCCGTCGAGCGGCAGGGGCTGCGCCCCTTGCAGACAGCCCGCCGTGTAGAAGCCGATGGACTGCGTCGGGCCGGGCGCGGGCGTGGTGACGGTCGACCAGTCCGCGGCCGCCGCGGACCAATCCCCGACGCAGCACAGAAACGCAGCGAGCCAGCGAAACAACGAAACGCTTCATCTTGTTGTGAGGATAGCCGCTCGCTAAGACATTGCCCATGGCCTACACCAACATCACGCTGTCGCGCGACGGAGCTGTCGCCCGGCTGGTGCTGAACCGGCCCGACCGGCGCAATGCGCTGACGCATGCGATGATGGTCGAGCTCGAGGACGCCTTCGCCAACGTGCGCGACGATCAATCCTGCCGCGTGCTGGTGTTGCGCGGCGCCGGCGGCAACTTCTCGGCCGGCGGCGATCTCGACGCCATGGCCGACATGCCGCCGAAGCCTGCCAATGGCGCGGCCGATCCGCTCGTCCCGGCCTACCGCCGGCTCGGCGACGCGCTCTTGGCGCTCAATCACCTGCCGCAGGCGGTCGTCGCGATCGTCGAGGGCTCGGCGGTGGGCGGCGGCTTCGGTCTCGCCTGCTGCTCCGATGTGGTGATCCTGCACGAGAGCGCACGGCTCGGCATGCCCGAGCCCAAATGGGGCTTCATCCCCTCGCAGATCCTGCCGTTCGTCGTGCGCCGGGTGGGCGAGGGCGGGTGCCGCGATCTTGCCGTCACCGGCCGCGTGATCGATGGCGCGGAAGCCCATCGCCTGGGCGTCGGGCGGCACTTCTGCGCCAACACCGCCGATCTCAACCGCACGCTCAAGGCCGTGCTCGACGACATCCTGAAGCTCGAGCCGCAGGCGCTGGCCACCGTAAAGCGCCTGGTGCTGTCTTCGGCAACGGCGGAGGATCGGGCCGTGCTCGACGACGCGGCCGAGAGCCTGGTCGGCCTGCTGCGCCGGCCGCAGGCCGCCGAGGGCATCAAGGCGTTCCTGGCCAAACAAGCGCCGCCATGGAGTAAGGTGTGGAATAAGGAATGAGCACCATGCGCAACTACCGCCACATCGAGGTGAAGCCGATCGCCGGCGCGCTCGGCGCCGAGATCGGGGGCGTGGATATGGCGCGCGACCTCGACGCCGAGATCGTGGCCGAGGTGCGCCATGCCTTGCTCGAGCATCTGGTGATCTTCCTGCGCGACCAGAAGGTGACGCCGGCGCAGCAGCTCGCCTTCGCCAGGAAGTTCGGCGAGCCGATCGAGTATCCGTTCAGCTCAAAGGCCTGCCCGAGTTGCCCGAAGATCACGCCGGTCGTCAAGCTCGAGCACGAGCGCAACAATTTCGGCGGCATCTGGCATTCCGACACGACCTATCTGACGGACCCGCCGATGGGCACATGCTGCTGGCGCGCGAAGTGCCGCCCTACGGCGGCGACACGCTGTTCGCCAACCAGTATCTCGCCTACGAGGCGCTGTCGGACGGCATGAAGCAGACTGCTCGAGGGCTTGATCGGCGTCAACTCTCGGCCAAGGCCGACGCCACGCAAGACCCGCGAGGATCGCGCTGAAGCAGGCGGACGCGAGGGCCACACCCAAGAGGACTACGAGGCCGAGCATCCGGTCGTGCGCACCCATCCCGAGACCGGCCGCAAGGCGCTCTACGTCAATCCTCGCGCACACCGCGCGCTTCAACGGGCTGAGCGAAGAAGGAGAGCGCGCCCCTGCTCGAGTTCCTGTGCGACCACCAGACCCGGCCGGAATTCACCTGCCGCTTCCATGGGCGCGTCGGGCTCGATCGCGCTTTGGGACAATCGCTGCGCGCTGCACAATCCGGTCAACGACTATCACGGCTTCCGCCGCGTCATGCACCGCATTACGCTGGCCGGCGACAAGCCTCGCTAGAGGGGCCGCGTCGAGCGGATAACGGGGGAGAGATCATGCGGGCGTTAGCGATCGCACTGTCCATCGCGCCTTTGGGGCTGCCGCTCGGCGCGGCTGCACAGCAGGACCAGGTTCCGAGCCAGAACATCCTCAGGGTTCCGCCGGCCTATGGGAACCTGACGCCAGAGGACAAGCAGACCTACTGCTTCTGGGCCGGCCAGATCTATTCGCTCGGCGCCTCGTTCTGCTCGCGCCAGCAGTCGTCGCTCACGTGCACGGAGTGGCCGGGCAAGCGGCCGATCTGGGTGGTCAAGGACAACGACAAGGCCTGCGACAAGAACCCGTCGCTGACGCCGCTGTAAGCCATGGAGACTCGCATTCCCGTCGGGCCGGCGCGCCCGGTTCGTTGCCGCGTTTGTTTCCTGGGCGGCGCTTGCGGCCGGCCTCGGCCTGCCGTCTGCCGGACAGGCGCAGGACGAGCAATTTCGGAACCAGGGAGGCATCTCTTCGCCGCTGCTGTCGCGCTGTGCCGGCAAGTTCGGCGCCGAGATACGCGAGGCCGACAACGCCTTTCCGCTGCTCACCCTGATGGGCGTTCCCTGGATGAACGTCGAGCGCACCGACCAGACGGTGGAGGGCGCCCACATCGTCGCGATCGTCACCGGCATCGGCGCGCGCAACCGCCGCCGCGGCGAGGTAGTGGGGCTGCGCTTCCGCTGCCTGATCGACGACAAGGGCTCGGCCGTGAGCTTCACCTGGACCGACCTGCAGCCCCAGCGCAAGGAGGACCTGCCGCCGGCCCTGGTGCTGCGCGGCCAGGCCTACTACCGCCCCAAGGCACAGCTGGCGCCGGGTGCCGAGCTCCGCGTGCAGCTCTTCGACCAGGCGACCAATCCGCCGGCGCTGCTCACCGAAGCCGTGGCGCGCTCGAGCTGGGTCAACCCCATCCCCTTCGGCCTGCGCGTGCCGCCCGACATGAAGCTCCGGGACCGCAAGCTCGTGCTCGACGTGCGGCTCTCGCTCGGCGCCTCGACGCTCTATCGCCTCGCGCAACCGCTGGCGCTCAACCCCGACCAGCTGCAGCGGCCGATCGAGGTCACCGTCGACGCGGTGCCCGGCGGCGCGGTGAACTAGGGGCAACACCGCCACCGCGCGGGGAGTGGCGGTGTTGCGGTCCGAACTCCCCCATCTCGACTAGTCCGCGTGCCCTCGAGCCGGTCCGCCCTACTTGTGCGAGTGTGTCGTCGTAGTCCGCGAACCGATCCAGCCTCCTACAATCAAGACCAAGACACCACCAAAGACAGAAATGTCGGCAACGTTAAACGACGTTGGGTTTTTGATGCCACAGCAACTCATATTGAGATAGTCGGCGACGGCTCCATATCTTACTCGATCAAAGGCGTTGCCGAGTGCTCCACCAACAATTGCTCCGATGGCCAACGGCTGTATCCAGCCCTGCTTGGTGCGTATCCATACCATCAACAAAAAAGAGATAAGAAGTGCAGAGGCTACCAAGAACCACTGGCTGTCGTAGATGCTGAAGAGCCCAAAATTTATGCCCTTGTTCCAAGCCATTCTCAGTACGAGGTAAGGCGGCAGTACATCGATAACTTCCAGTGATGGCAGGTTAAGCCAGTGCACGATCAGGATCTTTGAAAGCCTGTCGAGCCCGAAGGCGACGAGTGCCGCAGCAGCCAAACGAAGCAGAGGCACTAATTGTCTCCTTCAAAAGCATGGGAAGTGTAGCCCACACGGCGCATGGGATTCGACCCGTGGCGGCTAGCACGCCCGCTTCCTGACCAGCTGCCGCCGTCCGCGCATTCCGGGCGAACGTCCTCGCCGGCACCCACCGGACAACACCGCCACCGCGCGGGGAGTGGCGGTGTTGCGGGCCAACCCCTCCCGCCAACAACAACACCGCCACCCTGTGGCGAGTGGCGGTGTTGTTGGATTGCGATGTTCGTCAAATGTTCTTGACTTCGTATATACGGTAGACGTACAAGGGGTTCATCCAATAACGCCTGGAAGAGGAGGGCGGAGGGATGGATATTGCGGCGCTGAAGGCTCAGCTGGCCGCCAGTTCTGACCGGCTGGTGGTCGAGCTGCTGGGCCAGCCGACGGCCCAGGGTGCGCGCTACTGGCGCTGGGGCAGCCGCGGCAGCCTGTCGTACGACGTCGAGCGGCACACCTGGCACAGCTTCGAGGCCGACCAGGGCGGCGACCTGCTGGACCTGATCCAGTTCGCCAATCCAGGCTGGGACTTCCGCCAGGCGATCGAGTGGGCCGGCGAGTGGCTGGGTGCGCCGGTCGGTGTGGCGAGAGATCGCGCCGCTCACGCGCCTGCACCAAGCACTCGGCGGACGCGCCTCCAGCCTCATGAGCTGGCGCTGCAGCTCTGGCGCGAGGCGCGTCCGGCGAGCGGCACGATCGTCGAGACCTACCTCCGCCACCGCGGCCTGAAGCTGCCGGACGGCAGCGACGAGGTTCTGCGCTTCCATCCTGCCTGCCCGCGCGGCGAGGCGCGCTCTGCCGGCCGATGCTCGGCCTGATGCGCGACATCGCGGACGATCAGCCGGTCGGCGTGCATCGGACCTTCCTGCGGGCGGATGGCCTCGGCAAAGCGCGTGTCACGCCCAACAAGATGATGCTCGGTCCCGCCCGCGGCGCCGTGCTGAAGCTCACGCCCGATGAGGACGTGACGATGGGGCTTCGTCTCACCGAAGGCATCGAGGACGGCCTCGCTGTTCTGGCCGCCGGCTTCGCGCCCGGTCTGGGTGTGCCTGTCGGCCGGCGCCCTGGCGGGCTTCCCGGTGCTGGGCGGCGTCGAGTCGCTCGACGGTGTTACAGCGACAACGACGCGCCCGGCGCGCGGGCCGCCGAGGCCTGCATCGGCCGCTGGCGGCAGGCCGGCAAGGAGGCGGGCGTGGTCGAAGCCGCCGCGCCGCTTCAAGGATTTCGGTTCAATCGCGGAGGTGCGGAGCCATGGCTGACGACAACATCCTCGCGATGGCGGATCGCGCGGCGCGCAAGCCCGGCTTCCAGCTGGTGAGCGCCAGACTGGTCGAGCCGGAGGCGGTGCGCTGGCTGTGGCCGCACTGGCTGTCGCTCGGCAAGCTGCAGCTGCTGGCGGGCTCGCCCGGCACCGGCAAGACCACCATCGCGGTGTCGCTCGCCGCCGCCATCACCGCGGGCGCGGCCTGGCCGACTGGCGGGGCTGGCAGCGCCCGGGAGCGAAAGGGCCGAGCCGGGCGACGTGCTGTTCTGGAGCGGCGAGGACGGCATCGCCGACACGCTGCTGCCGCGCTTCCTGGCGGCCGGCGGTGACCCGCGCCGCCTGCACTTCGCCGGCGAGGTGAACGAGAGCGGCCGCAGCCGGCCGTTCGATCCGGCCACCGACCTGCCGCGGCTGATCGAGTGCGCGGAATTCATGCGCGAGCTCAAGCTGGTCGTGCTCGATCCCGTCGTGGCGGTGATCAACGGCGACAGCCACAAGAACAGCGAGACGCAGGCGCGACCTCGCGCCGCTGGTGAGCCTGGCCGAGCAGCTCGACGTGGCGGTGCTCGGGATCACCCACCTCAGCAAGGGCAGCACCGGCCGCGAGCCGCTCGAGCGCGTGATGGGCTCGATCGCCTTCGCCGCCGTGGCGCGCGTGGTGCTGGCCACCGTGAAGCCGCGCGACCGCCGGCTGCCGCACCGACTGGTGCGCGCCAAGTCCAACCTCGGCCTCGACCATGGCGGCATCGAGTACACCCTTTTGGGCGTGCCGGTGCCCGGCTACGACTTCCACGCCCAGCGCGTGGAGTGGGGCCAGCGGCTGGACGGCAGCGCGCACCAGCTGATGGCGATCGAGGCGCCGGACGAGGAGGAGCAGGCGCGGGGTGAGGTGATGGCCTTCCTGCAGGACCTGCTGGGCCGCGGACCGGTGGCCACGCGCGAGGTGAAAGCGGCGGCTGCCGCCAACGGCTACAGGTGGCGCACGATGGAGCGCGCCAAGACCGATCTCGGCCTCAGCGCGAAGAAGGGCGTGGGCGGGCTGTGGTACTGGGCGCTGCCGTCCGAGACCAACTCCGCCACCGAACAACAACACCGCCACTCCGCGGATGGTGGCGGTGTTGTTGGCGGGGAAGACGATCAGAAGATCAGGGAGCTGACGGGGGCCATCGCGCACCAGCAGGAGACGGTGAGGATCCTGGCCTCGACCGGGCAGTCGACGGCCGAGGCGGAGCAGGTTCTGGCGGCGATGGGCGAGGAGCTCGAAGCCCTGCAGTGGCGGCTGCGTCGATCCGACCAATAGGGATCGACACCGCCACCATGCCGGGGAGTGGCGGTGTTGCAGCCGGCTAGCGCTTGGCCGTGCTGCGTTTCGAGGGCTTGCTCGACAGCGATTGCGTCAGCGCCCTGGCGCCGTCACGCAAGGCCTCGAGATGCGCCTCGTCGAGGTCGCCCTCCTTGGCAAGCCCCTGGCCCAGTTCCTTGAGGATGTCGGCCAGCAGGTAGTAGTGCAGGTGAACCGCGATCTCGCGCCGCTCCGCACCTGAACGAACGATGCGCAGCAGGACCTCATCGGCCTCCACCTTCACGTCGAACGACGACTCCCTGCCGAAGGCGCCCATGTAGGTCTTGTCCGGGAAGTCGACCGAGACCTCGGCCCTGTCGGTGATGGATTTCATGACTTGCGCCCTCTCGGCTGGCTGCCCGCACTCTTACGCCGCCGCGCTGCCGGGTGGTTTGAGGTGGATCAAGTCGCCATCGCCCGCCAGCAGGAAACGTCCGCTCGCCAGGGTGAAACACACAGCCGATCATTCTTGGTGAAGTTCATCACGCTGGAACCGGCAGCCGGCCGATGGGGGAGGAACTCGAAGCCCTGCGGTGGCGGCTGCGTCATCCCTAGCCGGCGCGCGCCTGGTCAAATCGGGTTCTTGTGCCCGGTCGGCTCCTGCAGTGTCGAGGTCAGCGCCTGCGTTGGCCGGGCGCCTCGCGTTCCGCCCGTCGCATCGCCCCTTCGGATCCAGGTACTGCCAGATCTCGGCATCGCGTCCGTAAACATCCGCGCGAAACTGCAACCTGCCATCGAACTCCGCGAACGCGGTCTCGTACACCACGAATACCGGCACGGGCTTGGGCAGAGCGGGACGGGTGGTCTCGCCGGTCGCGATCGTTTGTTTGATCGCATCGAGCGGTTGCTGCATCAGCAGGGCGGCCAACTGCTCTGCATTCTCCACCCGGATGCATCCATGACTGATGCGCCGGCCGTCGCGGCTGAACAGGTTTTTCGACGGGGTATCGTGCAGGTAAACGTCGAACCGGTTGTTCATCTCGAACAGAAATTGTCCGAGCCCTGAGGTGGCTCCCGCCAGCTGCTGCAGCACGCCATTGGGCAGCATGACCATGCCGTGCCGCGCCAGGTAATTCGGGTCTTGCTTGGTCTTCGGCAGGATCTCTTCGGTGGCAATGTAATCCGGGATGTTCCAGGGCGGGTTGAACGAAATTCGCTCGATCGAGGCCTGGAACTCCGGGCTCTGATTGCGGATCTCGTCCTGGCCGACAATGACCCGCGAGGAGAAAACCACCTGATCGTCGCGGTACAGCAGTACCCGCTCGTCGGCAACGTTGACCCAGACGCGGTCCGCCGGCAGCCGCCGCGGCAGCCAGCGTTCGCGCTCGAGGTTTACCTCGATCTCGCGCAAGCGGGTCGTCGCGGCATTGCCGCCGACCAGGAAGCCCGCGTGAAAATTCTGCAACGCCTGGCGCAGCAGCCGGTAGGTCGGCGTCGTCGGTGCCAGCGCTTCGATCGCCGCCGCGGGATCGGGGCTGCCGATCGCGGCGTCGAGCGCGGCGGCGACATCGATCGGCTCAGGCGTCAAAATCTCGTCATCTCGTCGGCGCTCGATCGGCATGGCCCCGCGCGCCAGCGCGTCGGCATAGGACAGGAAGGCGTCCGACAGCAGCAGTTCCCGGTCGAGCGTCGGCAACGTTGCCGGCGAGCGCAGCAAATCTGCGTGAAACCGTTCAGGGGCGAGGCCGTGATCGCCGGCGCGCAACACGGCATCCATCAGCGACTTCGCTTGCGCCTGCCGGGTCGTCCAGACGGGTTCAAAACCATGGCGGGCGTAGAAGCGTCGCAGCAGTTCGACGTTCAGCCGTTCACCCGCGACGGCTGACTTGGGCCCGCTCTCGATCAGTTCGCCGATCTTGGTGTTGGCAGACG
The DNA here is from genome assembly GCA_963755595.1 of uncultured Alphaproteobacteria bacterium. Lineage (GTDB taxonomy): Bacteria > Pseudomonadota > Alphaproteobacteria > Reyranellales > Reyranellaceae > Reyranella. Next base: position 118,360 of record CAVWKP010000024.1, on the reverse strand, counting down.
CGGCCATCGGGGCGGACGGGGCCGACACGAGGGCTGCTGCCGGCTCCTGGTCCGCCGAGGGAACTGTCGGCTCGGCAGGGCTACAGGCTGCGAGCGCAATCGCGGCGGCTGCAATCGGGCCGACGCGTGCCAGAAGGTTTCTCGTCGAGAAGCTGCAGGATGGGAACAAGGTAGCCTCACCGACAGCGCGATTCCGCCGCGACCTGCGCTGCCGCCGGTAGATAATGGCGGCAGGCGTTCGCGGTTCCGAGAGCTTGCTTCACGCGGCGGCAAAAGCAAGGTTTTCATTGGTCGACCTCGGCGTGCCCGCCGTCGCGAACCCAGCCGGGGAGGCTGGCGGCGACCAGAGCTCGATAATGTTGGCTACGGGGTGGGAACCGGAAGGTTCCCTGCGACGTTTGCTTCGATCACTTTCGGTTGTTGCGTTGTGTTTCAGTCCCTCAGCTATGGAGGAATCGGATGTCCGACGTTGCCCAAAAAATGGCCCGCCTCAGGCATTTGCGGAGTGCCGCGCTGGTTGCAGTCGTGATTCCAGCGGTGCTGCTCGCGGCGGGATGCTCCTCGCAGCAGCCCCCGCCGCCGGCGCCGCAGACGGTTGCCACTCAGCCCCCGCCGCCGCCGCCTCCGTACGTCCGCGGCTAGCCGGCGACGCGTCAAGGCTCAAGGATCCGATCCTCGACCGGCGATCCCCTGACCTGAGCGCGGTCGCCGGTCCCACGCCAGCGAACAACAACACCGCCACACCGCAGATGGTGGCGGTGTTGCTGGTGCTGTTGGCGGGGAAGAGAACCCGGGCCTCACCCCTGGGCGGCCACTGGCCCCCTGGGTAGCCTTTCGCTGTGTTGGAACCGTCATAAACTTGCAATGACATTGGCCAGCGCTGCCGCTCTAATCGCTTTGCCCGGCTTCGGGTGCGCGGACCGAACGACAACACCGCCACACGCAGGCGCGTGGCGGTGTTGTTAGCGCCCCGCCGGCGGCGCCAGCGTCACGGTCCCGACGGCGCCGCGGGCGATCTCGCGCTGGGTGCCGGCGATCTCGATGTAGCGCAGGCTCTGCCAGCGGTCGACGAAGCTGCGCGCCCATGGCGAGAACATGTTGCCCGATTGGCCGAGCGGTATGGCGAAGCGGCTGTTGTCGAGGTCGCTGAAATCATAGACCGCGCGATAGCCCGCCCCATGGACCGCCTCGAACGGGTCGGGGCCGCCGAATTCGGGCGTGGCGCGATTGAGCGTCTGGCCGCCGCCATCGGCCGGGAAACGCACCGACGCGAGGTTGCGCAACAGCGGCAGGCGGTCGAACAGGGGATGGCGAAACGCGGCGACATGCTCGCGGCCCCATTGCCAGGTCTCGATCTCCGGTCCCTGGCGGCGGGCGATGCCGTCGAGGGCGCGTTCGAGCGCGGCGGCGATGGCGTCGTCGCAGCTTTCCGGCGCCGGCGTGGCGGGATCGTCGCACCATTGCGGCCGCTCGCTCAGGATACGCAGCATCAGCGATACATTGGGCGCGGCCAGATAGTCGTACAGCGCGTCGCCCACTTTGGGAGCGACCAGGCGACGCTCCAGCTCGAACAGCCAGGCCGTGTAGATCAGCGGTTCGGGCCGGTTGGCCAGCATGAAGCGGTTCCAGCGGCCCATCATGTCGATCACCCGCGCGGCCCGCGGGTTGCGCGCCGCGGGCTTCAACAGCACAGGCAGGATGTCGGCGGCGTCGGGCGTCAGGATGTCGGCCTGGATGGCGATCATGCCGTAGACCGGATGGCGCTCGACCTCGCGCAGCAGCTGGTTGGCGCGGAGCTGCCGATAGGCCGGCGCCCAATCGCGGGTGATGAAGTGGCGATAATCCTCGGGCACCAGGCGCGCATTGGCATTGACGATGATGCCGCCCGGCGGATTGTAGGTCTTGGGCAGCTCGTCGAACGGCACGAAGCCCGCCCAGTCGTATTCTCCCGTCCAGCCCGGCGAGGGCATCGAGCCGTCGCCCTTGCGCCGGATCGGCACGCGCGCCGGCGAGATCAGGCCGACATTGCCGCTGGTGTCGGCATAGACCATGTTCTGCATCGGGCTGACGATCTTGCGCGCGGCGCCCAGGAAATCGTCCCAGTTCTGCGCCAGCGTGATGCGCATGAAGCCTTCGAGCGAGGTATCCGCGCCATCGAGGGCGGTGGCCTGCAGGGCCAGCACGTGGCCTGCCGGCGAGTAATCCTCGGGACTGGCGATGAAATCGTCGATCACCACGCCATGGCGCGTGTTGCGCACCCTGAGGTGCACCGGGTCGCCCCACAGGACGTTGATCGTCTCGTCGCGCACGGCGAAGGGGCGCGCGCCGTCGGGCGTGATGTAGCGGTTGGGATCGGTCGGATCGACGCGCTCGATGAACAGGTCCTGGCTGTCGAGACCGGTCGTGGTGAAGCCCCAGCCGATCGAGGCGTTGTGGCCCAGCACGATGCCCGGCGAGCCCGGCGAGGAGGCGCCCTTGATGTCGAAGCCGGGCCCGACCATGCGCGCGAGATACCAGGTGCCGGGAAAAGAAAAATCGAGATGCGGATCGTTGGCGAGCAGCGGCTTGCCTGAGACCGAATGGGCGCCCGACAGCACCCATTCGTTGGAAGCCTCGCGCTTCCGGGTGGCCGCATTGTCGGTATCGCGATACAGCCGGTCGAGATCGAGGCCGTTCAGCACCTGGTTGGCGAGCGACAGGGTGGCGTCGCGGCTTTCGCTGGGATGGGCGATCAGGAACTTGAGGTTGTCCTCGCCGACCTTGCGCAACAGGCGCAGGCGCAGCAGTTCGGAGCGCCAGTTGCCGTCGAGGCTGAGCGCCATCAGCTTGCCCCACACCATGGAATCGGCCGGCTGCCACGGCTCCGGCCGGTAGCGACCGCCGGAGAGCAGCTTGATCAGCGTGAGCTCGAGGCCGTATTGCCGATCCCGGCCGCCGATCCAGGCATTCACGCCGGCGGCATAGGACTCGAGGACCGTGCGCGTGCCCGGCGACAGCGCGCCCACGCTGTCCGACGCGGCGCGATAGAGGCCCAGGCCCGCGCATGGTGCGGTCGGTATTGACGATGCCCGGGCCAAGCAGGCGGGGCGGGAAGATCTCCGCCAGGCGCCCCTGGCCCGCCCGGCGCAGCAACTCCATCTGCCAGAAACGGTCCTGCGCGTGCACGAAGCCGAGGCCGAAGGCGGCATCCTCGATGGAACCGGCGATGATGTGCGGCACGGAGTTCTTGTCGCGCACGATCTCGACCGGCGCCTTCAGCCCCTTGGCCTCGAAGTGGCCGCTATAGGGCGGCAGCGCGCCGCGCACCTGGAAATAGGTGCCGGCGAGGAAGATCGCCAGCGCAAGCACAAGAGCCGCCAGCAGCTTTGCCAGGCCGGCGCCGATGCGCACGACGAGTTGTGCGGGGGGCGCCCGCACGGACTAGCCGCCGATATAAGAAAGGATGGCGGCTCGGTCGGCGTCGAGGTCGGGCGCCGGCCGGCGGGTCGCGGGATCGTCGAAGGCCGACATCTTGATGGGATTGCCGGCGAGCTTGAGCGTGCCGCCGCTGCCGTCGGGCACGGAAACCAGCATGTTGCGCGCCGCCACCTGCGGATGGGCGAGCGCCTGGGCGACGTTGTTGATCGGGCCGGCCGGGATGTCGGCCTTGGCCATCACCGCGAGCCAATGCGATGTCGGCTTGGTTTTCAGAAGTGCCTCGAGCTTGGCCTCGAGCTTGCGGTGGTGCTTCTGGCGCAGCGCATTGGTCGTGTAGTCGGGATCGTTCGCCATCTCGGGCAGCCCGAGCGCGTGGCACATCTTGACGAACAGGGAGTCGTTGCCGGCCGAGATGATGATGGCGCCGTCGCCGGTCTTGAAGGCCTGGAACGGCACGATGGTCGGATGGCGCGCGCCGAGCGGGCCGGGGACCTCGCCTTCGACCGTGTAGCGCATGACCGCGTTTTCCAGGAGCGCGATCTGGCAGTCGAACATGCCGATATCGACCTTGGTGGCCTCGCCGGTCTTCAGGCGATGGACCAGGGCCGCGTTCACCGCGACGGCGGTGTAGAGGCCGGCGCCGATGTCGCCGATCGACATGCCGACGCGCACCGGCTCGCCGCCCTCCGAACCGGTGATGCTCATGACGCCGCCCATGCCCTGGACCACCATGTCGTAGGCGGGGTCGCGCGAGTTGGGGCCGCTATGGCCGAAGCCCGAGGCCGCGGCGTAGATCAGCTGCGGGTACTTGGCGTGGAGCTGCTCCCAGCCGTAGCCCAGCTTCTCCATCGTGCCGGGGCGGAAGTTCTCGACGATGACATCGGCCTTGGCGAGCAGCTTCTCGAAGATCGCGCGGTCCGCCTCGCCCTTGAGGTCGAGCGCGATGCTCTGCTTGCCGCGGTTGACCGAGGCGAAGTAGGTCGACTTGCCCTTGACGAACGGTCCGTAGGCCCGCGCGTCGTCGCCGCCCTTGGGTGCTTCGACCTTGATCACCCGGGCGCCCATCTCGGCCATCAAGAGCGTGCAATAGGGGCCGGCGAGGATGCGCGACAGGTCGACGACGGTGACGCCCGACAGGGGGCCTTTGGTGTTCTGGGTCATGGCGGGGTTCTTAACCAGTGGGCCGGCGCGAATCCAGCCACACATTTGCCGCTGCGGAACCGATGACGATGGCGCCGCCCAAAAGCGTGAGGTCGCCCGGCTTTTCGCCGTCGATCGCCCACACCCAGATCGGTCCCAGCACCAGCTCGAGCAGCCCGAGCAGGGCGGCGCGCCCGGCCGGAATGCGCTTGAGGCTTGCCATGTAAAGCAGCAGGCCGCCGGCCAGCTGGCCCGGCCCCAGCGCCAGCAGCCAGCCCATCTGCGGCACGCCGACGTCGCCCGGCCGCGCGAAGGGCAGGGCGGCGATGGCCGAGATCATGCCGGCCAGCAGCAGGGCCGGCGCCATGCCGACATCGCGACGATGGCGCACGATCACATAGTTCGAACTCATGCAGAGCACGACGATGCCCGCGATCGCCATGCCGAGCAGGGCACCGGCCTTGAGCGAGCTGGCGACGGAAATGGCAAGCCCGATGACTGCGACCGCCATCGCCACCAGAGGTGTGGCGATGCAGCGGCTCGCCGAGAAACAGGCGCGCGAGCAGGGCGGTGATGAAGGGCGTGGCCCCGAATACGATCAGCACATTGGCGACGGGCGCATGGCCGAGGGCGAGGATGAACGCCACCATGCTGCCCGCCAGCGCGAGCGCGCTCGCCAGCAGCGATCGCCCGGCATTGCGGACGTCGATCCAGACGGCGCGGCGCTGCCAGGCGAGCAGAGGCAAAATCGTGGCAACAAGCAGCACGGAACGCCAAAATGACACGTCCCATGCGGGAAGATCGATGCGTCGGACGATGACGCCGCCGGTGCTGAAGACGGTTGCGGCGCCGAGGGCGCATATGACACCGAGCGCCGTGGAACTCTGCTGGTAGTCCGGCGTTTTCATTTCCTACCAAAGCGTGAATACGGATTAGTCGTGCCCCCGTCCATCGATTCCCTCGACCTGCCGCCCTTTCGGCCGCGCTTCCCCTGGTGGGGGCCCGATCTGCAGACCCTCGCGCTCCTGTGGCAGCCGGCGATGTCCGACCTGTCGCCGAACACCAGCGAGCGCGTGTGCTTTCCGATGGCCGATCGGAGCGGCGACATCCTGCTCGGCTCGCTCGACACGCCCCAGTGGCCCGACGACACGCGGCCGCTGGTGATCCTCATTCACGGTGCTACCGGCTGCGAGGACAGCGTCTATATCCTGAGTGCGGCGCGTCATTTGCTGTATCGCGGCTACACGGTGCTGCGCCTCAACGTTCGTGGCGCAGGCCCCTCGCGGCGCTATTGCGGCGAGCACTATCATGTCGGCCGCACCGCCGACTTTCGCCGCGTGCTGCAGCAGATTCCCGACGACCTGAAGCAGAACGGCATCGTCGCGATCGGTTACTCGCTGGGCGGCACGATGCTGCTGAAATATCTCGGCGAGGAGGGCAACTTCTCGCCCTTGCGCGCGGCCGCCTCAATTTGCGCGCCGATCGACCTGCTGCAGACCGGCCATCACATGCTGCGGCCGCGCAACTGGCTCTATCACAGCTACATCCTGAACGGCCTGAAGACGGAGACGCTGGCGGAGGGAGCCCGCCTTTCGGAAGAGGAGCGCGAGATCGTGCGCTCGGCGCGCTCGGTGTTCGACTACGACGACCGCTTCATCTCGCCACGCTACGGCTTTCGCGGCGCGGAGGATTACTACTCGCTCTGCGCGCCCAAGCAGTTCATGCCCGAGATCCGTGTGTCGACCATGGTGCTGGCGGCGTGCGATGATCCCTGGATTCCGATCGAGCACTATCGCGACTTCAAGTGGTCCGACAACCCTTGGCTCCTGCCGGTGATGCCGGAGACCGGCGGCCATGTCGGCTTCCATGGCGACGCCAGCGGCCGGCCGTGGTGCAACCTCGCCATAGAGAAATTCCTGGAACGAGTGACTAGTATAGAGGCGTGAGCCTCGAGCTGCCGCCCTTCAAGCCGCGCTTTCCCTGGTGGGGCGGCGACCTCCAGACCCTGGCCAATCGTTTTCGCTCGCTGCGCGGGGACCTTGTGCCCCATACCAGCGAGCGCCGGTCCTTTGCCTTGCGCGACGGCACCGGCGATACGCTGCTCGCCATGCTCGACCGTCCGGCGGCATCCAAGGCGGGACGACCGCTCGCCATTGTCATCCACGGCCTGACCGGCGCCGAGGACAGCGCCTACGTGCTCAGCATGGCTCGGCACCTGCTGGATCGAGGGCACCCGGTGCTGCGTCTGAACCTGCGCGGCGCGGGCCCGTCGCGGCCGTCTGCGGCGGTCACTATTACGCCGGTCGCAGCCAGGACTTTCGCGCTCTGCTTGAGGTGCTGCCGTCGGAAATCACGCGCGACGGGATCGTGGCGGTCGGTTTTTCGCTGGGCGCCGCGATGCTGCTGAAATATCTCGGCGAAGAAGGTTCGCGCGCGCCGCTCGCCGCTGCCGCCACCGTCTCGGCGCCGATCGATCTGGCGGCGACGTGCCATTGCATGATGCGGCCGCGCAACAGGCTCTATCACGGCTACCTGCTCCGGCAGATGAAACGCGAAGCGACCGGGCAGGGCGCGGCGCTGTCGGCGGCCGAGCGCGCTGCCATCCTGGGCTCGGGCACGATCCGGGAATACGACGACCGTTTCATCGCCCCGCGCCACGGCTTTGCCGGCGCCGACGACTACTACGAGCGCTGCAAGCCGATCGGCTTCATGGCCGCCATCCGCGTGCCGACGCTCGTGCTGGCTTCTCTTGATGATCCGTGGATTCCCGGTGCGCTCTATAGCGGCTATGATTGGCGGTCGAACAAGTCGCTGATACCGTTGCTGCCGTCACGTGGCGGGCACGTCGGCTTCCACGGCACCACCGACCAACGCCCCTGGAGCGACCTGGCAGTCGCGAGGTTCTTCGAACATGGCCGACCTTGATCCTGTGACGATGATTGCCGGTGTCCTCTGCTCGCTGGCAGCTCTCGTGCTGGCCTGGCGCGCCTATCGCGGCGCCGCGGCCGACCAAGAGGAGCGCAAGCGTGAGAAGGAACGCCGCGACGGCCGCTAGCCCAGGGTGATCGGCTGCTCGGGCGGTCCGTCGCGCAGCAGCGCCTTCAGCCGCAGGCCGAGATCGACCGGCTCGAAGCGCTCGGAAGAGGCGGCGATCTCGTCGGCTGTCCACCAGCGATGGGCGAGCGTCCAGCTCTTCTCGCGATCGTCGAGGCCAGAAGTGTCGACCGCGGTGGTATCGGCACGGCCGAGGAAGAAGCGCTCGCGATGCAGCATGCGCCTGTCGCGCCATTGCATGGTGCGCTCACGCTTCCACACCCAGCGCACGTCCTTGATCACGAGGCCGGTCTCTTCGCGGGCCTCGCGGATCGCCGCCTCGGCGTATTCTTCGCCGGGGTCGACCAGGCCACCCACCATCACCCAGAACGGGCCATAGAAGGGATCGGCCGGGTCATAGACCGAAGGCTGATGGACCTTGAACAGGAAGAGGCGGTCCTGCGGATCGAGCAGGATCAATCTCGCCGAAGGTCTTTCTATCACTGGCGCTCGATCATTTCGACTTGAGCAGCTTCGCCGCGTCGACCGCGCCGTAAGTGAGGATGCCGTCGCACCCGGCGCGCTTGAAGCCGGTCAGCGTCTCGATCAGCACCTTGTTCCAGTCGAGCCAGCCGCGGTCGGCGGCGCCGCTGCAGCATCGCGTACTCGCCGCTCACCTGGTAGGCGTAGGTCGGCACGCCGAAGGCGTCCTTCACGCGGCGCACGATGTCGAGATAGGGCAGGCCGGGCTTCACCATCACCATGTCGGCGCCTTCCTCGATGTCGAAGCCCACTTCGCGCAGCGCCTCGTCGGAGTTGGCGTAGTCCATCTGGTAGGTCTTCTTGTCGCCCTTCAGCGCACCGGAGCTGCCGATGGCGTCGCGGAACGGGTTGTAGAAGGCCGAGGCGTACTTGGCGGCATAGCTCATGATCTGGGCATGGATGAAGCCCTTGGCGTCGAGCGCCTTGCGGATGGCGCCGATGCGGCCGTCCATCATGTCCGAGGGCGCCTGGATGTCGGCACCGGCCTCGGTCTGCACGATCGCCTGCTTGATCAGCGCCTCGAGCGTCTCGTCGTTCTGCACGTAGCCATCGCGCACGATGCCGTCATGGCCGTCGCTGTTGAAGGGGTCGAGCGCCACGTCGGTGAGCACGCCGATGTCGGGCACCGCCTTCTTCACCGCCGTGATGGCGCGGCAGACCAGGTTGCCCGGGTTGTAGGCCTCGCGGCCGTCCGGCGTCTTCGACTTGGGATCGGTCTCGGGAAAGATGGCGATCGCCGGAATGCCGAGGTCGCGCGCCTGCTTGGCGGCTTCGACGAAGAGATCGACGGTGAGCCGATCGACGCCGGGCATCGAGTCCACAGGCGTGCGCTGGTTCTTGCCCTCCTGCACGAACACCGGCCAGATCAGGTCGTCGACCGAGAGCTTGTGCTCGGCGACCAGCCGGCGCGACCAGTCCTCGCGGCGGTTGCGGCGCAGGCGCGTGGTCGGGTAGCGGCCAAGAGTTGAAAAGCGTTTCGCCATGGTCCGGTCTTATAGCCGCTCAGGATACGGGAAGGCGACGGCGATAATAGGCGTTCGGCCGCACGCCGGCGGCCATATAGCCGCAGAAGGAAGCAGCCATGGCGAGTTCTGCCACCAGGTCGACGGCGAGCGGCCAGCCGTACCCGCCGGCCACTGAAACAGCGAGGCGATAGAGGATCCAGACGATGAGGCCGGCGCTTGCCAGCACGGGCGTGGACGGCAGCCGAAGCCAGGTCATGATGACGAAGGCCCCCGCCCAGAGGGTGATGAAGGCAACGGCGATTCCATAGCGGATGCCGATGGCGCGGATTTCATTCAACGCCACGATGACGCCGACCAGCACCAGGGCGCAGAGCAGCACAGCGACGATGTCGATGACCAACAGCGCGCCGCCAAGCTTCGCCTCGGGCCGCGTGGCGAGCTCCGTCGCGGTCATGTCGCGCCATTGCATTGCGCCAGCATAGCACCCGGCTATGATCGCACCCGTATGGACTTCACGCTTTCCGAGGACCAGCAGGCCTTTCGCGACACCGCGCGGCAGTTCGCGACCGACAAGATGCTGCCGCACGCCGCCAAGTGGGACGTCGAGAAGATCTTTCCAGCCGAGACCCTGCGCGAAGCGGCGGCCCTGGGGTTTGGCGGCATCTACGTGAACGACGACGTCGGCGGCAGCGCTCTGTCGCGTTTCGACGCGGCCCTGATCATGGAAGAGCTGGCTGCCGCCTGTCCGAGCACGGCGGCCTATATCTCGATCCATAACATGGCCGCCTGGATGATCGATGGCTTCGGCGACGATCAACAGCGCAAGCGCTTCCTGCCCAAGCTCTGCTCGATGGAGCATTTCGCCAGCTACTGCCTCACCGAACCGGGCGCGGGCTCCGACGCAGCGGCGCTGGGCACGCGCGCCGAGTTGCACGGCGACCACTACATAGTGAACGGCACCAAGGCCTTCATTTCGGGCGGCGGCAGGAGCGAGATCTATGTCGTGATGCTGCGCACCGGCGGGCCGGGGGCGGGCGGTATCTCGACGCTCGTGGTCGAGGCTGGAACGCCAGGCCTGTCGTTCGGCAAGCAGGAGCAGAAGCTCGGCTGGAACAGCCAGCCGACCGCGGCGGTGATCTTCGAGAATTGCAAGGTGCCGGTCGCCAACCGGCTCGGCCCAGAGGGCCACGGCTTCAAGATTGCGATGATGGGGCTCGATGGCGGGCGCATCAATATCGGCGCCTGCTCGCTGGGCGGCGCGCGCGCCTGCCTGGAGACGGCCTCGCGCTATGTCGTGGAGCGCAAGCAGTTCGGCCAGCCGATCGCCGACTTCCAGGCGACGCAGTTCAAGCTCGCCGACATGGCGACCGAACTCGACGCGGCGCGGCTGATGATCTGGCGCGCAGCCTCGCTGCTCGATGCCAAGTCGCCCGAGGCGACGCAGGCCGCCGCCATGGGCAAGCGCTTCGCCACCGATGTCGGCTTCCGCGTCGTCAACGACGCGCTGCAACTGCATGGCGGCTACGGCTACTTGAAGGACTTCCCCATCGAGCGCTATTTGCGCGACCTGCGCGTGCACCAGATCCTCGAAGGCACCAACGAGATCATGCGCGTGATCATCGCGCGCAGGCTTTTGATGGGGTGATGTGGGTTGGGCATGGCCTCATCCTGAGGAGCATCGCGTAGCGATGCGTCTCGAAGGATGGGACACAGTGCGGGTGCCGGTCCTTCGAGACGGCCGCTACGCGGCCTCCTCAGGGTGAGGTCTTGGTTGGAGTTGGAATGGCTGAGTCAGAGATTCTGTTCGACGTGAAGGATGGCCTTGGCGTCATCACGCTGAACCGGCCCAAGGCGCTGAACGCGCTGACGCACGGCATGATCCTGGAGCTCGAGAAGGTCATCCCCGGCTGGGAGAAGGACCTGGCGATCAAGGCTGTGGTGCTGCGCGGCGCGGGCGACCGGGCGTTCTGCGCCGGCGGCGACGTCACCAACCTCTATCGCGAGAGCCGGGAGAACCCCAAGGGCACGCTGCGTCGCGACTTCTTTCGCGACGAATACATCGTCAACCGCCGCATCTACCGCTACGCCAAGCCCTGGATCTCGCTGATCGACGGGATCGACATGGGCGGCGGCGTCGGCCTTTCGGTGCACGGCTCGCATTCGGTGGCGAGCGAGAAGTTCCTGTTCGCCATGCCCGAGACCACCATCGGCCTCTTCCCCGATGTCGGTGGCGGCTATTTCCTGACACGCCTGCAGGGCGCGCTGGGGATCTTCCTGGCGCTGACCAGCCATCGCCTGAAGGTGGCCGACGCGGTGTGGGCGGGTATCGTCGATGCCCATGTGCCGAGTGCCAAGATGACCGAGCTGCAGGCGGCGCTGGGTGCGGCCGATCTCTCGGGGTCCGATGCCAACCGCAAAGTCGATGCCGTGATCGCCCGTTTTGCCGCCGACGCCGGACCGCCGACGTTGCCGGCGATGATGGCCGACATCGATCGCTGCTTCTCGGCAGAGACTGTGGCGGAGATCGAGGCCAAGCTGAAGAAGCAGGGCGGGGAGTGGGCAGAGAAGCAGCTCGCCGCGCTTCTCAAGCTTTCGCCGCTGGCCATGTCGATCACGCTCGAGCAACTCAAGCGTTGCGCCAACCGTTCGTTCGAGGATTCGATGACCATCGAATACCGCATGGCCCAGCATTGCATGCGGCCCGACCACGACTTCTTCGAGGGCGTGCGGGCGCTGCTGATCGACAAGGACCAGAAGCCCAAGTGGAAACCGCCGACCATCGAGGGCGTCACGCGGGCGATGGTCGAGGCGCATTTCAAGCCGGTCGCGAACGACCTGTTTTTCGACTGACCGGCAGGAGAGGGAGGAAGCCATGGCGAAAATCGCCTTCATCGGTCTTGGAAACATGGGTGGCCCGATGGCCGCCAATCTCTGCAAGGCGCAGCATCACGTCGTTGCCTTCGACCTGTCGGACGCGGCCGTCGCTGCGGCGGTCGAGAAGGGCGCGCACAAGGCCAAGAGTGCGGCCGAGGCCGTGAAGGACGCCGAGATCGTCGTCACCATGCTGCCCGCCGGCAAGCATGTGCGCGAGGTCTACGAGAAGGACGTGCTGCCCAACGCCGCCAAAGGCGCGCTGCTGATCGATTGCTCGACCATCGATGTCGATAGCGCCCGCCATGTCGCGACGCTGGCCAAGAAGGCGGGCTTCGAGATGATCGATGCGCCGGTGTCGGGCGGTGTCGGCGGCGCCACGGCCGGCACGCTCACCTTCATGTGCGGCGGCCCGGCCTCGTCGTTCGGCAAGGCCAGGCCGATCCTCGAGAAGATGGGCAAGAACATCGTGCTGGCCGGCGACAGCGGCAGCGGCCAGGCGGCCAAGATCTGCAACAACATGATGCTCGCGATCTCGATGATCGGCGTCAGCGAAGGCTTCATGCTGGCCAAACGTCTCGGCCTCGATTTCCAGAAGCTGTTCGACATCGCCTCGACCTCGTCGGGCCAGTCGTGGGCGCTCACCAACTACTGCCCGGTGCCGGGTCCGGTGCCGACATCGCCTGCCAATCGCGACTACCAGGCGGGCTTCACCGCGGCGATGATGCTGAAGGACCTGCTGCTGGCGCAGCAGGCGGCGAATGCGGTCAATGCCAGCACGCCGCTCGGCGCCAGCGCTGCCCAGCTCTTCAACATGTTCGTCAATAGCGGCCACGCGGCCAAGGACTTCTCGGGCATCATCCGCATGCTGGATGGAAAGTGACCAAGCGCACACATTCGATGGCTGCCAATTCTTGGTCGATGTGAGACGCTTGGCCGTCGATCAACGAGCGGAGCGAATCACATGAAGGGCGTTGGCGTTCTAGTGCTGGGTGTCCTTGCGGTCGCCGGCGGACCGGTGGCGTTGGCGCAGGACAAGGTCGGTGTCGAAGCGTGCGACACCTTCCTCGACAAGTACCAGACATGCGTGAAGGACCAGGCGGGCGACCAGCGCGCCCAGCTCGATCAGATGATCACGCAGCTCCGCGCGCAGTGGAAGCAGATGGCGAGCGATCCGCAGACCAAGCCCTCGCTCGAGACGGCCTGCAAGCAGTCAATCGAGGCGGTCAAGCCGTCGCTCAACGCCGCTCCGTACAATTGCGGTTTCTGATGATCACACTCTACGACCTCGTATTCTCCGAAGACCGGCGCCCCAGTCCATTCTGCTGGCGCACGAAATTCTCGCTGAGGCACAAGGGCCTCAGTTGGCGCGACGAGCCAGTAGGCTTTACCGACAAGCAAAAGATTGCGTTTGCCCAGTCGCAGACGGTCCCGGTCATTCACGACGACGCCTCTGTGGTGAAGGATAGCTGGGCGATCGCCCGGCACCTCGACAAGGCCCATCCCGACAAGCCGATCTTCAAAAGCGAGATGGCGCTCGGTTACGCACACTTCGTTAGTGGCTGGGTGGATACTGCCGTACACCCCGCGGTGTTCGTGCTGATTGTCGGCGATCTCTACGACCGTGTCCGGCCGGTCGATCAGCCCTATTTCAGGGAATCGCGCGGCAAGAGGCTGGGCACGACCGACTTCGCCGGTTTCCAGGCCAACGCGCGCGAGAAGGGCGTGCCGGCGCTGCGCGCCGTGCTCGAACCAGCGCGGCGCATGCTCAAGGACCAACCGTTCCTCGCCGGCCAGCATCCGGCCTATCCAGACTACGCCCTGGCTGGCGCCTTCCTGTGGGCGCGCGTCGTGAGCCCGCTCGAGCTCTTGGAGACCGACGACCCGGTCCATGCCTGGCGCGAGCGCATGCTCGACCTCTACGACGGCATGGGCCGCAAGGCGAAGGCCGCGTGAGGTACGGTCGGCCTGCCGCCGCGCGATGATGCCCGGCCGGACTTCCTCGAAAAGAGCCTCGAACCGCTTCACAGACTCGCCTCATCCTGAGGAGCCGCGCTCGTCAGGATGAGGTTGGGGCGGTTCCATCGGTTCGTGTTGTGTTTTAGGGTGCTCCCGCAAGGGAGGGCGCGTGACTGAAGTCGAAATTCGATCCGGCCGAGCATCGCTTCGGCCCGACCCATTGGTTCGAGGACCTCAAGGTCGGGCAGAAGTTCTACATCAACTCGCGCACCCAGACCGAGTCGCTGTTCGCGGCCTTCCAGCTGGCCAGCGGCGACAATCATCCGATCCACTACGACCGCGAATACTGCAAGGCACGCGGCCATCGCGACATGCTGGCCCACGGGCTGCAGGTGGCGATCCAGGGCGCGGCGGGTGCCGGTATCTTCCCGCATGTCATCGGCAATTCGCTGGTCGGCTTCCTCGAGCAGTCGTCGCGCTTTCTGAAGCCGGTCTATTGCGGCGACACGCTCTATCCGATGCTCGAGATAAGCGAGCTGACGCCCGGCCGGACGACCGGCACAGTCACTACTGAAGCTCACCATCCACAACCAGGCCGGCGTGCTGGTCTGTGACGGCGAACACAAGTACCTTGTGAAGAAGCGTCCCCAATAGGCCGCGGAGGAACGACCATGCTCGGCGTCATCGCCAAACTGACCATCAAGCCCGGCAGCAACGCCGACTTCGAGGCGACCATGAAGGCCCTGCAGGCCAAGGTGCGGGCCGACGAGCCGGGCAACAAGCTCTACTCGCTGCACAAGACGGCCGACGCCAACGTCTATGTCATGTTGGAACGGTATGACGACCAGGCGGCGCTCGAGGCGCATCGCGCGGCGCCGCATTTCAAGGAGCTTGGCCGCAAGCTCGGCGACTACCTCGCCGGCCGGCCCGACGTACAGGTCATGCAGGAAGTCTGAGCAGGTAATCATGGACGGAGTTGTTCATCGCCACACCAAGCCGGGCACTGCGCCGGGCACGCTGGCCGGCCGTGCCCCCGTGCCCGACGAGGCGCTCGACTTCACGTTGGTCGAATACACCAACGACGACTGCGAGGTGCTGCACGGCGTCGAGGTCGACGAGTGCCGCTTCCACCTCGGCACGCCCGCGCACACATGGATCGACGTCGCCGGCCGGCCAAGCTCGGAAATGCTGCGCGACCTCGGCATGGCCTTCAACCTGCACCCGCTGGCGCTCGAGGACGTGTTCCATTCGAGTTCGCGCGGCAAGCTCGATCTCTACGAGGGCCAGGGCTTCATCGTGCTCAACGATCCGTCCTATGAGGACGGTGATATCAAGCTGCGCCAGGTCAGCATCTTCTTCGGCGAGAACTACGTCATCTCCTTCCACGACCACAAGCTCGACATCTTCAAGCCGGTGCGCGATCGCGTGCAGACGGCGGGCTCGCGGCTGCGCACGTTCGGCGTCGACTATCTCGTCTACGCCCTGATCGACCTGGTCATCGACCGGAAGTTCCCGATTATCGAGCGGCTGGCCAATCATCTCGAGGAACTCGAGGACGAGACGCTGGGCCACAGCAGCGAGGAATCGCTGGGTCACATCCATGCAGCGCGGCGAGCGCTGGTGGCCTTCCACCGCATCGAATGGGCCGAACGCGAAACGGTGCTGGCGATCATGCGGCCCGAGACGCCGTTCATCATGCCCGAGACGCGCACCTACCTGCGCGACTGCTTCGACCACACGGTGGCGGTGCTGGACCTGGTCGAGAGCTATCGCGAAATGTGCAACGGCCTTATGGAAGTCTACCTGATGCAGGCCAACAACCGCCTATCGGAGGTGATGAAGACGCTCGCGGTCATCACCGTGTTCTTCATGCCGCTTACCTTCCTCACGGGCATCTACGGCATGAACTTCGACCGCGACAAGGGCAACATGCCCGAGCTGAGCTGGGGCTATGGCTATATCTGGTTCTGGTGCCTGGCCGCCGCGATTACGGTCGCCCTGTTCCTCTGGATCAAGCGCAAGCGCTGGCTGTGACCTACCGCATCTTCGGCTCGGAGCTGTCGCCCTATTCGGTGAAGGTGCGCTCCTACTTCCGCTACAAGGGCCTGCCGCACGACTGGCTGCTGCGCTCGCCCGCCAACCAGGCCGAGTTCCAGAAATACGCCAAGCTGCCACTGGTGCCGCTGGTGGTGACGCCGGAAGGCGAGGGCGTGCAGGACTCCACGCCGATCATCGAGCGCTTCGAGGCCGCGAACCACGAGCCTTCGATCGTGCCCGACGACAAGGCGCTCGCCTTCCTGTCCGCCCTGCTCGAGGAATTCGGCGACGAGTGGGGCAACAAGTGGATGTTCCACTATCGCTGGACCTACGCGCCCGATTGCTGGTCGACCGCCGAGCGCATCGCCCAGCAGATGATGGGCGCGCAAGGCACGCTCGCCGTGGCGCAGGCGCGCGCGGCGGTGGCCGAGCGCATGAGCGGGCGGCTGGGCTTCGTCGGCTCCAACGCCACGACCCGGCCGCTGATCGAGGCCTCGTTCAAGCGCACGCTGGAGATCCTGAACGCCCACCTGGCGGCGCGGCCGTATCTGCTGGGTGGCCGCCCGGCGCTGGCCGACTTCGGCCTGTGGGGCCAATTCTACGAAACCGCCACCGATCCCACGCCCGGCGCGCTGATGCGCGCCTCGGCGCCCAACGTCATGGCCTGGGTGGCAGCGCATGCTGTCGCCCAAGGCGGAGGGCCCGTTCGAGTCCTGGGCGACGCTGGCCTCCGGCCTGATGCCGCTGCTCAGCGAGCAGGTCGGTGGCCTGTTCCTGCCCTGGTCGACGGCCAACGCGGCGGCGATCGACAAGGGCGAGAAGACCTTCGAGCTCAAGCTCGGCGGCCAACCTTGGTCGCAGGAGCCGCAGAAGTACCACGCCCGCTCCTTGGCCGAGATCCGCCGCAAATACACCGCCGCCAAAGGCGCCCTCGGCCTCGACGAGGTCCTGACCAAGACGGACTGCCTGCGCTGGCTCGCTGCCTAGAAAGCCGCTCAAGCTCGAAATCGAGGGGGGTGACGCGGAAAATGGAAAAAGTGCCCTAAAACCCTTGTGCCATCGGAATCAGACGTTTTCCAACGGGTGGAAAATCGGTGGAAAAACGCAACAGAAAATTACCGCACCGGCTCGTAATGTGGTCGGGGCTTGGACTGCAGCAGGGCCGCGGCGTCCCAGGCGTCCTGCAGGGTGAGTTGCGGATGCGTGGGATCGGTGCCGCGCGGCATGTCGTGCTGGATGAAGCCGACGGAGCGCTGGAAATGGTCCATGCCTGCGCCGTCGTTGAAGCTGTCGGGTCCCCAGACCGGCGGGAATTGATAACCGCGCGCATCGGCCGGCGCTCCCCAGCGCTTGCCGAGCCCGTCCGGCTGATGGCAGGCGGCGCACACGCGGTCATAGACCGCCGTGCCGCGCGTGGCGTCGGGAGGAAGCGGCGCGGGCGGCGCGGGCTCGGCCGTCACGGCCTGGGGCGCGCCGATGAATTTCAGGTAGGCGAGGTAGGCCGCCATCTCGCGCGAGCCGTCGGGCAGCTTGCGGCCGTTCATCGAGCGGGTCATGCATTCGTCGATGCGCTCGGCCAGCGAGATCACGCGGCCGCTGCGCGTCGAGAATTTCGGGTACGTCCTCGCCACGCCGACCAGCGGCACGCCGGCGCGATTGGTGCCGGCATCGAGGTGGCAGTTCCTGCAGGCGAGGTTGTTGCCGGCGAAGCGCTTGCTGGCGTCGGGCGCCTCGGGGCCGATCAGCGCGAAGGTCTCGGTGATCAGCTTGTAGCCGTAGGCGATCAGCTCGCCATCGGCCACGGCGGGGGTGAGGAAGCCTGGGCCGTTGACGCTGTAGTCGGGCCAGGCTGCGGGCGGCGAGGTCGGTCCGCGCGGCAGCGCGGTCTGCGGCAGCCGGTGCAGGGCGAAGGCGACGGCGGCGATCGCCACACAGGCGCCGAGGAAGCCGGCGACGAAGGTATTGCGGTTCATGTCAGGGACGAGGCGATCAAGGTTGCACCGGAGACGCCGAGCAGGCTGAGCACGATGATGCGGAATTGCCGGTCGTCGACCTTGCCATAGAGGCTGAGGCCGATCCGGGCGCCGATCAGGGTGGTGGGCACGGCGAGCGCGACGAAGATGAAGAACCTGGCATCGAGGAAGCCCGCAATGGCGGCCGTGACGACCGCCAGAGCAAGCACGGCCATGTTGAACGGCTGATTGACACCGCGTTGCTCGTGCATGTTCCAGCCACGCAGCTGGGTCCAGATCACGGGAGCGGGGCCGCTCAGGCTCGCCACGCCGCCCATCACGCCGCCGGTGAAGCCGATCGCGGCATCGGCCAGGCGGCCGCCGCCGGTGATGATGGGTGGCCGCCGCACCAGGCCCATCCAGGCGCTGTAGAAGATCAGCAGCAGCCCGACGCCGACCTTCAGCGGCTGCACGCGCACCTGGTCGAGCAGAAGGGTGCCGACCGGCACGCCCAAGAGGCCGGCGACGAGGAACGGCCACAGGCGCTGCCAGACGACGCCGTGCCAGATGCGCGGCAGGGATTGGATGTGGCCGATCACCGAGCAGAGCGCCACCAGCGGCGCGGCGGTGGCGGGCGGCATGGCGTGCAGCCAGAAGCCGAGCGACGCCAGCGCATAGCCGGTGCCGCTGAGGCCATTGAGGAAGCCAGCGACCAGCGCGCCCGCGACGACCAGTGCGATGTCGGCGGCGGGCGGCAGCGCTCCCATCAGTTCTGCGCGGTGAAGGCCTGGATGCCGGTGATGGCGCGGCCGAGGATCAGCGCGTGCACGTCGTGCGTGCCCTCGTAGGTGTTGACCGCCTCGAGGTTCATGGCGTGGCGGATCACGTGGTACTCGTCGCAGACGCCGTTGCCGCCGTGCATGTCGCGGGCGACGCGGGCGATGTCGAGCGCCTTGCCGCAGTTGTTGCGCTTGATCAGCGAGATCATCTCCGGCTGGGCGTGGCCCGCGTCCTTGAGCCGGCCGACGCGCAGGCAGGCCTGGAGGCCGAGCGTGATCTCGGTCTGCATGTCGGCGAGCTTCTTCTGGATCAGCTGGTTGGCGGCGAGCGGCCGGCCGAACTGCTTGCGGTCCATGGTGTAGTTGCGCGCCTGCTTCCAGCAGAACTCGGCCGCGCCCATGGCGCCCCAGGCGATGCCGTAGCGCGCATTGTTGAGGCAGCCGAACGGGCCGCCGAGGCCCGAGACGTTGGGCAGCATGTTCTCGGCCGGCACCATGACCTCGTCGAGCATGATCGCGCCCGTCACCGAGGCGCGCAGGCTGAACTTGCCCTCGATCTTGGGCGTGGCGATGCCCTTCCAGGCGCGCTCCAGGATGAAGCCGCGGATTGCCCCGCCGTCGAGCTTGGCCCAGATCACCAGCACGTCGGCGATCGGCGAATTGGTGATCCACATCTTGGAGCCGGAGAGCTTGTAGCCGCCGGGGACCGTCACGGCGCGCGTCTTCATGCTGCCGGGATCGGAGCCGTGGTCGGGCTCGGTGAGGCCGAAGCAGCCGACCCATTCGCCGGTGGCGAGCTTCGGCAGGTACTTCACGCGCTGCTCTTCGCTGCCGTAGGCGTAGATCGGATGCATCACCAGCGAGGACTGCACGCTCATCGCCGAGCGGTAACCCGAGTCGACCGACTCGACCTCGCGGGCGACCAGGCCGTAGGTCGTGTAGTTGGTGGCGGCACAGCCGTACTTTTCG
Organism: uncultured Alphaproteobacteria bacterium; assembly: GCA_963755595.1. Taxonomy (GTDB): domain Bacteria; phylum Pseudomonadota; class Alphaproteobacteria; order Reyranellales; family Reyranellaceae; genus Reyranella. Next base: position 98,695 of record CAVWKP010000024.1, on the reverse strand, counting down.
GGCAGGGTCGAGCCGAGCAGGCCGAGGGCGCCCATCTCGTTCATGATCTCGCGGTCGAACTTCTCGTGCCGGTTGGCCTCGATGACGCGCGGCATCAGCTTTTCCTGGCAGTAGGCGCGGGCCGCGTCGCGGATCGCGATCTCCTCCTCGGTGAGCTGCTCGTCGAGGAAGAACGGGTCTTCCCAGTCGAAGGGCTTGGCATCGGCGCTGATGCCCTTGGCGGCGCTTTTGATCGGGGTGGCGGCGGTGGCCATGTCTGCTCCTTTAGTCGCGGGCGTCTTATCAGGCGGTGCCGGCTTGGCCAACTAGCGCGGGCGAGAAACGGTGCCCCAATTGCGCTTGCTGCCCGAGCCCGCGCCTGCCCGGTTAAGGCCCGGAAAATCTCGAGGCTGAGCCTGCCGAACGTCTCGGAGGCGCGCAATTCGACCGTCCTTGGCCGCGGCAGGTTGATCTTCAGGTCTGCCGCGATGCGGCCGGGCCGGGGCGACATGACCACCACGCGGTCGGAAAGGAACACCGCCTCGGCAATGGAATGGGTGACGAACAGGACGGTCTTGCGTTGCTCGCGCCCGAGGTCGCGCTCACCCCAGATGCGCAGCAGCTCCAAGGCCATGTCGTCGCGCGTCATGGCGTCGAGGGCGCCGAACGGCTCATCCATCAGCAACAGCGGCGGATCAAGCAGCAGGGCGCGGCAGAGCGCGGCGCGCTGCTGCATGCCGCCCGACAGCTCGCGCGGCAGCTTTTCAGCAAAACCGTGCAGGCCGGCCATCTCCAAGAGCTGCTGGGCGCGCGCCCAATAGATGCGCGGCTCGTGGCCGGCGAGTTCAGCCGGCAGCAGCACGTTCTGCAGGATCGAACGCCATTTCAGCAGTACCGGCGCCTGGAACACCATGCCGATGTCGGGGATGGGCCGAGTGACCTCGCGGTCGCCGACCGTCACCGTGCCCAGCGTCGCTGGCCGCAGCCCCGCCACGATGCGCAGCAGAGTGGACTTGCCGCAGCCGCTCGGGCCCACCAGCGAGACGAACTCGCCCGTGCCGACGGACATCGAGATGCCGGCGAGCGCCTCGACGGGGCCGCTCGCCGCCTGATAGGTCATGCCGACCCCGGAGAGGTCGATCAGGGCCTTTGCCACAATTACTGGGCCACGAAGTCTTACTTCGGCATCTCGACCTTGGTGTAGAAGTCCTTGGTGTAGACGTCCTTGCAGTCGACCTTCTTGGGCAGGCCCATGTAGCTGTTCACCAGGTCGACCGAGGCGCACATCTTCTTGTCGTCGATCGAGCCGATGCCGTTCTTGGCATATTGCTCGGTCTTCATCAGCCCGAGCCCGATCATCATGTTGGCGCTCAGCACCGTTTCGACGTCGATCTCCGGCACGCGCTTCTTGAAGATCACCATGGCGGCGTTCGGGATCGGCCATGACGTCGCGCCAGCCCATGTAGGAGGCTTCGAGGAAGGCCTTCAGCTGCTTCGGCTTGCTCCTTCATGGTCTTTTCGCTGGCCATGATCGACATCGAGTACATGTCGAAGCCGAAATCGGCCCACGGCATCATCATCACGTTGCCCTTGCCGGCCGCCTTTTCGTAGAGCGGCAGGCCGGTGTTGTAGTCGCCGACCCCGTCCATGCGCTTCTCGGCGACCGCGGCGATCTTGGCGGCGGGCTCGATGTTCACCCAGGTGACCTTGCCGGCGTCGATGCCGGTCACCTTGGCGAAGGCCGGGAACATCTGGCGCTGCGCATCGCCCGGAGGCGCCCCCAGTGTCATGCCTTCGAGGTCCTTGGGTTTGGTCAGCGGCTTGCTCTTGAGGCTGAAGATGTTGAGCGGCGTCTTGTCGAACACCATGCCGACGGTCTTGACCGTCGTGCCGCGCGCATTGGAGGCGATGACCACGGCCGCGTCAGCAAGGCCTGCATCGGCGCGGCCGGTATCGACTTTGGCGATTGAGTCGCCCGAGCCCTTGGAATTCTCGAGTGTGACGTCGAGGCCCTTCGCCTTGTAGTAGCCCTTGTCCAGCGCCACCCAGTAGGCGGCATGGTCGCCAACGGCGAACCAGTTGAGCGCAAAGGTGAACTTCTCCTGCGCAGCGGCGCCGCCCGCCGACGCAAGCAGGGCGGCGAGCGCCAGTGACAATGTGCGATTCATGACATGTCTCCCTTATTCGATGCCTTCGGCCCACGGCGCCCAGAGATGCGCCAGCAGCACGACGGCGCCATAGAGCAGCAGCCCGACCACGGAAATCCAGATCAGCGCGGCAAACGCCACGCCGGTGTTCATGCTGCTCTGCGTGGTGACGATGACGAAGCCCAGGCCCTCTGTGAGGCGACGAACTCGCCCACGATCGCGCCGACCACCGCGGCCGTCGCGGTGATCTTGAGCGCGCTCAGGATGTAGGGCAGCGCGTTGGGGATACGGATCTTGGCGAAGATCTTCCATTTCGGCGCGTTGAACACGCGGCCGAGATCGAGCATGTCCGCCTCGACCTGGCTCAAGCCGACGGCGGTGTTGATCACCACCGGGAAGAAGCCGATCAGCGCCCCCATCAGCATGTTGGGGAAGATGCCGTAGCCCATCCAGATCAGGAACAGCGGGGCGATTGCCACCTTGGGCAGCGTGTTCACGAACACCAGGAACGGCACCAGCGCATTGGCGAGCAGCGGCGACCAGGCGATGGCGACGCCCAGTGCCACGCCGACCGCGCCTGCCATCAGGAAGGCGCCGACAATCTCCCAAGTCGTGACCCAGAGATGCTGCGTCCAGTCGACCTCGCCATGCCACAGCGAGTTCCACACCGAGAGCGGGGAAGGCAGGAGATATTCGCGAATGCCGCCGAAGCTCACGGCCATCTGCCAGGCGGCCAAGAGTGCAATGAACAGCGCGACCGTCGGCCAGTACTGGCGACTTAATGCCTTCATTTTCGTGATAATTTGCCCCACATTTCAGCGAGACTGACGAAGGCCCGATTGGCCGTCAAGACGAGGCTCCGCGGTGAAGCTTTCCTTGTGCAATGAAGTGATCCGCGAGCTTCCCTTCGAGCGGCAATGCATGCTCGCGGCAAAGCTCGGCTATCGTGGCCTCGAGCTCGCACCGTTCACTTTCGGCGACGACGGCTGGCGCATGCCGGCGGCCAAGCGCCGTGAAGTCCGCCGGATCTGCTCAGATGCCGGCCTCGAGGTGAGCGGCCTGCATTGGCTGCTCGCGGCGCCCGCAGGCCTCTCCATCACCACGTCCGATCGTGCCGTCTGGCAGAAGAGCGTCGATGTGCTCGTCGCCTCAGTCGATCTTTGCGCTGAACTAGGCGGCGTCTACCTGGTGCACGGCTCGCCGGCGCAGCGTCAGGTCGAGCGTCCGGCCGACGCCAAGCGCGCCGAGGAGGCCTGGACGATCGCAGCGGCAGCAGCGCAGAAAGCGGGCGTCGTCTATTGCCTGGAGGCGCTGTCGACGCCGGAATGCAACTTCATCAATACGATCGCTGAGGCCTCCGCCGTCGTGCAGCGCATCGGCAACCCCGCTTTCAAGTCGATGGTTGATACGTCGGCGGCAGGCAAGATGGAGGCCGAGCCGCTGGCCGACCTCATCCGGCGCTGGATGCCGACCGGCCTGATGGCCCATATCCAGCTCAACGACCGTAACCGGCGCGGCCCAGGGGAGGGCGACGATAAGTTCGGCCCCGTCCTTCAGGCGCTCGCCGAAACCGGCTATGCCGGCTGGGTGGCGATGGAGCCTTTCATCTACGAGCCCGACGGGCCGACCTGTGCGGCCCGCATGATCGGCTACGTGTCGGGTCTGCTGGAGCGCGCATGAAGGTCAAGCTGGAGGAGGTCGAGCGCTACGAGCGGCCGATGACCATGCGGCTCGCCTTCCGCTTCGGCGTGATCACCGTGACCGAGGGCATCCAGGCGGTGATCCGCGTACGCATCTCGCTGCCCGACGGCCGCAGCTGCCAGGGCGTCGCCGCCGAGGCGCTGGCTGCCAAGTGGTTCGAGAAGAGCCCGGAATTCACCGACGCCCAGAACCTCGACCAGCTCCGCCAGTCGCTCGACATCGCCATCGGCCTCTACAAGGCCTTCGGCCGGGCAACGCCGTTCGGCCTGTTCACCGGCACCTACCGCGAGCAGCAGAAGAAGGGCGCTGCGCTCCGCCTCAATCCGCTGGTCGCGTCTTACGGGCCGGCGCTGCTCGATCGCGCCATCCTCGATGCTCTGGGCAAGGCGACCGGCAACTCCTTCGCCCAGATGATCGCCCAGAATGTGCCGCGCATCACGGCGACCGAGCTGACACCCGACATTGACCAGCTCGAGCTCGCGGCCTTCCTCGCAGCGCTGAAGCCTCAGTCCTCGATCGAGCTGCGCCACACGGTCGGCTTGGTCGACCCTTTGACGGCGGGTGACCGCACGCCGATGGAGCGGATCAATGACGGCCTGCCGGAGACGCTCGAGGAGGTCGTCTCCTACTATCGCGGTCGCTACTACAAGCTGAAGGTCGCGGGCGACATCAAGGCCGACCTCGAGCGGCTGACCCGCATCGCCTCCGTCCTCGATGCCCGGCTGCCCGACTATCGAGCCACGCTCGACGGCAACGAGCAGTATGACGACGTCGAGGGCATCGTTGAACTCTGGCGCAAGGTCGTGGAGGAGCCCAGGCTCGCGCGCCTGGTGCAGTCGACGCTGTTCATCGAGCAGCCAATCAAGCGCGCCGTGGCGCTCAGCCGTTCGGTCGAGCCGCTGGCCAAGCTCCGGCCGGTGATCATCGACGAATTGGACGCCGAGCTGTCGTCCTTCCCGACGGCGTTGGAACTCGGCTATGTCGGCGTGTCGAGCAAAAACTGCAAGGGCTTCTACAAGTCGATCCTCAACGCCTCGCGCGTCGCGCGCCTCGGGCCGGGCTACTTCATGTCGGCCGAAGATCTCACGACCTTGCCCGGTGTCAGCGTGCAGCAGGATCTTGCCCTGGTGTCGCTGCTCGGCATGACGCACGTCGAGCGCAACGCCCACCATTTCGTCGACGGCATGTCCTTCGCCTCCGAGTTTGAGCAGCGGGCCTTCGTGCGCGCGCATCCCGACCTCTACGGAAAGACTGAAGGCCATCCGGCGCGGCTGAAGGCGGCCGGCGGCAAGATCGCCTTGGGCTCGCTCGCAGTACCAGGCTTCGCCGTCGGCGCCGAGATGGATTTCCGCGCGATGACGCCCAGGACAGCAAGAGGCACGATGGGAGTGACGGCATGAGCCAGGCCGCATTGCCTCAGCGCTTTGATAGCGTCGAGGCGCTCGAGGACTTCATGACGACGCCATCGCCCGCGCTGGTGGCCGACCTCAAGACTCTGCAGGGTGACATTCTGGTGCTGGGCGTCGGCGGCAAGATGGGCCCGACGCTCGCGCGGCTGGCCAAGCGCGCGGCGCCGCTCGGCAAGCGCGTGATCGGCGTCGCGCGCTTCAGCGAGCCCGGCGTGCGCGAGGCGCTGGCGCGCTCGGGCGTCGAGGCCGTGTCGGCCGACCTGCTCGATCGCGACGCGCTCGGGCGCCTGCCCAAAGCCGCCAACGTCGTGTTCATGGCCGGCCGCAAGTTCGGCGCCACGGGCAACGTGCCGCTCACCTGGGCGATGAACGTGCAGGTGCCGGCCATGGTCGCGGAGGCATTCAAGGCCTCACGTATCGTGGCCTTCTCGACCGGCTGCGTTTACCCCTTCGTGCCGGTCGAGAGTGGCGGCGCCACCGAGGATGTCGACCCCGTGCCACCGCCCGGCGACTACGCCACGTCCTGCGTCGGGCGCGAGCGCATGTTCGAGTATTTCTCCGCGCAGCACGGCACGCCTGGCCGGCTGTTCCGGCTGAACTACGCGATCGACATGCGCTACGGCGTGCTGCACGACGTTGGCCGCAAGGTGCGCGACGGCGAGGCAATCGATTTGGCCATGGGGCATGTAAATGTGATCTGGCAGGGCGACGCGAATACCGTGGCATTGCGTTGCCTGGCTCACGCCACCAAGCCGACCACGCCGATCAACGTCACGGGTCCGGAGACCATCGAGGTGAGTTGGCTGGCCGGCGAGTTCGGCAGGCTTTTCGGCAAGACGCCCAAGCTCACCGGCACGCCGGCGCCGACCGGCTGGCTGAACAATGCCGCTCGCATGGTGAAGGAGTTCGGCCCGCCCAGCGTGCCTCTGGCGAAGATGATCGAATGGACCGCGGACTGGCTCAGCCGCGACATGGCCACCCTCAACAAGCCCACGCACTACGAGGTGCGCGATGGGAAATATTGAGGCGATAACCGCTGATCAATGTGAGGCCGTGTGGCCGCTCTCCATCGAAGCCGGCTGGAATCAGAACGTCGGCAGACTGGCGTTTCATGCTGGGCGCGGGCCGCGGCTTTGGCTGTCGTGGGTCGGACGGCAGATGGGAAGCGAGTTCCCTGGTCCTGCCGTTGGGCGACGAACTCGCCTGGATCAGCATGGTGCTGGTAACGAAGGCGCGGCGTCGCAGTGGTGTCGGCAGCCGTCTCCTCAATCGTTGCATCGCCGAAGTGCAAGAGAGCGGCGCCGTCGCCGGCCTCGATGCGACGGAGCAAGGCCGGCCGATCTACCTGCCGCTGGGCTTTCGCGATCTGTACAAGATCGCGCGCTGGCATTTCGACGGCGTGAGGAACTCGCCGTCGAGTATCGCGCTTCGCCCTTTGGCGCCATCCGATTTGCCCGCGGTCATCGCCTACGACCGCGCGCTGAGCGGCATGGACCGGCCGTCTTTGTTGACGCATCTTGCCGACAGGCAACCGAATGCCGCCTGGGTCGCGGAGTCCGCGGGACGTCTAGCGGGATACGTGATGGGACGGGAAGGGCGGGCCGCAAGTTCGATCGGCCCGGTCGTCGCCGACGACGAAACGACCGGCCTGGCATTGATCGCCAAGGCGGCTGCATCGGTCCCCGGCCCCGTTCATCATCGATGTGCCCGACGCGCATGCCGAAATCCGCCGCTGGCTGGAGCAGCAAGGCGCGGTGAGCCCGCGTGGCTACATGCGGATGACGCTCGGCAGCGCGCCCGGTCTGGACGATCCCAGCCATCTCTTTGCTCTCGCCGGGCCTGAACTAGGATAGAATTGGCCATGCATTGGAACGAACTGCCTCAGCCGGTCCTCTCGACCTTGCGCCGCGGTGCCGTGATCCCGGCGCATCCGCTGGCGCTCGGCCCGGATCGCCAGTTCGACAAGCAATCGCAGCGCGCCATCAGCCGCTACTACCTCGATGCCGGGTCGGGGGGCCTGGCCGTCGGCGTGCATTCGACGCAATTCGCCATCCGCGAGGTCGGGCTCTACCGGCCGGTGCTCGAACTCGCGATCGAAACGGCGCGCGAGTGGACCGACCGGCCGCTGGTCATGATTGCAGGCGCGGTCGGCAAGACGGCACAGGCGGTCGAGGAGGCGAAGACGGCGCGGGCGCTGGGCTATCACGCCGTGCTGCTGTCGCTCGCAGCCCTCAAGGGCGCGAGCGAAGACGAGCTGATCGAGCACTGCGCGGCCGTCGCCAGGGAGATGCCGCTGGTCGGCTTCTACTTGCAGACGGCGGTGGGCGGCATCGCCCTGTCGCGCGCCTTCTGGGCGCGGTTCGCGGCCATCGACAATGTCGTGGCGATCAAGGTGGCGCCGTTCAACCGCTACCGCACCCTCGATGTCGCGGTCGGCATCGTCGAGGCGCAGGCCGAGGACCGCATCACGCTCTATACCGGCAATGACGACCACATCGTCGCCGACCTGGTGACGCCGATGGTAGTGCGCGCCGGCAATCGCGACGTGACGCTGCGCTTCCAGGGCGGCCTGCTCGGCCATTGGAGCGTGTGGACGCGCGGCGCGGTGAAGATGTTGGAGCGGCTGAAGCTCTCGGTCTCGGCCGGCGCCATCCCGCCGGAGATCCTGGCGCTTGATTCATTTGTCACGGACTGCAATTCGGTGGTGTTCGACGTCGATCATGACTTCGCCGGCTGTATACCGGGCTGCCACGAGATCCTGCGGCGACAAGGGCTGATGACCTCGGTCGAATGCCTAGACCCGAACGAGAAGCTGAGCCCAGGCCAGAGCGAGGGCATCGACCGTCTCTATGCCACCTATCCTGAGCTGCATGATGACGCCTTCGTTGCCGCCAACCTCGGACGCTGGCGGAACTGAGCAGGCGCCGGCTGGATGGGGCCAAGCGAAGGATGCGGTTCTCGCAAACCGACTAGAGCCGGCGCATTACCATCTGCGAGCCGCCGCCCCAGATCGGCAGGTAACTCATCTTGTAGCCGGCGCCGCCAGTGACGATGGGATGGATCGATTCGGGCGAGCGTGCGACGCCCTGGCCTTCGTCGAACACATAGCGCTGCACTCGGGCGATATCCCAGCCGTCGTGGCGCACAATCTTCTCGGCCATCTCAAGCGGCAGCAGGAAGACCTGCTCGCCGCGTTCGTTCTTGCGGCTGATGCCCGACATGACGATGGCCGCGCGCATTCCGGCCACGATCGGCGACAGGATCGCTTCGGGCGTGGCGCCTTCACCGTCGCCTGGCAGGACTTCGGCCGTGCCCGAGATCCCCATGACAGTGATTGCGCTCGCGTCTTTGCTGAAGCCGTGGCGCTCGGTCAGCGTGGGGAAGGGCCCGTCACTGCGCTCGGCGAAGCAGAGCGTGTACTTGCCGGGCTGGCCCATGGTCGCCATGTCGCCGGTGTCGGAACGTGCGCCGCCGATGTTGCGGATGCAAAGCTGCAGGGCACGACCGATGCAGGCATTGGCGCGCGTGCCGGGACCAAGGCAATTGGTGCCGGCATTGACCTCGAGCTTGCGCGCGATCGGTCCGTGTACGCAGAGCGCCACGCAGGCGGTACCGGTGGTCGTGGCGATGCCCAAAAGGTTGAAATCGGCTTCCAAGGTTGCCTCGGCGGCCGCCAGCACGACCGGCAGCTCGGCCGGACGCGCGCCCGCGATCACGCACTGGTAGGCCACCGCCTCGGGCGTGACGTCGCCGAGCATCGGCGGCATCAGTCCGTGCGAGCGCGTGCGATCGGCGATACCCGAGACCATGGCGTCGAGGCGCGCCTTCGTCGGCGGCACCAGCGGCAGGCCGTCTGATAATTCCGCGTCGGTCAGGATTTGCTGGGCGGCCTCCCACGCGGTCGTCTCGTTGACGACCGGCCAGCCGCACCACTCGGTCATCGGGCGATGCGGACCGAGGCGACGGTCGTGCCGCCGAAGGAGGGAATGAACGCCGAGTGCTTGCCCGGCCCGCCGGCCACCGTGACGTGGATATCCTGCGGGGTGCGAGCCACCGTGAACCAGTCACCGTCGGGCTTGTGGCCGGTGCTGATATAGGTGTCCTTGTTTTCCTCCGAGATCCGCGAGGCGTGCACGCGCGCACGCTTGAACAGCTCCTCTTGGATCGCCTCGATTGTGAAGCCGTCGCGCTTCAGCGTCGCGGCATGCTCGGGGCCGATGATGACGAACATCGGACCCTTGCCGTAGACGGTGTTGGCACCTGGAGTGGCCATGCTGCCTGCAAAGGTCGTCAGCAGGCCGACGCCGGTGGTCGAGCCGTGGTCGTTCAGGTTATGTGGGCCTTCGCCCGACATTACCGTCACCACGCTGTCGGTCGGGGCGAAGCCGCGCCGTACGTGGTAGGGCGTCCAGGGATTGTCTTCTTCGTTCTCGCCGAAGCAGAAGGTGAACTTGGCTGGATTGCCCTGCGTCGAGCGGTCCATCTCGCCCGGCTTGGCGCCGGCGACGTTCAGCAGCATCAGGCCGAGCGCGCGGCCGATCGTGGCATTGGCCTGCCAGCCCTGGCCGAAGCAGTTGGAGCCGCAATTGATATTGAGCTCCTTGCGGACCGGGCCGCTCACCATGACCATCGGCGCGCACGAATGCGTCGTCGCGAGCGTGCCATGGAGATTGTATTCCGGATCGAGCACGCCACGCAGCGCCGCAGTCACCACGGGAAAGTATTCCGGCTTGCAGCCCGCCATGACGGCGTTCGCCGCCAGCGCCTGCACGGTCGGCACGATCTGGCGCGGCGGCACGCCCGAGAAGGGACGATTGTCGCCGCGAACTGTATCGACGAACTTCGCCACCTTCTGTTCGGTCGGGATGTAGAGCGGCATGCCGTCGCTCCAGCCCTGCTGGGTTGCGAACTCGTTGAAGGCCTCGACGTCCATGTCGTCGAGGTCGATCACTTCCTGCTCGGCGATGTCCTTCATTTCGTGGTTGCCTCGGACAATCCCTTCGTCGCTGCTTCGATGCGTTCCCTGAGCTCGTCGGCGTTCAGCCCGCCGATCGGATGCTTCACCACGATCAGCCGCGGCTCGACCTTGCGGGCCTTGGCCTGGGCGAGCACCAGCGGCTTGAACGTCTCAGTGGCGATTACGTAGGCCGTAATGCCGCGTTTCTCGAGTTCGATGCTGTCGTGGAAACTCCACGATGAGCAGCTTCCTCAATCCGCTATCGCTAGAAGCGCTCCTCTGTAGTTGGCGGCGACCTCTTCGATCAGGTCCTTCGGCGCCGGCTGGCTGGCGCTGTTCTTGGCCAGGAACTTGATGTTCTCGACCTGGCGCGAGGCGCCCAGCTTGCTCCGGATGCCGTCCAGCAGCTCACGGGCGTTCGGCTTGGAGTTCGAGACGAGGGCGATGGCGTCGGTCTTCCAGTTGACCGGCTTCAACGCCACTTTCTCTCCGCCCGCGGCGGAAACGCCGAAAGTGGGATTGTAAATGCGCATAGAGGGTCCTCCTCAACTCTTCTTTAGGGCCGCAACTGACGGCCTGGGCGGCGCGCTGGCCGTCGGCGATGGCGTCCGACAGATATTGCCGCGCTCCGGCCCGCACGTCGCCCACGGCGAACACCGTCGGCGCCGAAGTGCGGCCCTCGGCATCGACAACGATATGCCCCGTGGCGTCGCGTGCAAGCGATTCTGGCAGGAATTCCGCAGCGGGAGACTGGCCGACATAGACGAACACTGCGCTGGCCGGAATGCTTTTCCGCGTTCCGTTCGCCTCCACAGTCACCGACTGCAAGCCGTCAGTTCCATCGAGCGCCACGATCCGACCGGCGATGTGCGGGATGTCGGCCGGCGATTGAGTCGACGAAGCGTCGATCACCGTGACCTCGCCAGCAAGGCCGACCAGCTCCTTGGCTTCGAGGCCGGCCCAGCCATCGGCACCGGCGACGACCACGGGCAGTCCGGCATAGAGTGGTCCATCGCAGTGGGCGCAGTGCGAGATGCCGCGACCCTCGTAGTCGGCCTCGTTGGGCAGGCCGAGCTTGCCCTTGTTGAGTCCGGTGGCGATCACGATTGCGCGCGCGGTGTGCTTCTCGCCCTCGGCAGTCTCCACGGTCCATGGACCGCTCTCCGACAGGCCGGTGACGTCGCCGAAACCGATTTCGACGCCCGCTACCGTGGCGTCGTCGGTCATGCGCGCGGCCATGTCGGGGCCGTTCCAGATCTCCTCGAAGTCGTGCAGTTCGCCGAGGTTGATCAACGCTCCGCCCGGCGCGAGCTTGTCGAGGCAGAGCGCCTTCAGCCCGGCACGGGCGGCGTCGGTGGCGGCGGTGAGGCCAGCCGGCCCGGCGCCGATGACGATGACGTCGTAAGAGGGAGTGTCCATCGCGGCACTAAACGTTGTCGACGGCGCTGAACGCAAGCCGCTTGACTTCCGAAGTCTCCATACCTAGCATTGCTAGGTATGGAAGCCGAAATGCTGAAAGGGCACCTCGATGCCATCGTGCTGGCCGCGCTCGAAGCGGGGCCAGCGCACGGTTATGCCATCATTGAGACGATCAAGAGCCGCAGCGGCAGCACCTTCGACCTGCCCGAAGGCACGGTGTATCCGGCGCTGCACCGTCTCGAGCAGGCGGGCCTGCTGGACAGCAGCTGGACGACGCCGTCGGGCGGCCGCAAGCGCCGCGTTTATTCGCTGACCAAGGGTGGCGCCTCCGCACTTGCCGAGCGGCGCAAAGCCTGGGGCCGCTTCTCGCAAGCCGTCGAGACGCTGCTGAAGGGAGGCCGCGCGTGGCCGGCGTGATCGAAGGCTACGTCGCGTCGTTGCGGCGCGAGCTCGATTTCGATCCGGCGTTGGCACGCCGCATGGCCGACGAGATCGAAGCGCATCTCTGGGACGCGGCCGAAGCCGATCCGGCCTGGCCATCGCCAGAAGCCGAACGCCGCGCCGTCGAACGCTTCGGCCTGGCCCGCGAGATCGCGGGGCAATTCGCCGCCGATGCCGTAAACCGTCAGGCGCGCCGCACCTGGATCGCGCTGCTCGCGACCGTGGCGGTGACCTTCGTCGCCATGCGGCTGCGCGCCATGTGGCTCGGCGATGTCGGCGACAGCCTGTCGGTGCTGGCGCCATTGGTCGATCGCTATGCCTTCATCGCGGCGCTGGGCGTTGCCGCGATCGGCTGGTTTGCCTTCCGTCGTTCGCTGCTGCCGCTCGCGATCTGCCTCGCCGCGCTCGCCGCGTCGATTGCCGCGGGCATCCTGCGCGCCGGCCTGTTGGTCGAGGCGGCGCCCCTGCATGTGCTGCTGACCGCGGCGGGCGAGATCGCGTTGATCGGGCTGTTGTCGTTCCACGTGATCGGGCTCGGCCGGCGGCTGCGGCGCACGGCGATGCTGAGGAGGGCCGGATGAACGGCTGGCGACTGACGGGCGTGCTCTCGCTGCTTCTGTCGGCGATGGCGCTTTATCTTCTGAGCGTGCAGGGCTGGGACGCCGAGGGCATTCGCCTGGTGATCCGCGCCACGGCGCGTACCTCGCTGGTGCTGTTCGTTCTGGCCTTCACTGCCAGCGCCATGGTCGAACTCTTGCCCAGCGAAGCGGCGCGCTGGCAGCGCCGCAACCGGCGCTATCTCGGCGTTTCCTTCGCCGTCTCTCATCTGATCCACCTGATTGCGATCCTCGCGCTCGCTTCGATCGACCAGGTGCTGTTCTGGAAGCTCACCAACATCAACACCATCGTGTTGGCCGGGACGGCTTATCTTTTCATCGCCGCCATGGCCGCGACCTCGTTCGACCGCGCCGTCGCCTGGCTCGGGCCGCGCAAATGGCGCCTGCTGCATCTACTGGGCGGCTGGTACATTTGGATAAGCTTCGCCGTCGCGGTCGGTAAGCGGGTGCCGCTCGATCGCTTTTACTGGCCGATGGCGGCATTGGTTCTCGCCGCAGGGGTCGTGCGCCTGGTCGCGATGTGGCGGCGAAACCGGCGGCGCGCCGCATTGATCTGATGCTCTAAGGTATTGCCTGCCTGGATGTGGTCCGCGATTTGCACATGGACCATCGTGAGATCATCGATTTTCTTCCTCCCCACGGGCCCAAAACCCGCGATAGACTGGCCTCGAAAGCGTCGCAGAGCGCGGGGCAGGGAGAAGGCAGGCGTATGGCGTATTTTTCGCAGCAGCTGATCAACGCCCTCACGCTCGGCGCCATCTACGGTCTGATCGCCATCGGCTATACGATGGTCTACGGCATCATCGGCATGATCAACTTCGCGCACGGCGAAGTCTTCATGATCGGTTCGTTCATCGCTCTGATCGGATTCATGATCTGTGCGCTTTTGGGTATTGGTTCGGCGCCTGTGGCGATCGTGCTCGTGCTGCTGATGGCCATGACCTTCACCTCCGTCTATGGCTGGGCGATCGAGCGCACGGCCTATCGGCCGCTGCGCGGCTCGTTCAAACTGGCGCCGTTGATCTCGGCCATCGGCGTGTCGATTGCGCTGCAGAACTACGTTCAGCTCGTGCAAGGGGCGAGGCTCAAGCCGGGCGGGCAAATCGTTTCAGGTGGCTATACGCTGTTCACCATGGACGGGTTCGATGTCCGCGTGAGCTGGCTGCAGATCATCATCGTCGTCGTGACTGTGGTGCTGATGGCGGGCTTCACGTGGCTGATCGCGGCGACGCCGCTCGGCCGCCAGCAGCGCGCCTGCGAGCAGGACATGAAGATGGCGGCGCTGCTGGGCGTCAACGTCGACCGCACCATTTCACTCACCTTCGTGATGGGCGCCGCACTTGCGGCCGTCGCCGGCATGCTGTTCCTGATGTACTACGGCATCATCGACTTCTTCATCGGCTTCCTGGCCGGCATCAAGGCCTTCACCGCCGCGGTCCTGGGCGGCATCGGCTCGCTGCCCGGCGCCATGCTGGGCGGGCTGCTGATCGGGGTGATCGAGGTCTTCTGGGCTGCCTACTTCTCGAGCGAGTACAAGGACGTTGCCGCCTTCTCGATCCTCGTTCTGGTGCTGATCTTCCGGCCGACCGGACTGCTCGGCAAACCGGAGATCGAGAAGGTCTGAGCCGATGGGTGCGCGTCTGCCGTCGATGCTCAAGGATGCCGGCCTCACCGCCTTCGTGGCCGCCGCGCTCGGTATCTTCATCGTCGGCTTCAACACCCTCGACGTCGGTGACGGCAAGGGATTGACCTTCAACTACCGCTTTGCCGACCTCGCGGTCGCCGTGATCGCCGTGTTCTTCGGGCGGCTCGGGCTGTCGCTGGCCGCGACCGGGCTGCGCTGGCCCGCTTTCGCGCTCGGCACGATGTTGGGCGTGATCGGCGCGGCGCCGCTCAGGTTGCCCTCGACCTTCCTGCATTGGTTCGTCGCGCTGGCCGGCGTTCTGATCATCCTGCGGACCATCTGGCCTTCGGCGAGCGGCGCTGTCATCGCCGCGCAGCGCTCGCCGCGAGGCCGCGTGCTGGGCCGCGCCGGCACGAGATGGTTCGGCTGGCTGCTGCTTGGCGCCGCCGTCGCCATGCCGTTCCTGCCTTTCGCCGACCAGAGGACGATGGATCTCGCGGTGTTAATCCTGACCTACGTCATGCTCGGCTGGGGCCTCAACATCGTGGTTGGCCTGGCGGGATTGCTCGACCTTGGCTATGTCGCCTTCTACGCTGTCGGCGCCTATTGCTACGCGCTGCTCAGCACCGAGCTCGGCCTGAGCTTCTGGGTGGTGCTGCCGCTCGGCGGCATGATCGCGGCGAGCTTCGGCCTGCTGCTGGGCTTTCCGGTGCTGCGCCTGCGCGGCGACTATCTCGCCATCGTCACGCTTGGATTTCGGCGAGATCGTCCGCCTGGTGCTGATCAACTGGGTCGACCTCACGCACGGTCCCGACGGCATCCGCTCGATCCCTGGTCCGACTTTCTTCGGCGCGGTCTTCGCGGAAACGGCGCCGGCGGGCAAGCAGACATTTCGCCGAGATGATGGGCATCCCGTTCACCAGCAACCAGCGTCTCGTCTTCCTCTACTACATCATCCTGCTGCTGGCGCTGGTCACCAATCTCTTCACCCAGCGCATGCGGCGCCTGCCGGTTGGCCGCGCCTGG
This sequence comes from uncultured Alphaproteobacteria bacterium, assembly GCA_963755595.1. Taxonomy (GTDB): domain Bacteria; phylum Pseudomonadota; class Alphaproteobacteria; order Reyranellales; family Reyranellaceae; genus Reyranella. The sequence goes on along the minus strand of CAVWKP010000024.1, from coordinate 83,375 downwards.
GAGGCGTTGCGCGAGGACGAGACCGCCTGCCGCGCACTGGGCATCAATCCCACCAACACCAAGCTCACGGCCTTCGCGGTCGGCGCCATGTTCGCAGGCCTCGCCGGCTCGTTCTTCGCGGCCAAGCAGCGTTTCGTCAGTCCCGAGAGCTTCACCTTCATCGAATCAGCGATCATCCTGGCGATCGTCGTGCTGGGCGGCATGGGCAGTCAGATTGGCGTGGTGCTGGCGGCCGTGCTGTTGATCGGCACACCCGAATGGTTCCGCGACCTCGGCAGCTACCGCATGCTCGCCTTCGGCCTCGCCATGGTGCTGATCATGGTGTTCCGGCCACGCGGCCTGATCGCCCACCGCGAGCCGTCGCTCAGGCTCCATCCGGTCCGACGAGCCGGTGCACCATGAGCGACGCGGCGCCCTTGATCGAGATCGAGCATCTCACCATGCGCTTCGGCGGCTTGCTGGCTGTCGACGACGTGTCGTTCACCGCCAGGCCGCGCGAGATCACCGCCATCATCGGCCCCAACGGTGCCGGCAAGACCACCGTCTTCAACTGCATCACCGGCTTCTACAAGCCCACGATCGGCCGTCTGACCTTGCGCGGCGATCGCGACTACTTGCTGGAGCGCATGTTCGGACACGAGATCGGTCGCCACGCCCGTGTGGCGCGCACGTTCCAGAACGTCAGGCTCTTTCCCGGCATGTCGGTGTTGGAGAACCTGTTGGTGGCGCAGCACAACAAGCTGATGCACGCCTCGGGCATGAGCATATTCGGGCTGCTCGGCCTGCAGCGCTATCGCACGGCCGAGACGCAAGCCGTCGAAACGGCGCGCCGCTGGCTGGACCGTATCGGCCTGGTGGCCGACGCTGACCGGCCGGCAGGCGAGTTGCCCTACGGCGCCCAGCGACGGCTCGAGATAGCGCGCGCCATGTGCACCGACCCCCGGCTGCTCTGCCTCGACGAGCCGGCGGCGGGCCTCAATCCGCGCGAATCGGCCGAGCTCAATGCGCTGCTGGTCTCGATCCGCGACCAGGATGGCGTGAGCGTGCTGCTGATCGAGCACGACATGAGCGTGGTCATGCGCATCTCCGACCACGTCGTGGTGCTGGATTACGGCCGCAAGATCGCCGAGGGGCCGCCGGCCGAGGTGCAGCGTGACCCCGCCGTTATCGGTGCCTATCTCGGCACGGAGGAAGGCGAGGCGCCCAATGCCTGAGGCCCCCGCCATGCTTGAGGTAAGGGGCGTCGCCACCTTCTACGGTGCCATTCAGGCGCTGCACGGCGTCGACCTCGACGTGGGCAAGGGCGAGATCGTGACCCTGATCGGCGCCAACGGCGCGGGCAAGTCGACGCTGCTGATGACGGTATTCGGCAATCCCCGCGCGCGCTCGGGCACGATCAGGCTCGAAGGCGAAGACATCACCCAGCTGCCGACGCATGAGATCGTGCGCCGAGGCGTGGCACAGGTGCCCGAGGGCCGGCGCATCTTCCCGCGCATGAGCGTCTTCGAGAACCTGCAGATGGGTGCCACCATCGTCGATCCGGCGCACTTCCAGCACGACCTCGATCGCGTGTTCGCCATGTTTCCACGACTTGCCGAACGGCGTGAACAGCGCGGCGGCACCTTGTCGGGCGGCGAGCAGCAGATGCTGGCGATCGGCCGCGCCTTGATGAGCCGGCCGAGGCTGCTGCTGCTCGATGAGCCGTCGCTGGGGCTGGCACCCCTGATCGTGCGCCAGATCTTCGAGGCGATCGGCCGCATCGCGCGCGAGGAAGGCGTGACGATCTTCCTGGTCGAGCAGAACGCCTACCACGCGCTGCGGCTCGCCGATCGCGGTTACGTGCTGGTCAACGGTCGCGTGAGGCTGAGTGGCAGCGGCCGCGAGCTGCTGGCCAACGCGGAGGTGCGCTCGGCCTATCTCGAAGGCGGCCACGCGTGAGTCCGCCCTCATGAATCCAATCGACACCTTTACCTTCGATTGGCTGGGCGACACACTGTTCAACGTCCTGCTGTTCAATTTCGTGCTGGTCGGACCGGCGTCGTTCGCCATGGGTCATGCCATGGCCATCGTCTGGCGCCCATGGCACCGCGTTATCTTCTATTCCGGCCTTCTTTCGGCGGGGCTGCGATTTCTCGACTACGCGCTGGCCGGCGGCGAGCTCTGGTCGGTGGCCGGCTTTTTGCTGGGCTGGCTGGTGCAGATGGCGATCTCGGCGTTTGCGTACCGACTGACGCGGGCGCGCCAGATGACACGGCAATATCCGTGGCTCTACCAGCGCAAAGGCTTGCTGGGCTGGGAGGAGCGGCACTAAGCTAAGCGCTTACTCCACGTCCGTGTGGAGGGGCTATAAGGGAGACTTCCATGAGAAGGATTTTGGGCACGCTCGCCGTCGCAACTGTCGCTCTTGTGGCCGTTCCGGCGTTCGCGCAGATCAAGATTGGCGCGGCTGGGCCGATGACAGGCTCGGACGCCGTCTTCGGTGAACAGATGAAGCGCGGCGCGCAGATGGCTGTCGATGAGATCAACGCGGCCGGCGGCGTCAACGGCCAGAAGATCGAGTTGCTGATCGGCGACGACGCCTGTGATCCCAAGCAGGCCACTGCGGTTGCCAACAAGATGGTGACCGACAAGGTGGTCTTCGTGGCCGGCCACTACTGCTCGTCCTCGTCGATCCCCGCCTCCGATATCTACAAGGAAGGCAAGATCCTGCAGATCACGCCGGCTTCGACGAATCCCGCGCTGACGGACGCCGCCTTCGCCAAGGGCAACACCACGGTGTTCCGCACCGTCGGCCGCGACGACATCCAGGGCCCGACGATGGCCAAGTACATCCTGAAGACCTTTCCCAAAGCCAGGGTTGCGATCATCCAGGACAAGACGGCGTATGGAAAAGGCGTGGCTGACGAGTTCAAGAAGGCGCTCAACGCCGGCGGCGTGAAGGAGGTCATGTACGAAGCCATCAATCGCGGCGACAAGGACTTCACCGCCCTGATCAGCAAGATGAAGCAGGCCAAGGTCGACATCATGGTCCTCGGCGGTTACCACCCCGAGGGCGCCGCCATCATCAAGCAGTCCCGCGAGCAGGGCCTGTCCTCACAATTGGTCGGCTTCGACGCGCTCGCCACCGACGAGTTCGGCAAGCTGGGCGGTGCCGCGACCAACGGCGTGTTGATGTCGTTCCCGCCCAAGGCCGAGGACGATCCGAAGAATGCCGCTCTGGTGAAGAAGTTCCGCGACGCCAAGTACAATCCGGAGGGCTACACGCTCTTCAGCTACGCTGCGGTCAAGGCGTGGGCGCAGGCGGCCAACAAGGCCAAGTCGACCGACTCCGCAGCCGTGGCGGCCGCGCTGCGTTCCGGCACGTACGACTCGGCCGTCGGGCCGCTGGTGTTCGACCAGAAGGGCGACATCAAGAACCCGGTCTACGACATCTACATCTGGAAAGACGGCAACTATTCTCCGATCAAGAAGTGAGGTCTGGTCCGAGAGATGAAAGGGCCCGGTTCGCCGGGCCCTTTTTCTTTGGCGATTCAAGGTCTTGTGCCCGGTCTCCCACGATTTTGGGGGACCGTGACATTGCGGCCCCGGATATGGTATCCGGGGGCTCAACTGCTAGAGGGGAACGATCGTCGAGATGGCGGGGGCCACCATCGCGGTCGCGTCGGATCACGCCGGCTTCGACCTGAAGGAAACTCTCAAGCGCGACCTGCAGGAAGCGGGTCACGACGTGCTTGATCTTGGCACCAATTCGACGGCTTCGGTCGACTATCCGGACTTCGGCCACGCCATGGCCGAGGCCGTCGCTTCGGGCCGCGCCGGGCGCGGCGTGCTCGTGTGCGGCACCGGCATCGGCATCTCGATCGCGGCCAACCGAAATCCCAAGGTGCGCGCGGCGGTCGTCCACGACGTCACGTCGGCGCGCCTGTCGCGCGAGCACAACGACGCCAATGTCGTGGCGTTCGGCGCCCGCCTGATCGGAGCCGAGGTGGCGCGTGAAGCGTTGAAGGTGTTCCTCAAGACTTCGTTCGAAGGCGGCCGCCACACCGCCCGCGTCGCCAAGCTTTCAAAGGGTTGAATGAAATGAGTCAGGCTGCCGCCAAGATGAACGATGCACCGTTGCCCATGTTCACCAAGAGCCTCGCCGAAGCCGATCCCGCGATCGATGCGGTGGTCAGGGGCGAGCTGCACCGCCAGCGCGAGCAGATCGAGCTGATCGCCTCGGAGAATATCGTGTCGCGCGCCGTGCTCGAGGCGGCGGGCTCGGTGCTGACCAACAAATATGCCGAGGGCTATCCCGGCCGGCGCTACTACGGCGGCTGCGAAGAGGTCGACAAGGCCGAGCAGCTCGCCATCGACCGCGCCTGCAAGCTGTTCGACTGCAGCTTCGCGAACGTGCAGCCGCATTCCGGCGCGCAGGCCAACCAGGCGGTGTTCATGGCGCTCTTGAAGCCCGGTGACACCTTCATGGGCATGGCGCTCGACCAGGGCGGGCATCTGACACACGGCTCGCCCGCCAACCAGTCGGGCAAGTGGTTCAAGGTCGTGTCCTACGGCGTCAAGCCCGACACGCACCTGATCGACTACGAACAGATGGAAGCCGTCGCGCGCAAGGAGAAGCCGAAGCTGATCATCGCCGGCGCCTCGGCCTACTCGCGCCACATCGACTGGGCGCGCTTTCGCAAGGTCGCGGACGAGATCGGCGCCTTCTTCATGGTCGACATGGCGCACTATGCCGGCCTCGTCGCGGCCGGCGTCTATCCCAGCCCGCTGCCGCACGCCCATGTCGTGACGACCACCACGCACAAGACCCTGCGCGGCCCGCGCGGCGGCATGATCCTTTCGACGGATCCGGAGCTCGGCAAGAAGATCAACTCGGCGGTGTTTCCCGGCCTGCAGGGTGGGCCCTTGATGCACATCATCGCGGCCAAGGCTGTGGCGCTGAGCGAGGCGCTCAGGCCCGACTTCAAGGTCTATGCCCAGCACGTGGTCGACAACGCCCGTGCGCTCGCTTCGTCATTGACCGAGCGCGGACTGAAGATCGTGTCAGGCGGCACCGACAGCCACGTCATGCTGGTCGATCTGCGGCCAAAGAAGGCGACGGGCGTGGCGGCGGAGAAGGTGCTCGACCGCTCCGGTATCACCGTCAACAAGAACTCGATCCCGGGCGATCCGGAGAAATACACCATTACCTCGGGCGTGCGGCTCGGCTCGCCGGCGGGAACGACGCGCGGCTTCGGCGTCGCCGAGTTCCGCCAGGTCGGCGATCTGATCGCCGACGTGCTCGACGGCATCGCCAAGAACGGCCCGGACGGCGACGCCCAGGTCGAGGCGCAGGTTCGCGGCAAGGTCCGCGACCTCTGCGCCCGCTTTCCGATCTACCGCGACTGAATGCGGCAAAGACAAAACAGGGGGACTGAATGCGCTGCCCATTCTGCGGTCACGAGGACACCCAGGTTAAGGACTCGCGACCGACCGACGACAATTCGGCGATCCGCCGGCGGCGCTACTGCCCGTCCTGCGGATCGCGCTTCACCACCTTCGAACGTGTGCAATTGCGCGAACTCACCGTGGTCAAGAAGAACGGCCAGCGCGTGCAGTTCGACCGCGACAAGCTCGCGCGTTCGATCTCGGTGGCCTGCCGCAAGCGGCCGGTCGATCCCGAGCGGGTGGAGCGGGTGGTCAACGGCATCGTGCGGCGTCTCGAGAGCTCCGGCGAGAGCGAGATTCCCTCGACGCAGATCGGCGAACTGGTGATGGACGCGCTGCGCGCGCTCGATCCAGTGGCCTATGTGCGCTTCGCCTCGGTCTATCGCAATTTCCGCGAGGCCAAGGACTTCGAGGAGTTCATCTCCGACCTCGCCGAGACCAACCTCAAGGACTGAGGCGATGATGCGCGCGGCGCTCGCGCTGGCGCGCCGGTCGCTCGGGCGCACCTGGCCCAACCCGGCCGTGGGCTGCGTGATCGTGAAGGACGGCAAGGTCGTGGGCCGCGGCCGCACCCGCGACGGCGGCCGGCCGCACGCCGAAGTCGATGCGCTCAGCCAGGCTGGCGAGGCGGCGCGCGGCGCCACGGTCTATGTGACGCTCGAGCCGTGTTCGCATTTCGGCAAGTCTCCGCCCTGCGCCGACGCTCTCATCAAGGCCGGTGTGGCGACAGTCGCGTCGGCGATGGAGGATCCCAATCCCCAAGTGAACGGCCGCGGCCATGCACGGCTGAAAGAAGCGGGCATCGCGGTTGAGGTAGGTGAGGGCGCTGCGGAGGCGACCGAGATTAACGCCGGCTTCCTTGTGCGCGTCCGCGAAGGCCGGCCGCTCTTCCATCTCAAGCTCGCGACCTCGCTCGATGGCCATATCGCGACGGCCACGGGCGAGAGCAAATGGATCACCGGCGAAGCGGCGCGGGCCGACGGTCATCGCCTGCGCGCCACCCATGACGCGGTGCTGGTCGGCATCGGCACGGTTGCGGCCGACGATCCCGATCTCACCTGCCGCCTGCCAGGGCTCGCGGGCTATTCGCCAATCCGCATCGTCCTCGATTCCAAGGCGCGACTGGCACCATCGTCGAAGCTCGTGACAACGGCGCGCAAGACGCCGGTGTGGCTGCTCTGCACGCGAGCGGCACCCGCCGCAGCGCGTGTGGCGTTGCATGAGCGCGGCGTCGAGGTCATCGAAGTCGCTGCCGAGCCAAGCGGACGCGTCGATACCGCGGCTGCCGCTCGCGAACTCGGCAAGCGCGGCCTGACGCGCGTGCTGATCGAGGGCGGCGGCGCGGTCGCTGCGGCGTTCCTGAAGGCAAACCTGGTCGATCGCCTCAGCCTCTATCACGGCGGCCGGACGCTCGGCGCCGACAGCCGCTCTGCGGTCGGGCCCTTGGGACTGCACAAGCTCGATTTCGCGCCCCGGTTCTCCCTGGTGTCGAGCCGGGTTGTGGGCGGCGACACGCTGGAAACCTGGCGGCGCGGGGCATAAGTACGAGCATGTTCACCGGTATCGTCACCGACATCGGCGAGATCACCGCCGTAAAGCCTGGCGGGCAGGCCGGCGACCGCCGCTTTGTCATTCGCACCAAGCACGACATGAAGCCGGTCGCGATCGGCGCTTCGATCGCCTGCTCGGGCTGCTGCCTGACGGTGATCGAGAAGGGCGCCGACTGGTTCGCCGTCGAGGCCTCCGGCGAGTCGTTGGACAAGACCCATCTCGGCGACTGGAAGCAAGGCTCGCGGATCAACCTCGAAATGTCGCTCAAGCTCGGCGACGAGCTGGGCGGGCACCTGGTCTACGGCCATGTGGATGGTGTGGGTAAAGTCGCCGCCATGACGCCCGAGGGCGGCAGCGTGCGCTTCGTCTTCGAGGTTCCGGCCGATCTGGCGCCGTTCATTGCCTCCAAAGGCTCGGTGGCGGTCGACGGCATCTCGCTGACGGTCAACGAAGTGCGAGGCAATCGCTTCGGGGTCAACGTGATTTCACATACCCAGGCGGTAACCACCCTGGGACAGGCCAAAGTCGGCCAGCGGGTCAACCTTGAGGTCGATATGCTCGCGCGTTACGTTCAGCGATTGTTGGAGCACCACAAAACATGAGCGCGCTCGAAAAGGACGCCTGGCGGATCACTTTCAGCGAGGTCAAGGCGGCGGCCGAGGACATCATCGAGGAGGCCCGCAAGGGCCGGATGTTCATCCTGGTCGACGACGAGGACCGCGAGAACGAGGGCGACCTTGTCATTCCCGCGCAGTGGGCGACGCCGGAGACCATCAACTTCATGGCCAAGCACGCGCGCGGCCTGATCTGCCTGGCGCTCACCCGCGAGCGGGTCGAGCAGCTTGGCTTGGCACTGATGGCTCAGAACAACGGCACGCGCCACCAGACGGCCTTCACCGTCTCGATCGAGGCGCGCGAGGGCGTGACCACCGGCATCTCGGCCGCCGACCGCGCCCGCACCGTCGCCGTCGCGATCGATCCCTCCTGCGGGCCGAAGGACATCGTTACGCCCGGCCACGTCTTCCCGCTGGTGGCGCGCGATGGCGGCACGTTGGAACGCACCGGCCATACCGAGGCCGCGGTCGACCTGGCGCGGCTGGCAGGGCTCACTCCTGCGGGTGTGATCTGCGAGATCATGAACGACGACGGCACGATGGCCCGCCGCAACGACCTCATCGCCTTTGCCCAGAAGCACAATCTCAAGATCGGCACCATCTCCGACCTGATCGCCTATCGCCGGCGCTACGACTCGATCGTGCGGCGGCTGAGCGAAAACATGTTCGACAGCGTCTATGGCGGCGAGTTCCGCTGCGTCATCTATGTGAACAAGGTGACGATGGCCCAGCATCTCGCCCTGGTAAAGGGCGATCCAGCGCATGGCGGGCCGGTCATGGTGCGCATGCATGCCGGCAACATCTTCACCGATCTTCTCGGCCAGCGCGATACCGGCCGTGGCGGCGAGATCGAGGTCTGCATGCGAGAGATCGCCAAGGAGGGCCGGGGAGTCCTTGTGCTGATCCGCGAAGCGCCGACGGTGATGCTGAGCGAGCAGCGCCGGCGCAGCGGTGAGCGGCTCCAACCGGCCGGCGGCGAGTTGCGCGACTACGGCGTTGGCGCGCAGATCCTGATCGATCTCGGGGTCAAGGAGATGGTGCTTCTGACCAACACCAAGAAGAGCATCGTGGGCCTCGAAGGTTTCGGCTTGAAGGTCGTGGCCCAGAAGCCGATCCCTCGCGACGTCCGGTCGTGATCGCCGGAGCCTGACATGTCGACCCGGACGGAAACCCCCACGGCGCGACCCGCGGTCGATGGCGTTAAGGGAGCGCGCATCCTGATCGTGGAATCGCGCTTTTACGCCGACATCGCCGACGCACTGATTTCCGGTGCCGAGCGCGAGATCAAGAAGAGCGGCGCGGTGTCGGAGCGCGTGGTCGTGCCGGGCGCCTTCGAGATTCCCGGCGCCATTGCGCTGGCTGCGGATCGCTACGATGGCTTCATCGCGCTGGGCTGCGTCATTCGCGGCGAGACCACGCACTACGACTATGTCTGTGGTGAGAGCGCCCGCGGACTGATGGAACTGTCGGTGCACAAGAAGCTTGCCATCGGCTATGGCATCGTCACCGTGGACACCATGGAACAAGCCAAGGCGCGCGCCTTCACCGATCGCGGAGACAAGGGCGGCGATGCGGCACACGCCTGTCTTGCCATGGTGGCGCTGGGCCGCCGCTGGCGGAATTCGTGAGCACGGAGCCGAGGCCCACGCCGAGTTGCCGGCAGGCTGCGCGGCTGGCAGCCGTGCAGGCGCTCTATCAATGGCAGGAGGGCGAGCACGGTCCGGCCGAGATCGTCGATCAGTTCCTGAACGTGCGCACCGGAGAAGCGGGCGAGGGCGGCATGCGCCGCGACGCTGACCGGCCGCTGTTCAAGGATGTCGTCGAGGGCACCGCCGCGCACAAGGACGAGCTCGAGCAGACGGTGTCATCGGCGCTTGCCAAGGACTGGACCTGGGCGCGCGTCGACCGGCTGGTGCGTGCCATCCTGCTCGCGGGAGCCTATGAGCTGGTGCATCGTCGTGACGTGCCGCCCAAGGTCGCGATCAACGAATATGTCGAGATCGCGCACGCCTTCTACGACCAGGGCGAGCCGACGTTCATTAATTCGGTGCTGGACCGCGTGGCGCGCCAAGAGCGCTCGGCCGAACTGACGCGGTAGCAGGCGATGGCCCGGCGCATCGGCGAATTCGAGCTGATCGCCCGCTACTTCGCTCCGCTGGCCAAGGGCTTCGAGGGGGCGAGGGGACTGAAGAGCGACAATGCGTTCCTCGCAGCCGACGCGCGACACGACCTCGTGGTGAAGACCGACACGATCGTCGCCGGCGTGCATTTTCTCGCCAACGAGAAGCCCGAGCTGGTCGGCGCGAGGGCGTTGCGCGTGTGCCTGTCCGATCTGGCCGCGGGAGGCGCCAAGCCGTTCGCCTACCAGCTCTCGCTGTCGCTCGCGACGGGCTGGACCGAGCGCTGGGTCGCGAGCTTCGCCCGCGGCCTGGCGGCCGATCAGCGCCGCTACCGCATCGCCCTGTCGGGCGGCGACACGACGAGCTCGCCCGGGCCGACGACGATCACCATCACCGCTTTCGGCAAGGTTGCGCGCGGCAAAGGCCTGGGACGCGACGGCGCGCGAGCGGGGGACGAGCTCTGGGTCAGCGGCACGATCGGCGACGCCGCGTTGGGCCTGCTGGTGGCGCGCCGGCGCTTGACGGGCGCCAGCCTGGAGAAGCGCTATCGCCTGCCACAACCGAGAACCGGTCTCGGCCCGCGCCTGATCGGCGTCGCGACCGCGACCGCCGACGTCTCCGATGGTCTGCTGGCCGATGCAGGGCATATCGCCGAGGCCTCGGAGCTTGCCGTTCACATCGAGCGCGAGCGCGTGCCGCTTTCCGCGGCGGCGCGGCGTGCGGTCAAGTCTGATCCGTCGCTCTGGGCAAATGTGCTGGGCGGCGGCGACGACTACGAGCTGGTGATCGCCATTCCGCCGCGCAAGCGCTCGGCGCTGCAGGCGGTTGCGCGCGCCGCCGGGGTCGAGATGACGCGCATTGGCGATTTCCGGCCGGGCAAGGGCGTGCATCTCACCGTCGGAGGGCGCGAGACCCGCGTCGCACGCAAGGGTTACGTTCATTTCTAGGGGTGCCCCCTGAGCGCGAGCCGACTAGAGTGCGCGCCCAATGGACGGCTCGATAAAGGTTGAGGAAGCGCCGCTGCAGCGTCGCTCGGCATACCGCGACGCTCGCTGCGCAACATCGGCTTGCTCGCGATCTGCCAGGCGCTGACCCAAAGCAGCAACACCTTGATGTTCGCGTCGTCGGCGCTCGCCGTGCTGACCATCGTGCCGCCGGACCTGCGCATGTGGGCGAACCTGCCGGTCACCATGCAGCATCTCGGCGTCATGCTCGCGGTGTTTCCGGCGTCGATGCTGATGATGCGCCGTGGCCGGCGCTTCGGCTTTCGCATCGGATCGCTCGCCGGCATGTGCGGCGCCTCATGCGCCGCCATTGGCCTCGGCATCGGCAGTTTCCTGGTGATGTGCATGGGCGGGCTGATCCTGGGCTATGCCATCGCCAACATGCAGCTCTATCGCTTCGCCGCGGTCGAGCTGGCGCCGCCGGCAAGTTTCGCGCGCAGGCGATCTCCTATGTCACCGCGGGCGGCGTGATCGCCGGCATCATCGGCCCCGGCCTGGCGCGCTGGACGCCCGACCTCTGGCTGCCGACCTTCCAGGCGAGCTTCGTGGCGGCAATTGTCGTCCATGCGATCGTGTTCACCGTGCTTGGCTTCATCGAATTTCCGGTGGTGAAGGCCGAGGATGCTTCGGGCCCGCAGCGGCCGCTGATCCAGATCGTCACCCAGCCCGCCTATATGGTGGCGGCGGCGGGCGCGATGATCGCCTTCGGCGTGATGTCCTTCGTGATGGCGGCTTCGCCTCTGGCCATCGTGCAATGCGGGCTCAGCAAGAGCGAGGCGCCGATCACGATCTTCGTGCATGTCATGGGCATGTTCGTGCCGGCTTTCTTCACGGGCCACCTGGTCAACCGCTTCGGCGTCTTCAACATGATGACCGCGGGCATCGCGCTGCTGATCGCCGGCGTCGCGGTCGCGCTGATGGGCACTACGGTCTGGCACTTCCGCGGCGCGCTCGGCCTCAATGGCGTGGGCTGGAACTTCATGTTCGTCGGCGCCACGACCTTGCTCACCACGACCTACCGCCCGGCCGAGCGCGGCAAGGCCCAGGCCTTCAACGACTTCATGGTCTTCGGCACCACAGCGACGGCGAGCCTGCTCGCTTCGGTCGTGCTCGAGGTGCAAGGCTGGGCGGTCCTGAACTACCTGGCCTTCGCGCTGGTCTGCGTGGCCCTGCTGGTGATCGGCGTCTATCGCCTGAGGAATCCCTCCCGCGTCTGATACTCATTATCAGGGAGGGGGTGGCGCAGAATCTGGGAAGAATCACCTAAAAGACAAGCGGGTGTGCATTATCGGTTTCCCACTCGGGTGGGAAACTTTGGGAAACATCGGCTCGGCAGCGCGTCGATACAAAGCAACACGCCCTCTGCCAACCCTTTGAGGCGATGGGGATTTCGCCCATCGGCCGTGTTGCGCGGACGGGGCCGTTCTGTCATTTTCCGCCCGCCTCGCGCCGGGGGAGAGCTCTTTCGTCGGCGCGCGACAGGCTGAAAAACGCCGGAAAAACAACAGGTTAATAAACTATGCAATCCGTTCTTTGGGCCGTCATCGCTTGCGGCGTCATTGCCGTGCTGTATGGCATCATCACCGCCTCGCGGGTCATGGCCGCCGATGCCGGCACGCCGCGCATGCAGGAGATCGCGCAGGCTATTCAGGAAGGTGCCGGCGCCTATCTGCGCCGCCAGTACACCACCATCGCCATCGTCGGCGTCATTGTCCTCGTCGTGCTGTTCATCGCTGCTCGGCAAGTTCGCCGCCGGCGGCTTCCTGATCGGTGCGGTGCTGTCGGGCGCCACCGGCTTCATCGGCATGAACGTCTCGGTGCGGGCCAACGTGCGCACCGCGGTCGCGGCGCAGAAGAGCCTGGGGCAGGGCCTCGACCTTGCCTTCAAGTCGGGCGCCGTCACCGGCATGCTGGTGGCGGGCCTCGCCCTGCTGGGCGTCGTCGGTTACTACTCCGTGCTGCGCAAGATGGGCCTCGCCGCGGGCAGCCGCGAGATGGTCGACGCGCTGGTGGCACTCGGCTTCGGCGCCTCGCTGATCTCGATCTTCGCCCGTCTCGGCGGCGGCATCTTCACCAAGGGCGCCGACGTCGGCGGCGACATGGTCGGCAAGGTCGAAGCCGGCATCCCCGAAGATGACCCGCGCAACCCCGCCACCATCGCCGACAACGTGGGCGACAATGTCGGCGACTGCGCCGGCATGGCGGCCGACCTGTTCGAGACCTATGCGGTCACCACCGTCGCCACCATGGTGCTGGCCTCGATCTTCTTCGCCGGCGACGGCGCGCTGATCTCCAAGCTGATGGTCTATCCGCTGGCGATCGGCGGCGCCTGCATCATCACCTCGATCATCGGCACCTACTTCGTGAAGCTCGGCTAAGACGGCAAGATCATGTGGGCGATGTACAAGGGCGTGATCGTGGCCGCCGTGCTGTCGATCCCGGCCATCTGGCTGGTCACCGACCGCATCGTCGGCATGGCCACGGTCCTGAAGGTCGGCGACAAGTCGTTCACCGGCATGTCGCTGTTCTGGTGCTCGCTGGTCGGCCTCGCCATCACCGGCCTGATCGTGTGGATCACCGAATACTACACCGGCACCGACTACCGCCCGGTCAAGGCCGTGGCGCAGGCTTCGGTCACCGGCCACGGCACCAACGTCATCGCCGGTCTCGCGATGTCGATGGAAGCGACGGCCATGCCGGCGCTGCTGATCTGCGCCGGCATCATCATCTGCTACGTGCTCGCAGGCCTGTTCGGCATCGCCATCGCCACGACCGCCATGCTCGCGCTCGCCGGCATGGTGGTGGCGCTCGATGCCTACGGTCCGGTCACCGACAACGCCGGCGGCATCGCCGAGATGGCGGGCCTGCCGAAGGAAGTGCGCAAGAACACCGACGCGCTCGACGCCGTCGGCAACACCACCAAGGCGGTCACCAAGGGCTACGCCATCGCCTCGGCGGGCCTCGGTGCGCTGGTGCTGTTCGCGGCCTACACCTCGGACCTCGACTACTTCATCGCCCAGGGCAAGCTCGGCGTGAAAGCGGTCAGCTTCTCGCTGCAGAACCCCTACGTCGTGGTCGGCCTGCTGATCGGCGGTGGCCTGCCGTACCTGTTCGGCGGCATGTCGATGCTGGCCGTCGGCCGCGCCGCCCAGGCGGTGGTCGAAGAGGTCCGCCGGCAGTTCAAGGAGAAGCCCGGCATCATGGCGGGCACGGATCGTCCGGATTACGGCCGCGCCGTCGACATGCTCACCAAGGCAGCGATCAAGGAGATGATGATTCCTTCGCTGCTGCCGGTGCTGTCACCGATCGTGCTGTACTTCGTGATCGCCGCGATCGGCGGCAAGGCCGACGCCTTCGCGGCGGTGGGCGCGATGCTGCTGGGCGTGATCGTCACCGGGATCTTCGTCGCCATCTCCATGACGGCGGGCGGCGGCGCCTGGGACAACGCCAAGAAGTACATCGAGGAAGGTCATTTCGGCGGCAAGGGCTCCGACGCCCACAAGGCCGCGGTGACCGGCGATACTGTGGGCGATCCGTACAAGGATACGGCGGGCCCTGCCGTGAACCCGATGATCAAGATCACCAACATCGTGGCCCTGCTGCTGCTCGCCGTGCTGGCGCACTGAGCGGCGTCCGGCCGAAAAGGAAAAGCCCCGGTCGAAGGACCGGGGCTTTTTGCTAGATGCCGCCCGTCGGTGCCCCAGGATTATCCGACTGCCTGGGGCCGCTGAATTTGCCGACGTTGCCCAGGAGCTGCTCGAGGATGGTCAGCTCCTTGCCGGCGGTCGGCGTAACGCGGGACACCATGGTGATGTCCTGGCCGTCTTTGAGGTCGTAGTTCTTGAGCGCCGTGAGCCGGCCGGCATCGTTGAAGGTGAGCTGCATGACGTGCTGCTCGGTGATCTCCGGCTTGAAGAAGGCGAAGGTCTCCTGCTGCTGGCTGATGTAGTACCACACGTTCGGATTGAAGGTGGCGACCGCGGAGGGCGTGCCAATCAGACGAATGACGTCCTCGCGGCTTTGAGTGCCGATGTCGAGCTTCTCCACCGAGCCCGGCGTTGGGGCAAAGCCGCGATGATCGGCCACCGTCTCGCACGCCACCGAGGGTCAGTGACGTCATGGCGCAAACGAGGGCGAGCGGGACGGTGCGACGCATGGACGTGCTTCTTAGGTTATTGAGAAGAGGAATTGCAACATGTCGTGGCGCCGTGGTGCGGTCAACCGACGTGAGCCGCGCAGGGGAGAAGTGCTTGTTCCGCCGCAAGAATCCGCTCGCCGAATTCGCCTCGGCCGTCTATGCACGCACCGCCGGCCAGGCGCGCGCGCCGGAGTTGTTCGAGTCCTGCGGCATTCCCGATACGCTTGACGGGCGCTTCGATGCACTCGCCCTGCATGCAGCGCTCATGATCGATCGCCTGCGCCGCGAGCCCGACGGCGAGGTGCTGGCGCAGGAATTCTTCGACGCCATGTTCCGTCATCTCGATCTCACCCTGCGCGAACTGGGCGTGCAGGATCTGGGCGTGGGGCGCCGTATCAAGATCATGGCCGAGGGGCTGCAGGGCCGGGCTCTCGCCTATCGCTCGGCCTTGGCGGGCGGGCCAACGCCGCTCGCCGAGGTCTTGCGCCGAAATGCCTATGGCGGTAGGCCGCCAGTCGACGATGAGGCGGTGGCGCGGCTCGAGGCCTATGTTCGGCGGCAGGCCGCCAAGCTCGCCGAGACGCCGCGGAACAACCTGAGCTCGACTGGAAAATGGTCCAAGTCCCTAACAAAGAACAAAAATCGGAGATCGAGAGGATCGTCGATCTGGACCGGATGGGCGCCGGGGGTGCGGCTGTCGAGATCGTCGCCAGCGAGGGCGAGCGGTTGGCCCTGGCCCGGCGCTTCGGTTTTCTCGGCCTGCCGGCTTTTTCAGCCCGTGTGACCGTGGATCGCCGGCCGGGCGGCCAGGTAGTGGTTGAGGGCCGGCTGCGCGGCAAGATCGTGCAGGCCTGCATTTTGACCCTCGATCCGGTGACCCAGGACCTCGATGAGGCATTTCGCGTCGTCTTCACGCAGGACTTGGCCGAGGACCGCGACCCGGAGAGCGGCGAAGCCCTGGTGAGCGCCCAGGCCGACGCTCCCGAGCCGTTACCGGGCAATTTGCTCGATATCGGCGAAATCGTTGCCGAGCAGCTTTCCCTGGCGGCCGATCCCTACCCGAGGCGGCCGGGGGTGAAGCTGGAGGACGTCCTGCCCAAGCCCCGGCACAGTGGCCGGCCGGGCCGGAATGAGCAGCGCCGGCATCCTTTTGCCGGTCTGGCGGCCTTGAGGGACAAACCCCGCCGCGGCCGCTAAATTGTTGCGGGGCTGTAACGTTTTGGCTAGAGAAGTCGGCCCGCCGCGCCGCTAAAGCGCGGCCGTAGCTTTTTTGGGGGGCCCGCCCAGTTTCGCCCGGATTGAGGAGGCGGCCCCGTTCTGGAGATCGTCATGGCAGTTCCCAAGAAGAAGGTTTCAAAGTCGCGTCGCAACATGCGCCGGTCCCATCACGCCATTGCGCCGATGGCCTACATCGAATGCAAGAATTGCGGCGAGCTGAAGCGGCCGCATACGGTGTGCTCGCATTGCGGCTACTACCGCGAGGACATGCCGGTTCTGGCCGACAGCGCGTCGGCCGAGAAGTAGGCCGCGCGCCGCCGACGATGCGCTGGCAGCGACAGGCGATTCCTGATGAGCGCCGGAAAGTCATCCTCGCGCTCGACGGCATGGGCGGCGACCATGCGCCGGAAGTCGTGGTCAACGGCGCTGACATCGCGCGCGAGCGCTACCCCGGCACGACCTTCCTGCTGTTCGGCGACCCGGCCAAGCTGAAACCGCTGGTCGACAAGCGCAAGGGCCTGGCCAAGGTGCTCGAGATCGTGCCGGCCGAAGATGCCGTCACCGCTGACGACAAGCCGTCCTACGCGCTGCGCCGCCGCCGCAAGTCGAGCATGTGGCTGGCCTGCCAAGCCGCCGCCGACGGCCGTGCCGACAGCGTGGTTTCAGCGGGCAACACCGGGGCGCTGCTCGCCATCTCGATGGTCGCCATGCGTATGCTGGATGGCGCCCACCGGCCGGCGCTGGCGTCGTTCCTGCCGACCAGCCGCGGCGAGACGGTGATGCTCGATCTCGGCGCCAACCTCGAATGTGATGCCGAAAATCTCGCCGAATTCTCGGTCATGGGCAGCATGTTTGCCCAGGTGCTGCTCGGCCTCGACAGGCCCAAGGTCGGGCTGCTGAATGTCGGCTCGGAGGAACTGAAGGGCCATGAGGAACTGCGCACGGCTGCCGCTTGGCTGCGTCGCGACGGCTCCCCCATCAACTTCCATGGTTTCGTCGAGGGCAACGACATCGGCAGCGGCCTGGTTGACGTCGTCGTCACCGACGGCTTCACCGGCAATGTCGCCCTGAAGTCGATCGAGGGCACCGCCAAGCTCTATACCAGCTTCGTGCGCGACGCCTTCCGGACCTCGACTTTCGCCAAGATCGGTTATCTGTTCGCCTCGGGCGCCTTGATCAAGATGCGCAAGCGCGTCGATCCGCGGCGCTACAATGGCGGCGTCTTCCTCGGCCTCGACGGCCTCTGCGTGAAAAGCCACGGCGGCACCGACCAGCTGGGCTTTGCCTATGCCATCGGCGTGGCCGTTGATCTGGTGCGCTACGAGTTCAAGAGCAAGCTCGTCGACGGCCTGGCCAAGCTCCGGCAGGTCACCTCCGCGGCCGATGCGCCGGCCCAGGCGCTGCAGGCCAGCGGAGGGGCTCAGTGATCCGTTCGGTGGTCCAAGGCTGCGGCTCCTATCTGCCCAAACGTATCGTCACCAACGACGAACTCGCCAAGAAGATGGACACCTCCGACGAGTGGATCCGGCAGCGCACCGGCATTCGCCAGCGCCACATCGCGGCAGACGGCGAGTTCACCTCGCACCTGGCGCTGAAGGCTTCTGAGCGGGCTCTGGCCCATGCCGGCGTCAAGGCGTCGGACCTCGACCTGATCATCCTGGCCACCGCTACGCCCGACGAGACCTTCCCGGCGACCGCCACGCGCGTGCAGCAGGGCTTGGGAATGACCGGGGGCGCCGCGTTCGACATCCAGGCGGTGTGTGCGGGCTTCGTCTATGGCCTGGCTGTGGCCGACAGCATGATCAAGAGCGGTATCGCCTCGACCGCCCTGGTGATCGGCGCGGAGACGTTCTCGCGCATCCTCGACTGGAGCGACCGCGGCACCTGCGTGCTGTTCGGCGACGGCGCCGGCGCCGTCGTCATCAAGGCGCGAGCAGGGCAGGGGCACCTCGGCCGATCGCGGGGTGCTGGCCAATGCCCTGCATTCCGACGGACGCCAACACGACATCCTCTATGTCGATGGCGGCCCGTCCTCGACGCGGACCACCGGCCTCTTGCGCATGGAAGGCAAGGAGGTCTTCAAGCACGCGGTCGTCAACATGGCCGCCGTGGTCGGGGAGGTCTGCAAGAAGGCTGGACTCGCCCCCAAGGACATCGACTGGCTGGTCCCGCACCAGGCCAACAAGCGGATCATCGACGGCACCGGCCGCAAACTCGGCCTGTCGGCCGACCGGGTGGTGGTGACGGTGGATAAACACGCCAATACCTCGGCCGCCTCCATCCCCCTGGCCCTCGATGCCGCCGTCAGCGACGGACGCATAAAGAAAGGCGATTTGCTGCTGCTGGAGGGCATTGGCGGGGGCCTGGCCTGGGGGGCCTCACTCGTCCGCTGGTAGCGTCGGACGATTGAAACAAAATCGTCCTAAACGGAACGAGAACAGACGCCGATTTAAGTCCACCCGCTATCTTGCTGATATTGACCGCTTTCCCATCTAAGAGTATGGATTAACTGGGGGAAGGAAGGGTACCGGATGGAAGGCCGGACTATTACGCGTGCCGACTTGAGCGAGTCCGTGTTCCAGGAAGTGGGACTGTCTCGCAATGAGTTCAGTGACCTCGTCGAGACGATTCTCGCCGAAGTCGTGGAGGCTTTGGCTCGTGGCGAATTGGTGAAGATCTCTTCATTCGGGAGCTTCACGGTGCGCGACAAGGGCCAGCGCGTAGGCCGAAATCCGAAGACGGGTCAGGAAGTTCCGATCCTGCCTCGACGTGTCCTTGTCTTCCGAGCATCGAACGTCCTGAAGTCTTTGATCAACGGGACGTCTGAAGGGGCTGCAAGAGCTTAAGACGTAGGGATAGTTGGGGATTATGTGGGGGATTGGACATGGCTGTATCAGTTCAGCCCGTCGAAAGGCGGCTTGAGAAGTCGGCGCAGGCGTTTCGCACCATCAGCGAAGTCGCGACCGAGCTAGATGTGCCGCAGCATGTGCTGCGGTTCTGGGAAAGCAAGTTCTCGCAGGTTCGTCCGCTCAAGCGGGGCGGCGGCCGGCGCTACTATCGGCCGGAGGACATCGACCTCCTGCGCCGCATCCGTTCGCTGCTCTATGATGATGGCTACACCATCAAGGGCGTGCAGCGGCTGCTGAAGGAAGGCCGCGGTCGGCTGCCACAGCAGCGCATCGACCTGGCCGCGGAAAGCGCCCTGGAGAGCCTGCGCATCGTGTCGGCCCGCGCCGAAGCGATGGCGACGGGCAACGCCCGGCCGCTGCCGCGCACCGGCCCGCAGCCGTCGACCACGACGCCGCGCGCCGCCATGCTCGACCTGCACAAGCGCCGGGAGATCGAGACCGTGCTCGAGGATCTCGAGCAGGCGCTGACGCAGCTGCGCACCACGCTGAAGGCGCAAAACTAGTCCAGCCTCCGCGGCCGGCGCTGAGGGGCGCCCGGCTGCGGATCTTGACGTTGATCTTTACGGTGGCCAGCCGTTAGTCGCCTAACGACCGGTAGCTCAGGTGGCTAAGGTAACAATTGTTGCCAACCACCTGATTTTCTTCCGTTTTCTCGCCGACAGGCGTATCTTGTCAGGTGAAAGACCCGTCCAGCGGCAACGTCAGAGGGGGACGCAGCCGTGATTGCAGACCGTGAGATCGCGCGCCGTCCGGCGCCTGAGTTCGACGTCCAGGCATTGAACGACAATGAGCGGGAAGGCGAGGTTCCGACCCTGCCCGAGTTGTTCTACCTGCGTCGCGGCCTCGTCCAGCCCGGCGGCAAGCTGCCGCTGTTCGACCTCGATGGCCAGACCGTCGCGGCGGCCATCGTGCGCCGCTGCCTGGAGCGCGGCTGGGCCGAGCCGTGGTTCAACAACCCGCTGAAGCCGGACTGGCTGGTGTGCAAGCTCACGCCGACCGGGCGACGGCTGGCGACGGTTTCGTAACCGCCCAGCTCACGCCTCCTGCGGCGACCAGAAGGGCCGCGGCCAGAAGGAAGGGCGCACCCGGCAGCCAACCCAGCAACCAGGCGAAGGTGCCGGTGAAGAGAGCCGGCCCCAGAAGACCGGTGATGCTGCGCGACGAGCTATAAGCGCCTTGCAATTGCCCCTGTTCGGAGGGGCTGACCAGTCGGCTCGTCATCTCCTGAAGCGCGGGGCCAGCCAGGCCCCAGAGCGCCATGACCGGTGCGCCGAGGTAGAACCACGGCCCGGTCGGGGCGAGCCCATAGATCGCCATGCCCAGTCCGCCCGCCAGCAGGCCCATCATCAGCGCCAGACGGGCACCGATTCGAGCGACGATCGGCCCGATCAGCAGGCCCTGCACGATCGCCGAGCAGACGCCGACGAAGGCCAGCGTCAGGCCGACGGCGGCCTCGCCCCAGCCGTAGCGATAGGCGGCATAGAGCACGAACACCGACGGCAGCACCTGGTGCGCGACATTCGCCAGGAAGTCGACGACCGCCAGACCGGTCAGTTGCCGTTGCGATAGCAGGAGGCGTAGCGAGCCGATCGGGTTGGCGCGCTTCCAGGCGAAGGCCATGCGCCGCTCGGCCGGCAGCGATTTGGGCAGGATGAACCAGCCGAAGGCGGCATTGATGATGCAGGCCGCCGCCGACACCCAGAACGGCAGGCGCGGATCGAAGCCGCCCAGCAGACCGCCGATCGCCGGGCCGACCACGAAGCCCAGCCCGAACGCCACGCCGACGATGCCGAAGGCCTTGGCGCGGCCGTCCGGCTGGGTGACGTCGGCGATGTAGGCAAACGCCGTGCTGATGGTGGCGGCGGTGATGCCGGAAATGATGCGTCCGATGAACAGCAGCGTGAGTGACGGCGCCAGCGCCATGAAGACATAGTCGATGCCAAGCCCGAGGCAGGAGATCAGGATCACTGGCCGGCGGCCGTAACGGTCCGACAGGGCGCCAAGCAGGGGCGAGCACAGGAACTGCATCAGCCCCCAGGCGGTCGCCATCAGGCCGAACATCTTGGCGGCGCCTGCCGTATCGCCGCCCGTGAATCCCAGCACGATTTTGGGCAGCACAGGGATCATCAGGCCCAGCGACAACACATCCAGCGTCACGGTGCAGAAGATGAAGGCGAGGGCGCGCCGGGCGTTCATTGCGTCGATTGTGGGGGGAGAAGTTGGTCGGGGCGACAGGATTTGAACCTGCGACCCCCAGTCCCCCAGACTGATGCGCTACCAGGCTGCGCTACGCCCCGACCGGAGAGGCGCGTGTAGCGCTTCGACCGCGCTGCCGCAAGCGCCTCGCCAAACCGCTATTTGGTCGCTTTGGCCGCCTTGTAGGTCGGTCGGGCCAGGCAGCGGTCGAGCCACGCCCCGACGTTGGGGAAGGGCCCGAAATCGTACTTGATCGGTTTCGACCAGCTCATGATCGAGGCGAGGTTGAGGTCGGCCACCGTGAAGGTCGAGCCCAGCAGGTAGTCGCGGCCCTGCAGGGCGCCGTTCAGCACGCCGAACGGCTTGGGCAGCGCCTTCTGCGCCTCGGCGACGGCCTCGGGCTTGCGCTTGTCGGGCGCCGTCATGAACTGGTCGATCAGGATCGTCAGCAGGGGCTTCTCGACCTCGGTCATGCCCCAGAAGCTCCACTGGTGGCAGAGCGCCTGCTGCTCGAGGCTCGACGGCAGGAAGCCGTTCTTGTTGTACTTGGCGGCGAGGTAGAGATTGATCGCCATCGATTCGAACAGCTTGAACTCGCCGTCGACCAACGTCGGCACCTTGCCGTTGGGATTGATCTTGAGGTAGTCGGCGCCCTTCAGATCCTTCATCTCCATTGCCACATGCTCGAACGGAATGCCGAGTTCGTGCACGATCCACAGGGCGCGCGCGGCGCGCGACGCTGTGGGGCCATAGATCTTCACGGTCACAGAATGCTCCCCAACCAGTTCCCGACAACGACGATAAAGCACACCGAGGTCACGGTCTAACGCCTAATCCCCAAGCCCGTGCTCGGCGCCGACATAGCCATGCGGATGGCCGAAGCGTTCGGTCATTACGGCGGCCAGGTCCTTGGCCGGCTCGGCAACCCAGGCGCCCGACCGGACGGCGTATTTGTTCGCAGACGCTGCCGCTTTCGGCTCGCGGCCTTGTTGGAGGGCGCGGGCAGCGCCCATGATCAGCTTACGGAACTCGACGATGCCGAGGTCGGTCGGGCCAAGATGCTCGCGCGTGCGATCCTGGACCGGACCCTGGCTGTCCTGGATCGCCGAATCCTGCTCCGACACGCCGGTGATGCCGGTGAAGCTGGTGCCCTTCTGCAGCGTCCGATCGATCAGGTAGTCGTTTCGCCGGTTGCGCAGCGGCATGTAGTCGTCGTCGACGCAGGAGTGCACACCGAAGCCGCCGTCGAATTGCGTGCGCTCGGAGTTGGTGAAGGGGCGGTCCGGCCGCCAGCTGTAGGTGTAGACCCAGCAATCGGTGTCGCTCACCGGCACCCAGGCCTGGCCGTAATAGACCTCGCCCGGCATCGCCGCCGGGGCGAAGGCGTGGTTGGGCATCAGGAATTGCGCGATCCGCCAGTAGAGTTCGGGTCCGTCGGTTTTGCGCGCGCCGCCGATCACCAGGCCGGCATCGTGGCCGATGATGCTGAACTTCGGCCGCGGGTCGTTGCGGATCCAGCGCACGCGGTCGTCGGGCTTGGATTGATCGCCGAGCGCGGCCGACTTCGCATAGATTGCCAGCGCCTCTTTCTCGTCCTGGGTCAGCACGGCATGCAGGAAGGAGAAGTGCGCGGTGTCGATGCCGCCTTCAAGGCTCTGCACCCAGTTGCAGTCCTGCCACTTCTTCGAAACGTAGCGCTGCGCCGCCGGCACGAGGCCCATCTCGAGCTGCGGCAGCTCGGGCATCTTGTCCCTCGGCCCCATATAGACCCAGATCATGTCGCCCCACTCGCGCACCGGATAGGCGAGCAGCCGGATCGTATCCTTGTAGGTCGATTCCGGCGGCGAGGTGGGCAGGTCGAGGCACTTGCCCTCGACGTCGAACTTCCAGCCATGGAAGGCACAGCGAAGCCCGCATTCTTCATTACGTCCATAGTAGAGATTGGCACCGCGATGCGGGCAGTGCGGCTCGACGATACCGACACAGCCGTTGCTGTCGCGGAACGCCAGCAGGTCCTCGCCCAGGATCTTGATCTTCTTCGGCGAGCCGTCGCGCTCGGGCAACTCGGCCGACAACAGGGCCGGCATCCAGAAGCGGCGCAACAGCTCGCCCATCGGCGTGCCCGTGCCGCTCCTGGTCAGGAATTCGTTGTCGGCCTGGCTCAGCATCAGTCGGTCAGCCCATATTGCTTGCCGACATAGCCGCGATCATGGCCGAAGCGCTCGGTCATGACCGCGTCGAGATTTTTGATCGGCGCGGCAACCGCGCCGCCGGCCCGTACGGCATAGCGATGCGGCGAGGCGGCGGCCCGGGGCGCGGTGCCGGCCTGCAGCGAGCGGGCGGCGCCCATCAGCAGCTTGCGGAACTCCACGACCCCCAGATCAGTTGGACCGAGATGCTCGCGTGTTCGGTCCTGGATAGGCCCCATGCTGTCCTGGATGGCGGCGTCCTGCTCGCTCACGCCGACGATGCCCGTGAAGGTCTCGTCCTTCTGCGCCTTGCGGTCGATCAGGTAGTCGTTGCGCAGGTTGCGCAGCGGCATGTAGTCGGCATCGACCTCGGCATGCACGTTGAAGCCGCCGTCGAATTTGGTGCGCTCGGCATTGCTGAAGGGCCGGTCGGGCTGCCAGCAGTAGGTGTAGATCCAGCACGACGCGTCGTCGACCGGCACCCAGCACTGGCCGTAGTAGATCTCGCCCGGAAAGGCGGTCGGCGTATAGGCGTGGTTGGGCATCAGGAACTGCGAGATGCGCCAGTAGAGATCGGCCGAGTTGGTTTTTCGCGCGGCGCCGATCAGCAGACCGGCGTCGTGCCCGAGCACGGTGAATTTCGGCCGAGGGTCGTTGTGGATCCAGCGAATCCGGTCATCCGGCGTGGACTGGTCTGCGATCGCGGCCTTGGCTAGTGCGGCGCGTGCCTTGGCCTCGTCCTTGGCCAGCACGGCGTGCAGGAACGAAAAATGGGCCGTGTCGAGTGCGCCTTCGACGCTTTGCACCCAGTTGCAGTCCTGCCACTTCTTGGTGACATAGCGGCTGCCGGGCGGCACCAGCCCGACCTCGAGCTGCGGCAGCTCGGGCATCGCCTCGCGCGGGCCCATATAGACCCAGACCATGTCGGCCCATTCGCGCACGGGATAGGCGAGCAGCTTTATCGAATCCTTGTAGGTCGATTCCGGCGGCGACGTCGGGAGATCGAGGCAGTTGCCCTCGACGTCGAATTTCCAGCCATGGAAGGCGCAACGGATGCCGCACTCCTCGTTGCGGCCGAAGTACAGATTGGCGCCGCGATGTGGGCAATGCTGCTCGACGATGCCGACGCGACCATTGGAATCGCGGAAGGCCAGCAACTCCTCGCCCAGGACCTTGATCTTCTTGGGCGGTCCGTCGCGCTCGGGCAACTCGGCCGACAACAGGGCCGGCATCCAGAAGCGGCGCAGCAAATCGCCCATCGGCGTGCCCGTGCCGCTCCTGGTCAGGAATTCATTGTCCGCCTTGCTCAGCATCACTTCCTTTACGTCGTTGCCTTCGCCAAAGCTTGCTCCAGATCGGCGATGATGTCCTCGGCCGTTTCGATTCCTATCGACAGGCGAACCACATCCGGCCCCGCGCCGGCGGCAACGCGTTGCTCGTCGGAGAGCTGGCGGTGGGTGGTCGAGGCGGGATGGATGATCAGGCTTTTTGCATCGCCGATATTGGCAAGGTGAGAGAACAGCTCGACGCCGTCGACCACCTTAACGCCGACCTCGTAGCCGCCCTTGACGCCGAAGGTGAAGACCGAGCCCGCGCCCTTGGGCAGGTATTTCTTGGCCAGCGCGTGATATTTGTTGTTGGGCAGGCCGGCATAGTTCACCCAGGCGACGGCCGGGTGCTTGTCGAGATATTGCGCGACCTTGAGCGCATTGGCGCAGTGCCGCTCCATCCGCAAACCGAGCGTCTCGATGCCGAGCATGGTGAGCCAGGCATTGAATGGCGCCTGGCTGGGACCGAGATCGCGCAGGCCCACGGCGTGGCTGTGGAAGGTGTAGGCCATGTCGCCGAAGGTCTCGAAGAAATTGAGGCCGTGATAGGCGGGCTCCGGGCCGGCGAGGCTGGGGAATTTTCCACCGCCATCCGCTTTTTTGACTGCCCAATCGAACTTGCCGGAATCCACCACGGCGCCGCCCATCGACGTGCCGGTGCCGCTCAGGAACTTGGTGGTCGAGTGGATGATCAGGGTCGCGCCGTAGTCGATCGGCTTGCAGAGCCAGGGCGTGGCGAGCGTGTTGTCGACGACCAGGGGAACGCCGGCATCATCGGCGATCTTCGCGATCGCCTCTAGGTCGCTGATAACGCCACCGGGATTGGCGAGGCTCTCGATGAAGAAGGCCTTGGTCTTGGGTGTCAGTGCGCGCTTGAAGTTGTCGGGCTGGTCGGCATCGACGATGTTCGCCTTCCAGCCGAACTTCGGATAGGTGTTGCGCATCTGCTGCAGCGAGCCGCCGTAGAGACGGGAGGAGGCGACGATCTCGTCACCCGGGCTCATCAGTGGGAACAACGCCAGTACCTGTGCCGCATGACCCGACGCCGCGACCGTACACCCGCGGCCGCCCTCGAGCGTGGCCAGCCGCGTCTCGAGCGCCGCGTTGGTCGGGTTGGTCAGCCGCGAATAGATGAAGCCCACGGTCTGCAGGTTGAACAAGGCTGCGGCGTGGTCGGCATCCTCGAAGACATAGGCCGTGGTCTGGTAGATCGGCAGCGCCCGCGCGCCGGTGGCGGGATCGGGCGCCGCGCCGGCATGCACCGACAGGGTCTCGAAGCCGTAGGTCTTGTCGCTCATGGGGATACTCCGCGGCTGAAAACGATGCAGGCTGGACTGCCGACCCGCAGCCTGAAGGCGGTCGGTGACAGTTTGCCATCGCGTCCGACCCTGTAGGCAACGATTGAATGGCCGCCCTGGTTGGCGACATAGAGAAAGCGTTCGGCCGGGTCGAAGCAGAAAAAGCGCGGCACGCCGCCCTTGGTCGGCACCCATTGCTTGGGCGCCAGCGTGCCGGTCGCACGATCGATCGCGAACACGCCGACGCTGTCGTGGCCGCGGTTGGTGACATAGACGTTGCGGCCGGCGCGATCGACGGCGATCTCCGCCCCGGTCGAATAGCCGGTGAAATCGGCCGGCGTCGAGCGCAGCACGTGAAGCGGCGTGAGCTTGCCGGTCCGGCGATCCTGCCGGTAGGTCGTGATCGTGGAATCGAGCTCGTTCAGCACGTAGGCCAGCGCGCGCCGCGGGTGGAAACCGATATGGCGTGGTCCCGCGCCGGGACGGGCCGCGACGCGCGACGTCTCGACCAGCACGCCGCGCCTTGTGTCGAGGCGATAGGAGATCACGCAGTCGCCGCCCTTGCATGGTACGTAGAAGAAGCGGCCCTGGGGATCGAGCGGGATGTCGTGCGGATACATGCCGCGCTGCTGGGTCTTGTGCGGGCCGAGTTCGCCCTTCACGGCAGTCAGCCTCGCATAGGGCCGCAGGCTTCCGTCCGACAGCACCGGTAGCATGCAGACCGAATCCGTTGTGTAATTGGCAATGACGAGGTAACGGCCGGTTCGGTCGAAGGCTAGATGCACGGGATTGTAGCCGCCGGTCGGCTGGCGATTGAGAACCGTCAGCATGCCGGTGCGCTCGTCGATGCAGAAGGACGTCGCCTCCGTACGATCGCCATGCACGGCATAAAGGTGCCGGCCGTCAGGGCTCGGCGCCAGGAATGACGGGTTCTCCAACTGTGAAATGCATTGGACGTGGTCGAAGGCGCCTGTGCGACGATTCACTCGATAAACATTGATGCCACTGCCGCGGCCCTGGCGCTCCGGCGCGGTGTAGCTGCCGACATAGGCAAAGCACGTCTGCATGATCAACTCTCGCTTTCCTGGCATCAGTGTGCCATTGGGAAGCCGAGCGAGCGAGCATGTCGAAGAATTCCAATCGTTTCTGGTGGCTCACGCCGATCATCGTGTTCGTCTGCGGTGCTGGCGTCTGGTATTTTGAGCATGTCACCTTTCCGCACAGCATGGGCGCGATCGGAGCCGTGGTCGGGCTGCTGCTCGGTGCCTTCTTCGCCGCGCTGCTCGAGGATTATTTCGACCAGGATTCAGGCTGAGGTGGCGATCACGGCCAGGCCCGGATGGCGATCCTCCAGCCGCAGCGACAGGCCGTGCAGCGTCGCGATAGCCTTGACCAACGCCAGGCCGAGGCCGGAGCCGGCGGTCGTGCGGCTGCGATCGAGGCGATAGAAGCGATCGAACACCTTGTCGCGCTCGGCTTCGGGAATGCCCGGACCGTTGTCGCCGACTTCGATCTCGAGCCGCGTGCCGATCTTGCGCAAGGCGAGCCCCACGCTGCTGCCGGCCGGCGTGTGATGCAAAGCGTTCTCGACCAGGTTCGATACCATCTGCGCCAGCAGCTGACGGTCGCCGGTCAGGGTGACACCGTCCGCGATCGAGCTCTCGAGCTTGTGGTGGGAGTCTTCGGCCGACGGCGCATAGGCCTCGCCGATACTGCGCATCAGGGATGACAAATCGACCTCCGTGAACGCGCTCCTTTGGGCGCCGGCCTCGATCTGGGCGATGCGCAGCAGGGCCGAGAAGATCTCCAGCAGCAAATCCGCCTCGGCGATGGCCGCCTCCGTCGCCGCGGCGTACTCGGTCGTGTTTGTCGCGTGCTCGCGTGCATCCTCGAGCCGCTGGCGCAGGCGGCCCAAGGGGGTGCGCAGGTCATGGGCGATGTCGCTCGTGACCTGGCGCAATCCATCCAGCAGCTGTTGAATGCGCTCGAGCATGGCGTTCAACCCGAGCACGAGCTGGTCGATCTCGTCGTTGGTGCCGCGCACCGGAATGCGTGCCGAAAGGTTGCCTTCCATGATCGCCCGGCTCGTGCGCCCGATCGTGTCGATGCGGCGCAGGAAGTTGCGGCCGAGCAGCCAGCCACCGCCGATCGCCAGCACGAGTGTCAGCGCGCCCGCCCAGGTGAAGGCGCGCACGATTGCCCGCTGCATGTCGAGCAGCCGGCTCGCATCCTGCGCCACCAGGAGGAAGGAACCGTCGCCGAGGCGCAGGCCGTATCCGGTGAGGCGGTCGCGCCCGGTGTCGGGCTCGTCGTCGGCCGTGTCGCGCATGAAGTCGATCACGCCTTCGACCGGCGGCATGCCCGGAAGATTGCCGACGATGACTTCGCCGGTTGGCCCTTGCAGCAGGTAGTAGATCGGACCGCGCGTGCGGAAGTTCATGCGCCGCCTGATCTGCTGGGCGAGGATCTGCAACCCGCTGCTGCGATTGATCTCGGCCAGCTGGAGGGCCTCGCTGCGCAGGACGGCCTGCATGTCGCTCTGCAGCGCCGCCGTCGCCGTGACGTACACCGTGGCGAACAGCGCGCCCGCCGACATGACGAACAAGGCGGCGTAGAACAGCGCCAGCCGGAACGTGGCCGAGCGCAGGATCCGGAGGCTGCTACTCCGGCGCGCGGATGACATATCCGTAACCGATGCGTTCGCTGTCGTTCGCCATCATTCG
Organism: uncultured Alphaproteobacteria bacterium; assembly: GCA_963755595.1. Lineage (GTDB taxonomy): Bacteria > Pseudomonadota > Alphaproteobacteria > Reyranellales > Reyranellaceae > Reyranella. The sequence continues at coordinate 54,660 of CAVWKP010000024.1, read as the reverse complement.
AATGGTTAACAGAAAGGCCGCTGCTTTGCTGGCTTTTCCACCGCGAGCGTTCGTATTCATTCGTCCAAAGCCGCCACGCATTGGTGGGTAGGTTGGAGGGTAGGGTAATGGCTCGTTCTCATCGTCGACTGACAACTCTCTCGATCACTCGCAAGAAGGCGGCAGGGTACTACGCTGATGGCGATGGCCTCTACCTGCAGGTGGCCGGCCAAGGCGCCAAGAGCTGGCTCTATCGCTTCATGCTGGCCGGCCGACGGCGCGAGATGGGTCTCGGTGCGTGCGCCGATGTCAGCCTCGCCCAGGCGCGTGAGAAGGCCACAGCGGCCCGCCAGATGGTTAAGGCGGGTCAGGACCCGATCGAAGCCCGCGAAGCCGAGAGGGCTCGCCAGCGCCTCAAGGAAGCCCGCGGCATCACCTTCGACGACGCGACGCGGCTATACATCGCCGATCACGAAGAGGCCTGGCGGAACGCCGTGCACCGCAAGCAGTGGAAGACCACCCTGGCCGCCTATGCGTCACCGATGATCGGCACGCTGTCGGTCGCGTCGATCGGCACGCCCGAGGTCACGAAGGTGCTCGATCCGATCTGGTCGACGAAGACCGAGACGGCGAACCGGGTGCGGGGCCGTATGGAGCTCATCCTGGATTGGGCCAGGGCCCGCGGCTATCGCACCGGCGAGAACCCGGCGCGCTGGCGCGGGCATCTCGATGCCGTATATGGCGCACGGCGTGTATGCTGGAGAGATGTTAACCAGTTCTGCCGGTTTCAAAACGGAGGATAAAGCGATGAGACGACTCGTCGAATCATGGATAGAGGCGGAGAAAATCGGCTACCGCAACACCCTGGGTGGGGCGATCAAGGAATTAAATCGGGAGTGCGGCATCAAGCTGACGTATTCACGGCTGGCCGAATGGCGTAGAGGCAAATACACGCCGTCACCGGCAGTCCTCTCGCAAATGCTCTACCGGGTGCTGTTTTGGGCTCTCCTGAAAGCGGGCATTCAGGCCACCGAGGCGCAGCTCGATGTGCTCGAAGAATTGATCTGGAAGGTCAATGTGACGGACGGCGAACGGAATATCGAACTGCTGTAGGCGCATGCCATGTATCCACGCCACAACATGAGCGGCGCAGGATAACGTCACCCCAAAGGAAGCTAAAATAGCGAGGTTTGTTCAATGCCCGGAGAACGTCGCGGCGGAAGGCAAGGCGGAACGCCCAACAAGATCCCGAAGGCCCTAAAGGAAATGATCCTGGAGGCGCTCGATCGCGCAGGCGGCGTCGACTATTTGCAACAACAGGCCGTGGAGAATGCCCCAGCGTTTTTGACGCTCGTCGGCAAAGTGCTACCCAAAGATGTTCGAGCGGAGGTAAAGCCGAGCGAGAACCTGGCGCTTCAGGTGGTGTTGGTGCAGCCGAAGAGACAGCCCGAAGATCAAGAACGACGGCTTCGGAGGCCCTGGATTGGTACGACGGGGTGGGGCCGGTTGAAGCGCTAAACGGGGCCTTGATCGCCACCGGTCAGCGTGGCGACGGGCTTGTTGTTGGTTGGATCGGGCTGCTCGCCCGTTTGGCACTCAATGCCGCAGCGAGGTTCGCCTTGGCGCTCCGATAGCCCGAAGACAGGCGGAGGGCCTCCTCGTATTCCTTGATCGCATCGTCGTACTTGCCTTCGGCGAATGAGCGCAGGCCACGCAGGTTATGCGCCCATTCGACGTCGCGGTGCGAGGGATCACGGAAGCAGGCGTCGAGCCATCCCAGGCCGTCCGGATCGTTGTCGAGCGCAGCGGCAAGGGCGCAAGGCCGCAGCAGCCCTGTGAGGGCCAGCGCACCGTGCTCGATCACATACTCGATCGATGCGTTGGCCTCGACCGGATACACGACGGGCGCTGCTCGACCGCTGCCAACTCGTATCGTCAATCGGTAAGTGCCCGCCTCGCCCATGACGATATAGCCGCCGATGTGCGTGGTCGGCAGCCCGATCAAGCGGCGCACGCTCGCCACGACGACGGCCAGCGACACGCCGGCGCCCGGTACCGTCGCCGTCGATCGTACGTTGGCATCGCCAATAGTGGCGGCAGCCGCGCTCGTCTTGTCTACACGCGCATTGTCCTTTTGTTCGATGTCGCGTGAACGGTCGATCAGACGCGTGGCGACGACCTCGGCGGAATAACCGAGATCAACCAGGCTCTTGGGCACCGAGATCGGGTCCGCAATCGGCGATGGATCGACGACCTCCACGACTAAGCTGACCAAAAGAACAATCATGACGAGAATGATGCCGAAATCGACGAACAAGCCGCGCAGAGGGGCGAGCGTGGGGAGAGAGCGGGGCCGCGCGGCCCAAAGCGCCTTGATCCGCGACCACCATTGCGACACGGCTTCAGCCTTCATCGCACCACCGCCCCCTTTTGCCGGCGAGGCTACCACAGCATTACGAAAAAGGGTGGGGTACTGTCCGTCCCGCTTGGACGTGTCTCGGAGTAACAGGTGTCGGCCGTCAGAAAATCGACACCAGGGCCGTTTTTCTGCCCGTGAAATCGTTTTGGCTTCGGCTGGTAGTCCACAAGGGGACTCCGACCAACAAAACGCTCCAGTGAGGTAGATTTCGACTTCTGGCAGCGTACCCACAAATCGTGACCTTGATGCAATCGTTGGCTAGTGTCGGCCGATAGAAATCATGATCACAAATCGCATCCGCTTTGAGGTCCTCCAGGAGTTTCCGCGTGCGGAGACGGGCCTGCAGAAGATCAGGCGAACGGAGCTTAGGAAAATCATCGTTGGCAAAGGGGCCAGGGCAGGCAGCGACCTGAACTAAGACAGGCGAACTCACCAAGATCGGATCAACAGATGCCGGGTGCGGTGAAGCATCAAGCAACTCTGCTGCTCAGGCGTCTCGGTTGGCACGAACCACATATTGGCGCGGGCGTCAGCCATGTCGTTCTTCTGCCGTTTGACGTAGGGCTTCATTCGATCCGTCGCTGTTCAGATGCTCGAGCTGCGGTTGGCGGGGATCGATTGAAGGCGAGCGACCGGAGGGGTATCGGGAGGAAGCATGACCAAGCCTAAGACCCGTCGCCCGCCGACGCTCCACTCCGGGCTCGGTAGTCGCAAGCAGAGAAAGGCTGTTCGGCCGCATCCGATACTATGGCCGTCACACTTGCTTGGCTTGGCCGAGCAATATCTTCATGCCTATGATCAGCTGACGCCGCGCGATGGCGATATTGTCTATTCGCCCAAGTATCTCGCGCTCACCCACAGCGTCGAGTTGGCGCTCAAAGCTTACCTCGCTCCTGCGACGGAGTCAGCGAAGGCGAGGTCACATCCTATCGACACCACATCAAATGGCTACTCCGGACGGCGGTATCGCCAGGGATGGGCCTTCAGCTTTCACCGGCGCATGCCGCCCTCATTGAAGACATGGACGATATGCATGTCGAGCTCTGGCCGCGATATCCCAAGAACCATGCCGCGCCGGTCTACAAGATCGAGGACTTCCAGCCGGCAGTCGCTGCTCTATTTACTGCGGTGCGCGCTGCCAACGGCAACAGATATGCGCCATGTATGCGTAGGAGCGGCACCGTGCGTGCTACGAGATCAAGTGTCCGCTCAGCAACTCCCGCGCATCGAGCCCAAGTTCGGGACAGGCAATCGTCGAAATAACACCTACCAAACGAGCGCAAGAGCACCATTGCGGGAGCGAGAGCGCGGCGCGGACCAGCAACGAGTCCAAGCGCCAGCGCGCTCGCGCGGTCCCGCTCTCGCAAATATTCGTCATGCGGCGAAGCCGCTTCGGTCGGGACGAAATCCCTGAATACCGAACGAAGCAATGATGCATTTTTGAAAGCGGATGATCTTAAGATGTCGACCCCGCCGTGGACAACATGAGCAGTGACAAAGTAAATATCATCTGCCAACGCACGAACGCTCACTCTCAGACTTTGCTTGAAGACCAGTGGCGTTGGAAATCCAAACACGAGCATCTTGGTCGGATGTCCGTCCCGGCGCCATTCAGCAACGTCACGCCGTAGGGGGTCGGTTGTGTCATCCCCATTTTCGCGGCCTCCGCAAAATCCATCGTGAGGACGCTAGGGCAGGCCACGGGCTGGCGGCAAGATGGCTTCGGGTGCCGGAGGTCGGTAACCGAGCGACGAGTGTGGCCGGACGGCGTTGTAGTGCCGTCGCCAGCTCTCGATCAGTACCTGGGCTTCGCGAAGCGTCGTGAACATCTCGCCATTGAGCAGCTCGTCTCTAAGCTTGGAGTTGAAGCTCTCGCAGTACCCATTCTCCCAGGGACTGCCCGGCTCGATGAACAGCGTCTTCACACCAACTCTGCCGAGCCAGTGACGGACCGCCTTGCCGATCGCGAAACTGCCCGCGACGCGCGAGGGGTACGACACACAGCTGCGTGCGAAGGGCTTCACGCAATACAAGGCCGGCTTCCTGGCCTACTCGATCGTCGACGGCTAGCAGCAGATCCGTAAGGACTTCGCCTACTGGCGCGCCGACGTGAAGGGCGCAGAGACCGCGACCACACCAGAGGAACGCGCCTGGTTCGAGGCTGACCGGCGGTTAAGGGAAAAGCTGACGCTGCGGGACATCGGCATCTGGAGCCACTACGTCGGTGATGCCACCCAGCCGATGCACGTCGGGTTCTACAAGGGACTACAGGAGCTCGGCTACACAGAGGGTTTGAACATTTCTATCGAGCGGCGCTATGGGAATTGGAGTGCAGATCAATTTAGGGAACTCGCGACTGATCTGGTTCGGCTCAAGGTCGATGTGATCGTCGTGGCAAGCACGACACCAGCTCGCGCAGCCAAACAAGCGACAAGCACAGTCCCCATCGTCGTAGCTGGCATGGCGGATCCCGTCGGCGATGAATTGGTCGCCAGCCTGTCACGGCCAGGTGGGAACATCACAGGGACTACTTTTCTTGGACCGGAATTGATTCCCAAACGCCTGGGACTGCTCAAGGACACCATTTCCGGACTCTCCCGCGTCGCGGCGCTTTAGCATCCTGCTGCCTACGAGAAACGTGCAATGGAAGGCATGTTGAGGGAGACCGAGGCGGCGGCCCAGGCATTGAGATTGCAGCTCCAACTGGTGGCGGCCGCTGGACCGGGCGACCTTGATGGTGCCTTTGCCGCGATGACACGAGAGCGCGCCGATGCTGTCATTCAGTTGCCCAGTCCTATGCTGTACGGCGAGCACAAACGCATCGTTGAGTTGGCGGCGAAGAGCCGGCTTCCGGCAATCTACGCCGCAAGGGAGTTTGTGGAGGATGGAGGCCTGATGTCCTACGGGGCGAGCTTGCTCGAAGTATTCCGACGCGCCGCCACGTATGTGGACAAGATCCTCAAGGGAGCCAATCCAGCCGATTTGCCGGTGGAGCAGCCAACCAAATTCGAACTGGTCATCAACGCGAAGACCGCGCAATCCCTCGGTCTTACGATCCCGGCCGCAATCCTGGCCCGCGCCGACGAGGTGATCGAGTAAGCCATCTCCTGCAATGTCTGCTTCTCTAATCGGCCGTTTGGGGTCAAGCGCTTTCAGACCATCCGCCGCTGCAGTGTCGATGTCGCCCGCGGGCTCGTGCTTCTCTTCGGAATCGGCACCAGGGCCCTTCCATCATCGGATTCGAGCACGCGGCGGAACAATCTTTGGGGCGGCCTTGCCGTCTTGCAGACAGCAGGTCCAAGCGGACATACGAACTCGCCTCATCCATCGTCCCGCGAGGGACATCATTCCACCGCTCGGTGGAGCTCGAGTGTCCTCCTATCGCTGTTTGATCCTGCATAGTTTTCATGCTGCTGCCGCTTGTTCGCCGGTCCACCGGAACTCGGTGCCGTCAACCCAGATGCGGTGCATGATCACGGCCAAGCGACGCGCCAGCGCCACGATCGCCTTCTTCACCCCGCGCTGCCCTGGAGAGATTAGCCGGCGCGCTTCGCTGCGAGATCGTGGAACTGTTCACGCCCGCCAGTCCGGGAAAGGTCAGTACCGAAGCTATCAAAGGCTCTCCGGTTCTGGAGTTCGGGATGAAGGCGTTCGAGCAATACATCACAAGGCCGCACACCAGATTGATGGTGATCGGCTGGGGATGACGGCATGTGGCCCTGAGCCATCGATCGACGAGGTGACGTTTATCGTCCGCTGCCGCACGATAATCGGACTAGCCCAGACTAAGCGAGCGCGCAATTCACTTCCGGGTCAGGTCCCACCGGCCCCACCATTCCCGCCGGTCCCGCCGTTCCCACCGAACCCGCCATTCCCGCCATTCCCGCCGGTCCCACCGAACCCGCCATTCCCGCCATTCCCGCCGGTCCCCACCGGCTCCGCCATTCCCACCGGCTCCGCCATTCCCACCGGCTCCGCCATTCCCACCGGCCCCAACGGCCCCGCCGTTCCCGCCCGACCTGAACACGAACCCGCCCAGCACCGCCGTCCAGGCCGTTGCCGCCAGACCCGAACATAAGAATGGACGCTGGATCATCCTCGCGATGGCGTCGGATCAGGGTCTTTTGCGGGCCCAAATAGAAGCGGATGCCGCTTGTGACAGAGTAGGACGCGTCAGCTCCTACCCCGCCGTTGACGAAGAACGACATGAAGCGGCGTCCGTTCAACTCGGGCTGGTATTCGAGCCCGAGCCGGCCGAAGCCGTTACTCGCGACGACGCCGCCCCCGGCCGTCAGAGCGAGGTCCGGGATCGGGTAGTACGTCAGGCGGCCAATGAAGAGGCCACCGCTCGATACCGCTGCGTTGTAAGCCGACTGATAGCCACCGGACGCGCCTAGCGTTACGGGCCCCGTCAAATACTCCGCCTCAGCTCCATACCAGGACAGAGTGGCCCCGTTCCCTCCGGCCACCGACGCGAAGCCGCCAAAAAGACCACGTTGCGGGTCACGCCAGAACAGTTGAGCGCCGGCGCCGCCATAGAAGTTGTTGTAGGCTGTGGCTGCGCCGGCATCCAACTGAAGGCCGAAGGAGTAACCGAGCGGCGCCGTGAAGGAGCCCTCCGCTACACCAAGCCCTGAGCTTCCATGGGAATTGCTGCCACACCGCCGCCCTCAACAGACAACTTGCCGTTGGCCTCCGAAACCGCCGGGCCCTCGGCCCACGCGGCTGAAGAGGCCAGCACCGCTATGCCAGAGGCGAGCACAGACTTGAGCGGGCCAAGTCCGCCATTGCTGCCCGCAGGCCCCTCGGCTACCGCAGGTTGATCACCATCGTTTGTGCTCGCGCTGGACATTCGGCCTCCAAAGATGACGGTCCGGCTGCCAATTTACGGCTCCCCAACACTCAGACGCTGGGCACGCTCATGTTCTTCACCACCGGTGTCAAGACGCCCGGAGACGAAACTGTGGGGCTAGTCGGGATTCGTTGAAGCAGTTCGCTCCGATCCGTCGGACCACCGGCTACTCGAAGGATCAGCGTCGCCGCGCTGTTCGCCTTTCTAGTCAAAGGATACCGATGCTAAGGGCCGGGGCGCGAAGCCTTGTCCTGTCGCAGTGGCAAAGTGAGGTCCCGTGCACCTTCCGGTCGGCTGCGTTCATCCCACCACGCCGTCTCGTCGCAGACCCACGGCCAGAAAATCGAGCTGCCACAGCGCCTGAAACACGTCTCGCGCGTATCTTTCGCCGTCCTCCTGCGAATGGCAAGCCAGAACTCCGTCACGAGACGCCTCGACGAGGATCTCACCTATGGTTTGCCGGCCATTAACTTTCTGAACGAGAGCAAGCGACGCTGGTTCCAGATCCATCTTCCAGCCAGGACGGCAGACTTGACCGCCGTCAAGCGAGCAACGATGCCGAAGCGATGGAACGTACTCGAATGCATTCGCAGACCTGAAATCTATTCTGTAGTCTTGCAGTCGGCCGGTCAGCGCGACAAGCCATGAAGAAATGACAGGCATTGGAAAAGTTTATCCGCTCCATGATGGACCACTGCTTCGATTGAGGCAGCGCTGCGACAAGAGAATGAAATGCGTTTGGGGAATTTAGAGGAGGATAGTATTCCGACTTCATGAAGACGTCCTGAAACACGAGCCCTGCCGAAGTGACAAGATCAATACATTCGTCAATCGAGTAGCTCGCCTCGCGAGCGTGCAGGAAGGTGTCCACCCATCCGGCCTCGGACTGCAGATCACGAGCAAGCCCCATGTAGATTCTCGTCGGATGCACTTCAGGTAGGCTTGCGGTGGCGTCCTTGACCGCAAAGATCGACCTGTCGTCTTGACGAAGCCCAAGATCGCGAAACACTGACCGCATCAGTTCCACGCCGATGCGGCCGTACTTCGCATAGATCATGATGGCCGCTACGCCATCTGGCCGCAGGCATCCTGCGAGGGCTGCCACTCCTTGTCGAGGATCCGAAAGATGATGAAGAACGCCTGTGGAGACGATCAGATCGAACTCGCGCTGCAAATCGCCGGCTTTCTCAATCGGCAACAAGTGCAACTCGAGATTATTCATTCCGTACTTGGTCTTAAGGAAGTCGTGATGATCCAGCGCCGGCCGGCTGACGTCGATTGCCACGATTTTGGCCGAGGGATTCATGTAAGCAAAGACAGCAGCCTGATTGCTTCCGCATCCTGCGATCAGAATGTTTATGTCGGACTTGTAGTCCCGGTCCGGCCAAAATAATCGGTGCGCATGGCTAGGATCGAACCACTCCCAATTAGTGGTAAGCCAACCGGGCAGATCCCAAACTGGCGCTGGGTATGACCAACGGGAGTACTGATCCGAGACGACGTCGGAGAGCGGATTGTTACTCATTTGTATCAGGCGCTCCGGCTGCCAGCGACCAACTGGGAGCGTTGGGGAAGGCCGATAATGGCCTGGCGCACATCCATATCTACCCGCTTAGCAACCGCCACGATTGTGGTCCAGCGCGAGCGACCGCCGCTTCCTCGTCTGCCGTGCGGCGCGGCGTGCTACTATTCTGCGTCCACGTCGAGGACCCTTGAGCATGCCAGACCGAAAGCGAGCGGAACCAGGCGTCTACATACGGGAAGTGAACCCGTTTGCGCCGTCGATTGTCGCCGTCGAGACGGCCGTGCCGGCGTTCATCGGCTACACGCAAAAGGCCGAACAAAGTGGGCGTTCGGCCAGGTTGCAGCCGATTCGTATCAGCTCAATGGTCGAATATTTCGAGATATTTGGCGGACCTTTTCGGCATCCCTTCAATCTTACCGAATTGACCGGAGACAAGGACAAGCTGAAAGGCGAGGTGACGCTCGGCGGCAAGTCATACCAGCTCGTTCTCGAAAAACGCTTCTATCTCTACAACAGCCTGCGGCTATTTTACGCCAACGGTGGCGGCTCCTGCTACGTCGTCTCGGTCGGTAGCTACGACGAGAAGGTCACCCAAGCCGCTCTGGTGGATAGTGGCCTTGCCGCGGTGAAGGACCTGGTTGGGCCGACTATGCTGGTGATCCCGGAGGCCAGTCTGCTCGGTGATGTTTGCGCGGACGTGGCGCGGGCGATGCTTAGCCAGTGTCTGTCACGAACCGACCGGTTCGCACTGCTCGACGTCTGGGGCGCCGACGGATTGTCCCCGAGCACGGACATCGGCGACTTGACGCGCGTTGTGGAGAAGTTTCGCAAAGGGGTCGGCAGCGCAAACTACGAAGCCCTCAAATACGGCGCGGCATATTGCCCATTCCTGAAGACGTCGATCGTCGATCCCGCGAACGCGGACGAGGTGAACTACACCAATTTTGACGCCGCTGCGCGAACAACGCTTCTGGCCGGCCTTGCAGCCGAAGTCGGTGACAGCAACACCAAGCTCTACATCCAGTACATCAAGTTGATGTTGGAGCTCAAATCTGGCGACAAGGGCTACGAGGAAAACAGGAAGAAGATCGGTCAAGCTATGGCCGCGAACCTGCCGGCGGTCGTGAAGAAGATGTACGCCGTCATGGCGGAGAAGATCGGTACGTTGCCGCCGACCGGTGCGATGGCCGGCGTATACGCGCGCACTGACAACCAGCACGGCGTATGGAACAGTCCCGCCAACGTCGAACTGGTCGGGGTCGTCGGACCGACCATCAAGATCAGCGACGACCTACAAGAAGACCTCAACATCCCGATCAGCGGCCTTGCGGTGAACGCGATCCGCGACTTCACGGGCCGCGGCACGGTGGTGTGGGGTGCGCGTACCCTCGACGGCAACAGCCAGGCCTGGCGGTACGTTTCGGTGCGTCGGGCCGTTATCTGGATCGAGCAATCGGTCAAGCTGGCGCTCCAACAATTCGTGTTTGAGCCGAACGACGCGCAGACCTGGGCGGTAGTCGTGTCGATGATCGGCAACTTCCTGCAAAGGATGTGGTCGGCAGGCACGCTGATGGGCGCCACTTCGCAAGAAGCGTTCTCGGTCCAATGTGGTCTCGGCACAACGATGGTGGCGCAGGACATCCTCGACGGCTATATGAACGTGCAAATCATGTTGGCGATGGCACACCCGGCCGATTTCATCGACCTGAACATCAGGCAGAAGATGCAGAGTGGTCCCTGCTGAAAACTACGACGCGGGAAACGTGGGCTGTTTGCCGGCCATTAGGGACTCGCTGAGTAGATTTCTGGCCTGGCAGGTAGGGTGGGGTGGCGGCGACCGCTCAGATCAAATCCCTGAGAGGAGGAGTGAGGCTCCCAGGCGTCGATCAATATTGCTGCGAATGTGACGATCCGGCGCGATCTTCGGCGCCGTCACAGACCGGTATGCCGACGACCATGTTAGCGCCCTCTACTCTTTGAGTTCCCGACAGAATGCTAGCTGCTTGCGTGGCGGGATTACACATGGAGCTTCACTGGCCGTGAATGGCGGGTAGATTGGCGGGTAGAGCCGCAGGCTCTTGTTCTAAAAGAGGCCTGTTTGCAGGGACTATTTGACTAATCGGCGCGGATGACATAGCCGGCTCCCCGGACGGTGTGGAGGAGGGGCTTGTCGAAGCCCTTGTCGATCTTGGCGCGCAGCCGCGAGATGTGGGTCTCGACGATGTTGGTCTTGGGATCGAAGTGGAAGTCCCAGACCTTCTCCAGCAGCATGGTGCGGGTTACGACCTCGCCGGCATGGCGCATCAGGTACTCGAGGATCTTCAGTTCCTGCGCCAGAAGCTCGATGCGCTTGCCGGCGCGCGTCACGGTACGCGACAGCAGGTCGAGCTCGAGATCGCCGACCCTGAGCGAGGTCGTGGCCGCGATCGGTGGCCGGCGGGCGAGGGCGCTGACGCGGGCCAGCAGCTCGGCGAAGGCGAAAGGCTTCACCAGGTAGTCGTCGGCGCCCGCCTCGAGGCCTTCGACCCGGTCGTCGACGCCGCCCATGGTGGTCAGGAACAGCGCCGGCGTCGTGGTCCCGGACGTGCGCGCGGCCTTGACCAGCGACAGGCCGTCCATCTTGGGCAGATTGCGGTCGATGATCAGCACGTCATAGCGCTCGCCGGTGGCGAGGTAGAGGCCGTCCCGGCCGTTGTCGGCGCGATCGATCACGTGGCCATGCTCGCGCAGGCCCTTGGCGATGTATTCGGCGGTTTGCTTGTCGTCTTCGACGAGTAGGATCTTCACGGGCTGCCGTCTATCTGCCGCCGGGCCTGGGGGCAACGGCGGCCAACTATACAAACATTCAATGTTGCGGCCATGGGGGCGCCATGGGCCGGGACCCATATTCCTCGTGCGAGCAAACGAGGAGGCTCACCCACCATGACAAAGTCAACAAAGACCCGCATTTTTGCGGCCCTGGCACTTACGACGGCGCTGACGGCACCGGCCGTGATCGTTCCGCTTCTCACGGCGCCCCCCGCCGTAGCCGGTGAGGCGATGCCCCGCGACTTCTCCGACCTCGCCGCCAAGGTGACGCCGGCCGTCGTCAACGTGGCCGTGACCATGAAGGCCGAGAGCGATGACGAAGGCATGCAGATGTCGGATCGCTCGACCCAGGATCAGATGCAGGAATTCATGCAGGAATTCGCCAAGCGCTTTGGCCAGCAGGGCCAGCGCCAGGCGCACCCGCATCCCAAGGCGCAGGCCGTGGGCACCGGCTTCATCATCGATCCGTCCGGCATCGTCGTGACCAACTTCCACGTCGCCGGCAAGGCCGACTCGATCACCGTCACCCTGTCCGACGGCCGCAAGCTGCCGGCCAAGCTCCTGGGCGGCGACGAGAAGACCGATCTCGCGGTGCTGAAGGTCGAGAGCGACAAGAAGCTGCCCTATGTCGAGTTCGAGGACGGCTCCAAGGTGCGCGTCGGCCAGGCCGTCATGGCGGTCGGCAATCCGTTCGGGCTGGGCGGCACCGTGACGACCGGCATCGTGTCGGCGCGCGGCCGCGACATCCAGTCGGGCCCGTTCGACGACTACATCCAGACCGACGCCGCGATCAACCGCGGCAACTCGGGTGGCCCGCTGTTCGACATGGACGGCAAGGTCATCGGCATCAACACCGCGATCTTCTCGCCGTCGGGCGGCTCGATCGGGCTTGGCTTCGCCATTCCCGCCAGCCTCGCCCAGCCGGTGGTGGCCCAGCTCAAGGATCATGGGCGGGTCGAGCGCGGGTTGCTCGGCGTTCAGATCCAGCCGGTTACGGACGAGATCGCCAGCAGCCTGTCGCTCGGCTCATCCAACGGCGCCCTGGTGGCGCAGGTCGAGCCGGACAGCGCGGCGATGAAGGCCGGCATCAAGTCGGGCGACGTGATCAAGAGCGTCGACGGCAAGGATGTCGTGACCATGCGTGACCTGACCCGCACCATCGCGGCGGCCCAGCCGGGCGCCTCGGTGAAAGTGGGCCTGGTGCGCGACGGCAAGGACATGACCGTGACGGCCAAGCTCGGCAACTCGACGCCCGCCAAGCAGGCCAAGACGGACGAGCAGAAGATGCCCGAGAAGGCTTCTCCCGGTTCGTTCGGCTTCTCTCTGGCGCCGCTGTCGCCTGATACGCGCCAGCAGCTCGGCCTCAAGGAGTCGGTCAGCGGCGCGCTGATCGCCGCCGTCGAGCCGGGCAGCCCGGCCGACGAGCAGGGCCTGAAGGCCGGCGACGTCCTGCAGCAGGTCGGCCGCGAGCAGGTCAGCGATGCCAAGGAGGCGGTCGCCAAGCTCAAGGACGCCAAGGCGAGCAAGAAGCCCGTGCTGATGAAAATCTTTCGGGAGGGAATGACGCGGTTCGTCGCTGTATCTCCCCGGGCGGCGTAAACCCGTTCTCTCGACGGAGCCGGCGGTGGCCCCACCATCGCCGGCTTTGTCGCACCTGGGCTTTGATTGGGGGGCGCTTCTACGCTGGAAACGGCGAGGAGCCCCTCTGGGAGGGGCGGAGGCTCGCGTGTTCTCGCGTAAGTGGGGCCGCGAGCCTCTTGCCTTACAGGGCAGGCATGACTTCTTTGGCGAACAACTCGACCGAGCGCTTCGACTCCTCGAACGACAGATCGCCGAAGGCGAGCCGGCACAGGCAGTAATTGATGCCGGCAATGTCGTTGTCGCGCCGCATGCGCTCGCGCACCGTCGAGGCCGAGCCCGCGATGATGTAGCCCTGCGCCAGCGCATCCTCGAACTTCTCCGGGATCAGCTGGCGCGGCAGGCCGACTCCGTGGGCGCGCCAGAGATGGATCAGCGCGTCGTACCACAAGAGGAACGCGCGCTTGGCCGCGCCCTGCGCCTCCTTGTCGGTATCGCCCACCACGACGTGGCGGCTGAGGCCGATCAGCGGCATGTCCGCGTCCTTGCGGCCAAGCGCCTTCCAGGCGGTGCGGTAGCGGGCGGAGAACTTGCCGACGGCCTCGGCCTGCATGCCGACCACGCTGTTGCAGGCCTGCTTGGCCAGCCGATCGGCGCTTTCCAGCGAATTGGCGCCGTACCACAGCGGCGGATGCGGGCTCTGCACCGGCTGCATTTCCATCGGCACGTCCTTGAAGGTGAAGTACTTGCCGGCGTGGTCGAGCCGCTTGTGGGTGAGACCCTTCAGGATGACATCGAGCGCCTCGGCGAAGCGTTCCGGGCCGGTCGCCGGATCGACGCCGTAGTAACCGACTTCGTAAGGCGAGATGCCGCGGCCGACGCCGAGTTCGAGCCGGCCGCCGCTCATCTGGTCGAGCATGCAGATCTCGTCGATCAGGCGCAGCGGATGATAGAGGTTCACCGTGTAGACCAGCGGCCCGAAGCGCAGCGTCTTGGTACGTTGGGCGACCGCAGCGAGGAACACGCTGGGCGAGGGCGCCATGCCGAGCGGCGTGGCGTGGTGCTCGGCCAGGTGATAGGCGTAAAAGCCCGCCTTCTCGTAAAGCTCGATCAGCTGTAGCCGCTCGTCGAACTGCCGGCCGAGCCCGCCACCGGCGCGATCCATGTGATCGAAGATACCGAACTTCATTCGCGTTTCCTCCGTTGCCGGCGATGGTACAAGGTCGGCATGAAGAAGTATCTCTGCCTGGGCTGCGGCTTTTCCTATGACGAGGCGCTCGGCCTGCCGGAACACGGCATCGCGCCGGGCACGCGCTGGGCGGATATTCCCGACGACTGGGTCTGTCCGGACTGCGGAACGCCCAAGTCGGGCTTCGAGATGGTCGAAATCCCCTACTACGAGGCGAGGCCGCAATGAGCGTTCGCTTCGTGCTGCGTGCCGGGGAACGCGGCTATTCCTACCTGCCGTCGGTCGGGCTCAATGCCAGCTACGTCGCAGGCCATCCTGACGGCGCCATCACCCGCCATTCGAGCTTCAATTTTCATGAATACCAGGCCGGCATTCCAGGGCTCGGGGTGATGAAGGTGTTCGGCGACGAGGTCTTCACGCCCAACGGCACGGGCTACAACATGCACCCGCACCACAACTTCATCATCATGGCGTTCGTGCTGGGCGGCACGCTCACGCACATCAACACCATCGGCAAGATCGATGAGCTGCAGCGGGACGACTACTACGTCTTCTCCGCGGGATCGGGCGGCAAGCACAGCGAGCTGAATATCGGCGCGGAGGACATGCACGCGATCTATGTCTGGGCGCTGCCCGGGCGCCTTCTCGCGCCGCCGTCCTATCGGCGCAGCCGCTTCGATCGCCAGGCCGGCGCCAACCGCATCACCTGTTTGGTCGGCGACGCGCCGGGCGCTCTACCCATCGACCAGACCTTCAAAGTCTCGCGATTGGCGAGCGACGGCGGCCGCAAGCACCTTTGGCGCGCATCGAAGGCGCTCGGCCTCTATGCCTTTGTCCTGGAGGGTCGGGCCACTGTCGCGGGCTCGACCTTGGAGCGGCGCGAACTCGATTGCTCTGGAACACCTGGACGACGTCGAGATCGGAGTCGGCGCCGATAGCACCGACATGCTCCTCGTGGAGACCAAGCTCTAGAGTGCGCGCTTCTTGCTGCTGATAACGCCGCTGGCGATGCCGTGCCACTCGATGCTGCCGGACAGCCTCGAGTGCTCGATCTTGGGGCAGCGGTTCATCACGACTTTCAAACCTGCCTCCTCGGCGCGCTTGGCGGCGGCGTCGTTGACGACGCCGAGCTGCATCCACACCACCTTGGCGCCATGCTTGATCGCCTCGTCGGTGATCGGGCCGGCGGCCTCGGAATTGCGGAAGATGTCGACCATGTCGGCCTTCTGCGGCAGCTCGGCCAGCGAGCCGTAGACCTGTTCGCCCAGGATCTTCTGCCCGACGGCGCCGGGATTGACCGGATAGATCTTGTAGCCGCGGCCCTGGAGATACTTCATCGCAAAATAGCTCGGACGATTCCAGTTGGCCGAGGCGCCGACCATGGCGATGATCTTGGTGTCGCGCAGGATCCTGCGCAGGTAAGCGTCGTCGTAGCGGTCGTGAGTCACGGCGGACATGCGGAGATTATACATGGCGGGGCCATTGCTGTTCGAACCGATTTCGATTCGCGACGTGACGCTGAAGAACCGCGTCGTCGTGGCGCCGATGCACCAGTATTCGGCGGTCAAAGGCTTCGCGACCGACTGGCACCTGATGAATGCCGGCCGCTACGCGGCAGGCGGCGCGGGCCTCGTCATCATGGAATCGACCAAGGTCGAGCGCCGCGGCTGCGGCACGGTGGGCGACCTCGGCATCTGGGACGACGCCCATGTTCCCGGCCTCAAGCGCTGCGTCGATTTCATCCGCCAGCACAATGCCGTGCCCGGCCTCCAGCTTGGCCACTCCGGCCGCAAGGCGCGGCGCTTCCGGCCGTGGGAGGGCGGGGCGCCGCTCAAGAATTCGCCGGATGTCTGGGACTGGGAGGGCTGGGAGCTGGTCTCCTCGAGCGCGATCAATTCGCCCGAGAGCGACCCGACGCCGCGGGCACTGACGCGCGCGGAGATTCCCGAAGTCGTCGAGCGCTGGGGCCAGGGTGCGCGACGCGCTCATGAGGCGGGCTTCGAGGTGCTCGATATCCACATGGCGCACGGCTACCTGATCCACCAGTTCCTGTCGCCGTTCTCCAACGTGCGCAACGACGAGTACGGCGGCAGCGAGCTGAACCGAATGCGCTTCGCCATCGAGGTGGTCGAGAGCGTGCGCGCTCATTGGCCGGCGTCGAAGCCGCTCTTCGTGCGCTTCTCCGTCGAGGACGACGCCGGCTGGGGACCTGACCAGAGTGTCGCATTGGCCAAGATTCTAAAGCCCAAGGGCGTCGACGTGATCGACTGCAGCTCCGGCGGCATGCGCGGCTCGCCGGTGGTGAGTGCGGGGCCGGTGACCTACGGCTATCAGGTGCCGTACGCCGAGCGGCTGCGCAAGGACGCCGGCATCATGAGCATGGCGGTCGGCCTGATCGTGCATGCCGATCAGGCCGAGCGCATCCTGCAGGACGGCAAGGCCGACCTGATCGCGCTCGCGCGCGAGCTTCTCTACAACCCCAATTGGCCGATGGATGCCGCGCAGAAGCTCGGCGTCGACCAGCAATTCGGCTCGGTGCCGCCGGCGCAAGCCTACTGGCTGGCCAAGCGTGCACAGTCTGTGAAAAGCGTCGTGCCCTCGACCTACATGAAGGGAATGAACGCTACCTGACCGTAGAAGTCACCAGGACGTGACAGCGGCCACTGTCCCGTCGTGTCTATGATCGCCGCCAACTCGAACCGGCGGAGAAGATCATGAAGCGCATTATCGCTGCTGCCCTGTTGTTTGGTCTTGCGACCCCTGCCTCTGCCGCCATGAAGCTGGGCGACATCGCGCCAACCTTCACCGCCCAGGCCGCGGTCGGCGGCGAGGAGTTCTCCTTCTCCCTGGCCGACGCCCTGAAGAAGGGGCCGGTGGTCCTCTACTTCTTCCCCAAGGCCTTCACCAAGGGCTGCACGGCCGAGGCGCACGCCTTCGCCGAGGCGGCCGAGCAGTACAAGGCCCAGGGCGCCACGCTGATCGGCATGTCGGCCGACAACATCGAGACGCTGCATAAGTTCTCGACCCAGGAATGCTCGGCCAAGTTCCCGGTCGCGGCCGATCCGGATCTCAAGGTCATCAAGTCCTACGACACGGTGCTGACAACAAAGTCCGGTGCCACTGTGGCCGACCGCATCTCCTACGTGATCGCGCCGGACGGCAAGATCACCTACGTCTATGCCAGCCTTGATCCCGACAAGCACGTCGAGAATACGCTGGCGGCGGTCAAGGAGCTGAAGCAGAAGAAGTAGCCGTCCGGTTCTGCTCCATACGTCTGCGAAGGACGTGCGCGCCGAACAGCAGGGCGGCGGTGAGCACGATCGTGAGCGTGGAGACCGCGGCGATGGTGGGCTCGATCTGGAAGCGCAGATCGTCCCACATGCGCCGCGGCAGCGTGACCGCGCCGGAGCCTGACAGGAACAGCGCCACCACCAGTTCGTCGAACGAGGTGATGAAGGCGAACAGGGCGCCGACCAGCACGCCGGGCCGGATCAGCGGCAGCGTGACCTGCCAAAAAGTGCCGCCCGGCGTGGCGCCGAGGCCGAGGGCCGCCTGCTCGAGCCTGGGATCGATGCCGGCCAGGCTGGCGCTGACGCTGGTCACCACGAACGGCACGGCAAGGCAGGTATGGGCCAGCACCATCGCGATCGGCGTGCCGATCAGGCCATAGCGCGAGAACGTGTAGTAGATGCCGATCGCCACGACGATCACCGGCACGATCAGCGGCGACAGGATGAGCCCGCTCGCCATGACGCGCAGCGGCCGCGGCAGGCGGGCAATTCCGAGCGAGGCGAGCGTGCCGAGGAAGGTCGACAGCACGACCACGCAGGCCGCGACCCAGATGCTGAGCCAGGTCGGCCGCAACCAATCCTCGCTGCCGAAGTAGGCGGCGTACCAGTTGAGCCCGAAGGCCGGCGGCGGAAAGGTGAGGTAGGTCGCCGACGAGAAGGAAACGACGGCCACCACGACGATCGGGAAGGCGAGGAACACCAGGATCAGCCCGACGATAGTTGCGGGGAAGAGGCGCCGGGCGCTCATCGCATGTTCATCTTGAAGGCGTTGCCGACCCCTGGCAGGCGCTGCGCGGCGGCGATCAGGGCGAGCGCCGTCGCGAGCAGCACTGCGGCGAGCGTCGCGGCATAGGCCCAGTTGAGCTGGTCGACCGACTGGGCGATCAGCATCGAGAGCGTGACGTCGCGCGGCCCGCCCACCATGGCGGGCGTGATGTAGAAGCCGAGCGAGAGCACGAACACCAGCAGCACGCCCGCCGCCACGCCCGGCATCGAGAGCGGCAGGATCACCTGGAGGAAGGTCCGCCCTGGCGTGGCACCGAGGCCCGACGCGGCCCGCACAAGCGACGGGTCGATCTGCCGAAGCGCATTGGCGATCGGCAGGATCATGTAGGGCAGCAGGATGTGGGTCATGGCGATCTCGGTGGCGAGCGGCGTGTTCAACAGCCGGATCGGCCGCTCGATCAGGCCGGCGGCCAGCAGCGCCTCGTTGATCAGGCCATGACGGCCCAGCAGGACCATCCAGGCGTAGCTGCGCACCAGGACGCTGGTCCAGAAGGGCAGCAGGATGACGATCAGGATCAGGGGCGCCATGGTCTTGGCCCGCACCAGCCCCAGCGCCACCGGATAGCCCAGCACCAGCGTGGCCAAGGTGACGATGAACGCCGTGTTGAGCGTGATCGAGAAGGTCTTCAGGAATACCGGGTCATCGGGCAGCGCGGCGTAGTTGGCCAGCGTCCAGGTGGGCTCGTTGACGCTGCGCAGCAGCATCGACACCACCGGCACGGCGTAGAACACCACCATGTAGATCAGCAGGGGTGCGACCAGCAGCAGTGGCACCGCGCGGCGCCACGTGAACGTCGTCGCCCTGGGGCCGCCGAGCGTCACCGCAAGCGGCGTCGATTGGGCGGCTTCAGACAAGACCCACCTCAAACAAGGCCCACCTCAAACAAGGATCGTGTCCGCGACGGACCAGGCGATCTCCGCCCGCTCGCCGACCGAGCGCCGCCGGATCGCGGCGCTCGAGGGTTCTTTCAGCACCATGGGCGTGCCATCGGCGGCCTGAAGCAGATAGCGGCAGCGCTCGCCCGCGAACACTGCCTCGGTGACCGTGACGCTCATGCGATTTTGCGCCGCCGCCGAGTTCGTCGCCGAGTTCGTCAGGGGGCCGTCGGCGAAGCGCAGGCGCTCGGGCCGCGTCGTCAGCGTGACCTTCTCGCCGCTCGCCGGGCGGGCAGGGCAAATGGCGCGGATCAGGACACCCTTGCACTCGGCGACCACCACGTCGTCCTCCATGCCGCGCACGATCGCCGGCAGGAAATTGGACTCGCCGATGAAGCCCGCGACGAAGCGGCTGGTCGGCCGGTCATACAGGTCCTCCGGCCGACCGATCTGCGCCACCTTGCCGTCGTTCATGACGGCGATGCGGTCCGACATGGTCAGCGCTTCTTCCTGGTCGTGCGTGACGTAGACGAAGGTGATGCCGAGATCGGCATGCAGGCGGCGCATCTCGAGCTGCAGGTTCTCGCGCAGCTGCTTGTCGAGCGCGCCCAGCGGCTCGTCCATCAGCAGCAGCCTCGGCTTGAAGACGATGGCGCGGGCCAGCGCCACGCGCTGCTGCTGGCCGCCCGAGAGCTGGCGCGGGTAGCGGCCGCCGTAACCCGGCAGGTGCACCAGCTCGAGCGCCTCGCCGACCAGCCTGGAGCGCTCGGCCTTGGCCACGCCGCGCTGCTTCAGCGGAAAGCCGATGTTCTCCTCGACGGTGAGGTGGGGGAACAGCGCGTAGTTCTGGAACACCATGCCGATGTTGCGGCGATAGGGCGGCATGGCGACGACCGACTTGCCGTCGATGGCGATGTCGCCGGACGACGGCATCTCGAAGCCCGCGATCATCATCAGTGTCGTCGTCTTGCCCGACCCGCTCGGGCCCAGGAGAGTGAGGAACTCTCCTGAGCGGATGTCGAGCGATACGCCGTCCACGGCGTTGACCCGCTCGAACTTCTTCACCAGGTCGGTCAGCGACACCGAGGCGCCGCGGCCGGCTCCGTTCATGGCCGTCAGCTCAGCAGCCACTTGTTGAACTTGGGGATCACCGCCTCGCGGTTGTCGATCCACCAGTCGTAATTATAGTTGATGAGCTTCTTCTTGATCTCGGGCGAGCTCGGCAAGACGGCCTGTCGCTCGGGCGGGATGTATTTGTTCGAATCGTTGTTGACCGATCCGTACGGGATGCCGAGCGCGATGCGCGCCTGCGGGATTGCCATGGTCGAAAAGGCGACGAACTTCATCGCATTGGCCTTGTTCTTGGCGCCCTTCGGGATGCCCCAGGCGTCGCGCTTAGAGAGGCCCTGATTCCAGCTGATTTCAGCCTTCACGCCCGCGGCCTGCAGCGCCGCCATGCGGCCGTTCCACACCGTGGTCATCGTCACTTCGCGGTCGGTCAGGAGCTGGATCGGCACCGCGCCGGTATCCCACCACTTGACCACGTCCTTCTTGATCTTGGTGTAGCTCTCCAGCGCCTTGTCGATGTCGAGCGGATAGAGCTTGTCGGGTGCCACGCCGGCGGCCATCAACGCAAACTCCATCTCGGGCCAGCCGCCGCCGCTGGTGCCGAACATGGCGCGATCACCGGGGAATTTCTTGGTGTCCCAGAAATCGGCCCATCCGCTGGGGACGGCGCCTTTGAAGGCGTCGGTGCGATAAGCCAGCACCTGCGCCCATACCAGCATTTCCAGGCCGTACTCGAAGCGGTATTCCTTGCCGACGCCGTCGTCGACGATCGAGTAGTCGATCTTCTCGAAATAGTCGCCGGTCTTCTGGAGGTTCATGATCGAACCGCGGCTGAGCTGCGCCAGGTCCCATTCGACGTTGCCGGTATCGACCATGGCCTTGACCTTGGGCGGGTTGGCGTCCGGGAGGGGCCGCACCTTGATGCCGGAGAGTCTCTCGAAGGACTCGTAGTAGCCCTTCATCTGGGCCTCCTGCATGGAGCCGCCGTAGCCTGCGACGCGGACCTCGCCCGAGCCCTTCAGGATGTCGGGGATGGTGGTCTGCTCGGGCCAGGCTTGCTGCGCCAGGCTGGGGCGGATGAACGGTGCCGCCAGGCCGGCGGTGATCAGGCCAACGGCGCCCCGTCGGCCGAGGCGGGAACGCGAATTGTCTTTGCGCATGATGGCTTCTCCTCAGAAGGCCAGAAGATTGTCGCGGAACTGCTTGTGCTCGTAGGCTTTACGCGTGAGACCGCGGTCCTGCAGGGCAGGGATCAGCCCGTCCTCGATCTCGGCCAGGGTGCGGCGATTGACGTTGGACATCGAGAACAGATAGCCGTCGCCGCCCACTTCCTCCATGACCTCGCCCATGCGCGTGGCGACCGCGTCCGGCGTGCCGCAGAGCTCGATGGAGAGGTCGACGTTGTTGAAGCTCGCCATGGTCTCGCGGATCGAGCGGCCATTGGCGATCTTGCGGTACTGCTCGAGGTTCTGCTGATGGCCGTTGGTCGTGACGTGATCGGGCAGCGGCTTGTCGACATCGAACTTGCCGAAGTCGATGTTGGTCACCTTGCCGAAATGCGCCATCCGCTCCTCGATATGTTCCCTGGCATAGGCCAGCTTCCTGTTCCGGCGTTCGATGGCCTCTTCCATGGTCTCGCCGAGGATCGGGTTGATGAGGAACAGCACCTTGCAGTCGCTGGGCTTGCGGCCCTGCGCCACCATGTGCTTGTGCACGTCCTCGCGATAGGCCTTCATCGCCTCGATGCCCTTGACGTGCACCACGATGGTGTCGGCGTGGGCGGCGGCGAACTTGCGGCCGCGCGGCGAACCGCCGGCCTGGGCGATGACGGGCTGGCCCTGCGGCGCCGGGCCTGAATTGAGCGGGCCGCGCGTGCTGTAGTACCTGCCTTGATAGTTGACCGCGTGGACCTTGGAGTGGTCGACCAGCACGCCGCTCTTGCGGTCGGCGATGATGGCGCCTGGCTCCCATGAGCCCCACAGGCCGCGGCAGACCTCCATGTATTCGTCGGCCATGTCGTAGCGCAGGTCGTGCTCGGGCATGCCCTGCATGCCGAAGTTCATGGCCGCGAAATCCGAGCTGCCGGTCACGGCGTTCCAGCCGATGCGGCCCCCCGACACCTGGTCGAGCGTCGCGACAAGCCGGGCCAGCAGGTAGGGGTGGTAGGCGTAGGTGCCGAAGGTCGGCACGATGCCGATGCGCGAGGTCACCTGGGTCATCAGCGCCGCCACCACCGACGGATCCTGGCGCGGCACCGCGATGGCGTTCTTGAGGTAGATCTCGGTCGAGCCGTTGAAGCTCTCGCCGACGTAGGAGGAGTCCTCGAGCAGGATGTAGTCGAAGCAGGCGCGCTCGAGCGTGCGCGCCATGTTGAGGAACAGCTCGGGCTCCATCCAGGTCGTGCCGATGTGGCCGGTCCAGGCTTCGCCCCAGGCCTGCGCGCTCGATCCTTGGAGGAACCAGGCAAGATGAAACGGTTTGGTCACCACAGACTCCAGGGTGGATTCCCCGCGAGACTAGCACGCAAATACTGTGCCGGGCATGTGAGCCGCGGTGCGGGACGGCGGAGCCGGGAGAGTTGCACTGGCGCGGGAGTTGCACTAAAATGCGGACAAACGAGATGAACCTCGCCCGAGGAGATCGAGATGAACGTAGCGGTGGCTGTCGAGCGTCCCAATATGACCGATGCCGAGTGGCAAGTGCGTTGCGACCTCGCCGCGCTCTATCGCATCTGCGACATGTATGGCTGGACCGATACGATCAACACCCATCTGTCGGTGCGTATTCCCGGCGAGCCGAAGTGCTTCCTGATCAACAACTACGGCGACCTGTTCGGCGAGATCACCGCGTCGAGCCTGGTGAAGATGGATCTCGACGGAAAGGTCTACAGCACCAACGGCAGCTTCAATGCCGCGGGCTTCACCATCCATAGCGGCGTCTACAAGGCGCGGCCCGACGCCAACTGCGTGATGCACACCCACACGCGCGCCGGCACCGGCATCTCGGTGCTGAAGAAGGGCCTGCGGCCGATCAGCCAGGACGTGCTCGCCGTCTACGACGAACTCGCCTACCACGAATACGGCACGCCGGCCTCACAAGAAGAGTGCGATGCGCTGGGCGTGACCTGCCAGCAAGGCGAAGCAGTGGTGCTGCGCAACCACGGCCTGCTCACCGTCGGCAAGAACATCCCGTCGGCGCTCCGCCGCATGTACATGCTGGAGCGCGCTTGCGAGGTCGAGATCATCGCCCGCGGCCTCGGCGAGGAGCCGACGCCGATCGAGCCCGAGGTGATCGATGGCTACGCCCAGCGCGCCAAGGCACAGCGCGCCTCGCCGGAATTCGGCATGGCCGACTGGCGGGCCGCGGTGCGCCAGATCGAGGGCAAGGGCACCGACTGGCGGCAGTAGGCGTCGACTACGAAGAGCGAATTGCCGGCGCGCGGTAACGCAGCGCGATCCAGAAGGCCATCTGGCCGATGAAGCCCGCGCCGACCAGGATCACGGCCACGGTCAGGGCAGGATCGGCGCCGGCGCCGACGAGCGCGGTGCAGATCGCACCGACGCCCATCTGCGCGAAGCCGTAGAGGCCAGAGGCCGAACCGATCACCGCCGGATTGACGCTGATCGCCTGGGTCAGCGCGGCAGGAGAAGCGACGCCGGCGCCGGCGCCGAAGACGAACATCGGCCCGATCGCCAGCAGCACTGACAGGTGGTCCGACAGAACGGCACCCAGGAAGACGAGTGAGCCGAGCACGCTCACCGCATTGGCCCAGATGGCGAGGCGGTCGATCGGCACACGCGAAATGAGCCGCGTCGCCAGCATGCTGCCGATCCAGATGCCCGCCACCATGATCGCGGGGTAGACGCCGACCTCGTACTCCGGCCGGTGCAGCTGATGGACGAAGATGAACGGCGAGGCGCCGAGGAAGGCGTACATCGAGGTCGTGGCGCAGCCGCCACCGATCGCATAGCCGAGAAAGGCCGGCGTGACGAGCAGGCGGCCGTAGTTGCGGGCCAGGCCAGAGAGTCTCGAGGTATCGGATGGCGCCTTGGTTTCGGGCAGCAGCCGCCAGCTGAACAGCAGGTTCACGATACCGAGCGCTGCCAGCGCGACGAAGATCGAGCGCCAGCCCAGCGTGGACGAGAGTGCTCCGCCGATCAGCGGCGCCGCGCCGGGGCCGAGCACCACCATCAGGTTCATCAGGGCGAGACGCCGGGCCGCCTCCTGCGGCAGGGCGGTGTCGCGCACGATGGCCCGGCCGATCACCAGACCGGCGCAGCCGCCGAGGGCCTGGAGCAGCCGGGCGATGATCAGGCTATGGACGTCGGGCACGAAAATCGCGGCCAGCCCGGCCAACGCGTAGAGCACCAGGCCCCCCATCAGCACCGGGCGGCGGCCGAAGCGGTCGGAGAGGGGACCGTAGGCGAGTTGGCCGACGGCAAGCCCGAAGATGTAGACGCTCATCGTCATCTGCATGCCGCCGATGCTGGCGCCGAGATCGCGGCCGGCCTCGGCCAGCGCCGGCACGAAGATGTGCATGGCGAACGTGCCGCTGAAGGTGATCAGCGTCAGCAGCCAGAGCGGAGCGCTCATGCCGCTTCGGCCTCAGTCTCGCCTTCGAGCACGCGGCAAACGTGCTGGAGCACGCGGATCGCCGTCTCGATGTCCTTCTCCGGCAGGCCGGCGAGGGCGTCGCTGCGGACGCGCCGCGACACCGTCTCCACCTTGTCGGCGATGGCCCGGCCGCGCGGCGTGAGGTGGATGGTCTTGGCGCGCCGGTCGGTCTCGCCTTCCCGGCGTTGGATCAGGCCGGCCGTCTCGAGATTGTCGAGCAGGCGCACGACCGAGGAGCCATCGACGAACATCGAAGCGGCGAGGTCCTTCTGCCGCGGCGGCGTTGGCGCACGCGCGATATGGACCAGCGGCAGCCAGGTCGCCTCGGTCAGGTCGAAGGGCTGCAGGCGCAGATCCGCCGCGCGCCGCCATTGGCGGTAGGCGCGTGACAGCAACGAGCCGAAGGCGTTGCGGCCGGAAGTCTTGGGGGAGGGCATGGGAGAGAACTAGATGACTTACCAATAGATGACAAGTCATCTAATTTGACGCAAATCCGGCGGCGAATTCGGACGTCTGCGGCGAATGGGAAGGGAGACGGCCTAGCGGCCCGTCCACTTGGGCTTGGGCTTCTTGTTCACGAAGGCGTCGATGCCGGCGCGCGCATCCTCGCTCTGGATGGCACCGGCCATGAACTCGGTCGCGTAGGCGTAGGCCTGCGCCAGATCCATCTCCATGTGCTTGTGGAACATCGCCTTGCCGTCGGCGATCTGGCCCGGCGGCTGCTCGGCGATGGCATTGGCGAGCGCCATGGTCTCCTGGTCGAGCTTGTCGGGCGGGGCGACGCGGCTCACCAGGCCGTCGCGCAAGGCCGTTGCGGCGTCGATCGACTGGCCGGTGAACAGCATGTCGAGCGCGCGCTTTGATCCGACATTGCGGCCGACGGGCACCGAGGGTGAGCCGCAGAACAGGCCGTTGTTGATGCCCGAAGTGCCGAAGGTCGCCTCACTCGAGGCCACCGCGAGGTCGCAGGCGGCGACCAGCTGGCAGCCGGCGGCAGTGGCGATCGCCTGCACCTTGGCGATCACCGGCTGCGGCAGGTGATGGATGGCGAGCATCATCGCCGAGCAGCGGGTCAGCAGATCGTGGTGGAAGGCATAGTCCTGGCTCGAGGCGACTTCGCGCAAATCATGGCCGGTCGAGAAGGCGCGGCCCTTCGCCTCGATGATCACGCAGCGGATGGCCTTGTCAGTCGCAAGCCGGTCGAATTCCGCCTTGAGCGCGTCTATAAGCTCGCCGGAGAGGGCGTTCATGGCGTGCGGGCGGTTCAGCGTCAGGATGGCGACATGTCCCTCGTCGCGGCGCAACAGGACCGGTTCGTTGGGGTTGGCAGACATGGCGTCATTCTATCGGCTGCGGGGCAGGGCGTCATGCCGGCGATGACCATCGCGGAACTGCACAAGTGGATCGCCGAGCACTTTCCGCACGCGCCGGCCGAGGTCCAAATCGAGCATCTCGACGACACGACGATTCGCCTGCGCCAGGCAACGCACGTTCGCAACCTCAGGCCGGGTGGCACGATCTCGGGGCCGACCCTGATGGCCATGGTGGATTTCGGCTTCTACCTGCTGCTGCTCGGCCGACTCGGCCCGGTGGCGCTGGCAGTGACCACCAACCTCAACATCAACTTCATGCGCAAGCCCGAGCCCGCCGACCTTTTGGGCGAGGGCCGGCTGTTGAAGCTCGGCAAGACCCTGGCGGTCGGCGACTTCACCATCTGGAGTGAGGGCAAGAAGGAGCCGGTGGCGCATGCCACCGTGACCTACTCGATCCCGCCCGGGGGTGGCGATGTGAGAAAATGAGTAGGGTGGCGCAGAAACTGGGAGAATCTGGATAAAGCCTTGCCATCGGCATCGGAGGCGTCTCACCGAGTGAGACGCGGTGAAATCACTGAGAATACCGAGAAACGTCTATAAAACAATGACTTGGCATGCGGTATTATAATACCGCCCCTATAAGCTATTGATTTAATGTACATATTTCGGCCGATTTGACATCCGGTCGCGGCGCCTCCATAAGCGCCCGCTCACGGAAGAAAGAACCATGCAAACCCTCAGTTCCCGCACCACCAGTCTCAAGACTGCCGACGTGCAAAAGAAATGGGTGCTGATCGACGCCGACGGGCTGGTGCTCGGCCGGCTCGCCTCGATCATCGCCATGCGCCTGCGCGGCAAGCACAAGCCCAGTCCTTCACCCCGCACATCGATTGCGGCGACAACATCGTCGTCATCAACGCCGAGAAGGTGCGCCTGACCGGCCGCAAGGCCGAGCGCGAGGTCTTCTACTGGCACACCGGCCATCCCGGCGGCATCAAGGGCGAGACGCTGGGCAAGCGCCTGGAAGGCCGCTTCCCCGAGCGCGTCCTGATCAAGGCCGTCGAGCGCATGATCACCCGCGGTCCGCTCGGCCGCGCGCAGATGAAGAACCTGCGCGTCTACGCCGGACCGAACCATGAGCAAGAGGCGCAGCAGCCCGAGAAGCTGGATGTCGCCGCCATGAACAAAAAGAATTCGAGGATCGGCTAATGGCTACTGAACTCTCGTCGTTTGCCGAACTGAAGAAGGCCGCCCCGAACACCGGCGGCGTCCAGGCGCCGGCGCCGATGCGCGAGAAGGAAACCGACGCGCAGGGCCGCTCTTACGCGACCGGCCGGCGCAAGAACGCCGTCGCCCGCGTCTGGGTGAAGCTCGGCACCGGCAAGATCACGATCAACGGCCGCGACCAGAAAGTCTACTTCGCGCGTCCGACCCAGCAGATGGTGATCCAGCAGCCGTTCGACGTCACCCAGCGCAACGGCCAGTTCGACGTGATCGCCACCGTCTCCGGCGGCGGCCTGTCGGGCCAGGCGGGCGCGGTACGCCACGGCATCTCGCAGGCGCTCACCAGGTTCGAGCCGGCACTGCGCGGCGCCATGAAGGCCGCCGGCTTCCTGACCCGCGACAGCCGCGTCGTCGAGCGCAAGAAGTACGGTCGCGCCGGCGCGCGCCGCCGCTTCCAGTTCTCCAAGCGCTAATCGTCCCGCACAGGGGCGTCACACCCAGGGTCGCGCCGCCAACGCGACCCTGATCGCCGCCGTCGAGAACGTCGAGCCGGCGCGGTCGTACCGCGCCTTAGTCGATCAGGCGGACCTTCACGTAGCTGCCCGGGGCATCCTCGATGGCGGGCAGCCCGCCCGCACCCGGCACGCGCGCCGGCACCTTCGCGCCGGACTTCGCCGACAGCCATTTGTCCCAGTCGTTCCACCACGAACCGGGGAACTCCGTGGCGCCCGCTCGCCACTCGTCGAGCGTCGGCGGATTTTTCGTCGTCTCGTTCAGCCAGTGCATGTACTTCTTGGCGTCCGGCGGATTGACCACGCCCGCAATGTGGCCGGAGCCCGCCAGCATGAAGCGCACCGGTCCAGCGAAGAGCTGGGTTGCCTTGTAGACCGACTTGGCGGGCGCGATGTGGTCTTCCTTGCCGGCCTGGATATAGGTTGGGATCGTGATCTTGCGCAGGTCGATCGGCACGTTGTCGATCACCAGCCCGCCCGGCTGAGCCAGCAGGTTCTTCTGGTACATGTTGCGCAGATAATACATGTGCATCGCCGCCGGCATGCGCGTGGCATCGGCGTTCCAGAACAACAGGTCGAAGGGGAAGGGATCCTTGCCCATCAGGTAGTTGTTCACCACGAACGACCAGATGAGGTCGTTGGCGCGCAGCATGTTGAAGGTGGTCGCCATCTCGGTGCCGTCGAGATAGCCCTTCTTGCTCATCACCTCCTCGACGCCGACCAGCTGGTCCTCGTCGATGAACACGCCGAGCTCGCCGGGCTCGGTGAAGTCGACTTGCGCGGTGAAGAAGGTGCAGGCCGCGATCCGCTCGTCGCCACGTGCCGCCATGTAGGCGAGCGTGGCCGCCATCAGGGTGCCGCCGATGCAGTAGCCGATCGCCGAGACTTTGGTCTCGCCGGTCGCCTTCTCGATGGCGTCGAGCGCGGCGAGCGGGCCGAGCTTCATGTAGTCCTCGAAGGCCAGCTTGCTGAGCCGCTCGTCGGGATTGACCCAGGAGACCACGAACACGGTGTAGCCGTGCTCGGTCGCCCACTTGATGAAGGAATTCTGCGGCTTGAGATCGAGGATGTAGAACTTGTTGATCCAGGGCGGCACGATCAGGAGCGGCATCGCATAGACTTCATCGGTCCGCGGCGCGTACTGGATGAGCTGCATCAACTCGTTCTGGTAGACGACCTTGCCCACGGAGGTGGCCACATTCTCGCCGACCTTGAAGGCCTTCATGTCGGTCTGGCGGATAGCGAGCCGGCCCTTGCCGCGCTCGAGATCGGTCAGCAGGTTCTGCAGGCCCTTGATCAGGTTCTCGCCTTTGCTCTCGACCGTCGCCTTCACGACCTGCGGATTGGTGAGCGCGAAGTTCGACGGCGACATCGCGTCGATGAATTGCCGCGTATAGAAATCGACCTTCTGCGCCGTCTTGTCGTCGATGCCCTCGACCTCCTTGATCGTGCCCTGCAGCCAGCGGGCCGTGAGGAGATAGGACTGCTTGAGATAGTCGAAGACGACCTCGTCCTTCCATGCCGGATCGTTGAAACGCTTGTCGCCCTTGGCGGGCTCGGCCAGCGGCTCGACCTTCTGGCCCATCATGCGTTGCGCCGTGACCTGCCAGAGCTGCACGTATTGCTGCCAAAGCTCCATTTGTGCCTGCAGCAGCTTGTTCGGGTCGGCCAGCATCTTGGCCGTGAAGTCCATGAAGGTCTGGGTGAGCTTCAGCGGATCGGCCGGCTGCGGGCCATCGGCCTCGTAACGCTTGGCGAAATCCTGCAGGAGTTTCTGGCTGCGCTCGGCGATGTCCTTGAGAGCCGCCTGCATGTTCTCGGACTCCGCCCGGGAGAGCCCGGGAATTGCGGCTGGCGCTGGTGTGTCCGACATGCGTTTCCTCTTTCAAATCATTGGCTTTGCGGCGTTTCTTGCGGTACTTTCAACGTCCCGGTAACTATACCTTGTGTCGGGTTCCCTTGGCTGCCAAGTACCCCTTCCTAGGTAGGCTGCGGTAATCGGCGGGTCAAACTTGTGATGGCAATGCGGGGACAGGCGAACAGGATCGGCTGGCGAAGCGTCTGCGGTCTGCTCGGCGTTTCAATGCTTGGATTGCTGAGCGGCTGCGATTGGTTGTTCGGCAGCAGCACGCCCGCCAATACCGCGAAGGTCCGACCGGGCGCCGAGCGGCAAGTCCCCGCGAGCAATTCGCTGCCGCCCGTTGGCGCAGGCGGCCAGCACGACGCGGCGATCGCGCCGGTCGACGAAACCCGTAGCGCTCCCAAGATCGGCTCGGTCATCCCGGACAAGGGCGGTCAGAAGGCGCAGATCGAGGCAGCCGCCAAGGAGGCCGCCGAGCGCGACAAGCAGGCACGCGAGGCGCGGGAGAAGGCGGCCCAGGACGCAGCCGATCGCAAGGCGAAGGAGGCGTCCACTGACGCCAAGGGCACCAAGGCGCCCGCCGATGAACCACCGACGCAGCCATCGGTGCCGCCGCCGGCCCCGGTCACCACCGCACCCGTTGCTCCGCCACCCGCAGCGCCGCCGGCGGGCCAGAAGAGCTAGACGCTCAAGGACAAGACAATGGACGATTCGGAATTCCACCGGCTGAAGCGCCTGCCTCCCTATGTGTTCGCTGAAGTGAATGCCATGAAGGCGCGGGCCCGGGCCGCCGGCCAGGACGTGATCGATCTCGGCATGGGCAACCCCGACCTGCCGACCGCACCGCATATCGTGGCCAAGCTCGCCGAGGCAGCCGCCAATCCGCGCGCGCACGGCTACTCCGCTTCGCGCGGCATTGCGGGCCTGCGCAAGGCGCAGGCGGCGTATTACTCGCGGCGCTTCAATGTCGAGCTCGATCCCGAGAGCGAGATCATCGTGACGTTGGGCTCGAAGGAGGGACTGGCCAATCTCGCGCAGGCGATCACCTCGCCGGGCGACATCGTGCTGGTGCCCAACCCCAGCTATCCGATCCATCCCTACGGCTTCATCATCGCCGGCGGTTCGGTGCGCCACATTCCGGTGCCGGGCGCGACCTCGCTCGCCGAATTCCTGCCGGCGCTCGAGCGGTCGGTGCGCCACACCGTGCCCAAGCCGATTGCCTTGGTGCTGAACTATCCGTCGAACCCGACGGCGCAGGTCGTCGATCTCGACTTCTATGCGGCGATCGTCGATTTCTGCAAACGCGAGAAGATCTGGATCCTGAGCGACCTCGCCTATGCCGAGATCTATTTCGACGGCAATCCGCCGCCGTCGGTGCTGCAGGTGCCCGGGGCGCGCGATATCGCGATCGAGTTCACCTCGATGAGCAAGACCTATTCGATGGCCGGCTGGCGCATCGGCTTCGCCGCCGGCAACAAGACGCTGATCCACGCGCTGACCCGCATCAAGTCATACCTCGATTACGGCGCCTTCACGCCGATCCAGGTGGCGGCGACGGCGGCGCTGAACGGCCCGCAGGACTGCATCGCCGAGGCACGCGACACCTACCAGGAGCGCCGCGACGTACTGATCGACGGCTTGCGCGCGGCGGGTTGGGACTTGGCTGCACCTCCCGCCTCGATGTTCGCTTGGGCGCCGATCCCCAAGGACTTCGCCGAGCTTGGCTCGCTTGCCTTCTCGAAGCTGCTGCTGACGCAGGCCAACGTGGCGGTTTCGCCCGGCATCGGCTTTGGCGAGCACGGCGATGCGCATGTCCGCATCGCGCTGGTCGAGAACAAACACCGTATTCGCCAGGCGATCCGCAATATCCGCCAGGTGCTGGCCGATCCCTCGCGCTCGATCGATCTCTACCTGCGCGGCGTGGGCGACAACATCACGCTACTCAAGGCTCGCGCCTAAGCGCCGTCTGTCGTATCAGGCTCCAATGAAATCTCCCCTGAAGATCGGCATCGCCGGCCTCGGCACCGTCGGCGCTGGCGTGGTCAAGCTGCTCGCCGAGCACGACCGCCTCTTGTCGCTGCGCGGCGGCCGACCTCTCCGGCTCGTGGCGGTGAGCGCGCGCAATCCCAGGAAGAAGCGCGATATCGACCTCAGCGGCGTGCGCTGGGAGAAGGATCCACTGGCGCTGGCGGAAGCGCGCGATATCGACGTCGTGGTTGAGCTGATCGGCGGCTCGGGCGGCGTGGCGCGCCGGCTGGTCCAGCGGGCACTGCGCGCGGGCAAGCATGTCGTCACCGCCAACAAGGCGCTGCTTGCCATGCACGGCGCCGATCTTGCAGCCATCGCCGAGAAGAAGGGCGCCATCCTCGCCTTCGAAGCGGCGGTCGCTGGCGGCATCCCGATCATCAAGGCGCTGCGCGAAGGCCTGGTCGGCAACCGCGTGGCGCGGCTCTATGGCATCCTCAACGGCACCTGCAACTACATCCTCACCACCATGCGCGAGACCGGCCGCGACTTCGACGTCGTGCTGGCCGAGGCGCAGGCGGCGGGCTACGCCGAGGCCGATCCCAGCTTCGACGTCGACGGCATCGATGCGGCACACAAGCTCGCGGTGCTGACCGGGGCCGCCTTTGGCGCCAGGGTCAATTTCGCCGGTATCCATGTCGAGGGCATTCGCCGCGTCACGTCGATGGACATCGAGTTCGCCGAGGAGCTGGGCTATCGCATCAAGTTGCTGGGTCTCGCCCGCGAGACCAAATACGGCATCGAGCAGCGCGTGCATCCCTGCATGGTCTCGCTCGAGGCGCCGATCGCCCACATCGAGGGCGTGTTCAACGCCGTGGCGATCGAGGGCGATTTCGTGGGCAAGACCATGTTCCAGGGCCGCGGTGCAGGGCAGGGGCCGACCGCCTCGGCGGTCGTCGCCGACATCGTCGACGTGGCGCGCGGGCGGCACATGCCGGCCTTCGTCGTGCCGGCGGCGCGGCTGGCCGATAAGAAGACCTCGCCCATGGACCGTCATGTCGGGGCCTACTATATGCGCCTGATGGTGCAGGATCGGCCGGGCGTGATCGCGGCGGTTTCCGGCGTGCTTGCCAAGGAGCGCATCTCGCTGGAATCGATGCTGCAGCGCGGTCGCTCGCAATCGGGCGAGGTGCCGGTGGTGCTGACCACGCACGAGACCGAGGAGGCGCGCATGCGGCGCGCTCTGGCGCGTATTGCCAAGCTCAAGGCGGTGGCGGAAGAACCCTGCCTGATCCGCATCGAAGCATTTTGAAGAACGCGCGTCAGTCGCGTCAGGAGGAAACGATGGCCGATGTTGGCAAGATGGATCGCAATCTCGCACTGGAGGCCGTGCGCGTGACCGAGGCCGCGGCGCTCGCGGCATCCAAGCTGATGGGTCGCGGCGACGAGAAGAAGGCCGACCAGGCCGCGGTCGACGCCATGCGCAGCGCGCTCAACACCTTGTCGATCGATGGCACCGTCGTGATCGGCGAGGGCGAACGCGACGAGGCGCCGATGCTCTATATCGGCGAGAAGGTGGGCTCGGGCGGCCCCAAGATCGACATTGCGCTCGACCCGCTCGAAGGCACCACCATCACCGCCAAGGGCCTGCCGAACGGCCTCGCCGTCCTGGCGATGGCGGAAGACGGCAATTTCCTGAATGCGCCGGACGTCTACATGGACAAGATCGCGGTCGGCGGCGGCCTGCCTGAGGGCGTCGTCGACCTCGACAAGGTGCCGGCGGAGAACCTCAGGGATCTCGCCAAGGCCAAGAAGAGCGCCATCGAGGACCTGGTGGTCTGCATCCTCGACCGGCCGCGCCATGCCGAGCTGATCGCCAAGGTGCGCGAAGCCGGCGCGCGCATCATGCTGATCGGCGACGGAGACGTGTCGGGCGTGATCGCCACCTCGACGGGCGAGTCGGGCATCGACATCTACATGGGTTCGGGCGGTGCGCCCGAAGGCGTCTTGGCGGCGGCGGCATTGCGCGCCATCGGCGGCCAGATGCAGGGCCGCCTCCTGTTCCGCAACGACGACGAGAAGGCCCGTGCCAAGAAGTGGGGCATCAAGGACCTCAACCGCAAATACTCGATGCTGGACATGGCCAAGGGCGACGTGATGTTCGCCGCCACCGGGGTCACCTCGGGCTCGATGCTGAAAGGGGTCCGCCGCTTCGGCAACGGCGCGGAGACCCATTCCATCGTCATGCGCTCCAAGACCGGGACGGTGCGGTGGATTTCCGCCCATCACAATTTCTCGATAAAGACTGGCCTGCCGAGCTGGGCGTGATCATGATGGAGGGATGCGGGCACTCCCTCTAGCGTTTGTCGCCTGTATCTTACCTCTCCTGGTGACCGCCGATGCGGCGGCGCAGGAAGAGACGTGCCGCAACTTCTCGTGGTCGATCGGCCGCCCGATCGACCTCTTCGATGAGCCCTTGCCGACCGTGGAGAGCGGGCAGGCGCTGCCCAAGGAAGGCGCGTTCGCGCTGCGCCTGAAGCCGGTCGCCGACGTCATCTACTTCGTGCCGCCCGAGCGCGGCAGCGACGGCGGGCTGGGCGGCATCGTCACCATCGAGAGCGTGCCCGCCGGCCGCTACCAGATTGCCTTGTCGGTGGACGGCTGGGTCGACGCCATCCAGGACAACGTGCGACTCCCCGAGCTCGCCTCCAGCCGCACCCGGGAGTGCCCAGGCGTGGTCCACAGCATCGAGGTCGAGGCGCGGAGCCAGGCACTTACCCTGCAGATCGGCGGCGCGCACGCACGGCGCATCAACATCGCGGTCGTGCGCGTGTGGCCCTTCGAATGGCGGTGGTGAAAACGCTCCCCAGGCCGTTGCGCTATAGAGGAGCATGTCTTCCGAAGTCCGCGCTGCCCGAGCGGCCTTTCTTGGCGTCGAGCGGTCGCTGACCGGGCGGCGCTGGGCCGAGCGGCTGGCGGACGAGCGCATGGCGCTGGCGATCGCCCAGCGCCACGGCCTGCCCGACGCGATGTGCCGGCTGCTGGCGGCGCGCGAGGTCGATCTCGAGGGCGTGCCGGACTTCCTCGAGCCGACCTTGCGCAAGTTCCTGCCCGATCCGTCGCACCTCAAGGACATGGACGCCGCCATCGCGCGACTGGTACGCGCGGTCCAGCAAGGCGAGCGCATCGTGGTGTTCGGCGACTACGACGTCGACGGCGCCACGTCCTCGGCGCTGCTGCTGCGTTTCTTCCGCAGCATCGGCGGCAATATCGGCGTCTACATTCCTGACCGCCGCAAGGAGGGCTACGGGCCCAACACGGCGGCGCTGCTGAAGCTCAAGGAAGAGGGTGCCGCGGTGGTCGTCACCGTCGATTGCGGCGTCACCGCCTACGAGCCGCTCGCCGAGGCGCGCCGCGCCGGCCTCGACACCATCGTGATCGACCATCACCAGGCCGAGATCACGCTGCCTGAGGCGGTGGCGGTGGTCGACCCCAACCGCATCGACGACGCGAGCCCGCACAAGCAGCTCGCCGCGGTGGGCGTAGCCTTCTTGCTGTGCGTCGGCCTCAACCGCGCGCTGCGCGAGGCCGGCTGGTACGGCCCCTCCGCATCCTCGCCGCGGCCCGAGCCCGACCTGCGGCAGTGGCTCGACCTCGTCGCCCTGGGAACTGTCGCCGACGTCGTGCCACTCACCGGCGTCAACCGCGCTCTGGTGCGCCAGGGGCTGGCCGTCATGGCGCAGCGGCGCAATCCGGGCCTCGCCGCCCTGGCCGACGTCGCACGATTGAGAGAAGCACCCGGCGCCTACCATCTCGGCTTTCTCCTGGGACCGCGCGTCAATGCCGGCGGCCGGGTGGGGCAGGCCGATCTTGGGGCGCGCCTGCTGTCGAGTGACGATGCGCACGAGGTTGGCGCGCTGGCGCTGAAACTCGACGAGTTCAACGCCGAGCGGCGGGCCATCGAGCGCGAGGTGCTCGACCAGGCGATCGCCCGCATCGAGGGGCTGTACGGACCCGACCGCAAGGGCCTGCCGGCGGCGCTGCTGGTCGAGAGCGAGGGCTGGCATGTCGGCGTGATCGGCATCGTGGCCAGCCGCCTCGTCGAGCGCTACGGCCGGCCCGCTTTCGTGATCGGCATGGACGGCGAGCTCGGCAAGGGCTCCGGCCGCTCGGTCAAGGGTGTCGATCTCGGCGCCGCGGTGCTGGCGGCGCGCCAGCAGGGGCTGCTGATCAACGGCGGCGGCCACGCCATGGCGGCCGGTCTCACAGTGGCGCGCGAGCATATCGGCGAGCTTGCCGCCTTCCTCGACCAGCGCCTGGCGCCGCAGCTTGGCGCGGCGCCGCCGGTGCGCGAGCTGGGCATCGATGCAGCCCTGGCGCCGGGCGCCGCCACGCAGGAGCTGGTCAACATGATCGAGCGCGCCGGCCCGTTCGGCGCCGGCAACGCGCTGCCTCGCTTTGCACTCACCGGCGTGCGCGTCGACTACGCCCAGCCGGTGGGCGAGGGCCATGTGCGCTGTACCCTGGTCGGCCAGCAGCGCGGTCGGCTCGAGGCGATCGCCTTCCGTGCCGGCGGCACGGCGCTCGGTCCCGCGCTGCTCGATCCCGCCAAGCCGATCTTGCATGTGGCCGGCGCGCTCCGGATCGACCGCTACAACGGCCGCGAAAGCGTGCGCCTGCAGATCGACGATGCGGCGTCGGCGGCCGGCTCGGTGTCGGCCCACTAGGTCAGTCGGCGCGACGCAAGCTCGCGACGAGGGCCGGCGCATTCGGCAGCGTGTGCTGGAACAAGAGGCTCTTGCCGTCGCTCGAGAGCACGAGGGTGATCGTCCGATTGCCGCCGCGATCGATGGTGATCGTATCGCCTTTGACTTTGGCGTTGGTATAGCGGTCGTAGTCCATGTTCATGTCGCGCCGAGGACCTGCACCCGTCGCATAGACCACGGTGGCGACGTCCGTCGTCGCGGCTTCGACGACGATCGCGAGCTCACGATTGTTCTCACCGAAGGTCCCTTCCCAGACGCCGAGCCAGCGTGCTGGGCCACTCCCCCCGGCGGTAGGCCGCTTGAGATCGGCCGGCATCAGGAAGCGCGGGATCGGATCGGGCGGCCGTGCACACCGTTTCGCCCGCCGCCACGCGTTGCGCCGGATCGAGGAAGCGCTCGATGCAGCTGCCGAACCAGGCCGAGAACTGGTTGGTCGTGCCGGCGCCGTGGCCTCGGATCGGCGAATTTTCGTCGAACACGACGTAGGGACGTCCGGTCGAATTGAGCGCGGCGCGGATCTGTAGAGCCCAGCCGCTCCCCGGGACGCGATCCGGCTGAAGCGAATCACCGCCCGCGGTCAGAACGACCAGCCGCCCGCCTTTTTGCGCCGAGATCGTCTTCAGCAGGAGGCCGTTCAAGATGCGAAAGCGCTCGCGTCCACCGGTTGCGCCCTGGTTGGCGTCACTGCCGTGCCCCGCCGAGAAAGCGAGCACCCCGTCGACCTCGTCCGACTTCGCGCTGGCCTCGAGCGAGATCGTGCCGCCGTAGGACTGGCCGGCGAGGACGACGAAGCGATAGCCTTGCGCCTTGGCGGCACGCAGCCGGTCGAGCGCATCGTCGCGGTGCCGCGGACCCGAGGACTCCCAGCTCTTTTCATAGAGGTTGTTGCGGTTGATCCGGATGATGTCCCAGCCGGCGAGCTGCATGGCCCGCATGATGGGCGGTGGCGGGTCGTTGAACTGCTCCCTGTCGGCCGCGAGACCGTGGCTCCACAGCACCAGACCCTTGGCCTGGCTCGGCCCCTTCACCGGCAAGTCGCAGAAGCCGTACTCGGTCCAGTAGGCGCGGCCGTCGGGCCTTTGCTTGCAGGCGAGCGCTGGGTCGCCGCCCGGTGGAACTGCACCGGCTTGCGCATGCAGCGTTGCCGGCGAGCCGGTCATGATCAGAAGGACAAGCAGGCTGCGGCGAAACGGCGTCATCTCACGGCGATTGTGCCGCGTTGCCGGCGCCCGGACGAGGGCCGTGCCGCCTTGATTTCAGCAGCCCGAGCCGTTACATCCACCCGCTCTCGAAAGCCTCGTCCCCTTCGTCTAGAGGCCTAGGACACCGCCCTTTCACGGCGGTAACACGGGTTCGAATCCCGTAGGGGACGCCAACTCAATCGATCTTGACCCGATAAAGCGCTAACGGATTGTCCCAGAACGCGCGCTGGGCCAATTCGGCGCCGAGCACGCGCTCGACCAGCTCGATGTCGCCCACCTCGAACGGTCGCTTGGCGCGGGTCGAGGGGATATCGGTGCCGAACACCAGGGCGTTCGGATTCCGGTGGGCAATTGCTTCCAGCGTCTTCGGCACATCGAGATGCACCCGGCCAAAGCCGGTCGCCTTGACCTTGCAGCCGGCATCGACCAGCTCGAGCAAGACGGGAACGCCTTCTTCGGTCATGCCGAGGTGGTCGATGGAAAGCTGCGGCAGCGTGGCGAGAGCGGCGAGGTGAGGCTTGAGCGCCGCGGCGTCGGCGTAGATTTCGGCGTGCCATCCGGCGACCGCGTGGACGCGGCGGGCGAGCGCGGCGATATCCGCCACACTGTCGATATTGCCTCGGAACAGGTTGAAGCGGACCGCCCGCACGCCGATGCCGGCAAGGTTCTTGATCTCTTCATCGGGACAGTCGGCCGGAAGCTGTGTGACGCCCACCCAGCCGGCGCCGAGCTTGGGCAGGACGTCCATCAGATAGGTCTGATCGAAGGCCTGGAACGAACCGGAGACGACGGCGCCGCCGGCGACGCCCAACGGCTTGGTTTCGGCCAGGTAGTCGGCGAGCCGGAACTCGGGCGGCGTATAGCCCTGGTTGGCGACGATCGGGAAACGGTGGTCGATGATGTGGCAATGGCTGTCGAACAGGCGCCGCGGCATGACCCATCGTAGGAGGGACGGACTGGGCAGGCAACGAACCCTGGGTTAGCATGCGCGCCTTAAGCCCAGCGTACGACCAAGCGTAGAGCTTGCGTGCACCTAGCGTTTCGAACGTGGAGGGAGCAATGGCGTACGAGCGCATTCTTGCGTGCACTGCTGTGGCCGTCGCGTTGATCGCGAGTTCCGCGGCAGCGCAGAAGTCCGGCGGCGTCCTGAAAATCTTCTTCTTCGACAGTCCGGCCACCATGTCGATCCATGAGGAATTGACCATCGCAGGCCAAGGGCCGATGATGGGCGTGTTCAACAACCTCGTGATGTACGACCAGAAGGTCCCGCAAAGCGGCATGAAGTCGATCGTGCCCGACCTCGCGACCGACTGGGGCTGGGACGCCGATGGCACCGCTCTGACCTTCAAGCTGCGGCAGGGCGTGAAATGGCACGACGGCAAGCCGTTCACCGCCCGCGACGTCGTCTGCACTTGGAACCTGCTGCAGGGCAAGGGCAACGGCGGCGACACGCTGCGCGTCAATCCGCGCAAGGCGTGGTATGGCAACCTCGACGAGGTCGTGGCCGACGGCGACTTCGAGGTGACGTTCAAGCTGAAGCGCCGGCAGCCCGCCTTCATCGCGCTGCTCGCCTCGGGCTTCTCGCCGGTCTATCCCTGCCACGTGCCGACCGCCGAGATGCGGCGCCGGCCGATCGGCACCGGACCGTTCAAGTTCGTCGAGTTCAAGCCCAACGAGACCATCAAGGTCACGCGCAACCCCGACTACTGGAAGAAGGGACGGCCCTATCTCGACGGCATCGAGTACAAGATCATCAAGAACCAGTCGACCGCGGCGCTTACCTTCGTCTCCGGTGCGGTCGACATGACGTCGTTCTATTTCTTCCAGGTGCCGATGCTGAAGGACATCAAGGCCCAGCAGCCGCAGAGCCATCTGCGAGCTGATGGCCTCGAACGTGCAGCGCAATGTCATCGTCAATCGCGAGGTGGCACCCTTCAACGATCCGAACCTGCGCCGTGCCGTGGCGCTGACGCTCGACCGCCAGGCCTTCCTCGACACCCTGACCCAGGGCAAGGGCACGGTCGGCGGCGCGCTGCTGGCGCCGCCCGAAGGCATCTGGGGCATGCCACCCGACGTGCTGCAGAAGCTTCCAGGGTACGATCCCGACGTGGCCAAGAACCGCGTCGAAGCGCGCGCGCTGATGGAGAAGGCGGGCTTTGGCTCCGCCAACCGGCTGAAGCTCAAGGTCTCGACGCGCAACATCCCGCCCTATCGCGACCCCGCG
Source organism: uncultured Alphaproteobacteria bacterium (assembly GCA_963755595.1). Lineage (GTDB taxonomy): Bacteria > Pseudomonadota > Alphaproteobacteria > Reyranellales > Reyranellaceae > Reyranella. The sequence goes on along the minus strand of CAVWKP010000024.1, from coordinate 14,609 downwards.
GTGATCCTGCTCGACCAGCTCAAGCACATCTATATCGACGCCGAGCTCGAGGCGGTCGACACCACGCAGTGGTTCCCCAAGGTGCGCAAGCGCGACTACTCGATCGGGCTGAACCTCACCGGCAACGGCATCGACGACCCGGACCAGACGTTCTTCGAGAACTATGCCTGCGGCTCGGAGAACAACTACGACGGCTACTGCAACCCCGAGATCGACAAGCTGTTCGAGCAGCAGTCGATGGAGATCGACCAGAACAAGCGCAAGCAGCTGGTTTGGGACATCGAGCGGCGGCTCGCCGAGGACGTGGCACGGCCGGTGCTCTATCACAACCGCTCGGGCACCTGCTGGTATCCCTACGTCAAGGGCTACGTGCCGATGATCAACAGCATCTACAACGGCCTCAGGATGGAAGACGTCTGGCTGGACAAATAGGGTTCGTGCAGGCCACCGTCGTGGCATGACCAAGCCGCACGAGACCTTGCGGGCGATCCTGCCCGTGGCCGCCTGGCCGGACGATCGCTCCGCCGACATTGCCTTCACCGGCGGCACCGACCCGGTGCTGCCCACGCCCTTTCGTATCGGAACAGCGGGCTCCGCGACCGTGGCAGCGGCCGCACTCGCCGCGGCTCGGCTGTGGGAGCTGCGCACCGGACGGCGCCAGCAAGTCACGGTCGATCTTCGCCAGGCCACCGCGTCGCTGCGCTCCGGCACCTACATGAAGCTGGGTGACGGCCATCTGTCGAGCGCGCGGACACGGCGTCATGGGCGTCTATCCGGCCAAGGACGGCCGCTGGAGCTATCTCCATTGCAACTTCCCCAACCATCGCGCGGCGGCGCTCAGCGTGCTCGGCGTGGCGGAGGACCGCGAGGCGGTGGCGCGCGCTGTCGCCAAGTGGGACGCCGGCGAACTCGAGGAGGCGATCATCGCGGCCAAGGGGGCCGGCGGCATGGTGAGAACGCGGGCCGAGTGGGCGCGCCATCCGCAGGGCATCGCCGTCGCCAAGCTTCCGCTGATCGAGATCGTGCGCATCGCCGACAGTCCACCGGAGCCGCTACCCGCCGGCAAGCGGCCGCTGTCGGGCATCCGCGTGGTCGACATCACGCGCGTGCTCGCCGGACCAACCTGCGCGCGCACGCTGGCCGAGCACGGCGCCGACGTCATGAAGATCACCGGCGCGCACCTGCCCAACCTCGGCTACCAGGAATGGGACACCGGGCACGGCAAGCTCTCGGCGCAGCTCGACCTGCGCCAGCCGGCCGACGTCGAGACCCTGCGCGGGCTGGTGCGCGAGGCCGATGTCTTCTCTCAGGGCTACCGGCCGGGGAGCCTCGGCAGCCGCGGGCTGTCGCCGGAGGAGCTCGCCGCGCTACGTCCCGGGCTGATCTATGTCTCGCTCTCGGCCTTCAGTCACACCGGGCCGTGGGCGCAGCGGCGCGGCTTCGACACGGTGGTGCAGACGGTGAGCGGCATGACCACGCGCCAGGCCGAGGTCGTGCCGGGCAAGAGCCCGGGACCGCAATTCTATCCGGTGTCGGCGATCGACTACTGCACCGGCTACCTGATGGCTTTCGGCGCCATGGTGGCGCTGGAGCGCCGCGCGCGCGAGGGCGGCGCCTGGCTGGTACGCATCTCGCTCGCCCAGGTCGGCAAGTGGATGGCCGATCTCGGCGAGGTGCCGGCAGATGCGCTCAAGGGCGTGCCGGAGGAGTTTTCCGCTGCCGAGCTCGACAGCTGGTCGACCACCAGCGAGACGCCGTCCGGCCCGCTCCGGCATCTCAAATCCGTCGCGCAGATGGCGGAGACGCCGCCGCATTGGGCGCGGCCGTCGGTGCCGCTCGGCTATCACCGCCCGGTTTGGCCGGCGCGCGGCGAGGGCTGAGGCTAGTCGTCGTAGGTCGCGGTCGGGACGCCGCTCATCTGGTCGTAGGCGAGCCTGATCTTCTTGAGATTGCAGAGGTTGAGGTACTGCCAGACCGGTTGGCTGTCGACGCTGGCGAACACGACCTTGAGATCGACGTTGCAATCGACGACGTAGCCTCGAAAATCCACCCGCCGGGCCTCGCCCGGCTTGAGGTAGGGCGGACGCAGCACATTAGGGCCGTAGTTGTTCATGTTGGCGGACGACAGGTGCAGTTCGCGGATCTGGTATTGCGTGCCGTTGACCAGCACGAAGGCGAATTCCTGGGCGGCGGCCTCGCCGGCGAACAGGAACAGGATGATGGCTACAAAACGCTGAAACACTGACGATCTCCCCCGACCGCTCGCAGCGGTTGGGCCGACTGTCTCAGGCTGGCCGCCCGTCCGTCAATTCCCCCGGCGCGCCGACATGAACGACGGCGCGCCCTGCACTCGGGAGCGCTCATTCAGTCGTCCGCCGCGGCGAAGACCTCGACGTCGGCCGTCAGGTGCTTGCCCCTGGTCTCGGGGCCCATCAGGACGAAGATAATCACCAGCACCATGAAGATCATGGTGCTGATCATCATCGGCATGGCGAAGCCCATCTTCATCTCGATGGCGAAGTAGGACAGCACTGGCGCGATGAAAGCGCCGAAGATCGCCCCCTGATGGTAGACGAAGCCCGACGCCGTCGCCCGCACCTCGGTCGGGAAGCGCTCGCAGAGATAGCTCGGGTTCTGACCGTAGATCGCCCCGCCGAAGAAGCCCTGGCCGATGAAGCCAGCGACGATCCAGATCGGATCCTTGGTGTATAGATAAAGCGGCGTGACGAAGATGCCGATGATGCACGGGATGTAGATGCCGGGCTTGCGGCCCCATCTATCCGCCACGATGCCCCACACCGCATTGCCGCCGAACACGATGATGTTGGCCCAGAACAACGGCACGGCGACCTGGCCCGGCGTCCATTGCAACTCCCTCTGCAGGTAGGTCGCGAACAGCGCCCAGATCGAGTAGTAGACGCAGAAGGCCGAAGCCATCCACGCGCAGCCGGTCAGCGTGTTGTAGAGATACTTGCGCTTGAAGATCATGAACAGCGGCGCCTTGACCTCCGTCTGATTCTCCTTCTGCTTGCGCTTGTTCTCGGCCCACACCGCTGGTTCCTTGACGTAGAAGCGGATCCACACGACGGCGAGCGCCGGCAGGATGCCGATCCACAGCAGGCCGCGCCAGCCGATATGCTCGAACAGCAGGCCGTAGGCGGCGGCCGAGAGCGCGAAGCCCAACCCCCACGAGCCCTGCAGGATGCCGCTCATGAAGCCGCGCGAACGGGTCGGCCAGGATTCCATGGCGAGTGCGGCGCCGGCTGGCCATTCAGCACCCATGCCGATGCCCAGCAAGGTGCGGAAGATCAGCAGGAAGATGAAGGTAGGCGAGAAGCCGGCGATGAAATTGCAGATCGAGTACCACAGGATCGAGATCATCAACGGCGTCTTGCGGCCAATGCGATCTCCCAGCCAGCCCGCGGCAGTGGCGCCGACCAGGCGCATGCCCAAGGTGAGCGTGAACACGATCGTCACCGCGGTGATCGGGATGTTAAATTCCTTGGCGATCGGCACCATGATCAAAAGGAAAATGGTGAAGTCGAAGGCATCCAGGGTCCAACCGAGCCACGCGGCTATGTAGGCGTACCACTGGTCTTTGGTGGGTTCTTTCCACCACGGCCCTTGGGCCGCAGAAGCAACAGACGCGGACATCGGCTAAACCTCCCTGTTTCAGTCGGTTTACGCGACGCAACTCCGGACGCTGAGCTGATGGCGGGAATTGTCAGCCGGTTGTCAGGGGCTGGCAACAGGGAAACGGCAAATATGCTTAACTTCCGGCCCCCGGCGACCCCTGTGACCGAAGGAGTGAAGATGCCGAAACTTGGATACCTGCTGCCGACTCGCGAGCGGACCATGGAAGGCCGGCAGGAGACCGCGCCGCTTCTGGCGCTGGCGGAACGGGCCGAACGACTCGGCTTCAATTCGATCTGGGTCGGTGATTCACTGCTTGCGCGACCACGCCACGACCCGCTGACCCTGCTGGCGGCCGTGGCGGCCCGTACGCGCAAGGCCGAACTGGGCACGGCCGTGCTCCTGCCGGCGCTGCGCAATCCCGTGGTGCTGGCCCAGCAGGTGGCGACGCTCGACCGCATCTCGGAGGGCCAATTCATCCTGGGAGTCGGCATTGCGACCGACGTGCCCAATATCCGGGCCGAGTTCGAGGCGGCAGGGGTGCCCTTCGATAAGCGCGTCGGCCGCATGGTCGAAGGCCTGAGGCTTTGCCGGGCGCTGTGGACAGGCAAGCCGATCGACTGGGACGGCCGCTGGAAGCTGAGGCAGGCCGTGCTCGGCCCGACGCCGCACCGGCCGGGTGGTCCGCCGATCTGGATCGGCGGCTCGGTGAAGCCGGCGCGCGAGCGGACCGGGCGGCTCTATGACGGCTGGTTTCCCAACGGGCCGACGGCGGCAGAGTATCCGGCGCAATGGGGCGAGGTGCAGGCCGCCGCGCGCGCCGCCGGTCGCGATGACAAGTCGCTGACCGGCGCGATGTATCTCACTCTCGCGATCGACGACGACGAGGCGCGGGCCGAAGCGCGGATCAGCAGCTACCTCGCGAGCTACTACACCGGGATGCGCCCCGACATCATGCGCAAGCAGCAGAGGTGCTTTGCCGGCTCGCCAGCCGGCGCCGGTCAATGGCTCAAGAGCTACGCCGACGCCGGCGCGAGCCATCTGGTGCTGCGCTTTGCCGGCGACCATGAGCGCCACCTGGACATTGCCGCTGGCATCCGGCGGCAGTTGGGTTGGTAGTCCGTGAGCAAACCGATCGAACCGTGGCAGCTCCTCGACTCGAGCTATTCCTTCCGCGACCGCTGGCTCAGCGTGCGCAGCGACACCGTGCGGCTGCCGGGCGGCAAGACGATGTCGCCCTATCATGTGGTCGAGGTGGCCGACTGGGTAAACGTGGTGGCGATCAGCGAGGCGGGAAACGTGATCCTGGTCGAGCAATATCGCCATGCCGTGAAGCGCACCCTGCTCGAGATCCCGGCCGGCCATGTCGATCCCAAAGAGGACCGCGAGGCGGCCGCGCGACGCGAGCTCCTGGAAGAGACAGGCTACGGCGACGGCACCTGGCACGTGCTCGGCGCGCTGCATCCGGTGGCGTCGCGCTTTGCCAACCAGGTGCACAGCTACCTGGCGCTCGGCGTGCGCAAGATCGGCGAGCCGCAGCAGGAAGAGAGCGAGAACCTGCACATTCATGAAATGCCGTGGACCGAATTCGTCGCCGGCCTGCAGTCGGGCAAGCTCCGGCTGTTCGAGGCGAACCAGATGTCGAGCGTCTTTCTGCTGCATCTCTACGCCACCGCGAGTTCCGATCCGGTGATCTCGCAATTGCGATTGTAGAGGTGTAGGCTTGGCGAAATCAGGGACCAAAGAGTTCCGGTTTGGGAGGATCGATGAAGACCAGCAGGCGTACGTTCCTGGCCGGCGCGTCGGCCGTAGCCATCATTCCCGCGCCCCATGTCGCGTCGGCGCAGAAGAAATACGACGACGGCGCCAGCGACAGCGAGATCAAGATTGGCCACACTTGCCCCTATAGCGGACCGGCGTCCGCCTATGGCGTGAACGGCAAGGCGATCGTGGCCTTCTGGGACATGATCAACGACACCGGCGGCATCAACGGCCGCAAGATCAAGTTCATCAGCCTCGACGACGGCTACTCGCCGCCCAAGACGGTAGAGATGATCCGCCAGCTGGTCGAGCAGGAGAGGGTGCTGTGCACGGAAAACACTCTCGGCACCGCCTGCAACACCGCGATCCACAAGTACATGAACCAGAAGAAGGTGCCGCAGCTCTACGTCGCCACCGGTGCCTCCAAGTGGGGCAACCCCAAGGACTTCCCGTGGACCATGGGCTACGCGCCCGATTATCACACCGAGGCGGTGATCTACGCCAAGCACGTCCTCGCCAACGTCAAGGACGCGCGCATCGGCGTGCTGATGCAGAACGACGACTACGGCAAGGACTACTGGGAGGGCTTCAAGGAAGGGCTCGGCACGGAGGTTGGCCGGGTCGTCAAGCATGTCACCTTCGAGATCACCGATCCCACGGTCGACAGCCAGATCATCCAGCTCAAGGCGGCCGACGCCAATGTCTTCTTCAACATCGCCACGCCCAAGTTTGCGGCCCAGGCCATGCGCAAGGTGGCCGATCTGAACTGGAAGCCGGTGCAGTATCTCAACAACGTGTCGGCGAGCGTCGGCACGGTCATGCGGCCGGCCGGTCTCGAAAACGTGCAGGGTGTGGTCACGGCGGCCTACCTGATGGATCCGACCGACCCCACCTGGGCCGAGCACGATGACATGAAAGCTTTCAAGGCGTGGATGGCCAAGTACCATCCGTCGGCGCATCTCGCCGACCTCGGCAACGTCAGCGGCTACACCGTGTCGTTCCTGATGGCCGAGACCCTGCGGCGCTGCGGTGACAACCTCACGCGCGCCAATGTGATGAAGCAGGCGACGTCCTTCCAGAAGTTCCGCGTGCCCATGCTGTTGCCGGGCATCACCGTCTCGACCAGCCCGACCGACTACTATCCGATCCAGGCGGTCCAACTGGCGCGCTTCAAGGGCCGGACCTGGGAGCTGTTCGGCGATATCCTGCACGCCGAGAGCAGTTGAGCCTACGGCGCCTTGGCGTCCGGCCAGCGCATCGTAGTTGCGGCGTTGATGATGACGGCGGCGTCCTCCGTCAACAGGAAGCCTTCGGCCTGCAAGGCGCGGGCCGCCAGCCGGATCCGGTTGACGTAGTCGTCGCGATCCTTGTAGCGCTCGACGATCTTGGCTTGCGGAAATGGCAGGAACGCACCAGCCAGCGCGCAAGAGAACGACTTCGGCTCCTGCTGCGCGGCGTGGACGCCCAGGGGAACCGCGACGTCGGGCAAACGCACGCCGCCCAAGACGTTACCGTCGGCATCGCGCTTGGGCCGTTGGATCACCGCGCCGACAAGGTATTTGGGCGCGCCGAGCACGTCGGCGTCGCCCAACGCCGGCTCGAGCGGCATCAGCCTGTTGGCGGGCGGAGCAGTGTTCTGTCCCACCCAGCGGTCGAGGGCGAGCAAAGTGGCGCGCGACACCGGCGTCCAGTCGAGCCTGGCAAGCGGCAGTGTGCAATCGGGCGCTCTCGGCAGGACGACATGCGAGGCGCCGGCGATATCGTACATGCGAACGTTCGCCGGGATCGGCTGGTCTTCCGTACCGCTGCCGCCGGTGCGGCCAAGTGAGGCGCGCAGGGACAGGAAGTCGGTGGTGCTGCTCATCATGACGATGCGCGGCGGCACCTCGCCGCGCTTCTCGACCACAGCCACGATCTCTCCGATGGTGAAGGGCCCCTCGTTCACGCCGCGGAACTCGGGATCGGTGAAGGAGGGTGCGGCATCGCCGCTCGATCGCGGGCCCGCCGACGAGGTCAGGATCGGCAACAGGCCGGCACCCGACACGAAGATGTGCATGCCGTCGATCACACGATGGCCATTCAGCCGGTTGAAGCCGTGCAGCAGGTAGGTCTTGAGGAACCGCCCGCTTTGCGACTTGCCGCTGGCCAGCACGCGGTCGACGGCGCCGCGCAGGGGATTGGCCGTGCCGGCCGAGTCGGCCCAGCCGCGCGCTAGAGCAGATTCCCATTAATCCAAGCCATAGCCTGCGTGTGCGATGAAGTTGGCGCATTCGCTTGGTTCGAATGTCTGGAGCGCATTTGCAACAGCGGTTTCCAGAGCTTCGACGGTTCTGGCGGCGGCCTTTCGCACGTGGGCTTTGAGCTTTGCGAAGGCGTTCTCAATCGGATTGAAGTCGGGACTGTATGGCGGCAGATAGCGCAGCATTGCGCCGGTAGCTTCGATGGCTGCGCGCACCCCCGCGACCTTGTGCGCTGGCAGATTGTCCATGATCACGACGTCGCCCGACCGCAACGTCGGAGCCAGCATCTGCTCGCACCAAGCCACGAAAGCATCACCGTCCATCGGACCGTCGAGCAGCATGGGGGCGCAAATGCCAGTCAGGGTGAGCCCGCCGACAAAGGTCGTGGTGTTCCAGTGCCCATGCGGGACTGCGGCGCGGCAACGTTTTCCCTTCGGTGCCCAACCGCGCAGGCGCGCCATCTTTGTTGAGAGACCGCTTTCGTCGATAAAGATCAGCCGTTCAGGATTGAGCGCAGTCTGTCCCGCAGACCAATCTTCACGCGCCGCCTTCACATCGGCACGCTCCTGTTCGCTCGCATGGCCAGTCTTTTTTTATGCGTCATGTCGCGCCGGTCGAGGAACTTCCAAACCGCAGTGGCAACGACCTTCACGGCACGCTCGTCCGCAAGCCGTTCGCAATCTCTTCCAGTGTAATATCGGGTGCCTCTGCAATGAGGCCAAAAATGAACTCCGCGTGCGGATCGAGAACCGAGCCCTTCGGCTTGCCCTGCCTGGCTGGCGCAACCGTCCCCGCCGCACGTTTTAACCGCGCCCAGGTGCCCGCCGTCGCAATTCCGATCAAAAACCGCGTCGCCGCCTGGGCGTCGACATTCCGCCCTCGATCGCCGTTACCACGCGTTCACGCAAGTCCATGCTGTAGGGTTTGCCCATCACGATCTCCCAGCCATTGCTGGTGAATCGAATCACCCCTCCCCATGGGAATCCCTCCCGACTCCTGTTTCAGGGAAAATGCTCTAGGAATTCGGCGGTGTCGCGCATGATCGCGAAGCCGACGCCCTCGATGTACCGCGTCTTGCCGTCGGGGCCGGCAAAAGACGGCAGGTCGGCGCCTTTGCCCAGCTCCCACTGCACCTCGCCCAGGGCAAATCCGCGATCTTCGAGGAAACCGGTGCCCTGCTGGATGTTGCCCGAGTTGAACGGCTCGCCGTGCGGGCCGTTGTAGAGTGCGACGCCATAGACGCGCCCACGGTTGGGCACATCGACCAGTAGCGTGCCGTTGCCCTTCGACGGATCGGCCTAGGAATGACGCTACGAGAATTTATTTAATAAGTTCAATGTATTAAAGTACCAACTACCGAAGATCGTAGTTTGTGGGGACACCCGGGGGACACGCGCGGAGAGATTTCGACGCCCGTCAATTGACATACTGATCAGGGGAAGCCTCAACGACAGTCAACTGGCACCAGCCGCGGCGCCACGATAAATGCGGGGTGGACGTCAGGTCGGTCCGTTACAGTACGCGGCCAGGTACCGCTCGCCAGTCTTTGCTCGATCAGCGGCACCAGCGCCTCGAAGACCACCCAGCCCTGCATGCGCTCGCCAGGATAGGTCTTGTGGATCGCGTCGAAGTAGAGGTCGGGGTCGAATGGCATGGTGGCCGCGACATCGATGAACGGCAGTTTGCGCGCGCGGGCAAAGGTTTCGAGCGTCCGGTTCTGGAAGGCCGCGAGCCGCGCCAGATCCCTGTAGGTGAAAGGGAAGTTGCGCACGTTGAGCTGGTCGATGATGTAACGGTGGCGCACCGGGTCGAGCACCAGCCCGTCGCGCACCAGCCAGCGGAACGACGAGACCACCAGCTCCGCGCCGACGGCTTCGAGATCGCCGCCGATCTGGTCGAGGTCGTCCAGGATCGTCGAGAGATTGACCGGCAGGTCGGGCCGCGTGATGTCGGGCGCCTGCGCGTTGAGGCCCTTTGGCCAGTCGAGCGTGTAGGCGGGCTTCGGCCATTCGCCGCCGCCGCCCGGACGGTAGAGCAGGCCGGTCGCAGCCTGCACCCGGCGCACCAGTGCGGAATAGATCGCGGCGTCGGTCAGCCAGGCGGTAATTCGTCCCGGCGGTAGCAGATCCTCGGGCGGACGCGGCACGGCCTTGGGCGGCTCGCGCAGCAGGCTCTTCAGAGCTGAACTGGTTGGCGCCTTCGTAGTAGACGACAAGGTCGGGACGCAGTGGCACCACCTCCTGCCGCACGATCTCGGCGATGCCAGTCGAGCCGACGCTCTCGCGTCCGGCGTTCATCACTTCGAAGTGTACCTCGAGGCCGCGCTCTCTCGCCCAGACATCGAGGAAGCGGCCGACGAACTCCGGATAGGAGAAGGGCATGTGATGGCTGCTGATCGTCGTCGAGGCACCGACGAAGACAATGCGCACAGTGCGCGGGCTGCGCCTGAACGGCACCGGTTTGCCACGCCAGCCGTAGTCGTTGGTGGTCAAGCTATCGAAGCCGGTCACGTTGGGCACGAACCGAAAGGGCGGTTCGGGCTTGCCGTCAGACGGGTCGTATTCGTAGAGCGCCGGCGCCTCGCGGAAGAAGGCGTTGTCGCACAGGTTTCCGACCCTCGCGCTGTTCCACGCCTTCAGCATGTCGCCGCCGCGAAACTCCGCGCCTGTCTCGGCGTGCTTACGTTCGATGTCGCGGAACCAGCGCTCGGCCTGCTCGGTCACCGGCTTGCGGTTGGGCAGCGGCAATGGCGTCTCCGCGAACCACTCGCGCTTCACACCGGCCGGCACCGGCATCTTGTCGAGATGGGCCGAAGTCGTATCGGCGCCGACCGGCAGTGGCAGCTCAAGCGCGAACAGCGGCAATTCGTCGATCGCCCGCACGATCGCCTCGGTTGCGAGGAGCCCGAACAGCAGGGAGCCGAGCAGAATCAGGCCGTTGCCGACAAATTTCCGCATATTCCGAGCGCCGGCCGGTTATTCCATCCATCCCATCATTCAATGACCTCGTCAGCGCGGGCGAGGATCGACGGCGGGATGGTGAGGCCGAGCGTTTTGGCAGTCTTGAGGTTGATCACGAACTCGAACGCCGTCGGCTGCTGCACCGGCATGTCGCCGGGTCGCTCACCCTTGAGCACGCGGGCCGTGTAGAAGCCGGCCTGGCGATAGATGTCCGGAATGTTGGTGCCATAGCTCATCAGCCCGCCAGCGGTCGCAAATTCGCGGGCGTAGTAGATCGTGGGCACGCGCCGCGCCGCTCCGCCGCGACGGCGACAAGATGCGAACGTTGGGAGAAGTAATAGGGGTCGGTGCCGATAATGGCGCCTGCCGTCCCGCTCTTGCCAAGCTCGGCGAAGGCGGCATCGATCTCCGCCTCGGTCCCGGCGTTCAGGATCCTTGCCGATATTTTGCCGCTCGACCGGACAGCGGCCTCGATTTCGACGGCATCGAACTTCGCGCTCGGCGACCCGGGAACTACCATCACGCCGACGCTCTCGATCGTCGGCGCCGCTTCGCGCAGCGGCTCGAGCTTCTTCGCCACCAGGCCTCCGATATAGAGATACATGCCGGTGACATTTGCTCCCGGGCGGCTGAGGCTCGTGACCAACCCCGCGCTGACCGGATCGAAGCCGACAACGAAGATAATGGGAACGCCGGCCGTCGCGGCCTTGGCGGCGACTGCCGCCGGTGGGCCACTGGCAAGGATAACGCTGACGCCCAGCGCCACCAGCTCGGCCGCCAGCGCGGGCAGGCGGTCGTAGTGGCTGTCTGCCCAACGATATTCAATGGTGACGTTCTTCCCTTCGGCGTAGCCCACCTCGGCGAGGCCCTTGCGAAGACCGTCGACCTGTGGCGCAAAGCCCGCGGACGAGGCGCTTCCCAGGAAGCCGATCACCGGCGTCGCTTTCTGTTGCGCTCTCACCGCGCCCGGCGAAAGGGCCGTCGCAGCCATCGAGGCAAATAGGAAGCGTCGTTTCACTTTGAGAGCCTATCACGCCACCTGAACAGCTCAACCGTGGCGGTTATCAAGTGCCGCATTTCCGATCTTGGCACGTTTGATGAGGTGGAACGGCCCCGCCGTTCCTGCATCTGAGTGCCACGGCGTGTCCGTTTAGACATGCCCACACAAACGGAGCCGTTCCATGAAGCAGATTACCACCATCGGTCTGGACCTGGCCAAGCAAGTTTTTCAGGTTCATGCCGCCGCGGCGGATGGCAGTCCGGTCTTCAACCGCAAGTTTCGGCGAGCCGAAGTGCTGCGGTTTTTCGAAAAGACACCGGCCTGTCTGGTCGGGATGGAAGCTTGCGGCAGAGCGTATTATTGGGCGCGCGAGATCGCGCTGGGGCACGACGTGCGCCTGATCCCGCCGGTCTACGTGAAGCCGTTCGTGAAGCGCGGCAAAACCGACGCGGCGGATGCGGGAGCGATCAGCGAGGCGGTGACCGCAAGACCATGCGCTTTGTGCCGGCCAAATCCGCGGAACAGCAGGCGGCTGCGATGGTGTTCAAGACCCGTGCCCTTCTGGTCCGGCGAACGCAAGTGATCAACGCGCTGCGCGCCCATCTGTCGGAGTTCGGCATCATTGCTGCCGCCGGCACGGCAAAGATTGCGGGATTGATCTCGATCGTGCGCGACAAGACGACTCGCCTTCCGCATGCAGCCCGTTTTGCCTTAATGGAACTCGCTAACCAGATAGAGGCGTTGAAGGAGAGGATCGAGAAACTCGAACGTGCGATCGTCGCGACCGTCAAGCGTGACGATGACGCCCGGCGGCTGGTCACGATACCCGGTGTTGGAGTCATCATCGCTGCCTCCGTCAGGGCGCTCGTTCCCGACCCCGACGGCTTTAAGTCCGGCCGGCACTTTGCGGCCTGGCTAGGCTTGACGCCGAGATCACATTCGAGTGGCGGCAAGGAGCGGTTGGGTAGGATATCGAAGATGGGCAATCCCCTGCGCTCCTCCTGTTGGTCGGTGCGACCGCGGTGTTGGAGCACGCGCGGGGCAACCCCAAGGCTTGCAGGTGGATCACCGCTCTCCTGGCGCGGCGGCCTTATAAGATCGTCGCCGTCGCGCTCGCCAACAAGATGGCACGCATCATCTGGGCGCTCCTCGCCAGGGGCGGTACATACCAAGAGAATGGCGCAAGGAACCAGATAGCGACGGCTTGATCGATATGCCCTTGCGATAGACCCGCGCGGGAGCCGACAGAGGTAGGTGCAAAGACAGACGCTGATTCCAATGGGACGAAATCCCGAGGCGAGACAGGCCGGATTTCTCAATGCGCTCACAGCGCGCACGTTTGATCAGCCACTCGTATCGCGGACTTCATCGAGGCCAGCGGTCTTTGACCGCGCAAAAAGATCCTATGCAGGGTGGTCGGAGGTATTCTTATTCTTCGTCACCGCTTCGGGCTTGGAGGATCTGAAATGCCAGAGACATCGACTAACGAAAGTGCGTCTACTTCCTTTGATCGTGACACGGCGCTCGTTCTCGCGATCGAGCTGAGTAATAAAAACTGGATGTTGGCTGCGCACGTTCCTGGGCTTCCACTTAAGAAGCCAAGCAGACCATCCCTCCGGCAGCTGACGCGCTAATGGCCGCTATAGGAAGCTATCGCGCTCGCGCCGCCGCTGCCGGACGGAGCGTTGAGCGTATTGTTGCGATCTACGAGGCAGGATGGTCAGGATTTTGGCTGGCACGCTGGCTCACCGCTCGTGGGATAGACGTGCATGTTGTTCAGCCATCCAGTGTTCTGGTGGACCGGCGCATGCGGCATGCCAAGTCCGATGGGATCGACGCGGATCTGCTTCTTCGCACACTGCTGGCTTGGCTCCGCGGCGAGCCGCGGGTTTGTTCGATGGTGCCTGTTCCTGACGAGAAGGATGAGGATGCGCGCCGAAGCATGCGTGAACGGGCTGAGCTCATCGCCGAACGTATTGGCCTTACGAACGCCACTGGCGCCATCTTGGCGACCCTGGGCACCAGTGACGTCAACCCACTCCGCCGCGATCGATAGCGGAAGCTCGAGGAGCTGCGCACAGCGTTGGATACGCCCTTGCCTCCGCACGCCAAGTCCAAAATCAACCGTCTACTCACTCGCTTGGAGCTGGTTTTAGACCAGATCTGTCAAATCGAGCAGGAACGCGACCTTATCCTGCAGGCTGAACAACCGGATGCTGCTAAACGAATGATTCAGCAACTCATCCAACTTCGAGGGATCGGCGTGCAGAGCGCGACCGTTGTCGTTCGCGAAGCGTTTGTGCGCCGATTTGCCAACGGCAAGGCGCTTGGCGCGTACGCTGGTTTTAGTCCAACACCCTATAGTAGTGGCAGAATGGAAAGGGAGCAGGGGATCGGCAAAGCGGGAAATCGGCGGCTTCGAAGTATTATGGTCGAACTTGCGTGGCTCTGGCAGCGCTATCAGCCGGATTTCCTGCAGGTACGCTGGTTCCGGGAACGCTCTGGTCCGACGGGCAAGCGCCTGCGTAAGGTCATGATCGTCGCCTTGGCAAGGAAACTGCTGATCGCGCTTTGGCGCTACGCCATGAACGGCGTCTTGCCGGATGGGGCGGTCTTGAAGTCGCAAATCTGATCGGCCCCCTTCGGTTCAGCTCGAGCTTACAAGTTCAAGGGGGCGGCGCCGTTGTCCGGCTTGGCGCTTAGTCGCCGTTCAAAAAAGAGTGGTGCCGCCCGCTTGGAGCTCTTTCGTCCGAAAGAAGGACAGTGGTGGGACATCATCCTGCCGGATGTGAGGTTTGCAGCGGAACGCCTGCAGCAACAGAGCTTCAACTTGAACCCTAACCCTCGACTTGACGGAGAATCCCTATGTGAGGCCGGCATATGATGGGGTGGATGCCCCCTCCTGACGGCATGAAGTTGTGCCAGGCTGGTAATTGCAGACACCAGCGCAAACAGAGGAGGCATCCATGGAGAAGATTACGATCATCGGCATTGACCTGGCAAAGCGAGTTTTCC
>CAVWKP010000023.1:0-63975 GCA_963755595.1 uncultured Alphaproteobacteria bacterium | reverse complement strand
GTTCGGCGGCGGCAGTCCTGGAATGCTTTTATTTCCTATCGGCATTCCGGTGTTCATCTATGGGTTAGACCCGAAGCACCATCGCTTCCGTTCAACTATTACGACATGGGGTGGAACGCTCGGCGCAATCGTACCGGCAGTGAAAGGCGGCGAGCGCTCTGGCAAGCACCCGACCCGTCTGTCAGACCGCCGACTGCGGAGCACAATGACGGCGCCTTCGAGGCGTTCATTGAAGTACTTGGGCTGCACCCGCTCGAAATCCCGAGACGGCTCTCGGAATTCACCAAGGTCGGCGGCAAGGGCAAGCCGTTCACCGGAGCCGCCCCACAGTGGCCAGTCTTGGCTGAGTTGGACTGCTAGCCAGAGAGACTTCTTGACGCCAGCTGGCACAGTTGAAAATTCCGACAACGAGCTTAGACGGACCCGGTTTATGAGTTCACGGCCTAGTACCCCTCGTGCATCAGCGGGAACGCCGAGTGCACGCCGGGCTGGTTAGTCGGCATCGCCGGGCTGATGTAGCTCTTGTCGAGCTGCTTGAGCGAGCTGACGCCCAACAGGCCCATCACCTCCTTCATCTCCTCTTCCAATAGCTCGACCACGCGCTCGATGCCGGCGGCGCCGTTGGCGGCGAGGCCGTAGCAGTAGAGGCGGCCCATCCCCACCCAGTCGGCGCCGAGGCAGATCGCCTTCACGATGTCGCTGCCGCGGCTGAACGAGCCGTCGACCACGATCTGGGCCTTGCCCTTCGCGACCTCGACGATCTCGGGCAGCACCGCCGCCGAGCCGCGGCCATGGTCGAGCTGGCGGCCGCCGTGGTTGGAGCAGTAGACCGCCCACACGCCGTGCTGGAGCGCGATCTCGGCGTCCTCGGCCGTGCCGATGCCCTTCAGCATGAACTTCACGTCCGGGAACTTGGCCTTCACGCGCTTGAAGTTCTCCCACGAGAAGGCGGCCTGGTGATTGTGGCCGGTGGCGGCGGTGCGCCACGATTTCACGAAGCGCTTGGCGATGTCGCGCTCGCGCCGTGAGTAGACCGCGGTGTCGACGGTGATGCAGAAGGCGTCGTAGCCCGCGCCCATCGCCTGCCTGACGCGCTCCTCGACCCACTTGTCGTCGCCGCGCACATAGAGCTGGTAGACCTTGGGGCCGTCGCCGCCCTTGACGATGTCCTCGAGCCTGAGCGTCGTCACCGAGCTGATCAGCATGCCGACGTTGCCGGCGCCGGCGCCCTTGGCCACCGTGATGCCGCCGCCCGGCTCGAACGATTCCAGCGAGCCGACCGGCGCCAGCAGCACGGGGATGCGCAGCTTCTTGCCCAGGATCTCCGACGAGGGATCGATCGCGCTGACGTTGCGCAGCACGCGCGGCTTGAAGGCGATCGAATCGAGCGCCATGCGGTTGCGCCGCAAGGTCGTCTCGGTCTCGGTGCCGCCGATCAGGTAATCCCAGATGTTGGCGTTGAGCCGCAGCTTCGCCGCTTTCACGATCTCGTGCAGCGTCACGTATTCGTTTTCCAGCCCGCTCGCCATGGTTCCCTCGCGCTGTTCGGGCTAGGAGTAGCGGCGTAGGCCCTCTCGAAGGAGGGGCGATCTCCGTTGCCATCAAGCCGCGGAGAGTACTCCGCGGTAATCGAGACGCCCCGTGGCTCCTCAGGAGAGGTGGTCGTGCATTTCGCAACTGGGATTGACTAACCAACAAGAAGGATGGAGGAAGCGATGGCGGCCCAGACCGCGTCCAAGTCGGCTGCCGTGCTGCACAGCGAAGCGAAAATCCGCGTCCGGCCGCTCGGCGGCTTCATCGGCGCCGAGATCGAGGGCGTCGACCTGCGCAAGCCGCTTGGCCCTGAGCAGTTCAAGGCCGTGCACGATGCGTTCGTGAACTACGAGGTGATCGTGCTGCGCGACCAGGACATCACGGTCGACCAGCAGATGGCGTTCGGCGCGCTGTTCGGCGAGCTCTCGATCCATCCCTTCTCGCCCAACCTCGCCGACAAGCCCGAGGTCATCATCCTCGACTATTCCAAGGACAATCCGCCGGCGCTGACCGACATCTGGCATGTCGACGAGACTTTTCGCGAGACACCGCCTCTCGCGACCATCCTGCGCGCCAAGGTCGTGCCCGAGGCGGGCGGCGACACGCTGTTCGCCAGCATGAGTGCCGCCTACCGGGGCCTCAGCGAGCGCATGAAGCAGCACATCCACGGCCTCGAGTCGCTGCACGACTTCAAGCCATGGCGACCGCTGTTCAGCCATGCCGACCGCGCCAAGCTGCGCCAGCTCGAGGACGAGTTCCCCAATCCGTGGCATCCGGTGGTGCGGGTGCATCCGGTGACCGGCCGGCGCGTGCTCTACGTCAATCGCCAGTTCTGCGTGCGCATAAAAGACCTCAAGCTCGACGAGAGCGACGCGCTGCTCGAGTTCCTCTATCGCCAGGCCACCATCCCCGAGGTCCAGCTGCGCGTGAAGTGGCAACCCAACACGCTGGTGATGTGGGACAACCGCTCGGTCCAGCACTATGCCAGCCACGACTACTATCCCGCGCGCCGCACCATGGAGCGCGTGACGGTGAAGGGTGACAGGCCGAAGGGTGTGAGCGGCGCCTACACGCCCGACACCGTGCCCGCCAACGGCACGGTCAAGCCCACCATCGCCGAGGGCACGCGCCCCGGCCCCAAGCGCGCGTTCGATCGGTACTAGTGACTGAGTTTCGACAAAATGACCTCATCCTGAGGAGGCGCGAAGCGCCGTCTCGAAGGATGGGCCACGCAGAAGGTGCTCGTTCCCATCCTTCGAGACGCCGCGCTGCGCGCGGCTCCTCAGGATGAGGGCGGTCAGTCGGCGTTCGCTGCTGCTGGCGGCAGGCGCGGCGGCACTCGCGCCGTCGCTGGCGCGAGCGCAGGCCACGTGGCCCAGCCAGCCCCTCAAGCTCGTCGTGCCCTATCCGCCGGGCGGGTTGACCGACGTGCTGGGCCGTCTCGCGGGCGAGCGATTGCGTGCCGCGCTCGGCCAGCCGGTGATCGTCGACAACAAGCCGGGGGCGGCGACGCAGCTCGGCGCCTCCTACGTCGCCAAGCAGCCGCCCGACGGCTATTCGCTGCTGCTGGCCACGGTGAGCACGCTCTGCATCACGCCCGCGCTCTACAGCAAGCCTTTAACCACCTACACCGACTTCGCGCCGGTCGCCTTCATGGGCAACGTGGTGCTGATCCTGGTCGTCCGCCCTGGCCTCGAGGCGCGCGATCCGAGGCAGCTGGTGGCACTGTTGCGTGAAAAACCCGGCGGCTATTCCTACGGCTCGCCGGGCGTCGGCTCGGCGCACCATCTGCTGACCGAACTGATCCTGTCGCGCGAGCAGCTCACGGCGGTGCACGTGCCCTATCTCGGCTCGGTCAAGGCGGTGGTCGACCTGGCCGAAGGGCGGTTCGATTTCATGTTCCTCGATGCCACGGTGGCGCTGCCGCAGATTGCAGCCGGCAGGATCAAGGCGCTGGCCGTCACGGGAACGACACGCGATCCGACGCTGCCGCAGGTGCCGCCGCTTGTAGAATTCTTCCCCGGGCTGGACCTGCAACCCTGGATGTCGATCGTGGCGCCGGCTGGCACGCCGACGCCCGTCGTCGAGCGGTTGAACGGTGTCCTAAATAAGGCGCTCGCCGAACCGGATTTTATCCAACGCCTGCGTGACAGTGGCATGGCGCCTCTGCCATTGACGGTTGCCGCGTTCGGAGATTTCATCAAGCGCGACGCCAGCCGGTGGGCCGAGCTGGTGAAATTATCAGGCGCAAAAGCCGAATGACGAGTTACAGGCGAGGTCGAAAATGAAGCGGCGTTTCTTTACCACGGCATCAACGGTCGCTCTCTTGGCTCCCCGTTTCGCCAAGGCTGACGCGGTGCCGGCGATGCAGGAAACGCCGATGTTCGCCGATCAGGTGAAGGCGGGCACCCTGCCGCCGGTCGACAAGCGCATCCCCACCCGTCCCTCGATCGTCGACCACTTCGCCGGCAGCGACGGGCCGGGCCATTCCGGCGGCCAGATCAACATCCTGGTGTCGAGTGCGCGCGACACGCGTCTGATGACGCTCTACAGCAATGCCCGGTTGATCGTTTACGACGACAAATTCCAGCTCCATCCCGACATCCTGGAAAGCTACGAGGTCAAGGACAGCCGCGAGTTCACCTTCAAGCTCAGGGCCGGCCACAAGTGGTCGGACGGCCATCCCTTCACCACCGAGGATTTCCGCTACTTCTGGGAAGACATCGCCAACAACAAGGAGCTGTCGTCCGGCGGCCCGTCGGTCGTGCTGATGGTCAATGGCAAGCCGCCCAAGGTCGACATCATCGACGAGTTGACGATCAAGTACACCTGGGACGAGCCCAATCCCTACTTCATCTCCTCGCAGGCCCAGGCGGCACCGCTCTTCCTGTTCCGGCCGGCGCACTATCTCAAGAAGTTCCACGTCAAGTACACCTCGCCCGAGGACATCGCCAAGTCGGCCAAGGGCGGACAAGGCGCCAACTGGGTGCAGATCCACAAGCGCCTCGACGTGATGTACGCCAACGACAATCCCGAGCTGCCATCGCTCAATGCCTGGGTCCTGGAGACCCAGCCGCCGGCGCAGCGCTTCGTGTTCAAGCGCAATCCCTACTACTACCGCATCGACACCAAGGGCGTGCAGCTGCCCTATCTCGACAGCGTCGTGTTCACGCTGGCGGCGGCCAACCTGATCCCGGCCAAGGCGGGCCTGGGCGAGTCGGACCTGCAGCCGCGCTATCTCAAGATGCGCGACTACACCTTCCTGCGCAAAAGCGCCAAGGAGTTCGGGAGTCAACGTGCTGTTGTGGGAGGAAGGTTCGGGCTCGCAGCTTGCGCTCTATCCCAACCTCAACGCCAAGGACGACGACTGGCGCAAGCTCAACCGCGATGTCCGCTTCCGCCGCGCGCTGTCGCTCGCCATCGACCGCGACGAGCTGAACCAGGTGGGGTTCATCGGGCTTGCCAAGCCCTCGAACAACACCATCTTGCCGCGCTCGGTGCTGTTCAAGCCCGAGTACGCCTCCAAGTGGGCGAGCTACGACCCCAAGCAGGCCAACAAGCTCCTCGACGAGGTCGGACTCAACAAGCGCAACGGCAACGGCATCCGCCTGATGCCTGATGGGGAGCCGGCCATCATCGTGATCGAGCATACCGGCGAAGACACCGAGATCAGCGACGTGCTGACCCTGATCAAGGACCATTGGAAGAAAGTCGGCATCCAGCTCCTGTCCAAGCCGCAGTCGACCGAGATTTTCCGCGTCCGCGTCTTCTCGGGCGAGGCGACGATGGTCGCGTATGCCGGCGTCACCACCGTGGTGCCGACGCCCGATACCAGCCCCAAGGAATTCGCGCCCGACCATAGCGGGTGGCCTGCAATGGTCGCGCTGGGGCATGTTCATCGAGACCAAGGGCAAGCAGGGCGAGCAATGCGACATGCCGGAAGCCAGCCAGCTCCTCGACCTGGTGCACGAGTGGGAGAAGGCGACCAGCGAGGACGGGCGCCGCAAGGTCTGGGAGAAGATGCTGTCGATCAACGCCGACCAGGTGTTCTCGATCGGCACGGTGAACGGCATCATGACGCCGGTCGTGGTCGGGCCCAAGGTGCGCAACGTGCCGAAGGAAGGCTACTGGGCCTGGGATCCCGGCGGCTATATCGGCCTCTACAAGCCCGATACGTTCTGGCTGACTCGTAAGAACTCCGTCGTCCCGACCAAGCGAAGCGCTCGGCTTCGGTCGGGACGACGGAATCACATCAGCGGCGGCGGCCCGGCGATGCCGAGCGCGTGCTGGCCGTAGATCGAGCCCTGCAGGTCGGGCGAGAACATGACGTGGGCATTGCAGGCATGGGCGTCGCGGAACAGCCGCTGCATGCTGTTGCTGAGATAGAGCCCGCTCGAGCCCGCGACGTTCATCAGGATGTTGACCGCCTCGAAGCACATGCGCACCGAGAAGAAGGCGTCGCGCCGGTAGCGCACCTTGTCGTCGTGCGTCGCCTCGGCGCCCGAGCGCGCGACCGCCATGGCATGCTCGCAGACGCGGCGCATCACGACCTCCGCCGTATCGATGCGCGCGCTCGCCTCGGCGACCTTGATCTGGATCGCCTGGCTCGCGCCCACCGGCAGGCCGGTGGTCGTGGCATTGCGCTTGCGCGCCGCACCGACCGTGGTCTCGTAGGCGCCCTGCGCGCAGCCCAGCATGACGCCCGACAGCACGTAGGGCCCCAGCGCCAGCAGCGGCAAACGGAACAGCGG
The DNA here is from genome assembly GCA_963755595.1 of uncultured Alphaproteobacteria bacterium. GTDB lineage: Bacteria > Pseudomonadota > Alphaproteobacteria > Reyranellales > Reyranellaceae > Reyranella. The sequence goes on along the minus strand of CAVWKP010000023.1, from coordinate 57,691 downwards.
CTGCGGATTGACCTTCGAACCGGGATGCGGCTTGCCGTTCATCGACCAGGCGCTGAGCGAGCGATAGTCGGGCACGAACAGGTTCTTGACCGCGACGTCCTTGGAGCCGGTGCCGGCCAGGCCCACGGCGTGCCAGGTGTCGATGATCTCGTATTGCGAGCGATGGACGATGGCGAAGCGCTGGTCGAGCGGCGGGCCGTCCTCCTTCTCGCGCACCATGAAGGCCAGCATGTTCCAGTCGGAATTGTCGATGCCCGACGACAATGGCCAGCGGCCGGTGACCTCGTAGCCACCGTCGACCTTGCGGCCGCGGCCCGACGGGAAGGCGAGCGAGGTGGCGATCAGCGTGTCGACCGACTTGCTCCAGATCTCCTCCTGGATGCGCGGATCGTAGTAGGCGAGCATCCAGTGGTGGCTGGCGAGATTGCCGATGTTCCACGCGGTCGACGGGCAGACGCGGGCGATCTCGGCGCAGACATCGATCATGATGCCGAGATCGAGCTCCGCCCCGCCGACCCGCGCCGGCTGGCAGATGCGGAACAGACCGGCGGCATGCAGGTCGCGCTCGGTCTCGTCGGGCATGCGGCGCAGCTTCTCGCAGGCCTCGGCGCGCTGGGCGAGCGTCGGCACCAGCGCGCGGGCGCGGCCCACCATGTCCTGGTAGCTGACACCCGCGAAGGACGCCGGCTTCCTGGGCAGGTTCGGCGAAGGCGTCCACTCGATCGGTGAAGAGTTGGGGGCGGCCGCGCTCGACATGTCAGCGGGCGATCTTCCAGCCGACTTCGGCGGCGAACTTCTGGAAGAAATCGATGTCGTAGGCCTGCTCCGGTGTCTGCCGCACCTTCTCGTCGATCTTCTTGGCGTCCTCGCCGACCAGGATCCGCCAGCGGTCGGCCTTGACCCCGTCGAGGATCACCGTCGCCGCTTGCGCGGCAGTCATCGGCGCTTCCTCGACGAAGCGGCGCACGCGTTCGCGCACCACCTCGGCGACCTGGGCGTCGGTCATCTTGGCGGCGTCGACGCCTGCCGCGGTGAGCCGCGCCCGCGCCTGGCGAAGCTGCTTCTCGGTCAGGGTGTCGCTCTCGTTGCCGCTCTGCACCTTGCCGGTGTTGGCGGCGATGCCGGTGCCGATATGGCCCGGCATGACGACCGAGCACTTGATGTGCGGCGCATGCAGGCGAAGGTCGGTCTGCAATGCCTCCGAAAAACCCTTCACGGCGAACTTGGCGGCGCTGTAGGCGGTTTGCGGGATATAGGCGCCGATCTGCGCCCAGAAGCCGTTGACGCTGGACGTATTGATGATGTGGCCCTTGTCGGCCTTCTGCAGCATCGGCAGGAAGGCGCGCGTGCAGTAATAGACGCCGAACCAGCAGATGTTGAACGTGCGGTCCCATTCCTCGCGGTCGTTCACGAACATCGACGAGCCGCCGCCGATGCCGGCGTTGTTGAACAGAAGATGGATGCGATCCATCTCGTGCTGCTTCTCGACCTCGTCGCGGAAGCGCTTCACCTGGGTTTCGTCGGCCACATCGACGACATGGGTGGTGATGCGCAATCCCTGCGGCAGGCGCTCCTGCTCGCAGAGCCGCTTGGTCTCGGCCATGCCCGTTGTCGAGACATCACAAAGAGCGACGCTGCAGCCCTCGGCCACGAGCTGACGCACCAGCTCGCGGCCCATGCCCGAGCCGCCGCCCGTGACGACGGCGAGCCGTCCTGCGAGGTCCTTCATTGTTCTTCCTCCCGCTTCACCAGGTGTCGATATGGGGCCGGCGCTTGCGAGCATGGCCCGGCCTGCGCTCCGCGCCAAGCAGGCCGGTCACGACCCATTTTCGCAGAGTCGGCCGGGTCGATCACCTCGTCGACCTCGAAATACGTCGCGGTGCTGAGCGCTTTGCCGCGGGCGTAGGCCGCCGCCACCATCTTGTCGAACAGAGCGCGCCGCTCGCCAGGATCGCTCACCGCCTCGAGTTCCTTGCGGTAGCCGAGCTTGACCGCGCCCTCGAGCCCCATGCCGCCGAACTCGCCGGTCGGCCAGGAGATCGCGAAGGTGCCGGCATGGAAGCGAGCCGCCCGCCATCGCCTGGGCGCCCAGCCCATAGGCCTTGCGCAGCACGATGGTGCCGAACGGCACGCCGAGATTGGCGCCGGTCACGAACAGCCGGCAGCAATGGCGCACCAGCGCGGTCTTCTCGACCTCCGGCCCCACCATCATGCCCGGCGTGTCGCACAGGAACAGCACCGGCAGGTCGAAGGCGTCGCACAATTGCAGGAAACGCGCGGCCTTGTCCGAGCCGTCGGAATCGATCGCGCCGGCGAGATGCGTCGGATTGTTGGCGACGATGCCGAGCGGCCTGCCCTCGATGCGGGCCAGTGCCGTCACCATGCCGAGGCCGAAGGCGCGGCGCAGCTCGAGCACCGAGCCTTCGTCGCACATCGTGTCGATCACCGTGCGCACGTCATAGACGCGCAGCCGGTTCTCCGGGATGGCGCGGCGCAGCAGGCGCTGGTCGGCCGAGCGCCATTCCGGCAGCGCGCCCTGGAAATAGGAGAGATATTTCTTGGCGACGGCGACGGCCTCGGCCTCGTCCTCGACCGCAATGTCGACCGTGCCGTTGGGCACCTGCACGCTCATCGGGCCCACTTCCTCGGGCGCGAACACGCCGAGATTGCCGCCCTCGATCATCGCCGGCCCGCCCATGCCGATCGACGAGTTCTTCGTCGCAATCACCACGTCGCAGCTTCCCAGGATCGCGGCATTGCCGGCAAAGCAGCGGCCGGAGTTGATGCCGACCAAAGGTGACACACCGCTGAGCCGCCCGAAGATATGGAAGGCCATGGTGTTGAGGCCGGCCACCGACTGCACGTCGACGTCGCCCGGCCGGCCGCCGCCGCCTTCGGTGAAGAAGACCAGCGGCAGGCGCTGCTCCTCGACGATCTCGAACAGCCGGTCCTTCTTGTGGTGGTTGGTCTTGCCCTGGGTGCCGGCCAGCACCGTGTAGTCGTAATGAGCGATCGCCACCCGGCTGCGCTCGGGGCCGAACAGCGAGCCGTTGACCCGGCCGATGCCGGTGATCAGCCCGTCGGCCGGAGTCTTGGCGATCAGGTCTTCCTGCGTGCGGCGCGTCCTTTGGCTGGCAATGGCGAAGGCGCCCCATTCGACGAACGACCCGGGATCGACCAGATCGTCGAGATTCTGGCGCGCCGTGCGCTGGTTGGTCTTGCGCCGGCGCGCCACCGCCTCCGGCCGCTTGTCGTCGAGCGTCATGGCGCGGCGCTCGAAATACTCGGCGAGATCGGGCCGGATATGGTCGAGATCGATCTTTTCCTCGGCCGCCGTGCCCTTCACCTCGACGTCGGCCTCCTCGACGAACAGCAGCGCATGGCCCTCGTAGATCGTCTCGCCCGCCTCGACCGCGATGCGCCGCACGTAGCCGCGCGCCGGGCTCTTGATCTCGTGCTGCATCTTCATGGCATCCATGATCAGGAGCGGCTGGCCCGCGGCCACGGCATCGCCCTCCTTCACGGCGAGGCTGACGATGGTGCCCTGCATCGGCGCCGGCACGGGAATGGTGCCCTCGGGCGCCTCCGGCTCGGCGGATGCCGCCTTGCCTTGCGCCTTGCCGAACGCCAGCACGGCCAGCGGATCGACGGCATCGACCTTGCGCTCCGGCCTGGCGCGAGGTCGTTGTGGCGGGGGCCGAGAACTTTGCCGCCACCTCGATCAGCCGGCCCGCATGCTCGTCGATGAAACGCGTATGGACCTTGTTCGCGCGCACCTCCTTGTCGGCCAGCAGCGCGCGCAGGAATCCGATGTTGCTGGGCGCGCCGTCCAGCCGGAAGGCCGCCAGCGCCCGCTCCCCGCGTACCACGGCCGCATCGAAGCTCTCGCGCATGGACGATCACCTTGGCGAGCAGCGAATCGAAGTTGGGATTGGTGCGGTAGCCGGCGTAGCCGCAGGAATCGACTCGCACGCCCGGCCCGGTCGGCGGCTCGAAGACGGAGATCGTGCCGCCGCCCGGCTTGGCCGAGCCGTCGGCCGTCATGGTCTCCATGTTGACCCGCAGCTGGATCGCAAAGCCGCGCGGGCTCAGCACCTCCGGCAGGACGCCGCGCAATTGCGCCTGCACCAGATCGACGCCCCACACTTCCTCGGTGACGGTGTGCTCGACCTGCAGGCGCGGATTGGCCTCGATGAAGAAGAACGCCGAGCCGTCGACCAGGAACTCGAAGGTGCCGAGACTGCGATACTTCACGGCCTTGGCCATGGCGGTCGCGGCGGCGACGATCTTCTTGGCGACCGCCGGCTCGAGGGTCGGGCTGGGCGCCAGCTCGACGATCTTCTGGCTGCGCCGCTGCAGGCTGCATTCGCGCTCGCCCAGGGCCACGATGCCGCCCTTGCCGTCACCCACGATCTGGATCTCGATGTGACGGGCGCGGCCGACCAGCCGCTCGGCATAGAGCGCTCCGTTGCCGAAAGCCGACTTGGCTTCGGCCGAGGCGCGGGCGAAGGCCTCGGCGATCTCGCTCTCGTTGCGGATCAGCCGCATGCCCCGGCCGCCACCGCCGGCAATGGCCTTGAGGGCGATGCCCGACTTCGCCTGCTTCCTGAAAAAGGCCACGGCGCCTGCCGCATCGATCGCGCCGTCGGTGCCCGGCAGCACAGGGACCTTGCACTTGACCGCGTGAGCGCGCGCGGCAGCCTTGTCGCCAAATAGCTTCAGTTGCTCAGGTGTCGGTCCGACAAAAGATATCTTCGCTTCGGCACAAGCCTTGGCGAAATCCGCGTTCTCCGACAGGAACCCGTAACCCGGATGGATGGCGTCGCACTTCGCGACCTTGGCGGCAGCGATCACGCCCTTGATGTCGAGATAGGCGGCGGCGCCGCGGCCCTTCAGCGCCTTCACCTCGTCCACGCGCTTGATGTGCAGGGAATTGGCATCGTCCTCGGAATGGATGCCGACGGTGGCGATGCCGAGCTCGGCCGCGGCCTCGGCGATCCGGATGGCGATTTCGCCGCGATTGGCGATCAGGAGTTTCTTGATCATGGTAGACCTAGGCATGCCCAAACGACTGCTGATCGTGGCACATGCCCCGTCCGAGAACACCCTCGCGCTGCGGGCCGCGGTCGAACGGGGTGCGCTCAGCGAAACCGGCATCGAGGTGCGGGTGATGGCGCCACTGCAGGCCGGCCCGGACGACGTGCTGGCGGCCGAGGCGGTGATCCTCGGCACGACCGAGAACCTCGGCTACATGAGCGGTGCGCTGAAGGACTTCTTCGACCGCTCCTACAATCCCCTGCTGGAGAAGACGCAAGGCCTGCCCTGCGCGCTCTATATCCGCGCCGGCAGCGACGGCACCGGCACGCGCCGCGGCGTCGAGACCATCCTCACCGGCCTGCGCTGGCGCAGCGTCCAGGAGCCGCTGATCTGCAAGGGCCCGTGGCAGTCGGCCTTCGTCCAGCAATGCGAGGAGCTCGGCGCCGCCATGGCGGCCGGCCTCGCCGCCGGGATCTTCTGACGCCTATTCCGCGGCTTCCTGTTTCTTCTTGTCTGCGACGTCGGTCATCATCACCGCGATGTCCGCGGCGATATGGTGGGTCGGACCATCCGTCGGCTGGTCGGCCTGCACGACGTTGCGACCGTAGGCCGACACCGTCGGGATCTCCGACGGCGCGATCGGCGCCATCCACTTCTTGCGCTTCAGCGCCGCCTCGATGAAGGGCGCAAGCTCCGCCTGTTTCCTCGCATCGCGCGCCGCCTGGTCGGCCTTCAGCGCCGGCATCACCTTGTCGGCGAACAGTTTTAGCGCCTCGCAGATATGCTCGTGCTTGTTGCGCCCGCCCTGCTGGATGAACACGACCTGGTCGACGCCGGCATCCTGGTACTGCTTTAGATGCTCGACCAATTCGGCCGGCGTGCCGATGCCGCTGCCGCGTCCGGCCGGCGGCAGCTTGTCCTTGGCCGCCTCGAAGCGCTCCCAGACGTTGGTCACGCCGGGCTGGTGATGGCCGTAGACGTAGAAGTGACCGAGCGAATAGCCGAAGAACTGGAAGCCTTCCGAGCCGCGAGCGCGCGCAACGGCTGCGATCCTCGTGGACCGAGAAGCCGGTCACCATGGCGATGTTGGCGTTGACCGTGTGGCCGATCGGCACGCACTCAGCGCTCTTGATGATGTCGTAATACTCGTGCGCCCACTTGCCGGCCTCGGCCGGATCGACGAAGGCGAAGGTGAGCGCGCCGATCCCGGCCCGCGCCGCGGCGTGGATGGTCTCGCGCTTGGAGCAGGCGACCCAGATCGGCGGATGCGGCTTCTGCAGCGGTTTCGGGACGACGTTGCGCACCGGCATGGAGAAGAACTTGCCCTTGAAGCCGGGATACGGGCTCATCGCCATCATGTTGGCGGTCTGCTCGACCGCCTCGGCCCACATCGCCTTCTTCTGCTCGGGATCGATGCCGAAGCCTTCGAGCTCGACGCGCGAGGCCGATTCGCCGGTGCCCCAGTCGACGCGGCCGTCGGAGATCAGGTCGAGCGTGGCGATGCGCTCGGCGACGCGCGCGGGATGGTTGTAGCCCGGCGGCGCCAGCACAACGCCGTGGCCGATGCGGATGTTCTTGGTGCGCGCCGCGCAGGCCGCGAGGAAGACCTCGGGCGCGGAGGAATGCGCATACTCCTCGAGGAAGTGATGCTCGACCTCCCAGATGTGGTCGATGCCGAGCCGGTCGGCCAGTTCGACCTGGGCCAGCGCGTCCTTGAACAGCCGGTGCTCGCTCTCGCCGGTCCAGGGACGCGGCAGCTGATGCTCGTACAGAAGACCGAAGCGCATGGCTCTCTCCTTTAGTGGGCGGTCCAGCCGCCGTCGACCACCAGGCCCGCCCCTGTCATGAAGCTCGCATCGTCGGACGCCAGGAACACGATGCCCTTGGCGATGTCGTCGGCGACGCCCAGCCGGCCGATCGGGTGAAGTGCGAGCGTGTTCTTGCGCGCCTGTTCGGTGTCGTTGGTGCCGACCTGCTTGGCGCGCATCACGAAGGTCTGCTGGCCCATGTCGGTCTCGATCAGGCCGGGATGGATCGAGTTGACCCGGATGCCGTAGCCCTTGCGGCCGAACTCGAGCGCCGTCGACTTGGTGAACAGGGTCACGCCGCCCTTGGTCAGCGAATAGAGCGGGTCGAGCTGTGAGCCGACGAGGCCCGCGATCGAGGCCAGGTTGACGATATTGCCCTTGGTCTTCTTGAGATGCGGCAGCGCCGCACGCGTGCCCAGCAGGACGCCGGTCAGGTTGACGGCAACCAGCTTGTTCCATTCGTCGAGCGAGGCGTCCTCGACGCCCTTGCCAATGAAGATGCCGGCATTGTTCACCAGCACGTCAAGCTTGCCGTGGGCCTTGATCGTGGCGTCCATGGCGTCCGCCCAGCTCGCCTCCTGAGTGACGTCGAGATGCACGTAGGTCGCGCCGATATCCTTCGCGTGCTTGCGGCCGACCTCGTCCAAAAGGTCGCCGATGACCACCTTGGCGCCGGCCTCGACCATGCGCTTCGCCGTCGCGCCGCCGATGCCGCGCGCCGCACCCGACAGGAACGCGACCTTGCCGTCGAAGCTGTTCATGCGGTCTTGTCCTTTCTGCGCCGCACGGGCTCCCGCGCTTGATTACAAGCGCTGCCGCCCGCCAGCGCCTATGAAGGCGCTTTCTTCCCGAGCTGGTTGAACGGCATGTCCTTGTCGACGCGCACATCGGCCGGCAGGCCGAGCACGCGCTCGGCCACGATGTTGCGCAGGATCTCGTCGGTGCCGCCGGCGATGCGGAAGCCCGCGCCGCCGACCCATTGCGCCTGGAAGCCCGCGGCGTGCGGCACCTCCTCCTTCATGATGCCGGCCGGGCCCATCAGCTCCATGGCGAAGGCACCCATGTCCTGCATCTTGGGCGCCGCCACGATCTTGATGATCGAGGATTCCGGCCCCGGCGTCTGGCCCTTGGAGAGGGCCGTCAGCGTGCGGTAGCGGGTCAGCTTGAGGCCCTGCTGCTGGACGTACCAGTCCGCGATCTTGCCGCGCACCTGCTGGTTCTTGATCGCCGGCCCGTCCTCGAGGTCGGTGTCGCGGGCAAGCTCCATCAGCTCGTCGACGTCGAGGCCGCCCGACGGCAGGCCGACCGCCAGCCGCTCGTTCATCAAGGTGGTGAGGGCTGCCTTCCAGCCCTCGCCCACCTTGCCCAGGCGCTGGCTGTCGGGAATGCGCACATCGGTGAAGAACACTTCGTTGAAATTGGCGCCACCCGAGATCTGCTTGATCGGACGCACCTCCACGCCGGGCGTCTTCATCGACAGGAAAAACATGGTGAGACCCGCATGCTTGGGCACGTTCGGGTCGGTGCGGGTGATGATGATGCCGTAATCGCAATAGTGCGCGCCCGACGTCCACACCTTCTGGCCGTTGATCACCCAGCCGTCGCCCCCATCTGGTAGCTTGGCGCGTTCGGCGCGCGTGCGGATGCCCGCCACATCCGAGCCGGCCGCCGGTTCGGAAAAGAGCTGGCACCACACTTCATCGCCGTGCAGCGCCGGCTTCACATAGCGCTTGAGATGCTCGGGGGCGGCGTAAGCCATCATGGTCGGGATGCACATGCCGAGCCCGATATCGAAGAAGCCGAGCGGCACCAGGTAGTTCGCCTCTTCCTGCTGGTAGATCACCTGCAGGATGGGCGAGCCGCCGCGGCCGCCATACTCCTTGGGCCAGGTGATGCGCGCATAGCCTGCCTTGGCCTTCTTGTCCTGCCACTCCTTGGCCTTCTTGAGCAGGTTGGGATCGTCGTTGCGGGCGCGGAAGCTCTTGGCGTCATCGCTCTTGCGCGTGGCGTTGGCATCGAGCCAGGCGCGCACTTCCTTGCGGAAGGCGGCTTCTTCGGGCGTGTCGTTGAAATCCATCGTTTCCTCCTACGCCGCGTTCTTCTGTTCGAGCCTCGTCACCAGCTTGTCCTTCCACGCCATCGGCCCGCCGATGTTGAGCGCCATCAGCGCGCGCGCGGCGCAGATGGAACTGCGTGTCGGCTTCCCAGGTAAAGCCGATGCCGCCATGGGTCTGGATGTTTTCCTTCGAGGCGAAGTCGTACGCCTCGGTCGCGGCGATGCGGGCCGCCGCCGCCGCGACCGGCAAATCCGCGCCGCCGTCGGTCAACATCATGGCGCCGTAATAGGCGTTGGAGCGTGCCAGCTCGAGCTTGACGTAACAGTCGGCGAGCTTGTGCTTGATCGCCTGGTAGGAGCCGATGGCGCGGCCGAAGGCCTGGCGCTGCAGAGCATAGTCGCGCGCCATGTACATGGCCGCCTCTGCACCACCCACTTGCGCAAAGGCGAAATAGACCGCCGCGGCATCGTAGAGGCGCTCGAGCAGGCGCCAGCCTTCGCCTTCGGCGCCCAGCGGCTCGGCGGTCGCGTCGTTGAAGGTTAGCTCCGCGTGCTTGCGCGCGGGATCGATCGTCTCGACCCTTTTCTTCGTCACCGCTTTTTGCGACAGGTCCACCAGCACCAGCGACGTCTTCGCCAGAACGATCGCGAAGCTCGCGGCCTCGCCATCGGCCACCGGCACCTTCTTGCCGTTGAGCCGGCCGCCGCCAAAGGTCGTGACGATGTTGCGCGGCTTGGGCGGCTGCGGGCCCTCGGCGACAGCCAGCGTGCCGATCGCCTTGCCTTCCGCCAGCAGCGGCAGCCATTTCTTCTTCTGGGCGTCCGAGCCCGCAAGCTTCAGCGCCTCCGTCGCCAACACCACCGAGGTGTCGAACGGTACCGGCGCGGCGGCCCGGCCGATCTCCTCGGCGACCACGCAAAGCTCCAGCGGCGACAGGCCAAGCCCGCCATATTCCTCCGGGATGCCGACGCCCGGCACGCCCAGCTCGATCAGGCCCTTCCAGACCTCGTCGGCATGGTTCTCGTTGCCATCCAGCACGCGCCGCACCACCTTCATGGGGCACTTGTCGGCGAGGAACTTGCGGACCTGCTCCTTGAGCAGCTTCTGGTCGTCTGAGAAATCGAAGTTCATGATGCGAGAAGGCTAGCATAGGGTTACGCGATGGAAACTCCCGAGATCAAAGATTGGCACGCGCACGTCTATTTCGATGCCGCCACGCGAGACAGAGCATGGGCCCTGCGCGAACGCATCGAAAAGTCGTTCGAAATCAACATGGGGCGCTTCCACGAGAAGCCGGTCGGACCGCACCCGATGTTCAGCTACCAGGTGCATTTCAAGAACGAGCAGTTCGCGCCGCTGATCTCCTGGCTGACGCTGAACCACGGCGATCTCACCGTGTTCATCCATCCCAACACGGGCCAGGACCTCGAGGATCATCGCGACCGCGCGGTATGGATCGGCAAGTCGGTGCCGCTGGTCCTGAGCATCTTCACCGACAGGAAGAAGGATTGAGCACATGGAATCGCTTCTGCCCTTGGCCAAGCGCGTCGGCGAGAAACTCAAGGCGCGCAAGGAGACGATCGGCGTCTCGAAGTCCTCATCAGGCGGCCTGGTCTCCGCCGTGCTGCTCGCGGTGCCGGGCGCCTCGGCCTATTTCATGGGCGGGGCCGTGGTCTATACGCGGCCGGCGGGCGAGGCCTTTCTGACCGCGACCAAGGAAAAGCGCGCCGGCATCCGATCCTCGTCCGAGCCGTGGGCGATGCTGGCGGCCGAGCTCGTACGCGGCCAGCTCAACACCACCTGGGGACTGGCCGAGACCGGAGCGGCCGGCCCGACCGGCAATTCCTACGGCGACCCCGCCGGCCATACCTGCGTGGCCGTGGTCGGTCCCAAAGGCAAGGTCGCGCGCACGCTGCGCACGGGCTCGGCCGATCGCGTCGCCAACATGCAGGCCTTCGCCGCCGAAGCACTCAAGCTGATGGACGAGCAGCTCTCGTAGAGATGCGGTGGCCCGATGTCTTCCTGGTGAACGGACCGTCGAGCGCCGGCAAAACCACGCTCTGCCGCGCCCTGCAGGCGGCCATCTCGGAGCCTTATCTCGTCGCGGGCTTCGACGACTTCATCTTCATGTCGGCGCCCCGCTATTATCGCGGCGCCGACACCGCCCGGCAAAGCGAGCGCGACGCCTTCACGGCACTCGGCGCTGAGATGGTGACGACCTCGCCGCCCGGCGCCCCGCCCATCGTAACCGCCAAGTTCGGCCCGGTCTTTCGCCGGCTCCTCAATTCAATGGCTCCCGCGGTGCGCGCCCTGGTCGATGGCGGCAATCCGGTGATCTTCGATCACGTCCTGCATGACAGTGCCATGCATGAAAGCTGCCGCGCGGCCTTCGCCGGCCTCGACGTGTTCGCGGTCGGTGTCACCTGCCCCATCGATATCCTGGAAGCGCGCGAGCGGGCCCGCGGCGATCGCGTGCTGGGCCGCGCCCGCGGGTTGGCCGACGTCGTGCACGGCTTCATGACCTACGACGTGACGGTCGATACCGGTGCGCTGTCGCCGCAAGCCTGCGTCGCGGTGATCCTGGCCGCGCTTCAGGATCGCTGAGGCCGCCCGCCGGCGGTCATGCCGCCATCGATCACCAGTTCCTGGCCGGTGATGTAGTCGGCGGCATCGGCGCACAGGAACAGCACGCCATTGGCAATGTCCTGCGCCTCGCCGACTCGCGTCAGCGGCACCACGGCGGCCGCCCGCTCGCGCGGATCGATCGGCGCGTTGCGGCGATTGCCTTCCGCGCCGGTCGGCAACTTGCCCCAGATCGGCGTGGCGATGATGCCGGGATGCACCGAATTGCAGCGAATCCTGTCGGCGGCATGCTCGAGCGCCACCGACTTGGCAAGCAGGCGCACGCCGCCCTTGGTCGCCGAGTAGGCGGCGAGCCCCGGCGCACCGCGCAGGCCTGCGATCGACGACATCAGCACGATCGAGCCGCCGCCGGCGCGCTTCATCGCCGGGATGGCGTGCTTGACCGACAGGAACACGCCGTCGAGGTTGATCGCCTGCTGGCGCTGCCAGTCGGCCAAGGTCATGCTCTCGATCGGCGACATGATACCGATGCCGGCGTTGGCCACCATGATGTGGAGGTGGCCGAACAGTTTCTCCGCCTGCGAGATGACTGCTGGCCACGCCGCCTCGTCGCGCACGTCGTGGTGCAGGTAGTGCGCCTTTCCGCCCGCCTTGACGATGCGGTCGACGACGCTCTTGCCCAGCACGTCGTCGACATCGGTGACCAGCACCGATGCGCCCTCGCCGGCCAGCGTTTGCGAGCAGGCCTCGCCGATGCCTGACGCGCCGCCGGTGACGACGGCGCCTTTGCCCGCGAGCAGCGTCGCCATCACCGCCCCTTGAAGTTGCCGACGCGCTTTTCGGCGTAGGACTTCACGCCTTCCTTGAAGTCCTCGGTCTTGCGCGTCCAATCCTGCTCGGTGAGCTCGCGCTCGGTCGCTTCCTCGGCGCCATCGGCAAAGCCGCGCCGCATGGTCTCGCGCGTCGACTGCACGGCCAGCGGCCCGCCCTCGGCGATCTCGGTCGCGAGCCCGATCGCCGCCTTGCGCACATCGTTGAGCGGCACCAGCACGTCAGCCAGCCCCCAGGCATGGGCCTCCTCGCCGCCGATTCGCCGGCCGGTATAGAACATCAGGTTCGCCTTCTGCTGGCCGACCAGGCGCGGCAGGGTATAGGTGAGCGCAAAGCCGGGATGGAAGCCGAGCCGCGTGAAGTTGGCGGAGAAGCGCGCCTCGGGCGCGGCGACGCGGAAGTCGGGCATGACCGCGAGGCCAAGCCCGCCGCCGATCGCCGGACCTTGCACGGCGGCCACGGAAGGCTTCTTGGCGCGGAACAGGCGGGTCGCCTCCTTGTAGAGATGCTTGCCGGTCTCGGCCGCGCCGGTCTGCGGGCGGTTGGCGAAATCGGCGCCGGCGCAGAACGACTTGCCCTGGGCGCACAGCACGTAGGCGCGGATGTTGATGTCGCGGTCGAACGCCTCGAAGGCATCGGCGATCTGGTTGATCAGCGAATTGTCGAAGAAGTTGTGCGGCGGCCGCTGGATCTCGACGATCCCGACATGACCTTCGCTGGTGACGCCGATATCCTTGAAGGTGGCGCTCATGACGTTTCCCCCGGCAAGCTGCTGAATGAGCCGGATATTGCCCCGCGCCAGGGGCACTCGTCGAGTTGCCAAGGCAATGGGAGGACAAAGAATGTCGCAAAGCGAACGCCATGCTCTGGTCATCGGTGGCGGCACCATGGGCGTCGGCATCATCGCCATGTTCTTGGGCGGCGGCTGGAAGGTCGATGTCGTGTCGCGCTCTGCAAGTACCCGCGACGGCCTTCCAGTAGCGGCCGCCAAAGCGCTCGCCGCGATGGGCAAGCCGCAAGATACGTCAGCACTCAAGACCTATGCGACGCTGCCCGAGGCATCGTGGGACAAGATCGAGATCGCGGTCGAGACGGTAACCGAGGATCTACCCTTGAAGCAGCGGCTCTTCGCCGAGATGGAGAAACTCGCGCGGCCCGACTGCGCGCTCACCTCGAACTCCTCGAGCTTCCCGATCAGCGAGATCGGCAAAGGACTGAAGACCGAAGCGCGCATGATGGGGCTGCACTTCTTCATGCCGGCACACCTGATCCCGCTGGTCGAGGTCGTGCGCTCGGTCCATACCGATGTGAAGCTCGCCGAGCAGGTCGGCGCCATCATGGCTTCGCTCGGCAAGCGGCCGGTGCAGGTCAAGAAGGACGTGATCGGATTTTTGGGCAACCGCATCCAGGGCGCATTGATGCGCGAGGCCCTGTGGCTGATCGAGCAGGGCGTCGCCTCGCCGGAGGACATCGACGCCACGGTGCGGCTGAGCTTCGGTTTCCGCTACGCCGCGGCCGGACCGATCGTGCAGAAGGAGCATTCCGGCTGGGACACCACCTGCGCAGTCGCCAAGATCATCTGGCCCGACCTCAGCAACGCCAAGGGTCCGCCGCCGGTGCTTCAAAAGAACGTCGACGAAGGCCGCATCGGCTTCAAGACCAAGCGCGGCTTCTTCGAATGGAACGACGAGTTCATAACAAAGGAGCGCGCCCGGTATGAGCGTGCGCTGCGCAAGTGCCTCGAGATCTTCAGGGAAGAAGGGATCGTCTGACCCATGGCGCCCTGCCGCATTTTCCTTGTCGCTGTCCTTGCATTCGCTCACGTCGTGCCCGCCTGGGCGCAGCAAAGCGACGCCGCCTATTGCGAGGCTCTCATCGGCATCTACCAGCGTTACCTCGGGAGCGCCGGCACAGGTCGACATTTCGACGTTGACCAGAATGTCAAAGCCCGCCTCGCCATCGACCAATGCAGAGCCGGCAACTTCTCGGGTATCCCCGATCTCGAACAGGAGCTGAGAAAGGCCAAGATCGATCTGCCGCCCCGCAGCTGACCGTCAGGCGCGTGTAAGTCAGCTTCGTGTCAGTCAGCCGATTGTCAGCGTGTTTTCATTGAAATGCGCTGACGTCACTTCCAGACTCCGAACGTCGATCAATCGACATTCGCGATCGACAAGGAGCGAACCATGACAATCAAGAGCATCTGCCTGATCACGGGTCTCGCCCTCGCCTCGGCCATTCCGGCTTCGGCGCAGAGCAACGATGCCACGTATTGCAACGCCCTCATCAAGGCAGTACCAGCACTATCTCGGCAGCAACGGCAGCGGCAAGCATGCCGGTGTCGACCAGAACGCCACGGCGCGCGCCGCCATCGACAAGTGCAATGCCGGCGACTTCTCGGGCATCCCGGTGCTCGAGCAGGAGCTGAGGAACGCCAAGCTCGAGCTGCCGTCGCGCGGCTGAGCGCACTGCGACGAGCCATCGAAACGAAAACGGGCGGCTGGTCGAAAGACCGGCCGCCCGTTTCCTTTTATCTAGCTATCTAGGCTGCGCGCCCACGACCCCGGCCACCACCGCCGAAGCGACGGCCGCCATTGCCGCGCGGCGGGCCACCGAACGGGCGGTCGCCTTGCGGGCGCGGCGTGTAGGGACGCTTGGCGTGTGGGCGAGCGCCGTAGGTGCTTTCACCCTGTGGCGCGTTGGCCTGCGGCTGCGTGCGATAGTCGCCGCGAGCCCACTGATGCTCGGCCGGCGCGGGCGAACGCTCGCCGCCGGACCGATCGCCGAACGGGCGATGACGGCCGCCGCCATTGTGGCCGTGTCCGTTGCCGCCGCGCCCGCGATGAGGACCGCGATGCTCGCGCTGGTTCTCGTCATTCGCCTCACGCTCGGCGCGGGGACGCATCGGCGGCGCCGCCGGCATGTCCTCGTTGGCCGGCGTCGAGACGACGGCGATGCGCTGGTTGGTCAGCCGCTCGATGCTCTTCAGCTGGCCGCGCTCGCTCGAATTGCAGAACGACAGCGCGATGCCCGAAGCGCCGGCACGCGCGGTGCGGCCGATGCGATGGACGTAGCTCTCGGCGTCGGCCGGGAGCTCGTAGTTGATGACGTGGGTCACGCCCACGACATCGATGCCGCGCGAGGCGAGATCGGTGGCGACCAGTACGCGGGCACGCCCGCGGCTGAAATTGTCGAGCGCCTTCTGCCGGGCGCTCTGGCTCTTGTTGCCGTGGATCGCCTCGGAAGAGACACCGCGATCCTCCAGCGCCTCGGCGACGCGATTGGCGCCGCGCTTGGTGCGGGTGAAGACGATGACCCGCTCGAGCGCTTCATCGGCCAGCAGGTGGCTGAGCAGAGCGCGCTTGGTGGCGGAGTTCACGAAGTAGACCCGCTGGTCGACCTTCTCGACGGTGCGGCCCTGCGGCGCGATCTCCACACGCTCGGGATTGCGCAGCACTTCGCCGGCAAGCCTCGCCACGTCGGGCGGCATGGTGGCGGAGAACATCAGCGTGTGGCGCTGCTTGGCGACCGACGCCACGATGCGGCGCACGTCCTTGATGAAGCCCATGTCGAACATGCGGTCGGCCTCGTCGATCACCAGGAACGTCACGTTCCCGAGCTTGACGTTGCCGCGCTGCACGAGGTCGAGCAGGCGGCCGGGCGTGGCGACCAGGATGTCGACGCCGCGCTGCAGCGTCTCGATCTGGCGGCCGAAGCCCAGGCCACCGATCACCATGCCGAGACGCAGGCCAAGGCCCTTGCCGTAGGTGTCGAAGCTGCGGGCGATCTGCACGGCGAGCTCGCGCGTCGGCGCCAGAACGAGAGCCCGCGGGCTCTTGGGCTGGGCGCGTTCGTTGGCGGCTGCGAGATGTTGCAGGACCGGCAGCGCGAAGGCTGCGGTCTTGCCGGTGCCGGTCTGGGCGATGCCCAGCACGTCGCGGCCTTGCAGCAGCAACGGGATGGTGCGGGCCTGGATCGGCGTGGGGTGGACATAGTTGGCGGCATGCAGGGCACGCAGCAGCGGCTCGGCCAGGCCGAGATCCGCAAACGTTACATTACTCACTTTGGAAATAAGTCCTTATCGCCACTCACTTCATGAGCGGCTTTGGCGCACTCTCCGGCGCGGCGGAGGCGGCTCTTTCTTCTGGGAGATTGTCTCGGGATGAAGCGCCATCTTTAAGGGCGCGTCGCGCAATCGCGAGAAACCTTGATGAGCCCGCAAACCAGCGGGCTGGCGTGTGTATGAAGACGCGCCGCCCCCAAGTCAAGCGACGTAACTAAAGACTACGCCGCTCGCTTCCTGCGCAACAACCGGCCCGGCAGCGCGCCGGTAGGCTCATTATCCCGCAGCAGGACCTGGCCGTTGACGATGGTGGCCTGCATGCCGTCGCACTTCTGCTTCAGCCGCTTGGCGCCGGCGGGAAGGTCGGTGACGACCTCCGGCATGCGCGGGCCGACCGTGTCGGGATCGAACACCACGATGTCGGCGGCCATGCCCTCGCGCAGCAGGCCGCGATCGTGGAAGCCGAACTGGGTGGCGGTGTCGCAGGTGAGCATCTTCACCGCCTCTTCCAAGGTGAAGGCCTGCTTCTCGCGCACCCAGTGGCTCAAGCAGATGCGTCTGCAGCGAGCTGTCCATGATCTGCGAGACGTGCGCGCCCGAGTCGGAGAAGGTCACCACCGAGCGCGGATGCTTCATCAGCTCCAGCGCCTCGGCCTGGTTCTCGTTGGCGATCGGCTGGATCATGAAGAACTTCATGTCGCGCTCGAGCGCCATGTCGATCATCAGCTCGACCGGATGGGTGTTCTTCTGGCGGGCCAGGTCGGCCATCGACTTGTGCGGGCCCTTCATCTCGGTGAACGCGTAGATCCAGTCCCATTGCGGCGGCCGCGCCTCCGCGCCATTCACCGCCGGGCCCTCGTAAGGCTTCGACGCGATCTCGACCAGCTGCTTGCGCTTGTCGGCGTTCAGCAGCCACTTCTTCTGCTCGGCCAGCGGCAGCTTGCGCATGTCGCGCCACATCTCCCACTTGTCGAACGGCAGCTGGGTCTCGAACGAGAGCAGCACGTTCAGCGCCCGGCTGTGCACCTGGGCGAACATGCGCCCGCCCTGCGGCAGGTGCGCTCGATGATGTCGAAGGTGGTGCGCCAGGCGCCCGGATTGGTGCGCCGGCTGAACAGGCCGAAGGTGATCGGCCGGCCGCTCTCGATCGCGAGCTTGCTCAGCCCCTCGTAGTAGGCCCTCGCCTTGTGGCCGTCGGCGCCGCGCGGCTCGCCCGCGACCTCGACCATGCCGGCGCCCATCGACTTCACCAGCGCCTCGAACTCGGCCCAGGTGGCGAGCCGGCTCGCCACCGGCTTGTCGTCCGAGGTCTGGTGGGCGACCGAGCGCGTGGTCGAGAAGCCGTGCGCGCCGGCGGCGATCGCTTCCTGCGTGTGATGCATCATCGCCTTGAGATCGTCCTCGGTCGCCTCGTCGGTGAAGGCGCGCTCGCCCATCACGTGGGTGCGGATGGCGCAGTGCCCGACATAGCCCGCGTAGTTGATGCCCTTGGGCAGCGCGTCGAGCACGTCGAGGAACTGCGGGAAGGTCTCCCAGCGCCACTTGATGCCGGCCTTCATGGCGGCGCGGCTGATATCCTCGGCGCGCTCGAGGTTGCGCATCACGAGATCGGCCTCCTCCGCGCGGCACGGCGCGAGCGTGAAGCCGCAATTGCCCATGACGACCGAGGTCACGCCCTGGAAGCAGGAGCTGGTGCCGATCGGATCCCAGAAGATCTGGGCGTCCATGTGGGTGTGGCCATCGACGAAGCCCGGCGACACGACACGGCCTTCCGCGTTCAGCGTCTCCTTGGCGGCGGCGCCGTTGATGCGCCCGATCTCGGCGATCTTGCCGTCCTTGACGCCGATGTCTGCCCGATAACGCGGCAACCCTGAACCATCGACGATCATGCCGTCCTTGACGACGAGGTCGAACGCCATACCAGCCTCCACAAAGCCGAGTTCCGATCCGCAGCGCGAGGGTACGCGCCTCGACCCGCCCTCTCAACGGCTGGTCAGTGCATGGCAGGCCCCCTTACATCGCTGTACGAAAGTGGAAACTCCCCCTCGTCCGGAAGCCGCACCGCGCCTCGCGGCGCGTTCTACACCATGCTCGCCATGCTGGGCTTTGCCCTCATGGACACGATGAGCAAATGGCTGGTCGTCGACTATCCGTCAGCCAGATGATGTGGATCCGCTACGCCGTGTTCTGCGTCTTCGCCTGGCTCGTCGTGCGCCGCAGCGGGTTCGGGCATCGTTCCGCACCGACGACCCTGGCTGCAGGCCGCCGTGCCGTGCTGGCGCGCCATCGAAAGCGCGACCTTCGTGCTGGCGTTCAAGTACCTGCCGCTCGCCGACACGCATGCCATTGCGCCGACCTCACCGTTGCTGGCCATCGCGCTTGGCGCGTTCTTCCTCCGCGAGCGGCCCGGCGCGGCGCGCTGGCTGGCCGTCACTGTGGGCTTTCTAGGCATGCTGCTGATCGTTCGCCCGGGACTTGCAGCCCTTCGAATGGCCGATGCTGCTGCCGCTGGTCGGCGCTTTGATGTGGGCCGTCTATCAGATCCTGGTGCGGCTCTGCTCGCGCGAGGATTCCGCCGAGACCACGCTGGTCTGGTCGGCCTTCGCCGCCTTCGCCGCGACCACTGGTCGGGCCGCTGCAATTGGCAATGGCCGATGCCTTAGCTGGACACTCCTGATCATCACCGCCGTGCTGGGCGCGCTCGCCCACTACGCGCTGATCAAGGCGCTCGGCCATGCCGAAGCGGGCGCGGTGCAGCCTTACGCCTATACAGCGCTGGTCTGGGTCACGATCCTGGGCGTCGTGGTGTTCGGCCAGTTCCCGGACAATTGGACGATCGCCGGCGCCGCGATCATCGTGGCGAGCAGCCTCTATGCCTGGCACGTCGATCGGCGCGCCATCAGCGCGGCCACGCCCTGAGCGCCACCAGCCCGCCGTCGATCGGCAGCATCAGGCCCGTCACCCAGCGCGATTTGTCGGAGGCGAGATAGACCGCGCCATGGGCGATGTCCCAGGCGGTGCCCTCGCTCTTCATCGGCACCATGTTCTTGCGCCGCTCGCGCGCCTCGGCGCCAAGATGCGCCACCATCGGCGTGTGGACCGAGCCCACGACGATGCAGTTGGCACGGATGTTCTGGGTCGCATGATCGGCCGCCACCGAGAGCGTGAAGCCGTGCAGGCCGGCCTTGGCCGTCGAATAGGCCACCGCGCCGGGGCTGCCCATCAGGCCGAGCGCGCCCGCGATCGACGACACCATGATGATCGAGCCGCCGCCGGCCGCCTTCATCTTCGGCAGGGCGTACTTGGTGCAGAGCATGGTGGTGGTGAGGTTGGCCTCCAGCACCTTGTTCCAGTCGGCGAGCGTCACCGTCTCGGGCGTGCCGGGCGCGCCGATGCCGACATTGTTGTGCAGGATGTCGAGTCGGCCGTAGGTCTTGACCGCGAACTCGGCCATCGCCTCGGCCGCCTCGGGCCTGGCGACGTCGCCCGCGAACACGCTGGCCTCGCCGCCCTCGCCCTTGATCTGCTTCGCGAGCTTCTCGGCCCGCTCGGCGCTGCGATTGACCAGCACCACCTTGGCGCCCTCGCGGGCGAACAGGATGGCGGTCGCCATGCCGTTGCCCACGCCCTCGCCGCGCGGTGCCGCGCCGGTCACGATCGCGACCTTGCCTTTCAGGCGATCCGCCATATCGTTGTCCTCCCGGCAATTTCCAGGGCGCCGACTATGGCACGACTTATGACGGCGGCTGCACCTGCCGCCACGTGCGCTATCGCATGACGGGCAAACCGCTCTTCGTGCATGCCTGCCACTGCAGCTGGTGCCAGCGCGAGACGGGCACCGTGTTCGCGCTCAATGCCATGATCGAGGCCGACCGCGTCGCGCTTTTGGGCGGGGGCGAGCCCGAGCTGGTGAACACGCCATCGGCCAGCGGCAAGGGCCAGAAGATCTGGCGCTGCCCGAAATGCCGCGTCGCGGTGTGGAGCAACTACTCGGGCTCGGGCGATGCCGTGCGCTTCGTGCGCGTGGGCACGCTCGACGAACCCGCCCGCGTGCCGCCCGACATCCATATCTTCACCTCGAGCAAGCAGCCCTGGGTCGTGCTGCCGGCCGGCGCCAAGGCGGTGCCGGAGTTCTACAAGCCCAAGGAGACGTGGCCGGAAGAGACCCAGGAACGCTTCGCAGCCCTCAGGAAGAAATGACGCCCGCGACGCGCGACAAGCTTTTGGGCGCCGGCGCCAAGGCCATTATCGCGGCGCTCGCCAAACACGGGATCGAAGGCCGCGACGTCGCGCGCTTGCCGGCGGTCGATCCATTCGCGGGCGCGGCCTGTCTTGCGATCGAGGCGTGCCGCGCCGGCAACGTGCTGGTGCTGGAACGCCCCGTGGCCCGCCTGCCCGAGCGCCTGGTGCAGCGCCTCGCCGGGATCGTGATGCGGCGTGATCTGCGCGGCGTGCCGGTGGAAGCGGGTGACACGATCCTGCGCGACCGCACCACTCTGGTCGTGCTGCCGGCGGCGCTGGCCGAGCAGATCGCCGAGCAAGCCGCTGAAGCCATCGCCTTCGAGGAGTTCACCGCCGAGCAGGTCAATCAGGGCGGCGGCGTCTATGGCCTGCACATCCCGAGCGGCGAGCGCGCGAAGTCGCCTTCGCGCAATGGCGCCGCCTGAAGGGAAGATAAGTCATGGGAGCGCGCCACTCCAGTGGCGCATCAGACGAGAGCGCATGGAGTGGCGCGCTACCGCTAAGTCACGAGCGCCAGTAGTCCGGCAGCTTCGCCGCCAGCCACTTGGCGACGCCACGTTCACGTCGACCGGCTTCTCCTGCGCCATCCAGTGGCCGGACTTCACCACGACCTCGGTGAGGTCGCTGCAGTCGCGCCGCATCGGCTCGGCGAGGCGCGAGTGTCATGGTCTCGCAGGTCGTGTCGTAGGCGCCGTGCAGGAACAGCACCGGCATCGCGAGCTTGCCGCCGTTCTTGCGCGCGCTTGGCATAGGCGCCATTGGCCTTGTGGTTCATGTACCAGGAGTCGGGGCCGAAGAAGCCGTTCTGCGTCAGCGCGGCGGTATAGGCCTCGAGATCCTGCTCGGTGATGACGTCGCCGATCGCGCGGCAGGTCGGGCACGGCCCGCCGCCGAACCAGCCGCCGGCCTGGCGCACCATCGCGGTCAGCGCCGGCTTGCCGACGCGCGTCGGGGTTGCCCTTGCGAAACAGCGCCTTCACGACGCTGCGGATGTTGGCCTCGAAGCCCTTGTGACGGCCTTGTCGAAGCTCTCCTCGTAGAAGAACTGGTAGTCCCACTGGCCGGCCGGAAACTCGGCCTGGGATAGACCGTGCGATCGACCAGCGGCACCACCGCGTCCAGCGTGAAGCCCGCGGACGTAGGGCACGCAGAGGCTGGCCACGCCGACCGTCTTGTCCGGATGGTGCGCGGCCATGTTCCAAACCACGGGGCTGCCCCAGTCGTGGCCGATCCACACGGCCTTGTCGCGGCCGAGCGACGCCAGCAGCTCGAGCATGTCCTGTACGATCGCTTCCTGCGCGAAGTCCTCGTGGCGCGTGTAGGTGCTCGAGCGACCGTAGCCGCGCATGTCGGGCGCGACGCAGCGGAAGCCCAAACCTGCAAAGACCGGCAGTTGATGGCGCCAAGAGCGCGACAGCTCGGGCCAGCCATGGACGAAGACCAGCAGCGGTGCCGCTTCCGCCCCGCAGGCGAGATAGCCCGTGGTGTGGCGGGCGGTCTTGACGGTGTGTTCGGTGACCGGGAATGTCATGGCCCAATACTCCTACGGGCAGGCTCACATGGAAATCGACACCGGGACAAATGAACTTTTGTGCGTCGTGCGTGAGGGCGTTGCGCTGATCACGCTCAATCGCCCCGAGGCGCGCAATGCCATGTCCGAGAAGCTGACGCCGGCGCTGCGCACCCAGATCAAGGAGCGCGGCGACGATGCCAACGTGGGCGCGATCCTGATCACCGGCGCCGGCACCGCCTTCTGCTCGGGCGGCGACGTCAAGGGCATGGGCGGCCGCAGCGCACGCACGCAATTGAGTTTCGAGGACCGGCTGATCGACCTGCGCTGGCGGCAGGCCAACCTCACCGGCGCGCTGGTGGCGTTGCGCAAGCCCACCATCGCCGCCCTGCCCGGCGCGGCGGCGGGCGCCGGACTCGCCATCGCGCTTGCCTGCGACATCCGGGTTGCCGCGAAGTCGGCGTTCGTCAGCACCGGCTATGCCCGCGTCGGCCTAGCGGCGACTACGGCATCGCCTGGCTGCTCACCCGCGCCGTCGGCTCGGCGCGGGCGCGCGAGCTGATGTTCACCGCCGAGCGCGTCGATGCCGAGCGCGGCGAGCGCATCGGGCTGATCAACCGCGTGGTCGACGACGCCAAGCTGCAGGACGAGGCCTTCGCCCTCGCCAAATCGCTGGCCGAGGGCCCGCGCGCCGCGCTGGCCCTGATCAAGGACAATCTCGACGACGCCCTGCACATCGACTACCCGACCGCGCTCTACCGCGAGGCCGAGCGCCTGGTGCGCGCGTCGCGCACCGCCGACCACAAGGAGGCGGTGGCGGCCTTCGTCGAGAAGCGGAAGGCGAAGTTCGTCGGTCGCTAGATCGGAAACGCGTTGCGCGAGGTGCCTCGACCAATATGCTCTAGGCAAACGCCATGATCGTGGCGATTAACAGGGCGATGGCGGAAGCGTTGACCAGCAGCGTCCGCAGCCAATGGGTGGCGAGTATTCGCACCAGGTAGGGACTCTTGCGGGCCGAGCGGATCGCGCGCCAGCGCGGCTTGCCAGCGGCCCCAGGTGAGCGCCGTAAGGACAATCGAAAGCAGCTGACAGCCGACGTTGGCCCAAATCGCCCAGCTCGGCGCGCCGTTCGGGTGCGTACCAGACCAGGACGATGGCGCCGAACACCGCCGCGCCGACCGGCGCCAGCACCCAATAGGGCAACTTGCGCCAGTGGACGCGCTGGACCTCGTGGAACGTCGTCCGGTCGAGCAGCCGCCAGGACCGGAAAATGTCGACTTCGTGCGCCCAGATCGTGCCGACATTGTAGAAGCCCAGCGCAAGATTGAGCACGAGGAAGGTCTTGGGTACCCATTGTCCGGCCGCTAGCTCACCCGCACGGCGCGCTTGCCGCGGTTGTTGCCCTCGAACAGGCCGATCAGCGCCTCGGGCGCGCGCTCCAGCCCGTCGAAGATGTCGAGCTCGGCCTTGATCCTGCCCTCAGAAATCCAGCGCGCGAGTTTCGCCTCGGCCTCGGCGCGGCGGTCGTAGAAATCGGTGACGATGAAGCCTTCCAGGCGGATCCGCTTGACGACGACCAGGCCCGGCACCGTCATCGGGCCGGGCGCCGGCTTCTCGACGTCGTATTGCGAGACGTTGCCGCAGCAGACAACGCGGCCGCGCAGGTTCATCAGAAACAGCGCCACGTCGAGCACCGGCCCGCCGGTATTGTCGAAATAGACGTCGATGCCGTTGGGCGCCGCTTCGGCGAGGGCGCGGCGCACGCCACCCGCCTTGTAGTCGACCGCCGCGTCGAAGCCGAGCTCGCGCACCAGCCAGTCGCACTTGTCCTTTCCCCCGGCCGTGCCGACGACCCGACAGCCGGCGATCTTGGCGATCTGCCCGACCATCGAGCCGACCGCGCCGGCCGCGGCCGACACCAGAACGGTATCGCCCGGCTTGGGCTGGCCCACTTCCAACAGGCCGAAATAGGCGGTAAGCCCGGTGACGCTGAGCGGTCCGATCAGAAGCTCCATCGGCGCGTTGCTCGCGCGCTTGGTGAGACGACGGGCCGGCAGGGCGGCATAGTCCTGCCAGCCCCAGTCACCTTCGACGATGTCGCCCTTGGCAAGCCCGGGCGCCTTGGACTCGACCACCTCGCCGATGGTGAAGCCCGACATCACCTGGCCCGGCTCCAGCGCATCGCGATAGGTCTTGCCCATCATCCAGGCGCGATTGGCGGGATCGAGCGAGAGCATGCGCGTGCGCACCAGCACCTCGCCGTCGCGCGGCACGGGGATCGCGGTCTCGCGTCCATTGGAAGGTGTCCGGGCCGATCTTGCCGTCCGGCTGCTTGGCGTAGAGCCACTGGCGGTTCATGACATTTCTCCTCCGACCTCACCCTGAGGAGCGGCCGCAGGCCGCGTCTCGAAGGGTGGCAACACCAAGACTGAGGCCCATCCTTCGAGACGCATCGCTACGCGATGCTCCTCAGGATGAGGTCAATCCCTGTAATTCGCGGCGCGCTTCTGCAGGTTGGACATCACGGCCTCGAGCTGGTTGGGCGCGCCGATCAGCTTCTGCTGCTCCTGCGATTCGGCCAGCAGGCCGTGCGCGGCGTCGATCGCGACGGCATCGTTCAGCAGCCGCTTGGCGGCGCGCACGGCATCCGGGCTCTTGTTGGCGATCTCCTTGGCCGTCTCCATCGCGGCGGCGCGTGGGTCTGCCACGACCCGGGTGACGAAGCCGTACTGCTGAGCTTCGCTGCCGTTGAAGACGCGGCCGGTATAGGTGAGCTCGCGCACGAGGTCCTCGCGGGCGAGATGGCGCATCAGCTGCGTGCCGGCGAGATCGGGCACCAGGCCCCATTTGATCTCCATCACCGAGAAGCGCGTGTCGGCGGTCGCGTAACGGATGTCCGCACCCAGCGCGATCTGGAAGCCGCCGCCGAAGGCCACGCCGTGCACCGCGGCGATCACCGGCATCGGCAGCGTGCGCCACACCCAGGCGCATTGCTGCGGGCGGTTGGCGATGCCGTGGGTGCGCGCCGTGAGGTCGCGCGCGCCGGGGACGCCGCCCGGATCCTTGTCCTTGTCCCGGTCCTTCATCGCCGCGAAGCTCGCCATGTCGAGGCCGGCGCAGAACGCCTTGCCCTCGCCCGACAGCACCACGGCACGCACGCCCTTCATCGCCGCGAGCTTGGCGCCCGCTTCGATGATGCCCTCGAACATGGCGGGATCGAGCGCGTTCATCTTGTCGGCGCGGATCAGGCGGACGTCGGCGACGCCGTCCAAAAGGTCGATCGAGACGCGGTCCTTCATTTGTCCTTCTCCGATTTCAGCCATTCGCGCAGACGGCGCTTCACTTCGTCCGGTGACAGTCGCTCGGGCCCCTTCAGGCTGCCGTCGCGCGCTTTGGGCCACATCAGCACGGCGATGGCGCGCTGCATATCGGCGAAGCGTGCAATCGTCGGGCAGCCGGTCGAGCAGCTCGCGCACCTGTTGCTTGTCGCTCTTCTGGTTCATTTCCCCGCCACCTGCCAGACGGCCTGCGCGATGTAAACCACGCCGATCGCCAGGATCACCCGGCGGGTCCAATAATAGAACTGCTTGTCGGAAAGGCGGTCGAGGAAGCGCCGCGACAAGTTGGTGCCCAGCACGGCAAAGCAGGCGGCATAGGCCATGACCAGCCATTGCTCGAGGTCGCGGCCGCCGGGGTTGGCGACCAGCGCGCCAAAATACGTCACCTTGACGAGATGGCCCATCACCTGCGCGGCTGACTTGGTCGAGACGTTCATCTGTCGCGTCATGCCCGAGCGCACATAGAAGATGTCGAGGATCGGCCCGGTCACGCCCGCCACCAGCTGCAGGGCGCCGCCGATAGCGCCCGCGAGAAACGCCTGCCCACGCCGTTCGATATTGGGCGCGATCTTCTGGGGCACCGAAAGAGCGATGAACGGCGTCAGCCCGACCGCCATCAGCACCACCCACTTGGGCGGCACGAAGGCGAGCGAGGAGAAGACGACCAGCGAGAAGACCGACCCCAGGCCGAACTCCAGCACGACGGCCCAGTTGATGTGACGGCGCCACAGATACGAGCGCCAGCTGTTGGCTGCGATCTGGATCACGCCATGGAACACCATGGCGACCGGCACCGGCAGCATCAGCAGCAGGAAGCCGATCAGCAGCATGCCGCCCGCCATGCCGAAGATGCCGGAGATGAAGGAGGTCACCACCGCGACGACGGCGAGTGCGGCGAGGACCGGCAGGGAGAACATGACGCTGCCGGTAGCACAGATTTCTGGGCTAGGCTCGCGGCATGACCGATCTTCTCTTCATGTCAGCCGTGAAGACCGCCGCCAAGGAAGAGGGCGACCGTTGTGCCCCTGATCAAGAAACTCTGCATCAAACCGGAGTAGTCCAACGATGACCTGGCTTCCCCCCGCCATCGCCCCGATCGTCCTGCTGCTCTGCTCCAACGTCTTCATGACCTTCGCCTGGTACGGGCACCTGAAGTTCACCGACCGGCCGCTTATGGCTGGTGATCATCGCGAGCTGGGGCATCGCCTTCGTCGAATATTGCTTCGCCGTGCCGGCCAATCGCTGGGGCCACGTCGCCTATTCGACGGCCGAGCTCAAGACCATGCAGGAGGTGATCACCCTCACCGTGTTCGCCGCCTTCTCGGTGCTCTATCTCGGCGAGCGCATCACGCTGAACCACCTGGTGGGCTTCGCCTTCATCTGCCTCGGCGCCTTCTTCGTCTTCAAGGGCCCGCTGCCGGGCTGAGAAAGACGCGGGATGCCGACCAGCCTTGCTGCGTACAGCAGTGAAATGGGGGACATCCGGACCAGACGGCGGATCGAATACGCCTGCCTCGCAGCGATCCTGCTGCTTGCAGCCTTTCTGAGGCTGTGGCGGCTCGAGGATAACGGCTTCGGCACGGCCTATTATGCCGCGGGCGTGCGCAGCCTGCTGCAGGGCGGCGCGCTCTTCTTCTACAACGCCTTCGACCCGGCAGGCTTCGTTTCCCTCGACAAGCCGCCGCTCGCCTTCTGGATCCAGGCCGCCTTCGCCTCGGTGCTGGGCTATGGCGGCTGGACCATCCACCTGCCGCAGGCGCTGGCCGGCATCGGATCGGTGGCGATCCTGTACCGTCTGGTGCGGCGGCCGTTCGGCGCGGCGGCGGGCCTGATCGCGGCACTTCTGCTCGCCATCACGCCGGTCATGGTGGCGATCGATCGCTCCAACAATACCGATTCCTGGCTGGTGTTCTTTCTCCTGCTGGCGGCCTGGGCAGCGCTGCGCGGGCGCGGGCTGGCGCTGGTCATCGCGATGGCGCTGCTGGGCGTGGCGTTCAACGTCAAGATGCTGGCCGCGCTGGTCTGCGGCCCGGCGCTGCTGCTGGGCTGGCTGGTCGCCAGCGGCGGCCTCGACTGGAAACGGCGACTGGCCTGGATGTCGGGCGCCGGCGTCACGCTCGCGGTCGTGGCGCTGTCCTGGCCGGTCGCCTTCGATCTCACGCCCAAGGACGCGCGGCCCTATGCCGGAAGCACGACCGGGAATTCCATGCTCGAGCTGGTGGTCGTGCATAACGGCCTCGAACGCTTCGTGCGCAACCGACCGCAGCGGCCAGTACAGATGCCGGTGCAGCAGGCGGCCGCGCCGCAGCGCTTCGAGCTCTACGACTCCGTGCCGGTCGGTCCGCTGCGCCTCGCCCAGCCGAGCCTCGCGAGCCAGTTCGCCTGGTTCCTGCCGCTTGCGGTGCTGGGCCTCGTGCTGGTCCGCCGCCGCGACCGCACGTGGTCATCGCTCGTGCTGTGGGGCACCTGGGCGCTCAGCTACGGCATCGTCTACAGCGCGGCCGGTGGCATCTTCCACATCTACTATCTCTCGACGCTCGCACCGCCCTTCGCAGCCCTGGCAGGCGTCGGCGCCGTACAGCTCTGGCGCCGCGGACCGCGCTGGCTGGCGGCAGGCCTTGCCGCCACCGCGCTGTGGCAGGCCTACGTGCTAGCGGCGGGCGCACTCGGCTGGCAGACGCCATGGATGGCTGCACCCATCGCCGCCTTGCTCGCTGCAGCAGCGACCCTGTGGCGGGACAAGCGCCCGCCGGCATGGGTCGGCGGCATGGCTTTGCTGGTGTTGCCGTTCGCCTGGGCGCTCAGCCCGATCTTCGCCGCGGGCAATCACACCCTGCCGTCGGCCAGCCTGCCGCGCTGGCTCGGCGTCAGTGACGGCCGCGGGCCGATCCTGTCACGCAACTGGGGCGCGCTGAGCGAAGACCCCAAGCTTGTCGAGTTCCTGCTCGCCCGCCGCGGCCAGGCGCGCTTCCTTGCAGCCACGCCCAGCGCGCTGGTCGCCGCGCCGATCATCATCAGCACCGGCCAGCCCGTCATGGCGATGGGCGGCTTTTCGGGACGCGACCCCATCCTGACGGTCGAGGCTCTCGCCGACCTCGCCCGGCGCGGCGAGGTGCGTTACGTGCTGCTGGGCGGCCGTGCCCGCGAGGCCAGCGACCTGGTGCGCTGGGTATGGGCCAACGGCAAGCCGGTCGATGAGACGGAATGGCGGTCGTTGGCGCCCGACGTGCGCCGCCCGATCTCGCTCTATGAGTTGAAAGTCGCCGACTGATCAGCCGGCGCCGAGCGCTGGGCGATCTGGTAGGTGGCGAAGGCCGCGACGTAGGCCAGCGCCAGCATGTAGCCGAAGGTGATCGCACATCCACTTCCAGCCGCCGGTCTCGCGGCGAATCACGCGCGAGCGTCGAGGCGCATTGCGGCGCGAACACGTACCAGGCCAGCAGCGCCAGCGCCGTCGCCAGACTCCACTGGCCGGCCAGCACCTGGCCGATCTTGGCCGCCGCGCCGTCGCCGCCGTCGATCGCATAGACCGTGCCCAGCGCGCCCACCGCCACCTCGCGCGCCGCCATGCCGGGGATCAGCGCGACATTGATCTGCCAGTTGAAGCCGAGCGGCGCCGTGATCGGCTCGATCGCGTGGCCGATCATGGCGGCGAAGCTGTAGTCGATGGCGGTTCGGTCGCGCCCTCCGGCGCGCCCGGGAACGAGGCCAGCACCCAGATCAGGATCATCATCGAGAGAATGGTGGTGCCGGCGCGCTTGAGGAACGCCATGGCGCGCGCCCACACGCCGATCGCCAGGCTGCGCAGCTGCGGGAGCTTGTAGCCCGGCATCTCGAGCATGAAGGGCTCGCCGCGGTGGTGCGCCAGAACAGCCGCTTGGCCACCCAGGACACGGCGAGCGCGCCGACGATGCCGGTGGCGTAGAGGCCGAACATCACCAGCCCCTGCAGGCCGATGAAGCCCCAGACATCGCGGTCGGGAATGAAGGCCGAGATGATCAGCGTATAGACCGGAATGCGCGCCGAGCAGGTCATCAGCGGCGCCACCAGGATGGTGGTCAGCCGATCGCGGCGGTCGTCGATCACGCGCGTCGCCATGATGCCCGGGATGGCGCAGGCGAAGCGACGAGAGCAGCGGAATGAAGGCGCGGCCGTGCAGGCCGGCGCCGCCCATGATCTTGTCCATCAGGAAGGCCGCGCGCGCCATGTAGCCCAGGTCCTCGAGCAGCAGGATGAAGAAGAACAGGATCACGATCTGCGGCAGGAACACGATCACGCTGCCGACGCCGGCGATCACGCCGTCCTTGAGGAAGCTGCGCAGCAGCGTCGGGCAGCGGCGCTCGCGCCGACCAGCGCGCCGAGCCAGGTGAAGCCGTCGGAGATAGCGTCCATCAACGGGCCGCGCCCAGGCGAACACCGCCTGGAACATCACGAACAGGATGGCGAGCAGGATCACCAGGCCGGCGACGGGATGCAGCAGCATCGCGTCGGCGCGGCCGGTCCCGGTGTCGGGCCGGCCGGAGCCGCTGAGCGCGACGCGCAGGATGCGATCGGCCTCGCGCTGGGCGCCGCGCAGCTCGCCGGCGCCCGGCGGCCGCCAGTCGGCCGGCAGCGGCCTTGCGGCAACTGCGACGAGCGCGCGGTCGACTTCGCCGAGCAGCGCGTCGATGCCGCCGCGCCGCACCGCGACCGAGCTGACGACCGGCACGCCGAGCTCGGCGCCACAGCGTCGCCATGTCGATCTCGATGCCGCGGCGGCGGGCGATGTCCATCATGTTGAGCGACCAGCAGCACCGGCCGGCCGACATGCTTGAGCTCGAGCACCAGACGCAACGCCAGGCGCAGGTTGGAGGCATCGCCGACGCAGACCACCAGGTCGGGCGCCTGCTCGCTCCTGGCCTTGCCGAGCACCACGTCGCGCGTGATCTCCTCGTCGGGCGAGCGGGCGCGCAGCGAATAGGTGCCGGGCAGATCGACGACCGTCACGTCGCGGCCGGCCGGGCGTGGTCAGCCGGCCGGTCTTCTTCTCGACCGTCACGCCGGGATAGTTGGCGACCTTCTGCCGGCTGCCGGTCAGCGCATTGAACAGCGCCGTCTTGCCGCAATTGGGATTGCCGACCAGCGCGACGACCGGCGCCAGCTCGATGCCGGCGTTCACGGCGAGGCTTCTTCGCCGGCCACCATGATCGCCATGGCCTCGCGGCGGCGCAGCGCGATGGTGGCGTCGGCCACCCGTATCGCGATGGGATCCCCCCCGAACAGCCCCTGGTGCAACAGCTCGACCTCGGCCCCTTCGACAAAGCCCAGCTCCAGCAGCCGGCGCTCCAGCTCGGGCTTGGGCAAGCCGGCGGCATGCGCCCGGCTCATATCGAGCGCGACAATGCGGCCACGGAAGCCCACGGGGGCCTCGCCCAGTGCTAAGGTGGCCAAGATCAAGGCGGAAGTGTCTGGCATTGCGAGTGCTTCGTAATAGCACTTGGCGGCCGGCGCCGCCAGCGGAGGAAACGGCATGGCGACTGTGGTTTTGGCGCATGGCGCCTGGTCGGCGGCCTGGGCCTGGAAGAAAATGAGGCCGCTTTTTCGGGCCGCGGGCCATGAGTTCTTCTCCCCGACCTATACCGGCCTCGGCGAGCGCGCCCATTTGGCGCGGCCGGAGGTCGACCTTTCGACCCATGTGCAGGACGTGCTGGCGGTGCTCGAGCTCGAGGACCTGAAGGACGTCACCCTGCTCGGCCATTCCTATGGCGGCATGGTCGCGACCGGCGTCGCCGACAAGGCCGCCGGCCGCATTGCCCGCGTCGTCTATCTCGACGCCTTCGCGCCGAAGGACGGGCAGAGCCTGTTCGATCTCCTGGGACCCAAAGGCGAAGCCCACATGCGGGCTGGCGCCGGCGACGGCTGGAAGCTGCCGATCAACCCCATGCCGGCCGACACCTCGCCGGAAGATGTTGCCTGGGCAAGCCCGCGCCGACGGCCGCAGCCGATCAAGACTTTCGAGCAGAAGATCAGGCTCGAATCGAAGGCGACGATGCCGCCCCGCCACTATATCTACGCCAAGAAGAACGGGCCCGGCGACGTGTTCCGCCAATTCGCCGAGCGCGCCAAGAGCGAGCCGGGATGGAAGTATTGGGAAATCGACGCCAGCCATAACCCGCACATCACATGCCCTGATGTGCTGATGGCGTTGTTGACCCAGATCATGGCGTCATGAGCGAACTATTCGAGGAGACCATGCCCGACACCATCGCGCCCCGCATCGTCACCAGCGTCGCCGAGCTCGAGGCGCTGTACGGCCAGCCCGCCGAGGCGGCGACCGTCAAGGAAGTGGCGCATATCACGCCGCACTACCGTGCCTACATCGAGGCCGCGCCGTTCTGCGCGCTGGCGACCTCGGGGCCAGAAGGGCTCGACTGCTCGCCGCGCGGCGACAAGCCGGGCTTCGTGCGGGTGCACGACGAGAAGACCCTGATGCTGCCCGACCGGCGCGGCAACAACCGCATCGATTCGCTGCGCAACATCGTGCGCGATCCCAGGGTGGCGCTCCTGTTCCTGATCCCGGGCATCGGCAGCACGCTCAGGGTCAATGGCCGCGCCCATCTCAGCGTCGAGCCGTCGCTGCTCGCCTCGTTCGAGATCGACGGCAAGCCGCCGCGCTCGGTGATGGTGATGCAGGTCGACGCCATCTACTTCCAGTGCGCCCGTGCGCTGGTCCGCTCCGAGCTGTGGAACCCCGCCCACCATGTCGATCCCAAGTCGCTGCCCAGCGCCGGCCAGATCCTGGCGGCGCTCAGCCATGATCGCGTCGGCGGCGAGAGCTACGACCGCGACTGGCCGGGCCGCGCCGCCAAGACCCTCTGGTGATCGTCCGCGCACGCCATCCAGCGGATGATGGCGCCATCGTCGCGCTCAACGACGGCGCATTCGGTGGCTCCTACGAGTCGCACCTGATCGGCGGGTTGCGCGCCGCGGACCTTGCCGCGATCGAGCTGGTGACGACCGATGGCGCGGCCATCGTCGGCCACATCCTGTTCAGCGCGCTACCGGTCACTGTCGAGCAGCGCGCCGTTCGCGCACTCGCGTTGGCGCCGATGGCCGTCGCGCCCGGTCGGCAACGCAGCGGTATCGGCAGCGCCCTGGTCCGCGCCGGCCTCGATCAGGCGCGCCGGCAACATTGGCAGGCCGTGATCGTGCTTGGTCATCCACACTTCTATCCGCGCTTTGGCTTCTCGGCGGCCATCGCCGCCCACTTTGAGGCGCCCTTCCGTGGCGAGGCGTTCATGGCATTGGAACTGGCGCCCGGCGCTCTCGCCGGCCGCGGCCGCGTCACCTACCCGGTGGCCTTCGGTCTCTAGGCGGCCGCCCGTGCCAAAGTGCGCGGCGCCAGCGCCTCGAGGAAGCGCTTGGCGAAGAGCTGGGCGGTGGTGCGGAAGACCTTTTCCCGCAGCGCCCCGTGGCGCTCCTTGCGCTCCTCCGGCGGCATGGTCAGTGCCAGATGCATGGCGTCGGCAATGCCGTCGGGGTCGAACGGATTGACCACCAGCGCCTCGGTGAGTTCCTGAGCCGCGCCCGCGAACTGCGACAGGATCAGCACGCCGGGGTCATCCTCGGGCTGGGCGGCAACGTATTCCTTGGCAACCAGGTTCATGCCGTCGCGCAGCGGCGTCACCACGCCGATGCGGCCGATGCGATAGAGGCCAGCCAGCGTCGCCCGCGGTGCGGCGCGCGTTGAATAGCGCAACGGCGTCCAGTCGAACTCCGAGAAGCGGCCGTTGATGCGGCCCGTCAGGCGGTCGAGCTCGGCGCGCAGCCGGCGATACTCGTCGACCTCCTCGCGCGAGCGCGGGCAGATCTGCAGGAAGTGCACCCGGCGACGGTGCTCGGGATGCTTCTCGAGCAGGCGGGCATAGGCCTCGAAGCGGTGCGGCAGGCCCTTGGAATAGTCCATGCGGTCGACACCGATGGCGAGCGCGCGGCCGGCGAGGCTGCCGGCGACGCGCTGCACCAGCTTGTCGCTGGCGGCGCGCTCGGCTTCCTGGGCAAAGGCCTGGGCGTCGATGCCGATCGGATCGGCGAAGGCACGCATGGTGCGGCCGTTCAGCCGCACCCGTTCGCCGTCGACCGCGGCGCCCAACAGGCGCTGGGCGCAGTCGCGGAAGTCGCGCGCATGTTCCTCGGTCTGGAAGCCCACCACGTCATAGGCGCAAAGGTCGGCCACCAGCTCACGGCCGACCGGCATGGCCTCGAGCATCGACGGCGGCACGAACGGCACATGCATGAAGAAGCCGATTGGTCCGGCGAAGCCCTGCTCGCGCAGGAGGCGGCCGAATGGGATCAGGTGATAGTCGTGCGCCCATACCGTGTCGTCCGCCTGCAGGATGGGGGCGAGCGACTCGGCAAAGGAGCGATTGACTGACAGATAGCCCGCATAGTCCTCGCGCCGGAACTGCATCAGGCCGAGCCGGAAATGCAGCAATGGCCACAACACGCCGTTGGCGAAGCCGACATAGAAGCCGCGATAGGCGTCGGACGTCAGATCGACCGTGGCGTAGGTGACGCCGCGCGCCTCGACCAGGGCGGGCTGCGGCGACGGCTCGGAGCTGAGCCGCCCGCTCCAGCCGAACCACATCGTTCCCGGCATCAAGAGATCGCGCAGGGCAACGGCAAGTCCGCCCGCTTGCGCACCGCGTGCCTTGGGAATCGGCACGCGGTTGGAGACGATCACGAGGCGTGCCATAGGCCCTCCTCCCAGCTGCGGGACAGGCGCATGGCCGACAGGACCAGGCCGACCTGGCTGTAGGTCTGCGGGAAGTTGCCCCACAGTTCGCCGGTGCGCGGATCGATGTCCTCGGACAACAGCCCGACATGATTGCGGCGAGCCAGCACGTTGTTGAACAGCTCGAGAGCCTCGTCGCGCCGGCCAACGCTCGCCAGTGCGTCGATGTACCAAAACGTACAGAGCAGGAAGGCGTTGGTCGGCTTGCCGAAATCGTCGGCCTCGATGTAGCGCATCACGAAGCCGTTACGCATGAGCTTCTTGCCGACCGCGTCGACCGTCGCAAGAAAGCGCTGGTCGTCGGAACGCAGCAGACCGATCTCGGGCAACACCAGGCTCGAGGCATCGACCATGTCGCGATCGAGCACGCCGGACAGCCAGCCTTCCTGGGTGGTCGCTCTTTGCAGGATCTCCTGGCGCAGCACGCCGGCGCGCGCCAGCCATTCGCGCGATTCGGCGTCGGCTCCGACCCGGCGGGCGATCATGCCCAGGCGATGCTGCGCCGCCCAGCACATGGCGGCTGAAAAGGTGTGCACTTCCTCGCGCTCGCGATACTCCCAGATTCCTGCATCTGGGCTTAACGCGACGCGTTGGGCTTCGTTCCCTACCAGACAAAGCTGGCGATAAAGCTCCATGTCACCATGCCGCGGCAGGCGTTCATCCCAAAACATCTGCGCGGCGGTCATCACCATGGAGCCATAGATGTCGTTCTGGCGCTGCACGACCGCTGCATTGCCGATGCGCACCGGGCCATAGCCGCGATAACCCGGCAAGGTATCGACGATGCGCTCGGTGGTGTCGGTGCCGGGAGCGATCGGCAGCAGCGGCGCGATCAGATCGGGCTCGCCGCGCGAGGCGCCGGCCTCGACGATGTCGACGACGAAGCGCACGAAGCCTTCCATGGTGCGCGTCGCCGAGAGGCGGTTGAGCGCCGTCACGGTGAAGAAGGCGTCGCGCAGCCAGGAGAAGCGGTAATCCCAGGTGCGCGGCGTGTCGGCGGCCTCGGGCACCGACGTGGTGAGGGCGGCCACCACGGCACCAGTGTCCTCGTAGCTGCAGAGCTTCAAGGTGATGGCCGCGCGGATCACCGCCGCCTGCCAGTCGAACGGCACGTTGAGGTCGCGCACCCAGGTCTGCCAGTAGGATTCGGTCTCGGCGAGGAAGTTGCGCGACAGCGTGTCGGGGCCGTCAGTAATGCTCTCGTCGGCGCCGATCAGCAGGGTGATCGGTCGGGCGAGCGAGAATTCGGTTTCATGCAGGATGGTCGACACCGAGCCGTCGGTGGTGAGACGCAGCACCGAGGTCTCGCCGAAGAAGCGCGCATGGTTGCTCCCGCTGGTCAGTTGCGGCTTCAGCGCCCCATAGGCGAAGGTCGGCCTGATGCGGATGGTCACGCGCGGCCGACCGGACATCGGTTCCAGCCGGCGAACCAGCATGGGCGGACGGAACATGCGGCCGAAACGACGGAAGCGCGGCGCGAAGTCGACGATGCGCATGGTGCCGCCTGCGCCCTCGATGGTCGTCTCGAGGATGGCGGTGTTGGGCAGATAGCGTTGATGGCTTTCCTTGGCGCCGGTGACGGCCGCCTCCATGAAGCCGGAAACCGGCTCGCTGCCGCCCAGCAGTGCGTTGAACACCGGATCACCATCAAGGCGCCCGAGGCCGTGCCAGACATGCCGGCCGTTGCGATCGATCAGGCTGGCAATGGCGCAGTTGCCGATGACGCCGAGATCGAGGCTGCTCATGTAGAAATCCCGCCCGCCGCCGGCGTGTGGCCGTCGAGCCGCTCCGTCGCCTGCATCAACCACGCGCGCACCTGCGCCGGATCGCCGCCGAACGACTCAGCGACGCGCAGCCCGACGCCGCCGAAGCGGCGCGCCATGCTCATGCCGGCCTCGTCGGTGATGTCATCGCCGACGAAGATCGGTCGCCGGCCATGAAAAGGCTGGTGCGCCATCAGCCGCTCGACGGCATGGCCCTTCGATACCGAGCGCAAACTGACCTCCACCGCCTCGCGCGCCGGCAACAAGCGAAACCACGGATGATCCGGCGGCACCAGGGAACGTACCATGCGCCACACCTCATCGCTGCGCTCGGGTGCGAGGCGATAGTGCACGGTGACGCCATGCGGCTTTTCTTCGATGCGCACGCCGGGCCACCGCTCGGCGGACAACTCAAGCGCCGCCCGCCAGCTCTGCGGCACCGCGATGCCGATCGGCAGCTCCTCGAGCGTGCCGTCATCGTAGCGTAACGAAACACCGTGCTCGCCGGCGCCGCTGGCGAAGAACGGCCGCAGCAGCCGGTCGGTCTGCGCCAGCGGTCGCCCGCTGACGATGGCCAGTGCACCGCCTAGCTGGCGGCGGAGCTGTCCAAGCAAGTCGGGCAGCCCGGGCGGGACCACGACCTGCTCGGGCGTGGCCGCGATTTCGACCAAAGTGCCGTCGAAATCGAGGAACAGCGCCGATGTCCGGTCGAGGTCCGGCGGTGTCATCCTGAGCCCCCCTTACGCCGTTGATCGATAGGTCGGTGGGCGGCGCTGCGCCTACGCAAACGAATGCATCGCCAGCAGCCGTTATCAGCGGCCACACATGCGCGCTTCTTTCTAAACGCTCAAGAGGCGACTAAGTTCCCCATCGTTGGAATGGGGCCATTCCGCTCAGCGCAAGCAACCCATCTTCTGCCAGAACGGCTTGCCCGATTCGTAGGCGGCGGCTGCCGGCGAGATGCCGATATCGCGCAAGCTACGCGAATCCAACTCGGCCAGGCGACGGCGAATCTCGGTCCGCTGCCGCCACAGCGTCAGCGTGAAGGCGATGCGTTGGCCGAGCGAGGGCCTGGGAGCGGCCGTCGTGACGAACTGGTCCGGCTGCCCGAACTGCTGATGGCGGGACTGGAAGCTCATCTCTCCCTCCTCCGGGTGACGCTCCAAACATGGGTTCGCGCCAGCGCACTCTCAATTACACGCCAGGTAATCAGCCACGAGACATGCTCATGCATAACGATGAAAAATTTGTCCTCGCGCATGGCATGCTAGGCTTCCGCTGTTCGAGGGAGATCGCGTCATGCTGCCTTGCCAACGCGCGCTGTTCGACATGCCGCGCGAGGTCTGTTTCTTCAATGCCGCCGCCTGGAGCCCGCTGCCACTGGCCTCGCAGGAAGCCGGTCGCGCCGCGGTCGGCCGCAAGGGCCAGCCATGGAAGCTGCCGGACGGCTTCCAGGCCGGCCAATACGAGCGCGCCCGCAAAGCCGCGGCGGCCCTGATCGGCGCCGAGCCCGATGACGTCGCGTTGATCTCGTCAGTCGGCTACGGCGTGTCGACGGCCGGCAAGGTGCTGCCCATCGCGCGCGGCAGCCGGGTCATCGTCCTGGAGAACGACCATACCTCGCCGGTCCTGGAATGGGTCGGCCGCGCCGAGGCGGGCGGCTTCACGGTCGATACCGTCAAGCAGCCGGGCGACGGCGACTGGACGTCGGCCGTGCTCGAGGCCCTCGAGCGCAAGGGCGCGCCGCCCGTGGCGCTGGCCTCGATCTCCTCGGTCCACTGGTCGGATGGCGGCGCCCTCGACATGCCGCGCATCGCCGCCGCTCTCAAGAAACAGGGCGCGGCTTTGCTGGTCGACGCCACGCACGATGCCGGCGTGCGCAAGATCGACGTCAAGGCGCTCGATCCCGACTTCCTGATCTTCCCGACCTACAAGTGGGTGCTGGGCCCTTACGGCCGCGCCTTCATGTACGTCGCCAAGCGCCGGCAGGGCGGCGTGCCACTCGAGCAGACCGCGGCGGCGCGCAAGGCGGTGTCGGCCGAGGACACGATCTATTTCCGCGACACCTCCTATCGCGACGATGCGCGGCGCTACGACATGGGTGAACGCGACCATTTCATCTCGCTCGAGATGGCGTCGATCGGCATGGAGATGATGGCCGGCTGGGGCAGCGAGGCCGTTGTCGAGCGCCTCGCGATGCTGACCGGCAAGCTCGCCGACGGGCTGGGCAATCTCGGTGTCCGGCTGATCGATGCCAAGCTGCGGGCTCCGCACATTCTCTGCGTCAGCTTCCCCAACGGCATGGCAGCCGATCTGCCGAAGAAGCTCGCCGCCGAGAATGTGCATGCCGCGCCGCGACTGGGACGACTGCGCATCAGCCCGCATGTCTACAACGACGAGCAGGACGTCGAACGCTTCGTCGAAGTGTTCCGCAAGGTCGCCTTCCGGTGAAGTCGCGTTCATTAAGCGCGATTCTGAGGTCTGGGCTAAGGTGATCCGAACCGGCAATATCAAGCCTGACGACTAATGAACGAACGCGAGGAAACGAGGATGTGGCAACCCAATGAGCGCTACCCCGATCCGGCGGTGCGCGTGCTTGACAAGGAGTTCCTGAAGTACCGGCTGCCGCTGGCGTCGGTCGAACGCCTCTATACCGGCTGCCGCTGGTCGGAGGGGCCGGTCTATGTCGGCGATGGCCGCTATCTCCTGTGGAGCGACATCCCGAACAATCGCGTGCTGCGCTGGGATGAGGAGACGGGCAACGTCTCGATCTTCCGCAAGCCCTCGAACAACGCCAACGGCCATACGCGCGACCGCCAGGGCCGTCTGGTATGGTGCGAGCACGATGCGCGCCGAGTTGTTCGCTTCGAATATGACGGCGCCATCACGGTCATTGCCGACTCCTACAAGGGCAAGCCGCTCAACTCGCCCAACGACGTGGTGGTGAAGTCCGATGGCTCGATCTGGTTCACCGATCCCACCTTCGGCATCCTGGGCAATTACGAGGGCCACAAGGCCGAGAGCGAGAACAAGCCCGCCGTCTACCGTGTCGACGGCAAGACCGGCAAGATGACCATGATGGTCGATGACGTGCCCGGCCCCAATGGGCTCGCTTTCTCGCCCGACGAGAAGAAGCTCTATGTCGTGGCCTCGCGCGCCGAGCCCAACCGCACCCTCATCGTCTACGACGTGCTGAACGGCGGCGCCAAGCTCGGCAAGGGCAAGGTGTTCATCGACGCCGGCAAGGGCGGCTCGCCCGATGGCTTCCGGGTCGACGTCGACGGCAACCTGTGGTGCGGCTGGGGCATGGGCAGCGACGAGCTCGACGGCGTGCGCATCTTCAACGCCAAGGGCAAGCCGATCGGCCATATCGACCTGCCCGAGCGCTGCGCCAACGTCTGCTTCGGCGGACGCTACCGCAATCGCCTGTTCATGGCGGCCAGCCACTCTCTCTATGCGCTCTATGTGAACACGCAGGGCGTCGCCGGCGGCTAATCCGACCATGCACGGCGTCGACTCGCGTTACGCCTGGTGGCGCCTCGCGGCCAGCGTGACGCTCAGCACGCTGGGCGGCATAGGCATGTGGTGCCTGGCCGTCGCGCTGCCCGCGGTGCAGGCCGATCTCGGCGTCAGCCGTTCCGACATCTCCTTCGCCTATTCCATGAACATGATCGGCTTCTTTGCCGGCGGCGTCGTGGTGGGGCGGCTGGTCGACCGGCGCGGCATCGTCGTCGCCTCGATCGTGAGCGCAGTGGGTCTCGCCGCGGGATTTGCCCTCGCTCCTACGGCCTCGTCGCTGATCCTGTTCGCCGCCGCCCAGGTGCTGATCGGCTTCAGCGCCGCCGGAACCTTCGCGCCACTGATTGCCGACATCTCGCTCTGGTTCGAGAGACGCCGCGGCATCGCCGTCGCCATCGCGGCCTCCGGCAACTACATCGCCGGCACAATTTGGCCGCCGATCGTCGAACTCATGATCCGCGACCACGGCTGGCGCGCCACCTACTGGTCGGCCGCAGCCCTTTGCCTCGTCACCATGATCCCGCTGGCGCTGACGCTGCGGCGCCGGGCGCCGGATCACGAGGCCACCCAGGCCGCCGCGGTCGCCCATCGCTCGCAGGCGGCGCTCGGCCTGTCGCCCAACGCCTTGCAGGCGCTGCTGATGCTGGCTGGCCTCTCCTGCTGTGTCGCCATGTCGATGCCGCAGGTCCATATCGTCGCCTATTGCGCCGACCTGGGCTACGGCCCGGCCCGCGGCGCGCAGATGCTGTCGCTGATGCTGGGTTTCGGCATCGTGAGCCGCATCGGCTCGGGCTGGCTGGCCGACCGGGTCGGCGGCGCCATGACGTTGCTGATCGGCTCGACCTTGCAATGCCTGGCGCTGGTCTTCTATCTCGTCGACAACTCCCTGACCTCGCTCTATCTCACCTCGGCGCTGTTCGGGCTGTTCCAGGGCGGCATCGTGCCGTCCTACGCGATCATCGTCCGCGAGTATTTCCCGCCGCGCGAAGCGGCGACCCGCGTCGGCCTTGCAGTCTCCACGACGGTCCTCGGCATGGCACTGGGTGGCTGGATGGGCGGCGTGCTGTTCGACATGACGGGCTCGTACCGCGCCGCCTTCATCAATGGTATTGCCTGGAACGTGATCAATGCCGCCATCGCCTGGTGGCTGCTCAGCCGCCAGATGCGCCACGCCGCGGCCGCCTGAAGGAGTCCGATATGCGTATCGTCGCCATCCGCGACATCGTCTCGCCGATTCGCTCCAACATCGCAAACGCCTATATCGATTTCAGCCAGATGACCGCCTCGGTGGTCGCCGTGGTTACCGACCTCAAGGTCGAGGGCAAGCCGGTGGTCGGCTACGGCTTCAATTCCAACGGCCGCTATGCCCAGCACGGACTCCTGAACGAGCGCTTCATCAACCGGCTGTCGGGCGCCAAGGCGGACTCGCTGCTGGACGGCGAAGGCCTGATCGATCCGGCGAAGTGCTGGAAGGCGATGATGGCCAACGAGAAGCCGGGCGGGCACGGTGAGCGCTCGGTAGCGGTTGGTGTGCTCGACATGGCGCTGTGGGACGCCGTCGCCAAAGCAAAGCGTGTGCCGCTGTGGAAGCTTCTGGCCGACCGCTACAACGGCGGGAAATACGACGACAAGGCGTGGGTTTATGCTGCCGGCGGCTACTACTATCCCGGCAAGGACCTCGAAGGCCTGCAGGACGAGATGAAGCACTATCTCAGCCTGGGCTATTCCTGCGTGAAGATGAAAGTGGGCGGCGTGCCGCTCTCCGAAGACCTCAAGCGCATCGAGGCAGTGCTGAAGATCGTCGGCGCGGGCGATCGCCTGGCGGTCGACGTCAACGGCAAGTTCGATCTGCCGACGGCGATCGAATTCGGCAACGCGATCGAAGGCTTTGGCCTGCGCTGGTACGAGGAGCCGCTCGATCCGCTCGACTACCTCGCGCACGCCGCACTCGCCACGCAATACGCCCCGCCGCTCGCCACCGGCGAGAACCTGTTCTCCATGCAGGACGCGCGCAACCTCATCCGTCACGGCGGCCTCAGGCCCGACCGCGACATCCTGCAGTTCGACCCGGCGCTGAGCTACGGGCTGGTCGAGTATCTGCGCACCATCGACATGCTGAAGCAGAACGGCTGGTCGCCAAGGCGCTGCGTGCCGCATGGCGGGCACCAGTTCGCGCTCAACATCGCCGTCGGCCTGCAGTGCGGCGGCAACGAATCCTATCCGCAAGTCTTTGCGCCGTTCGGCGGCTTCGCCGACGATTGTCCGGTCGTCGACGGCCGGGTCGCCCTGCCTGACGCGCCCGGCATCGGCTTCGAGCGCAAGGCCGATCTCTGGGCAGTGATGAAGGAAGTCGCCTGAAGCCTATTCCGGCTTCAGCAGGCCCTTCTGCAGCAGCTCCGCGACGTTGGCTTCATCGAGCTTCAGTGCCTCGCTGAACTGCTCGGGCGTCGAGGGCCGCACGATCGCGCCCAGGTCGCGCAGGCGCTTGGCTGGTGGTCTCGTCCTTGAGCCCCGCCACGACGCCCTCGTTCAGGCGATCGATCAGCGGCCTCGGCGTCTCGGCCCGCACGAACACGCCGGCCGTCGTGCCTCCTTCGAACGGCGTGCAGCCGGCTTCCTTCAGGGTCGGCACGTCGGGCAGGTCGGGAATGCGGTTGAGGCCGAAAATCATCAGCGGCCGGAGCTTGCCCGATTGGATATGCGGCATTGAGCTGGTGAGCTGGTCGGCAAAGCAATCGATGTTGCCGCCCAGGAGATCGTTGATGCCTGGGCCCGAGCCTTTGTAGGGGATGACGTTGAATTTGACCTGCTCGTTCAGCTGCAGGCGCAGGATGGCGACGTGGTTAGTCGTGCCGTTGCCGGAATGGCCCATGGTCACGGTGCCAGGCTTGGCCTTCGCCTCGGCCAGCAACGTGCGCGCATCAGTGAAGCGGCTGTCCGACCGCGTGACAATCAGAGTGGGCGCCGTCGTCAGGATGCTGACCGGCGCCAGCATCGGCAGCATCGGCTGCTTGCCGGCGAACAGCGGCGCGACGTAGCCAACGGTGAAGCTTGCCATCACGATAGTGTAGCCGTCGGCCGGAGCGTTGACGGTTGCTTCGAGTCCGACCACGCCGCCGGCGCCAGGGCGGTTGTCGATCAGCACGCTCTGACCGAGCAGCCGGCCCATCGGCTCGGCCACCAGGCGCGAGGTGACGTCGTAGTTGCCGGCAGGCGCGAACGGGATGACCCAGCGGATCTGCTTGGAGGGGAAGGCGTCGGCCCGCGCCGCCGGCGCCGTTGCAGCCGCGGCCAGTGCCGCGGCGCCGCCGCCGAGAAAGCTGCGTCGCTCGATGCCCATGTCGTTTCCTTCCCCTGGTCTGCTTTGAGTATCGACAACGATGAAAAAGCCCGTCAACGATTGAAATCCGATGCCTGACCATCAGACGCCGCTTATCGCCACCATCGCCGCCGGCCTCATGCTGGCCTATCTGTTCGGACTGATCGCCCATCGCCTGCGCATTCAGCCGCTGGTCGGCTATCTGGTGGCTGGCGTCGTGGTCGGCCCATTTACACCGGGCTTTGTCGCCGACGCCGAGCTCGCGGGCGAGCTCGCCGAGATCGGCGTCATCCTGCTGATGTTCGGCGTCGGGCTGCACTTCTCCCTGAAGGACTTGATCTCGGTGGCGCGCATCGCCGTGCCGGGAGCGATCGGCCAGATCGTGCTCGCCACGCTGATGGGCGCGGGCCTCGCCCATTTGCTCGGCTGGTCGTGGCCGGCGGGCCTGGTGTTCGGCCTGGCGCTGTCGGTTGCCAGCACGGTGGTGATGATCCGCGCCCTGCAGGAGCGGCACATCCTCGACAGCGAGCGCGGGCGCATCGCCGTCGGCTGGCTGGTGGTCGAGGATCTCGTCATGGTGCTGGCGCTCGTGCTGCTGCCGGCCGCCGCCCTGCTCACCTCTAGCGAAGCCGTTCCGCTCGAGCCGCCTCGCCCTGACCCTGCTGTGGACGCTGCTCAAGGTCGTGGGTTTCGTCGCGATCATGCTGGTGATCGGGCGCCGATTCATTCCCTGGCTGATGCATCACACCGCCCATACCGGCTCGCGCGAGCTGTTCCGGCTGGCCGTCTATGCCATTGCGCTCGGCGTGGCGTTCGGCGCGGCCAAGTTGTTCGACGTGTCGTTCGCGCTCGGCGCCTTTTTCGCCGGCATGGTGATGGGCGAGAGCACGCTCAGCCAGCAGGC
The DNA here is from genome assembly GCA_963755595.1 of uncultured Alphaproteobacteria bacterium. Lineage (GTDB taxonomy): Bacteria > Pseudomonadota > Alphaproteobacteria > Reyranellales > Reyranellaceae > Reyranella. Next base: position 13,947 of record CAVWKP010000023.1, on the reverse strand, counting down.
GACCGAAGAGGCCATGCCGTTGCGTGACGCTTTCGCCGTGCTGTTCTTCGTGTCGGTCGGCATGCTCCTCAATCCCATGGTGTTCGTGCAGGCGCCGCTTGCGCTCCTGGCCACCGTGGCGATCATCGTCGTCGGCAAGGCGGGCGTGGCCTGGGTGATCGTGCGCGCCTTCCGCCGTTCCAATGCCACTGCCTTCACGGTCGCTGCGAGCCTGGCCCAGATCGGCGAGTTCTCCTTCATCCTGATCGGCCTCGGCATCGAGCTTAAGCTGGTCGAACCGCTCGCCCGCGACCTGGTGCTGGCCGGCGCCATCCTGTCGATCGTGGTCAATCCGCTGGTCTTCAAGCTGCTGGTGCGCCGTCCGCAGGCCGAGCCGACGCCGGTTGCGCCAGCTCCCGCGCGGGCGGCGGGCCATGACGTCGTCATCGGCTATGGCCGTGTCGGCTCGCTGATCGGCGCCGCCCTGGCGCGCGAGGGCGGCCGCTTAATCGTGATCGAGACCGGCGAAGACAGCCTCGAACGGGCGCGCCGCGATGGCGCCGATACCTTCATCGGCAACGCCGCCGATCCCGAGGTCCTGGCTGCAGCCGACCTCGTCGCAGCGCGACGGCTATTCGTCACCATTCCCGAGCCGTTCGAGGCGGGCCAAGTGGTCGAGCAGGCGCGCGCCCTCAATCCGATGCTCGATATCCTGGCGCGCGCCCATTCCGACGCGGCCGTCGAGCACCTGGCGGGCCTCGGCGCCAGCCTGGTCGTGTCGGGCGAGCGCGAGATCGCCGAACGCATGATCGAGCGGGCGCGCGGCGGGGCGACGCCCTAGTCCAGCCGAAACGTCCCCAATCGTCCCACACGGTGAGACGCCGATAGTGCACGCCCGTCTGTCTTTTAGGTGATTCGTCTCAAAATCCGCCACCCCTCCCCCCGCTTCGCTGTGCCCGGGGCTGGGGGGTAGCGCAGTAGCGCTAACTGCGGAAACCCACTCGCCGGCTCTGCCGCACTCCTGAAATGGGGATCGTCCGCGAACTTTGCCAGAGGGGCGCAACTCGCGCTATCGCGCTAGAGATAGACCGCCTTCATCTGCGCCTCGGCATAACGCCCTCCGGCGGCGGCGCCGGGTGGCAGGGCCACCGACAGCCGCGCCACCTCGTCCGGCGACAGCTCAACGTCGAGCGCTGCCAGGTTCTGATCGACGCGCTCGGGCCGCTTGGTGCCCGGGAATGGGCACGATGTCGGCGCCCTGCGCCAGCAACCAGGCGAGCGCCACCTGACCCGGCGCGCAGCCCTTGGCCTTGGCCATCGCTTCGATGACGGAGACGAGCGTCGAGGTTGCGCGCGAGATTGTCGGCGGCGAAGCGTGGATGGCGGCCGCGGCCGTCACCCTCGGGAATGTCCGACGCCTGGCGCACCGACCCCGGTCAGCAGGCTGCGGCCGAGCGGCGAATAGGCCATGAAGGAAATGCCGAGCGGCCGGGTGGTCGCCAGCGTCTCTTCGGCCTCCTTGCGATAGAGCAGCGAATACTCGCTCTGCACCGCGGCGATCGGATGGGTCTTGTGCGCGCGCCGGATCGTCTCGGGCTTGGCTTCGCTCAGGCCCAGCGCCTTCACCTTGCCTGCCTTCACCAGCTCGCCCATGGCGCCGACCGTCTCCTCGATCGGCACCGAGGGATCGACGCGATGCTGGAAGTAGAGATCGATCACGTCGACGCCCAGCCGCTTGAGGCTGGCCTCGCAGGCCGCTTTCACATATGCCGGCGGCCATCGACGCCGTTGGCGCCGCCCGGCCGCTGGACCTGGCCGAACTTGGTCGCCAGCACGACCTTGCCCTCCGGCCACCGGCCAGCGCCTTGCCGAGCAGGGTCTCGTTGTGGCCCCAGCCATACATGTCGGAGCTGTCGAGGAAGGTCACGCCGCGGTCGATGGCGTGATGGATGACCTTGATGCCTTCGGCATCGTCGGCCTTGCCGTAGGCGCCCGAGAGCGACATCAGGCCGAGGCCGATCGGGAACACGCTGAGCGAGCTGCCGCCCAGCTTGCGGGGCGATTTTGTGACAGTGACGTCATGGGTTTCCTCGCTTTCGCCGGAGGCTAACACATTGCCGCTCCTAAAATGGCTGCGTTCAGGCCACCGCGGCCGGCGGATTTGCGCCCGACGCAGGAAGGCCGTCAGCGAGCGCTCGATCGCGCTCCGCTCCAGGCCATCGACGATGAACACCAGGCGCGAGCGGCGATCGGCATCGGGCCACGCCGCCATGTGCAGCGGCGGATGCACGAGATGCTGCACGCCATGCACGGCGACCGGCGTCGCCGAGCCCGCGACGTTCAGGATGCCCTTGACCCGCAGCACCTGCCTGCCGTGCCGATTGAGCAGCATGGTCAGCCAGATGCCGAACATCGTCCAGTCGAGCGGGCCCTCGAAGGTGAGCGCAAAGGCTGGATGGTCGCCGTGCGGACTGCGATCACGGCCATGACCGCGGTGCTCGACGAGCTCGCCGGCGAACCACTCGCTGCGTTCGGCCAGGGCGAACAGATCCTGTCGCAGCAGCGCCGCCGCATCGATCGGCCTCTTCGGCGGCGCGCCACAGCGGCGCGATCGGATTGAGCCGGCGGATCTCGTCCAGCAGCGCCTCGTGTGCTCGGCCGCGGCAAGATCGGTCTTGGTCAGCACCAGCCGGTCGGCGACGGCCACCTGCTTGATGCTTTCCGGCTTCGCCCGAGGCCGTTCACCGCATCGACTGTGGTGATGACGTTGCCGAGGCGGAAATGATGCCTCAGCACCGGATCGGCCTGGATGGTCGACAGGATCGGGAACGGATCGGCCAGGCCCGTGCTCTCGACGACCAGCGGCGGAACGGCGGCACGACGCCGCGCTCGCGCTTGGAATGCAGATCCTTGATCGCGTCGACAGCTCGCCGCGGATGGTGCAGCACAGGCAGCCCGACTGCAGCAGCACCATCGTCTCGTCGATGCGCTCCAGCAGGTGATGGTCGAGGCCGACCTCGCCGAACTCGTTGATCAGCACGGCGGTGTCGCCGAGCGCCGGATCGGCCAGCAGCCGCTGCAGCAGCGTGGTCTTGCCGGAGCCCAGGAAGCCCGTGATCAGATTGACCGGAGTGAAATCAGCCATGGCCGCCTCGAGGCGCCCGATCAGCGCATGGATCGAGCGGATCGCACGGCCGGCCGATCAGTCTTCTCGGCCGCCGTCCAGAGATGGCGTGAGGTTGTCGACGATCTCGGTCTTGCCGGTCGCCGTCGACAGCAGATACGACGTGCCCTGCCAGTCCGACAGCGTACAGGCCGTAGTGCCTCAGCACCTTGTTGGCGCAGGCCACCGCGCCGCGCGTTCGCGCCGACGCTCGAGGGCATCGACGTTGCGGGTGAACACGCCGGGCCGCGCCGACCGCGTCGGTCCAGTGGCCGGTCGCCGCCCAGCACGCCGCACAGCGCGCACATCGGCCGCTACTTCTTGCGCGGGAAGCGCCTGGCGAAGTCGTCGGCCATCTCGTTCATGGTGACGAACTTCACGCCGGGATGGCCGATCGATGTGGTGGTAGAGCCGCTCCAGCATCATCAGCACGTGCGGGCGGCCCGAGACGTCGGGATGGATGGTCATCGGGAACACCGCGTAGTCGTATTCGCGATAGACCCAGTCGAACTGGTCGCGCCACATCTCCTCGATGTCGCGCGGATTGACGAAGCCGTGGCTGTTGGGCGACTTCTTGATGAACATCATCGGCGGCAGGTCGTCGAGATACCAGCTGGCCGGGATCTCGATCAGGTCGGTTTCCTGGCCGCGCTTCAGCGGCACCATCCAGTCGCGCGGCTTCTTGGCGTAGTCGATCTTGGTCCAGCTGTCGCCGACGCGGACATAGTAGGGCTGGTGGTCGTTGTGCATCAGCGAGTGGTCGTACTTGATGCCGCGCTCGAGCAGCAGCTCGTTGGTGACCGGCGAGAACTCCCACCACGGCGCCACGTAGCCGGTCGGCCGCTTGCCGGAGAGCTTGGTGACGAGCTCGATGCACTTGTCGAGGATCTCGGTCTCCTGCTCGCGCGTCATGGCGATCGGGTTCTCGTGGCTGTAGCCGTGGATGCCGATCTCGTGGCCGGCATCGGCGACCGCCTTCATCTCCTTCGGGAAAGGTCTCGATCGAATGGCCGGGAATGAACCAGGTCGTCTTGATGCCGAGCCGCCCGAACATCTTGAGCAGGCGCGGGCTGCCGACCTCGCCGGCGAACAGGCCGCGCGAGATGTCGTCCGGCGAATCCTCGCCGCCATAGCTGCCGAGCCAGCCCGCGACGGCATCGACGTCGATGCCGAAGCCGCACAGAATTTCCTTGGCCATTGTTGGTGCTCCTCCGGGTTCAGGACCGCTGGAGCAGCAAAAAGCGTTCCGGACAAGGTCCGGAACGCTAATTCATCGACTGACTTTTTTTGGGTCCGCCCCCAAACCGCGGACCGGTAGAGAACTGTTACAGACCCGAGACGTTGGTCGCCGAACGGATCCGATCGCGGAACTGCGAGGTCACGCGGTCCTTCGTGCTCGCGGGCTTGGCCGCGGCCTTGGCAGCGGCCTCGGTGATCGCGAACGGCTCATTCGGCCCTACGCTGTTGTTCTTCGCCACCGCAACGCCCTGAAGGACGCTGGCAGTGCCGAAGGTGACGACCAAAGCGACCACCAGCATGGTCGCCGCAAGAAGTAGATGACGCATCCCACACCTTCCAGAAAAAGCGACCCCGGACCCACCCGTTGTCGCCCCACACCCCACAAAGACACCCACATGTCTCTGCACTTCGGGCGCAGTAATATGCTCGTTGTTCGCAGGATGCCAGCGAAATCGACTTGATTTTCCGACTTAGATATTCATTTTTGGTAACACGCGTAGAGGCATCGTAACAACCTTAAAGCGCTGCAATTACTCCGAAATTCGGCTCAAACACTTGAATACTTTGGAGAATTCTCGAAGCTCTTCCCGGAGATTTCCACATCGCCAGTGCGATAGTGCGATTTGGACTGCTCGGATGCGACCAAAATGCCGCACCATCGATGCGAATAATGACTCTGGAGTCATGCTTTCTCGTAGAGCTTCCGTCCCATCACCCAGGTCTCTGCTACCGCCCGGTCGTCGCCCACCATCATCAATCCGAACAATAGATCGGCGGCCTGCTCGACCGTCTCGGGGCCGCCCTCGCCCACCGTGAGTGATTGGCGCCAGGACTGCGCCAGCGGTCCCGCGTTCCAATCGAGCACGACCAGATCGGCTTCCTTGCCGGGCGCGAAGTTGCCCACGAGGTCGTCGATGTAAAGGCCTTCGGCGCCGCCCAGCGTGATCGACCAGAAACCGCGATAAGGCGAGATCTTGTTGCGCGCCGCTTCGCCCGCATCCTCGAGCGTGGCGTTGTTGCGCATGCCGACCTTGTAGGCCTCGTCGAGCACATTGAGCATCGAGAAGCGATTGCCGGCGCCGACGTCGCTGCCGAACGACATCCTGATGCGCTGCGCGGGATCGGTGGCGCGGCCGATGCGGAACAGGCCGCTGCCGAGATAGAGGTTCGAGCATGGGCAAAACACGATCGCCGCGCCGCTTTCGGAAATGCGCTGGAATTCGCCGTCGCTAAGCCACACCCCGTGACCACCGGAGAATTTCGGCCCGACGAGCCCGTACTTCTCGTAGACGGCGAGATAGTCGGGACTGGCGGGATAGGCCAGGCGCATCGCGTCGCATTCATCGACGGTCTCGGAAATGTGCGTGTTGACCCAGCAATCCGGGTGCTCGCGCTTCAGCCTCTGGCAGGCCGCCATCAGTTCCGGCGTCGCGCCAAGCGCGAAGCGCGGGGTGATGGCGTAGAGGTTGCGCCCCTGGCGATGGTAGCGCTCGATCAGACGCTTGCTGTCGCGATAGAAGGCATCGGCGCTGCCGACATAGTCGGGGGGCGCCAGGCGGTCGATGCCGGTCAGCCCGGCGATCAGCCGCATATTGCGCCGGCCCGCCTCGTCGAACAGCTCCTCGGTCGAGACGGCGAAGGTCGTCGTGAAGGCCTGGCAGGTGGTGGTGCCGGAAGCCAGCAGATTGTCGAAGAAGCGCCGCGCTCCCTCGCGGGCGTAATCGCGATCCTTGTATTTCAGCTCTTCGGGAAACACCCACTTCTTCAGCCATGGCAAGAGCTGCTCGCCGAACGCGCCGATCACCCGCGTCTGCGGGAAATGGATATGGCCATCGATGAATCCCGGCAGGATCAGGCGATCGCGGACGTGCCTGACCTCGAGGCCGGCATGGCGGCGCGACACCGCGTCGAACGCGCCGAAATCGGCAATGCGACCCTCGTCGATCACCAGCAGGCCGTCGGCCTGGAAGCGCGCGGCCGCCTGTTCGTTGCCGATATGCTTCCAGGGATCGTCGATGAAGTCGAAGAACGCGCCGCGAATGCCGATGCTGGCCATGGACCTCTATGTTGTCGCAAGCGCGAGGCCGCGGCCAGATCGGCCTAGCGTGTCGGCGGCAAGCTGCTGTTGTTGAGGTTGGGAGGATTGTTCGGCAGGTTGTCCGGGGCCTGAGTGCCCGCCCCCATCGGTATGGTGCCGCCCGGCGTCTTGGACGCCTGCTCCGCACCTGGCGTGCCGAAGGTGGTCCCGGTCGTGCCGACGGCCACGCCTGGCGTGCCACTCCCCAGGGTGTTGCCCTGGGTGCTGCCGGTAGAGCCGGTTTGCTGGGCCTGCGCGGCAGCAACGCCCCCAAGCATGAAGACGACGGCCCATGCCAGCCAATTCCTCATCGCATTCCTCCATGACGCCACTGGGAGAAACGCCGCAGACGAGCGGAGGTTACAGCCTCAGGCTATGTCGCCCGACTGGATGCGCTTGACGCCCGCCTCGGTCATCTGCTTCCAGGCGGCGGCCAGCGAGCCGTTGAGGTCGATGCCGCGCGTGGCGTCCTCGATCACATAGACGTTGAAGCCGAGCTTGCGCGCGTCCAGCGCCGTCCAGGCGACGCAGAAATCGGTCGCCAGTCCGGTGACGAACACGGTGTCGATGCCGCGCGCCTTGAGATAGGCGCCAAGCCCGGTCGCGGTCTTGCGGTCGGCCTCCTCGAATGCCGAATAGCTGTCGACGTCCTTGTGGAAGCCCTTGCGGATGATGAGCTGCGCCGTCGGCAGCTTGAGATCCTTGAGGAGAGCGGCGTCATCCGAGCCCTGCACGCAGTGGTCCGGCCACAGCACCTGGGTGCCATAGGGCATCTGCGTGGTCTCGAACGGCTTCTTGCCGGCATGCGTGCTCGCAAACGAGGCGTGGCCCGGCGTGTGCCAGTCCTGCGTGACGACGATGTTCTCGAACGAGCCCGCGAGCTTGTTGATCACCGGCACGACCTCGGCGCCGCCCTTCACCGGCAGCGTGCCGCCATCGATGAAACAGTTCTGCACGTCGACCACGATCAGCGCCGACGTTGGCACCGGGCTTGATGGTCGCGGCGAAGGACGGCCGCGCGAGCGCTATCGCCGCCGTCGAGGCCAGCAAAATCCTGCGGGACAAGAGAGCAGTCATTTCAGGTGCTCCGAGATTGGGATGGCTCAGTCTAGGAGTTCCCGCAGCGCGGCGCCATGGTAGCGTGCCGGCTCGATGATTGCACCGCGGAGAGCCCCATGTCACGCATCCGTCCCGCCCGCTTTGTCCACGTCGTCTACCGCACCCGCCGCTTCGAGCAGATGATCGAGTGGTACCGCGCGGTCTTCGATTGCAGGGTCCAGTATCAGAACCCGGTGCTGGCCTTCCTGACCTACGACGATGAACATCATCGGGTCGCCTTGATCAACCTTAGCGCCGTCAAACCCGAGGCGAGCGGGCGAGCGGCGGGGCACCATCGGCGTCGACCATGTGGCTTACACCTACGGCTCCGTCGAGGATCTGTTGGAGAACTACGCCCAGCTCAAGGCAAAGGGCATCGCGCCCTACTGGTGCGTCATCACGGCGTGACGATGTCGATGTACTACGCCGATCCAGACGGCAATCAGATGGAGCTGCAGGTCGACGCTTTCGCATCGGGCGACGAGGCCAACCGCTACATGCTCGGCCCGCACTTCGAGGCCAACCCGATCGGCGTCGAATATGATCCCGACGAGGTCGCTGGCGAAGCTGCGCTCGGGCACGCCAGGCTCTGCCTTCCTACAGCGCCCGAGCGACCTGCCGGTGTCGCCGATCCGCGGCGCACTCGCAGTTTGGCATCCAATACAACGCGGCGGGCAGGCCTCCCGACCGGAGGCCTGCCCGCCGCGGCATTGCGAGCTACATGCCCTGCTTGGGGCTGCAGGCGCTCAGCGGAGCCTTTGCGGCTGCCGCTGCCGTCAGGCAATCCGCCATGTTGGGATACATCTTCGGATTGAAAGACATCGGCCGCGGCGGCAGCGACACCTTGGAATCCGTCAGGAATTTCTCCAGCACCGGGATACCGGCTGCCGGATTGGAGCTGCATTGCGCCATGGCGTTGGCAACGCTGCCTTGAGGATCTGCGCCGCGGTTGACCGTGCGCGTCGTCGCGCTCAACGAATTGCAGTAGTTAACGTCGTCAGCCGATTGCGCAAAAACTACCGCCGGCAAGACGAGTCCGACGGCCACGAGCAATACCTTCTTGATTGACATCACAGGTTCTCCCCCAAACGTTCAGTCCGATTGTCCGGCGGACGCGCCCGGACGGAGCTATTGAGGCGCTCCGCTACCAGCAGGTTAGGCGGGATGGCTGACCGTAGGGAAGGCCCCACCGTCAGCCATCCCGCCGCCCCTGCGGATCTTTACATCTTGCAGACGCCCAGCGGCTGCTTCGCGGCATATGCGGCCGTCAGGCATGCAGCCATGTCGCGATACGCCTTGGCATTGAAGGGCGGCGGCGGCGGCGCCATGAGGCCGAGCCGGCAACGATACCTTGGCGTCGGTGAGGAACTTCTCCATCGCCGGAACACCATACGGCGGCGTGCCGGTCTGGCACTGCGACAAGGCACGGCCCACTTCACCCGAAGGATCTGCGCCGCGATTGACCGTGCGGACCTGCTGAGCCAGCGCCTGGCAGTAGGTGGCGTCATCCGACTGGGCGAACGCCCCCGCCAAAGGCAGAGCCACGGCCAAGGCCGAAGCCACGAACAAACCCTTCTTCATCAACGACATGAGATCTCCCCAACTTGACGTCCGAATGCCGGCGGACGCTGCCCGGACGGCCCCCTCGATGGACACCATTGCCAATAAGGTAGGCGGCATCGCTGCCGACGGGGAAGATCAAAAACGGCTGACCTTCCTGCGCTCCCATACAGCGCAGGCTGGCGGAGAGGGTGGCGTTTTGTTATGCGTCGGATAGCCCCGGAGAGACCCGAATAACCCTATTATCACCTCCGCCAATTCATTGCAATTGCACGATTTTCCCCTTTCCGGCGCACGCTAAGAGTTCATAATTTCCTATAAGCCCCGCTAATGCTAAACCGGGATCATATCGGATGGAGTTCCCCATGTCCTTATCGCAAAAGCAGATCGACAAGCTCCGTGAACCCGGCGCTACCACGACGCCAACGGCCTGTACGTACAGGTAATCTCGCCCACGAACCGCTCGTGGCTATTTCGCTACCAACGCAACGGCAAGGGAAAATGGATGGGGCTCGGCTCTCTCAATACGTTGCGGCTGAACTGTGAAAAGGTGGACGGTGAAAAGGTGGACGGTGCCCGTGAGCGAGCACGCAAGGCGCGGCTTCTCCTCCTCGACGGTATCGACCCTATCGAGGCGCGCAAAGCCAAGCACGACCGGGAGGCGAAGGACGAACGCGAGAACATCACGTTCAAGGAAGCCGCGACCCGGTATCTCGACCTTTACGAAGGAACGTGGCGCAACGCGAAACACCGCCAGCAATGGCGCAACACGCTTACCACCTACGCCTACCCGAAGCTCGCCAGCCGCCCAGTGAAGGCGGTCGATGCGGCGCTTATTAACGACGCGCTCGCGGATGTCTGGAAGGACACGCCCGAAACGGGCAAAAGGACCAAGCAACGTGTCGAGCGGGTCGTCGCATGGGTCGCGGGCGGGATGCCTCGGCCGACCGTGAGCGCGGCGCGGAACGTTAAACACCACGCAGCCCTGCCCTTCACGGACAGATCCGCAGTTCATTGGAGAACTGCGGGAGCGCTCGGGCGTGTCGCCGCGCGCCCTCGGGTTTCGATCCTATGCGCGGCAAGAACCGGCGAGATCATCGGGGCGAGGTGGGATGAGATCGACGAAAAAATCTGGACGATCCCGGCCGAGCGAATGAAGGCGGGTCGGGAACACCGGGTGCCGCTGAGCGACCGTGCGCTCGAAATCCTTAAGGCGCTGCCTCGCGAAGCGGGCAATCCCTATGTGTTCATCGGACTGCGCAAGGGCTGCGGCCTGTCGAACATGGCGATGTTGGGGATCGTTACACCAAGGGGATGCGGCCAGGTTTGTGCCGCACGCGCTTCTGAAGCGCGTTCTCCGATTGGGCGCACGAGCGCACCGGCCACGCTAATCACGTGATTGAGATGAGCCTAGCCCACACGATTAAGAATAAGGCCGAAGCCGCCTACCGGCGCGGCGATCTGCTCATTAAGAGAACGAAACTAATGGCCGATTGGGGCGCGGTTCTGCGACGAAGCCGGGCGCAGTCGTCGCACTGATGAGGGCCGCAGAATGACTTGCAAGCAGCAGGTTAAAGGCGGCGCTCGCGATCCTTGATCCTGAGCAGCAGCACCAAGAGTGCAGGGACGACATCGAGGATGCGCTCGACCGGCTAGTATGGGCGGGCGATGACCCGTCCCGTCGCATGGACCGCCATTGCCGCGCGCTTAGGCGAACCTTAGCGCGGGTCAAAGCGTCTAACGCCTGAAATGGGTCATTCTCGTCGGTTTGACCTTCTGACCGTGACTTCCGGTGTGCCCCCAACTTCAGACATTGACGGGTGCAGTCGCCACTTCAGAAAAGTGCCATTAAGCGACATCAATGACGAGCCGACAATTGACTTAACCTATGCCCGTCAGTCCGAGTTTCGCGGCTTGGACGATTGCATCTGTGACCCGCAGGTTCTGCAATCCGTCGCGTCGGGTCACCAGGGGCCTTTGCCTCACCGCTAGGAATGCCGTCGTGAAGCGTCATGCGGAGCGTGAGAGGCGCAGCCAACCAACATCGGCTGACGATTTTTGCATCGGGTCCGAAGTTTCTCTGATTGGACTATTCGAGCGGCACGGTAAGTTTTTTGATTGTGGTCCCGGTGTCAGGCCGGAGGCCACGCCACCAAACAGAACGCCTCCGCCGCCTGCTCGACCAGCATACCGACTTCGTCTGCAAGCCGCTTCACGCCGGCGTTCCGCGCCAGCCGGAGGAATGGCGTAGTACCCTTCCGTATAGCAACTCATAGGCAAGGCAATCGTCGCCAAAGACCTCTGGGATTATCGGCGGAAGCTCGCCGCGCAGGCTGGCAGAGGTTGCGTTCACGACTAAATCGAACCGGCCAAGTTTTTTGTCGTTGAGGGCCGAATAGCCGATGAGCAGTAATCGGCCCATATTGCTTAAACTGACGCCCAAGTTCTTCCGCCTTAGTTACGGTGCGGTTTACTATGACCAGCTCCGCCGGCCCCTGCTCGAGGAACGGCAGCACAATGCCGCGTGAGCTGCGCCACCCGCGCCAGCAGCAGCGCCACCCGGCGCCCCTTCATCAAGCGGCCGAGATTGCGTGTGATATCGTTGGTAAGGCCGACGCCGTCGAAGTTCTCTCCGGTCACCCGATCTACCTCGAACTTCATCGCGTTGACAGCACCAGCGAGCCGGGCGCGCTCCTTAAGCTCGGTGCAATACGCGAACGCGTCCAGCTTGAACGGCGCGGTGATGTTGAGGCCTAAGCCGCCTACACGCCGAAACTTGTCCACCACTTCGTTGAGGCCGCCGATAGGAGCCTCAATCGCGACGTAGTTGATATTCTGCCCGGTCTCCTTGGCGAAGCTGAGATGGATCAGAGGCGATTTGGTGTGGTCGATCGGATTGCCTACCACGGCATATTTGTCAGACATAAGTCGCTCCCTCACGCCTTCATCTCGTCGACAGCAGGCTCGGCGTACAGCACGCCTTCGCTGACCATTGTGTCGATCTCCGCGCACGCATAACTCAACTGACACTGTAGGTCGATGTCGCCCTTGCCGGTGGATGCCGGGCTGGATGGCGACGGGTGGCCTTCAACCGGTGGATGCCGCGGAGCCCAACTCCAAAAGTGTCCGATGTCGTCGAAAAAGAAAGGCCGCCCTATTCGCGATGCTAACGGCTGCCTCGCTGCCGTCGTGTGAGCGCTGGCGGCTCTACGACACCTTGGTTTGCCGTCACTTCGGCTGCCAGCAGTACCGGCCGGAAAAGGTGAAGCTGACGATTGTTGAGGGCAAGCGATGACTTATCCTCTCGATCAACTCACGAGCGGCATCATCGATAGCGATGTGGTCAAAGAGATCTTCGTCGGCGATCTCAGTATCTTCTCTGAAAGCGACATGGAAGCTCTCGGCGAAGCAATATTGTCTGTTGAGTTAGATGATGAGGTTGTGGACCCCATTTTCGCCGAATGGGCGGAGGCCGTGGAGCGGCCCGTTCCAAAAATTGACCGAAGCGTTCGCCGCTCGCCAGACTATGCACGCATGACGTTACTCATGCTTGGCCGGAGCTCTAGCCTGACTGGCGACCGAGCAATGAGAAACGAACCCGCACTTTCGATGTTGATGATTTCGTCTATGACGCCCAGCAAGGAAAGTTCCGCGATCTAGATGGGGGCTTGTTGTCGAGCGCCGAGGCGGTTGATGGCTCGGTCGGACGAATTCGCACCGGGGATACTGGATCGATTAAGGCGAGCGTTTGGATGAAGGCGTCGCGGCTGCGTAACCATTGGGTCGATAACTCAACCTATTGGCCAGGCAAGCCCCAGATTATCGACAACTACATCGTCGACATTGCGGGGAGGCGCGAGGCGCCCGGCGCGAAGCTGTTCAACTGCTATATTGCGCCGCCGCCGATTGGCGATGTTGAAACGACCGCCGAGAGGTACATCGACCATGAACCATGAGCTGTGGCCCGAGGACTATGAGCGGTGGCTCTATTGGGTCGCCCATATGGTGCAGCGACCTTATGAATATGTGAACTTCGGCTATGTGCTGAGTGGCGCTCAAGGGATCGGTAAGGACTTAAGCATTGGAACCGATCATCGAAGCCGTGGGTCACTACAACGTGCGGCAAATCTCGCCTGACACGCTGCTTGATTTCGTCACAGCTACCGTCAACTGGTTGATCGTAGTGCAGGAGCTTCGGCCCTCTGACTACCGGCCGCAAGCGCTTGACGGCCATCTCAAGGAGCAAATTGGGCGGCCGCCACACACCATTCGCATCAACGACAAGTACGTAAAGCCATTCTGGATCGAGAAGCTGGCCCGCGTCATCATCACCACGAATTAGGAATATGAGATGTACTTGCCGCCCGATGACCGACGCATCGATGTGTTGCATTCGACGTTGCCGAGCCGGTGGCATGAATTGGAAGGACAGCCTAATGACTCCGTCAAATACTTCAATTGGCTCTGGTTTGAGGCCGGCAATGCCGCCGTCGCTCAGTATCTGATGAACCGCGATCTGAGCCGTTTCAAACCTCACCGCCAACCGGAAATCAGCAAGGCCAAGGCGATGATCATCGATAGCTGGACAGTGGGCGATGATGAAATATCGACAGCACTGGATCGGCTAGCGGAGATCGATAGAACCGGGGCCGCCAAAAATGTTCTTCGGGACAGAGTTAAAAACGTGCTTCGACAATCCGCCGCCAGAGATCAGCAGATTGTTCAGTGGTGGAAGCCGGGGCATGAACCCACTGGTGACGCGGCTCAACCAGGATGGATACATCGCGGTAAAGCCGCCAAATGGCGCGGCCAAGTGGTCCTTCTATTATGG
>CAVWKP010000022.1:0-192066 GCA_963755595.1 uncultured Alphaproteobacteria bacterium | reverse complement strand
TTTTGCCGCTAAATCTCGATTGCGGAGGCTTGGACGGTTCGCCGGCGGACGGGGGAGAGCCGCCACGACACTTTCACCATTTTTCCACGCCTTGGAAAACGTCCGATGCCGATGGCGTATGCCTTTTAGGCCACTTTTTCCATTTTCCACCACACCCCCTCAAGATGAACCTTGACAGCTGTTGCAGCCGCCTCAGGCGCTAGACGCCTTATTCGGCCTATGCCGACGCGGCACGTCGGCAGGCGGCGTGACATGCAATCCCGATAACCGTGCGTCGCGAGTTCGAACCGCAAGCGGAAACGCTCGCGCGGAACTTGTTTGCGACGTGAATCAGCACATCACGGGCTGTCGAATCACTCGGGCAGCCCAAGCACGACGTGCTGCTACCTGATATCGATTTCAGGCCGCGCGCTTGAAGTCGGGAAACGGCGGATGACCATCATCGGGCGAAGGAGTCGTGATCCAGGCGAGGAAGCCTTGGGCGCGCAGGCGCTCCACAGCGATTTCGGCTTCTCTGCGCGAAATACGACGGATGCAAGCGCCGCTCTTGCGCTTCGAATCACGCTATAGCCCGAGCGCCTCGGCCGCAGGCTGTGCGCTGGCGGGGATTACAACGTCGACGAGATCGCTCATGTTGCTCCTCTCGATTATCGTGATACCTCGTCCTCCTAGATTTCGATTCGGCTGCCGAGTTCGACCACACGGTTTGCGGGAAGGCCAAAAAAATCGGCAGCGCTGGTGGCAACGCGGGCGATCGCCAGGAAGATCTGTTCCTGCCAGCGCGGCAGGAGCGGCCGGCTCGATGGCACGAAACTGCTGCGTCCGACGAAATAGCTGGTGCGCATGGGGTCGAAAGGAACACTCCGATCGGCCAGCGCAGCAAGGTCCCTCGGCACATCGGGCTGTTCCATGAAACCATAGCTCAGCACCAACCGATGGACGCCCTTGCCGAGGTGAACGAGCGAGGCGCGCGTTTCGGGTGGTACGTAGGGTTCGTCCGAAATCGTGACCTTCAGCAGGACTGTATGCTCGTGCAGCACATGGTTGTGTTTGAGGTTGTGCAACAGGCAGTTGGGCGTGTTGCCGGGTTGGGCAGTGAGATAAACCGCCGTGAATTGTGGCCGGTGAAGTCGACCGGGACTGATCCCCTGCAGGAAACTTTCGATCGGCAACGCGCCTTCGAGTTCCTGAGCCGCGAGCGCCGCGCGTGCCTGGTGCCACGTCCACATGACCGTGAACACGACAATCGCGACCAAGACCGGCACCCAGCCGCCCTGCACGAACTTCAGCATATTGGCCGCGACGAGCGCGAGATCCACCACGGCCAGCGAGCCGAGTACCGTGATGGCGAGTGGCCAGCTCCATTTCCACTCCCGCAAGGCCAGCGCGAACACCAGCAGAGTCGTGACGAGCATGGTGGCTGTGACGGCCGTGCCGTAGGCGGCGGCAAGGTTCGAGGACGTCTTGAAAGCGAGCACCAGCAGCACGACGCCGGCCAACTGCAGCCAGTTGATCGCCGGCACATAAATCTGGCCGAAGGCGCTCGCCGAGGTGTGCTCGATGCGGACTCGAGGACTGAGGCCCAACAAGGCGGCCTGCTGGGCCATCGAGAAGGCGCCGGAAATCGTGGCTTGCGAGGCGATCACAGTCGCTGCCGTGGCCAGCGCCACCAGCGGATAGATCGCCCATTCCGGCGCGAGCCTGAAGAACGGGTTGCCGGCGGCGCCGGCATCGTCCAGCAGAAGTGCACCTTGGCCATAGTAGTTGACCAACAGCGCCGGCAAGACGACGGACAACCAGGCGAGGCGGATCGGTCTCGCGCCGAAATGGCCCATGTCGGCATAGAGCGCTTCGGCGCCGGTGATGGCGAGGGTCACGGCGCCCACGGCTACGAAGGCGATGAAGCGCTGGTGGATCAGGAAGTCGAACGCGTAGTGGGGCGATATCGCCGCCAGGATCTGCGGTCGCGCTATGACCTGCGGGGCGCCGAGCACAAGAAGGACGATGAACCACAGCAGCATGATCGGCCCGAACAGCCGACCGACACCTGCCGTGCCGAAGCGCTGCGCCGCGAACAACGCGACCAGCACGACCAGCGACAGCGGCACCACGGCAAATTCGAAAGCGGGTGTCGCAACGTCCAGGCCTTCGAAGGCGCTCAGCACCGACATGGCAGGCGTGATCAAGCAGTCGCCGTAGAACAGGG
Source organism: uncultured Alphaproteobacteria bacterium (assembly GCA_963755595.1). GTDB lineage: Bacteria > Pseudomonadota > Alphaproteobacteria > Reyranellales > Reyranellaceae > Reyranella. The sequence goes on along the minus strand of CAVWKP010000022.1, from coordinate 189,860 downwards.
CGGCGCCGGCCAGTCCCAGCATGAGGTAGACGCGTCGTCGTCCCTCCGTGACGCCTCGGCCTCGGATGACCCGTGACATCAGGGCAAGCACGCCGCCCTCGCCGTTATTGTCGGCGCGCATTACCACCATCACGTATTTCAGCGTGACGACGATGATCAGCACCCAGGTGATCAGCGACAGTATGCCGAAGACATTCTCCCGCGTCGGCTCCAGTCCGGTGAAGTCGCTGAAGCAGACTTTCACCGTGAACAGCGGATTGGTGCCGATGTCGCCGAAGACCACGCCCAGGGCGGCAAGCGTCAGCCCGCGCGCTGGCGGCGAGCGGGCTGGCCTTCGCGCATGCTTATCGACAAGTCGGGGGCCTACGCCGCCCGCTTCATGTCGACGGGAGAAGGGCCCTCGCCATGAGGCGTGCTTTCCAGGATGCGGGCAGAGAAGCCCCAATCGCGCAGGCACTCGATGGCGATCTCCGCCTCGTCGCGCGGTATCGCTCGAACCCGCGTGCCCGTGGTCACGCTGCGCGAGACCTTGAGTCCCAAGGCTTCGGCGGCCGATTGGGCCGCAGCAGGAATGGCAATATCGACGAGATCGCGCATGCAGAATCTCCCCGTCTGGTTCGTTCTTAGACTGTTCCGGAGGCAGCCGGGTCACGGCGCTCACGCTCGAAGCGCCCTATGTGGAGAGAACGGCATAGGAAATCCATGTGGATCGCGCCGCCTTCTCGTTAAGCGGCCGTAAATTCACAAGGCCCGAGGGGCGCTAGATCTCGATGCGGCTGCCCAGTTCGACCACCCGGTTCGCGGGCAGACGGAAGAAGTCTCCGGCATTGGACGCCAGGCGGGCCAGGACGAGGAACAGCTTTTCCTGCCAACGCGGCAGGATGGGCCGTGCCGCCTCGACGAAGCTGTTGCGGCCGACGAAGTAGGACGTGCGCATGGGATCGACCGGCACGCCGCGCTCGGCGAGCGGCGCCAGATCGCGCGGCACGTCGGGCTGCTCCATGAAGCCGTAGCGCAGCACGACGTGATGCACGCCCTTGCCGAGATGCTTCACCTGGGCGCGCGAATTGGGCGGCACGTAGGGCTCGTCGGGAACCTGAATCGTCAGCAGCACGACCTGTTCGTGCAGCACCTCGTTGTGCTTGAGGTTGTGCAACAGGCAGTTCGGCGCATTGCCCGAGAAGGCCGTGAGATAGACGGCCGTTCCCTGCGGACGGTGAACCCGGCTGGGATTGATGCTGCTGAGCAGCGTCTCCATCGGCAGCGAGCCTTCGAGCTCGCGCGTCGCCACGGCAGTGCGGCCCTTCATCCACGTCCACATGGCGGTGAAGATCACGAGCGCCAGCGCCAGCGGCACCCAGCCGCCCTGCACGAACTTCACCATGTTGGCCGACATCAACGTGGCGTCGATCACCATGAAGCTGCCGAGCACGAGGATGGCGAACGGCCAGCTCCACTTCCAGGCGCGCACCGCCAGCACGAAGACCAGCAGCGTGGTGACCAGCATGGTGCCGGTGACGGCGATGCCATAGGCCGCGGCGAGGTTGGTCGACGACTTGAAGCCCAATACCAGCAGCACGACGCCGATCAGCTGCATCCAGTTGATGGCCGGCACGTAGATCTGGCCGTGCTCGCTGGCCGAGGTATGGGTGACACGCACGCGCGGGCTGAGGCCGAGCAGCGAGGCCTGCTGCGCCATCGAGAAGGCGCCCGAGATGGTGGCCTGCGAGGCGATCACGGTGGCGGCGGTGGCGAGCCCTACCATCGGATAGAGCGCCCAAGTGGGCGCCAGCAGGAAGAAGGGATTCTCCAGCGACGCGGGATCGGCCAGCAGGAGCGCGCCTTGCCCGTAGTAGTTGGCGAGCAGCGACGGCAGCACCAGGCCGAGCCAGGCCAGCCGAATGGGCTTGCGGCCGAAATGGCCCATGTCGGCATAGAGCGCTTCGGCGCCGGTCACCGCCAGCGTCACGGCGCCCAGCGCGATGAAGGCGACGAAGCCGTGGCGCAGCAGGAACTCGATCGCATGCAGCGGCGAGAGGGCGGCGAGAACCCGCGGCATCACGACGATCTGCTTCAGCCCCAGGATCAGGATGGCGACGAACCAGACGAAGGTGATCGGCCCGAACAGCGGCCGACACCCGCGTGCCGACCCGCTGCACGGCGAACAGTCCGACCAGCACGCCGAGCGCGATCGGCACGACCAACGGCTCGAACGCAGGGGTCGCGACGTTCAAGCCCTCGATGGCGCTCAGCACCGAGATCGCCGGAGTCAGCAGGCAGTCGCCGTAGAACAGCGCGGCGCCGGCCATGCCCAGCATGAGATAGAGATTGCGCCGGCGGGGCGTGATCTCGGCGCGGCGCGACACCAGGGCCATCAGGGCGAGCACGCCGCCTTCGCCGTGGTTGTCGGCGCGCATCACCACCATGACGTACTTGACGGTGACGACGATGATCAGCGCCCAGGTGATCAGCGACAGGATGCCGAGCACGTCCTCATGGACGGGCTGCAGCCCTGTAAACTCACTGAAACATTCCTTGACCGTGTAGAGCGGGCTGGTGCCGATGTCGCCGAACACCACGCCGAGCGCAGCCAAAGTAAGCTTCGCGGTGCGGCTGCGGCCCAGCGGCCGTACCGTCGATTCGTTGCCGGACATGGTCAGGAACGTACTCCCTCGCTTCTCGCCGTGTACGGGGAGAAACGGGGGGCGGTTTTACGCCCTGCGGCGGCGCGGTCAACGCCTAATTCGCCCCGATTTGCACCATAGATGTAGTGCAATTGCGGGGCGGGCGGGCTCTACGGAAAGAGGTAGCCGACTGTCCTGACGGCCAAGGCGACGGGGAAGAGGGCAATCGGGCTGACGCACAGGAATAGCAGCAGCAATCGGCTGGCTTTCTGAGCCAACGCTGCTGCGGCGGTAGACGGAGGTTCGTCACTCAGCCTGTCAATATTGGTGAACATGCTCATGCTCCACATCTGGAAGAGACAGCCGGTTATCTAGAAGTTCGCGCATAGGGATTCGAGACGATCGAAGGCCAACGGCCATAGCCCATCCATAGGAAGTGGCCGATGGCGGGCCTATCCGCCACGGATGAACCGCAGCAGCTCGTGCAGCACGTGATCGCCGCCGTGGAAATGCTCGAAAAGTACGTAGCGCAAGGCGACCACGAGGGCGGCCACGAGAACAATGCAAACGATCGCCAGCATCGTGCGGCCGAGCTTCGAGAAAGCGGCAACAAGCGAATGCCTGGTCATAGGCGAGGGACCAGACAAGGTCATCGGAGGGGCGCTCATCGGTCGCCTCGCTGACTGATTGCTTTCGCCATGTCATATACCGTCGGCGTGCAGCCGAAATAGATGCGGCAGCGCAGCTCACCGATTTTGGCGTTGGTTGCCATCGCCTCCGCCTCCGGGTTCGTGTGCACAACGACGAGAAGCAGCGCTGCGAGCGCCGCGATTCTCGCGATTTGATTGATCAACATCGGTTGGTCTTCTTTGCGTCCAATGCCGGATTATCTAGAAATCCGGCATATGGATTCGAGAGGGCTCGTCTCCGCCCCGCATAGCCGCCGCATAGAATCGACAGTTTGCGTCAGTTGCGCCGCAATCGAAGATCGCGAGGTGTCAGAACCGCTGCGCGATGCCCGCGTAGATCTGATAGGGGATCGCCTCCGGAACGAGGCCGATGTTGATGCCGACATCGAGCTGGAAGTTCGGCAGGGGCGTCCAGGCCAGCGCGAAGTCGAGTGTATAAGTATTCTTGAGATCGGGGCTGTTCGGCCAGTTGGCATAGATCTCGGCGTAACCCGTGACGTTCTCGATGATCGTGCGGTTGAGGTTGATCAGCGACTGGAAATTCGCGCGGTAGCCGGGGCTGACGGGGTTCTTCAGGTAGTCCATCTCGCCCATGAGGATGGTGGTGAAGCCGAAGGGCAGGGAAACGGCGAGCGGCGCGATCAGGCCGCCCTCGGCATAGCCATTGCCCACGCCGATCGGCGCGGTCGGCCACTTGCCGTAAGGGATCAGCGCAAACGCCGTCGTGCCGCCGTCGTTGCCCCAAAGATTCATCTTGAGGCGCGTGAAGGTGTCGCCGAAGCCGTTGGAAGCGGTGACCGCGCCGGTGCTGCGCGTCACGCTGCGCAGGATGTTCTGGGCGCTGAAGTTCACTTCCAGATCGGCCCAGTTGGTCAGGCCGGCCTTGAAGGTCGGATTGAACAGCACCCAGCCCGTATTGTCGGTATCCGGCGTCGTGGTGTTGTCGAAGCTGTAGATGAAGATGTCGCCTTCGTACTGAAAGTGCCCGGCATCGACCGTGTAGGGCACGTTCGACTTGGTCGGCCGGTCGGTGTTGAAGGGCCGCATCTGGTCGGTCGGCGTCGGATTGAAGAGCGTGTACTGGCTCTTGTCCGGGCTGCTTTTGGCCGGGCTCGTGTCCTGAGCTTGTGCTGCCCCAAATGCCAGTCCCAGGGCCAGCACTGACGTAGCCGTGGACCGGACGAAGACGCGAAACATTGGAAAACCTCCCGCCGAAGCCCCGGAAGAGACATCGGATTGGCATATGAATTCCATGCAATCGTGGCAGCGGTTGCATAGGAACTGCATAGCCGAGGATGTACAAGTTTGCCGGGCGACCTCCCCTGCCTCCTTGATCCAGATCAAGCGCGCTTTCCCTAGGCGTTTCCTATGGCGCGCTCGTGCCTGCCCTCTCGATTTCCTACGTCCTCGCTTCGCATGATCGCCTGGTGGTGATGCTGCCTGAAGTCGAGGCACGGAAGATCGGTGCCAGCCTGAAGCGATGGTCCGAACGACCGGTCGGCCAGGCCAACATTCGAGCCTTGGCCTTTTGTGCGGCGGCGTTCGTGATGATGCTTGTTGCCGCCGGACAATCGCCCGATCCGATCGCCGCAGTTCGAACCATGGCGATCCTGTTCGTCGCCATTCAAGGTGCCGTCCACTACATCTCCATTGCCAGCCTCCGCACCCTCATTGGGCTTGGAGTAAGGGAGGCCGTTACCGGGTTGGCGGCCTATCGCGATCCGCGCCGGCTTTCCTGCATGGACATGGCGATGATGTGGACCGCGGTCGCGTTGACGGCTCCCTACTTCCGATGAACGCGCACTCTCGCCGTCCACCCTATCGCGTCACGCTTGTCGACGATCAGTGGCACGTCACGCGTCCAAACGCGTCGCTGTCGCATGCCTTTGCCGGCCTCGAGCAGGCCGAGACGTTCGTGCGCAACGACAGCGAGCGGCAAAGCCACGTTCGTCGAGATCGTGGCCGACGGCACATACATGGTGAAACAGCTGCGGTCAGGGCGCTGACTGGGCACGGTACAACGCACCTATATTTTTGCGGCTTCTCCCATATCGAATTCCTATGCGGCTTGGGTGCACGTTCCCGCCGCTATGAGAATGAAATTCCCACATTCGAGGAGTTCCCGGGAAGCTCGGCCGGGCGGCCGGCCATGTCTGCGCGCGCCAGATAACCAGGAGCCGTCCAACTTTCCGGCGCCGGGCGAGGTTTTGGGCGAGATCGGCATTTTGCTGGCCATACATCTCGCCATCGCGCTGGCGATCGTCCTGACCCTCGGTTCGCTCGGCCTCGGATAACAGGGTCGAATATAGCGACTCGGTCGTCGCATTCGCGACCATTTGCGATGCGTCGCCATATATGGAATTCCTATGTCGCGGCCGCGAGTCCCGTCTCGATTCCCTATCCCCCGTCGCGCGAGAAATCAGCCCCTAACACTGCGAGCCCTTCCAATGCTGGACGTCATTCTGATCGCCGTAGGCTGCGGCCTTTTCCTTCTGGGCATCGCCTACGCCTACGCCTGCGACCGGCTCTGAGGAGCGAACCATGTTGATCGAATACATCCTGGGCGGCGCCGTCACGCTCGGCCTTCTCGTCTATCTCACCTACGCGCTGCTGCGGCCCGAGCGCTTCTAAGGAACATCTCGATGACCTTCAACGGTTGGCTCCAGATCGCGCTGTACTGCGCGGTCATCATCCTGCTCGTGAAGCCGTTCGGCGGCTACATGACGCGCGTTTTCACGGGCGAGCGTACGTTCCTGTCTCCCGTTCTCGGCCCGGTCGAGAGCGTCTTCTATCGCCTGTGCGGCGTCGACGAGAAGCGCGAGCAGAACTGGGTCAGCTATGCCGTCGCGATGCTGATGTTCAGCCTGGCGGGCTTCCTCAGCCTCTATGCGCTGATGCGCTTCCAGGCGCTGTTGCCGTTCAATCCGGCCGGCCAGTCGGCGGTCGAGGAAGGCCTCGCCTTCAACACCGCGGTGAGCTTCGTCACCAACACCAACTGGCAGTCCTACGTGCCCGAGACGACCATGAGCTACCTCGTCCAGATGGCGGGGCTGACGGTCCACAATTTCCTCTCCGCCGCGACCGGCATTGCGCTGGCGGTCGCGCTGGTCCGCGGCTTCGCCCGGCGGTCGGCCGCGGGCATCGGCAACTTCTGGGTCGATCTGACCCGCTGCACCCTCTACATCCTGCTGCCGATCTCGATCGTCGTCGGCCTGTTCTTCGTCTGGCAGGGCATGCCGCAGAATCTCGGCGCCTATACCGAGGCGACGACGCTCGAGGGCGCCAAGCAGGTGATCGCCCAGGGACCGGTGGCTTCGCAGGAAGTCATCAAGATGCTGGGCACCAACGGCGGCGGCTTCTTCAACGCCAACTCGTCGCATCCGTTCGAGAACCCCAACGCGCTCACCAATTTCGTGCAGATCGTGCTGATCTTCTCGATCGGCGCCGGCCTGACCAACGTGTTCGGCCGCATGGTCGGCGACCAGCGCCAGGGCTGGGCGGTGTTCGCCGTCATGGCGTTCCTGTTCCTGGGCGGCGTCGTCATCGCCTACTGGGCGGAGGCGGCCGGCAATCCCGCCATCCTGCGCCCAGCTCGGCGCTCGCCGGCGGCAACATGGAGGGCAAGGAAGTCCGCTTCGGCATCGCCAACTCGGCCCTGTTCGCCACCATCACGACCGACGCCTCCTGCGGCGCGGTCAATTCGATGCACGACAGCTTCACGCCGCTCGGCGGGCTGGTGCCGCTGTTCAACATCCAGCTCGGCGAGATCATCTTCGGCGGCGTCGGCTCGGGCCTCTACGGCATGCTGGTGTTCGCCATCATCGCGGTGTTCGTGGCCGGCCTGATGGTCGGCCGCACGCCGGAATATCTCGGCAAGAAGATCGAGGCCAAGGAGGTGAAGATGGCGATGCTCGCCATCCTGATTCTGCCGCTGTCGATCCTGGGCTTCACGGCGCTTGCCGACGGTGCTGCCGATGCCGGCCTCGCCGGCCCCGCCAACCAGGGCCCGCACGGCTTCAGCGAGATCCTCTACGCCTACACCTCGGGCACCGGCAACAACGGCTCGGCCTTCGCCGGCCTCACCGCCAACACGCTTTTCTACAACACCACGATCGGCGTTCGCGATGTTCATCGGCCGCTTCCTGATGATCGTGCCGATGCTGGCGATCGCCGGCTCGCTCGCCGCCAAGAAGATCGTGCCGCCTCGGCCGGCACCTTCCCGACCGACGGCCCGGTCTTCGTCGGCCTGGTGGTCGGCGTGATCATGATCGTGGGCGGCCTCACCTTCTTCCCGGCGCTGGCGCTCGGCCCCATCGTCGAGCACTTGTCGATGAACGCCGGAACGCTCTTTGAGGCTAACGAGGACGGACCATGCAACTCTCCTATCGAGTCAGCGCAGACAGCCGCTGCCACCTTGGCCGATCCGAAGATCCTCGGGCCCGGCGATCGTCGACGCCTTCCGCAAGCTCGATCCGAGCACGATGGTGCGCAATCCCGTCATGTTCACGGTCGAGGTCGTCGCGACGCTCACCACGATCCTGTTCATCCGCGACCTGGTCACCGGCAGGCGCCGGTCTCGGCTTTCGCCCTGCAGATCAACCTCTGGCTCTGGTTCACCGTGCTGTTCGCCAACTTCGCCGAAGCGGTCGCCGAGGGCCGCGGCAAGGCGCAGGCCGCGACCCTGCGCAAGGCCAAGACCGAGACGTGGCCAAGCTGCTCGATGCCTCGGCGACGGCCTGGACGCGAGCGTGCCCGCGCCGACGCTGCGCAAGCGGCGATATCGTGCTGGTCGAGGCCGGCGACCTGATCCCGTGCGACGGCGAGGTGATCGAAGGCGTGGCCTCGGTCAACGAGGCGGCGATCACCGGCGAATCGGCGCCGGTGATCCGCGAGAGCGGCGGCGACCGCTCGGCGGTCACCGGCGGCACGCAGGTGATCTCGGACTGGATCAAGGTGCGCATCACCGCCGAGCCCGGGCTCGACCTTCCTCGATCGCATGATCGCCCTGGTCGAAGGCGCGGAGCGGCAGAAGACGCCGAACGAGATCGCGCTCAACATCCTGCTGGCCGGCATGACGATCATCTTCGTCTTCGCGGTCGTCACCATCCCGAGCTTCGCCGCCTATGCCGGCGGCACCATGACGCGTGCTGGTCGCTGGTGGCGCTGTTCGTCACCCTGATCCCGACCACGATCGGCGCGCTGCTGTCGGCGATCGGCATCGCCGGCATGGACCGGCTGGTGCGCTTCAACGTGCTGGCCATGTCGGGCCGCGCCGTCGAGGCCGCGGGCGACGTCGACACGCTGCTGCTCGACAAGACCGGCACGATCACGCTCGGCAACCGCCAGGCCACGGAGTTCCTGCCGGTGAGCGGCGTCAGCGAGCGCGACCTGGCCGACGCCAGCCAGCTCGCTTCGCTGTCGGACGAGACGCCGGAAGGCCGCTCGATCGTCGTGCTGGCCAAGGAGAAGTACGGCATTCGCGGCCGCGAGATGGCGCCGCTGCACGCCAAGTTCATTCCCTTCTCCGCCATCACCCGCATCAGCGGCATCGACGTCGAGGGCGCCTCGATCCGCAAGGGCGCGGTCGACGCCGTCATCGTCGACTGCAAGGCCAAGGCGACGGCGCCGCAACGTGGTGCGTGAGCTCGAATCGATCGCCGACCAAGATCGCCAGCGCGGGCGGCACGCCGCTCGCGGTGTCGAAGGACGGCAAGCTGCTGGGCGTGATCCACCTCAAGGACATCGTCAAGGGCGGCATCCGCGAGCGCTTCGCGACGCTGCGCCGGATGGGCATCCGCACGGTGATGATCACCGGCGACAATCCGCTGACCGCGGCGGCGATCGCCGCGGAAGCCGGCGTCGACGATTTCCTTGCCCAGGCGACGCCCGAGGCCAAGCTGAAGCTCATCCGCGAGGAGCAGGCGCACGGCAAGCTGGTGGCCATGTGCGGCGACGGCACCAACGATGCGCCGGCGCTGGCCCAGGCCGACGTCGGCGTCGCCATGAACACCGGCACCATGGCCGCCCGCGAGGCCGGCAACATGGTCGATCTCGACAGCGATCCCGCCAAGCTCATCGAGATCGTCGAGATCGGCAAGCAGCTGCTGATGACGCGCGGCGCGCTGACGACGTTCTCGATCGCCAACGACGTCGCCAAGTACTTCGCCATCATCCCGGCGATGTTCGTGGCCTTCTATCCGCAGCTGCAGGCGCTGAACATCATGCACCTGCAGACGCCGCAGAGCGCCATCCTGTCGGCCATCATCTTCAACGCGCTGATCATCATCGCGCTGATCCCGCTGGCGCTTGCGCGGCGTGCGCTACCGGCCGGTCGGCGCGTCGGCGGTGCTGCTGCGCAATCTCTTCGTCTACGGCCTCGGCGGCATCGTCGTGCCCTTCGTCGGCATCAAGCTGATCGACATGGCGATCACCGCCATCGGCCTTGCGTGAGGATCCCGTCATGTTGAGAGAAATCCGTCCTGCCATCGTCATGATCCTGCTCATGACCGTGCTCACCGGCCTCGCCTATCCGCTGGCCATGACCGGCATCGCGCAGGTCGCCTTTCCCCATCAGGCCAACGGCAGCCTGATCGAGAAGGACAAGAAGGTGATCGGCTCGGAGTTGATCGGCCAGAACTTCACCAAGCCGGGCTATTTCCACGGCCGGCCGTCGGCGACGACGGACGTCGATCCCGAAGGACCCGACCAAGACGGTCCCGGCGCCCTACAATGCCGCCAACTCCTCGGGCAGCAATGCCGGCCCGACGTCGAAGGCGCTGGCCGAGCGCGTGCAGGAGGACGTGAAAGCTCTCAAGGCAGAGAACCCCAACGCGCCGATTCCGATCGACCTGGTCACGACCTCGGCAAGCGGCCTCGATCCCGATATTTCGCCGGAGGCGGCCCTGTTCCAGGTGCCGCGCGTGGCCAAGGAGCGCAGACTCGACCGAGGACCAGGTGCGCCAGCTTGTCGCAGGCGCATACCGAGATCCGCACCTTCGGCGTCCTCGGCGAGCCGCGGGTCAACGTGCTGAAGCTCAACATGGCGCTCGACGCTCTCAAGCCGCGGTGACATCGTTGAGCCTCGATGCCTGCTCGCGCCTGACGAGACACGCCCTTCGCCCGACGCGCTGCTGAAGGCGGCGCAAAAGGAAGCGCGCGGCAAGTTCAAGATCTTCTTTGGCGCCGCGCCCGGCGTCGGCAAGACCTACGCGATGCTGGTCGCCGCCCAGCGTCGCAAGGCCGAGGGCGTGGATGTCGTGGTCGGCGTCGTGGAAACGCACGGCCGCGCCGAGACCGAGGCCCAGCTCGCCGGCCTTGAGGTCATTCCGCGCAAGCCGGTCGACTACAAGGGCCGGATCCTCGAGGAAATGGATCTCGACGCCATCCTCGCGCGTCGCCCCCAGCTCGTGCTGGTCGACGAGCTCGCCCACACCAACGCGCCGGGCAGCCGCCATCCCAAGCGCTACGTCGACGTCGAGGAGCTGCTGGCGGCCGGGATCGACGTCTATTCGACGATGAACGTGCAGCATGTCGAAAGCCTGAACGACATCGTGGCGCGCATCACCCGCATCCGGGTGCGCGAGACCGTGCCCGACTCGGTGGTCGACTCGGCGGACGAGGTCGAGCTGGTCGATATCACGCCGGCCGATCTGATTGCCCGCCTGGGCGAAGGCAAGGTCTATGTCCGCGAGCAGGCGCAGCGGGCGCGTGAAGCATTTCTTCTCGCCCGGCAACCTGACCGCGCTGCGCGAGCTGGCGCTGCGCCGCACCGCCGAGCGAGTCGACGATCAGATGCTGAGCTACATGCGCGAGCACGCCATCACCGGCCCCTGGGGGGCCGGCGAACGGGTGATCGTGTGTGTCGATCCCGGTCCCGACGCGGCCAATACCGTACGGGCGGCCAAGCGTACCGCCGACAGCCTCGACGCCGAGCTGATCGCGCTTTACGTGGAGACCGAACGTCATTCCCTTCTGTCGGAGGCTGAAGAGACGCGCCTCGCCGAAGCCCTGCGCCTTGCCGAGCAGCTTGGCGCCGAAGTCGTGCGCGTTCCCGGACGGTCTGTGGTCGAGGAGATCCTGACCTTCGCCCGCTCGCGCAATGCAACGCGGGTCGTGGTCGGCAAATCGCCTCGATCGCGCTGGTTCGAACTCCGTCATGGTTCGGTGGTCGACGACCTGGTGCGCAGCGGCTCGGGGCTTGCGGTCGAGGTGGCTCCATCGGGCGACAAGCCCGAGCCGCGCCAGCCGATCGACTGGCTGTTCGACGCGCCGCGCACGGTTGGTCCCTATTTCGAAGGTATTCTGACGACCGCGGCCGCCACCGGGGTCGGCGTCCTGATCGACACGCACATCAACCTGTCGAACATATCGCTCGTCTACGTGGTGCCGGTCCTGATTGCGGCGGCGCGCCATGGCCTGGTTCCCTCGCTCTGGGTCTCCGGCCTTTCGGTGCTCTGCTACAACTTCTTCTTCCTGCCGCCACTGTACGAATTCACGATCGCCGACCCCGCCAATGTCGTCGCGCTGTTCTTTTTCATGTTCGTGTCGATCGCGGCCAGCGCCTTGGGCACCCGCACGCGCGCCCAGGCCGAAGCGGCGCGGCGCGAGGCGCGCACCACGGCCGAGCTCTACGCCTTCAGCCGCAAGATCGCCGGCGTCATCGAGCTGGACGATCTCTTGTGGATCGTCGTCACCCATCTGGCGCGCCTGCTGAACGCCGAGGTCTCGATCCTGATGCCGGACAAGGGTCCGCACGAGTCCGGCAAGCTCGTTCTGCGCGCCGCCTTTCCACCCGACAGCGAGTTCAAGGAGGCCGATCTCGCCGCCGCCCGATGGTCGTGGGACTCGGAGGCGCCGACCGGCCGGGGGACCGACACGCTGCCAGGCGGGCGTTGGCTGTTCATGCCCATCCAGACCAGCCGTTCCTCGATCGGCATCGTCGGTGTCCTGCCGCTGGGCGAGTCGGGGCACCTGACATCGTCTGAACGGCGACTGCTCGAGGCCGTCGGCAACCAGGCTGCCGTGGCCATCGAACGAGTGACATTGGCTGCCGACATCGACCAGGCTCGGCTCGGCGCGGAGCGTGAGCGGCTGCGCTCGGCCATGCTGACGTCTGTGTCGCACGATCTGCGCACGCCGCTGGCCTCCATCATCGGCGCGCTGTCGGGCCTGAAGAGCCATCGCGAGCGCTATGACGAGACGACGCAGGACGAACTGATGAACACTGCGTTGTCCGAGGCCGAGCGGCTCGATCGCTTCGTCGGCAATCTCCTCGACATGACCCGGCTCGATGCCGGCGTGATCGTTCCAAATCGCGAACCGGTCGAGGCCGGCGATCTCGTCTCCACGACATTGCGCCGCGCCATGCCGCTGTTGAAGGACCGAGTCGTCTGCCTCGATCATCGAGCCTAATCTGCCGACACTGTCCCTCGACTTCGTGCTGGCCGAGCAGACGCTGTTCAACATCCTGGACAATGCCGGCAAGTATTCTCCGCCCGGCAGCCGCATCGAGATCGAGGTGCGACGCGCCGGCGAGCGCATCGAGATCGTCGTGCGCGACGAAGGGCCCGGCATTGCACCGGAGTCGCTCGATCGGCTGTTCGAGAAGTTCTACCGGGCCGACGATGGGGATCGGCGGCGCGCCGGCACGGGGCTCGGTCTCGCCATTGCCAAGGGCTTTGTCGAGGCCCTCGGCGGCAGCATCAGGGCGGCCAACCGAACCGATCGAAGCGGTGCGGAATTCACAGTAAGCTTTCCGATATGACGGGCGACGCCGCCAACATCCTGATCGTCGAGGACGAGCCTCCGATTCGCCGGCTGCTGCGGGCGACCCTCGGGGCCAACGACTACCGCACGCTGGAAGCCGGCACCGGCACCGAGGCGCTGTCGGCGATGCGTCATCATCGTCCCGACCTGGTGCTGCTCGATCTCGGCCTGCCCGATATCGACGGCCTGCAGTTGATCGCCGAGATCCGCAAGCTCGGGCCGGTGCCGATCGTGGTGCTGTCGAGCCGCGGCGACGAGGCCGCCAAGGTCGCCGCCCTCGACTCCGGCGCCGACGACTACGTCACCAAGCCGTTCGGCGCCGATGAGCTGCTGGCCCGCATCCGCGCCGCCTTGCGCCACCGCCTGCAGGAGCAGGGCGCCGAACGGGTCTTCGCCAGCGACGATCTCAGCGTCGACCTGGTGCGCCGGCTGGTGAAGCGCGGGGCGGAGGACATCAAGCTCTCGCCCAAGGAATACGACATCCTCGAGCAGCTCGCGATCCATGCCGGCAAGGTGCTGACCCACAAGCACCTGTTGCGCGAGGTGTGGCGCGATGAGTCGGTCGACCCGCAGTATCTCAGGGTCTATGTCCGCCAGCTCCGCCAGAAGATCGAGGCCGACCCTTCCACGCCGCGGCACGTGCTGACCGAGCCCGGGATCGGTTACCGGCTGGTCTGAACTTCTAATGACCAAAGTTGGTCGCGGCGCGCGGGCGCGCCTATAATCGCATGACATGAAGTCTGCGATCCGTTCTCCCAACATGCCCACGTCCCTGAGCATTGGGGGTCGTATGGAGACCCCAGCACGTGTTTTTCCATTCAGTGTGAGCGTTACTGCGGAGAAATTGCCCTACTTTGATTAGGGCAGAGTAAGGCCGATGTCCTCGTTATCTTTCCCGTCCACTTCAAGTGGTACGGTTGTGGACGGGAAACGTGCGGCTGTCGGCCCTGTCGCCTTGCGAGGATTCCAGTTGGTCGCGCCGGCCACATGTGCACTACGCTCCGGCTTTCCAAGGAGGGGACGATGGCCGAGAGCGAGCTTTACAAGAAGGGCACCGCGATCCGCAGCAAGCTGATGGGTGCCAAGTACGCCGAGAACATGAACAAGTCGGTGTACGACGATCCCATCATGAAGAAATTCGGCGACTACGCGCGCGAGGCCGTGTTCGGCATGCTGTGGGACCGTCCCGGGCTCGACCTCAAGACCAAGACCCTGATCTGCGTGGTCTCCGACACCGCCCAGGCGCGCTGGCCCGAGCTCGCCATCCACCTGCGCATGGCGCGCAACCAGGGCTGGACCGAGGACGAGCTCAGCGAAGCGCTGATGCATCTCTGTGGATACATCGGCCTGCCTTCCGTGCGAGAAGCGTTGCTGACCGCCAAGGAAGTGTTCCACGAGATGCGGAACGAGAAATAACGCAGGACGAGACATGGTGTTGATGACGAAGAGCGATTTGCCGCTGAAGCTGATCGGGCGCGGCAAGGTGCGCGATGTCTACGAGGTCGAGGGCGACCGGCTGTTGCTGGTGGCCACCGACCGGGTCAGCGCCTACGACGTGGTGATGGCCGAGCCGATCCCGATGAAGGGCGCGGTGCTGACCCAGGTGAGCGCCTGGTGGTTCCGGCAGTTGGACGACGTGCTGAAGCATCACATGATCTCGGCCGACGCCGACGAGATCGTGGCCGCCGTGCCGGCGCTCAAGCCGCACCGTGCCGCCGTCGCCGGCCGCTCCATGCTGTGCCGGCGCGGCACGGTGTTCCCCATCGAATGCGTGGTCCGCGGCTATCTCTCGGGGTCGGCGTGGCGCGAGTATTCGAAGAGCGGCACCTTGGCGGGCGAGAGGCTGCCGTCCGGCCTGAAGGAAAGCGACCGACTCGATCCGCCGATCTTCTCGCCCGCGACCAAGGCGGAAACCGGGCACGACGAGAACATCACCATCGGCCGCATGCGCGAGATACTGGGCGCAGAGGCGACGGCCGAGCTGGAACGACTGACTCGCCTGGTCTATTCGCGCGGCCGCGACGTGGCGTTGAAGCAGGGCATCATCATCGCCGACACCAAGTTCGAGTTCGCGCGCGCCAAGTCGGGCGAGACCATCCTGATCGACGAGGTCCTGACGCCCGACAGCTCGCGCTTCTGGCCGGCCGACGGCTATCAGCCGGGCCAGCCGCAGCCCAGCTTCGACAAGCAGCCGTTGCGCGACTGGCTCGATGTCGAGCGCCGCGCCAAGCGCTGGAACGGCGATGCGCCGCCGCCCAAGCTGCCGGGTGAGGTCGTCGATGCCACCAGCAAGCGCTACCTCGAAGCCTACCGGCGCTTGACCGGCAGCGCGCTCAAGGTGTCATGAGCGTCAATCATGATCTGGGCGGCAGGGTGACGCGCGAATTGCGCAGTCGCTTCTCGAGGTAGGGGATGCCTTTGGCGTAGTTGCCCTTGCGGCAATCCTCGGCGGCGCCGATCACGTTGAGGTCGGGCGCGCTTCGCCCTTCGCCGCCGGCGGCGCCAACATATTTGTAGGCCAACGCCGCGAGCTGGTTGCAGTAGGCGGCATCGCTGCTCTGGGCAAGAGAAGCAGAGGGGAGCGCAAGAAGCCCGACGAGCGGGAAGAACCAACGTGTCATGCGTCCTAGGCTAGCGCGGCGGCAGGGTGATGTCGCCGTTGCGCAGGATGCCCTCGAGGGTGGCGAGACCGGCGGCCGTATTGCCACCCTTACATTGCTCTTGCGCGATGACCATCTTGGGCGTCGGTCGCATGTCGCCCTGAATGGCCTTGCCGCGATAGCGAACGGCACATCTCGTAGAGCTTGTTGCAATAGGCGAGGTCGTCGCTCTGCGCGCCAACCTCGATCGGCGCGAGCAGGACAAGCACGAGCGACAGGCGAAGCGGTGGTTTCATGGGCCAGCAGGAGCATGCACCGGCGGCATGACATTTGCACCGCGCGGGGTGCTAGATTGCCGGCAATCACGGGGTTTTGAAGGGGAAGGGGAACGCCATGGGAGCCGTCAACCGTCTGGCCATTGTGCTGGCCGTCACCGGTCTTTTCGCCATCGACGCTGCGGCGCAGCAGATGACCGCCGTGACCCAGCTCGGCTGGCTGCGCAACGGCGAATACGCCCCGATCGTGATCGCCGACGCCAAGGGCTACTTCAAGGAAGAGGGCATCGACCACAAGATCGTCGATGGCGGGCCGGGCAAGAATCCGATTCCCATCGTCGCGGTCGGGCAGGCGCAGTTCGGCGTGGCGACCAACGGCATGTTCCTGGTGAGCGCGCGGCTCGCCAAGGATCCGGTCGATGTGGTGGCGATCGGCACGCTCTTCCAGCAGGCGCCGACCTCCTACATCACCATCACCGATCCCGGCGCGCCGCAGCCCAAGCCCAAGGACATGGAGGGCAAGACGGTCGGCGTGCAGGCCGGCACCGAGTTCATGTTCCATGCCTTCGCCAAGAAGAACGGCATCGATGAATTGAAGGTGAAGCTGGTCACCGCCCAGGCGACAGCAGAGCCGCTGATGGTCGGCAAGATGGATTTCTTCCTGGCCTGGATCGTCAACCAGACCTACCAGATCGAGCAGGAAGCGGCGAAAGCCGACGCGCCGGCCACGGTCAAGGGCAAGACCTGGCGCGCGCTGCGCATGAGCGAATGGGGCATCGGCTCCTACACCGACGTGATCTTCGCCTCGTCCGACACGCTCAAGAAGAATCCCGAACTGGTGCGCCGCTACCTCAAGGCCGTGCAGCGCGGCATGCAGTATGTGATCGATCACCCCGAGGAATTGGCCGAGTTCCTCGCCAAGGTTCCGGGCCAGGTCGAGGATCAGAAAAAGCTCGCCTGGCGCTTCAAGCTCCAGAACCCGCTGTTCCAGAGTGAGGACAGCAAGAAGAACGGCCTGCTCTGGATGAACCCGGCGATCTGGGACCAGATGATCGGCTTCCTGAAGGACGGCGAGCAGATTGCCAAGGTCATCCCGGCGTCCGAAGTCATGACCAACGAGTACCTGCCCAAGAAATAGCGATGGCCGCGCCGATCTCCATCCGCGGTGTCTCGCGCCAGTTCGGCGAGACCTGGGCGCTGCATCAGGTGGATCTGGAGGTCGCGGCCGGCGAGTTCGTCGCCCTGGTCGGTCCCTCGGGCTGCGGCAAGACCACCTTGCTGCGCATTGTCGCCGACCTGCTCGCACCGACCGCCGGCGAAGTTCGTATCGGCGAGCATTCGGCGGCCGAGGCGCGCCAGCAGCGCCAACTCGGCCTGGTCTCGCAACGGCCGGCGGTGCTGCCCTGGAAGCGCGCCATCGACGACGTGCGCTTCACCCAGAAGATCGCCGGCCGCGTCGGCTTCGATCCGGCCAAGGTGCTGCGCGAGTTTGGCCTGGAAGGCCACGAGGACAAGCGCGCCAAGCAGCTTTCAGGCGGCATGTTGCAGCGGGTCAACATCGCTTCGGCCATGGCGCACGATCCGTCGGTGCTGCTGATGGACGAGCCGTTCGCCGCGCTCGACGAGATGAAGCGCGAGGAGATCGGTGAGTGGTTCGACCGCGAGCTGAGCGTACGCCCCAAGACGGTGCTGTTCGTCACCCATCACATCGATGAGGCGGTCATGCTGGCCGACCGGTTGCTGGTCTTCTCGCCGGCGCCCGGCCGCGTGCTCGAGGTCGTCTCGGTGGCGGTGCCGCGGCCGCGCGACAGCTCGTTCCGCCAGGATCCGCGGTTCGTCGCCATCGCCGCCCACGTGCGCGGGCTCCTGATGCGTAAGGAAGCCGCCTGATGCCGGCGGACTTCGCCATGCCGGCAAGCACGCCCGCCGCGCCCTCCGCGCGGCTGTTGCCGCGGCTTAGCCTCGTTGCGCTGCGCGTGCTGACGCCGATCGGCTCGGTCATGGCGCTGTGGTACCTCGCCATCTGGTTCTCGGGCCTGCCTGCCTTCGTCATCCCGCGGCCCGAGCGCGTGCTGGAAGTCCTGTGGGTCGACCACGCCTTCATCTTCGAGCACCTGCTGTCGACGCTCCAGGTTGCGGCCATCGGCTTCCTGTGGGCCAACGTTGCGGGCATCGGCCTCGCCGTGCTGTTCGACCTCTTGCCGCCCACGCGCCACATGCTGATGCCGGCGGCGATCACCCTGCGCAACGTGCCCTACATCGCCATGATCTCGGTGCTGATGCTGGCGTTCGGCGATTCGATCCTGAGCAAGACCGCGATCGTGGCGCTGGCCGGCTTCTTCCCGGTGCTGGTCAACACCCTGGCCGGCCTGCGCGCGGCCGACGAGGTCCAGCTCGACCGCATGCGGATCCTCAATGCGAGCTGGTGGCAGACTTTCAGCCAG
Source organism: uncultured Alphaproteobacteria bacterium (assembly GCA_963755595.1). Taxonomy (GTDB): domain Bacteria; phylum Pseudomonadota; class Alphaproteobacteria; order Reyranellales; family Reyranellaceae; genus Reyranella. Next base: position 171,463 of record CAVWKP010000022.1, on the reverse strand, counting down.
GTGCGGCTGCCCTACGCCATTCCCTCGATCGTGGCGGCGCAGGAGATCACCGGGTCGGGCTCGATCATCGTGGCAATCGCGGCGGAATGGATGATCTCCTCGACCGGGCTGGGCTACGTCATCAACAACGCCATGCAGAATTACAGGGGCGATAAGGTATATGCCGTCGCCCTGCTCGCGACGGCGCTGTCTTTTCTGATATACACCTTCGTCCATTGGCTGGGACGGCGGCTCGACTGGCGATAGTGTCTGGAGGCGAACATGGCAGCAGGTCTTTCGGCTCAGGCTCAGGCGATGCCGGCCAGCATCCCGGTGGTCGATATCAGCGCGCTCTACGGCAACGACGCTGCGGCCAAGAAGGCCGTCGCCGCCAGGATCGGCGCAGCCTGCGACGACATCGGCTTCTTCTACGTCGTGAACCACAACGTGGCGGTCGAGACGATCGACCATGCCGTCGCCATGGCTGACACGTTCTTCAAGAGCCCCGAGTTCGGAGCGGCTGAAGGTCAAGTCCGACAAGAACAACCGCGGCTATCGCGAGGTCGGCGATGTCGTGCATCGCAATGGCAAGCCCAGCGCCCGCGACAATTTCGATATCGGCTTCCCGGTGACGGCGGACGATCCGGAAGTGAAGGCGGGCACGCCGCTCTATGCGCCCAACGTCTGGCCCGATCTGCCGGGCTTCCGGGAAGCGCTCGAGGCCTACTACGGCGAGACCTACAAGCTCGGCATGAAGATCCTCGAGGGTTTCGCGCTCTATCTCGGCAAGGAGGAGGCGTTCTTCACCCGTCACTTCACCAAGCCGGTCGCCGACATGGTGATCAACCACTACTGGGGCGCGGCCGGGCTGCACATCTCCGATCAGGCGTCGGGGCCGCACACCGACCACGGCATCGTCACCATCCTCTGGCAGGACGCGCTGGGCGGCCTCGAGGTCATGGGCAAGGACGGCAACTGGATCTCGGTGACGCCGCTGCGCGGCAGCTACGTGATCAATATCGGCGAGCTGATGAAGCGCTGGACCAACGGCCGCTTCAAGGCGACGGTGCACCGCGTCGTGCATCTGCAGGACAAGTCGCGCTACTCGATGCCGCTGTTCTGCAATCCCAACTTCCGCACCATCGTCGATCCGCGCGATCTCGGCGTCAGCGACGCCGAGGCCCAGTATCCGCCGGTGATGTCGGGCGACTTCCTGCTCTCGCGCTTCAAGGCGACGCGCAAGCTGTGGGGTGCCGAGAACAAGGCGACCGCGGCCGACGGCAACATCATCGAGCAGGCGGCGGAGTAGCTAGCGCGGGTTCCGATCAAATGGAACCGCTGTGCGGTTCCATTTGCTCGGAAACGCGTTGTCCGAGGCGCCTCGACCAAGGGCATAGTCCATTGGGCTGATCCAGCCCAACGGACTATGCTCTAGAGCTTCAACTGCCGCAGCCGCAGCGCATTGCCGATCACGCTGACCGAGCTCAGCGCCATGGCGGCCGCGGCGATCATCGGGCTGAGCAGGATGCCGAAAAACGGATAGAGCACGCCCGCTGCGATCGGCACCCCGGCGGCGTTGTAGATAAAGGCGAAGAACAGGTTCTGGCGGATATTGGCCATGGTGGCGCGCGAAAGCTTGCGCGCCCGCGCGATCGCCAGGAGATCGCCCTTCACCAGGGTAACGCCCGCGCTTTCGATGGCGATGTCGGTGCCCGTGCCCATGGCGATGCCAACATCGGCGGCGGCCAGCGCCGGCGCATCGTTGATGCCGTCGCCCGCCATTGCCACGACACGACCCTCGCTCCTGAGACGCTGCACGACCTTGGCCTTGTCCTCGGGCAGGACCTCGGCTTCGACCTCGCCGAGGCCGAGCTGGTTGGCCACGGCCATCGCCGTCTTTCGATTGTCGCCGGTCAGCATGACCAGACGCAGTCCGTCGCGGCGCAGCTCCTCGAGGGCGGCGGGCGTGGTGTCCTTGACCGGATCGTCGATCGAGATCGTGCCGGCGAGCTTGCCGTCGATGGCCAGCATCACCGGACGCTGGAAGTCGCCGAGGTCGACGCCTTCTTCCTTCAGGAAGCGCGCATTGCCCAGCAGCAGGCGCTTGCCGTCGATGATGCCCGACACGCCGCGGCCAGCCGGCGAGCGGAAGTCGCTGACCGGCGAGAGTGCGATGTTGCGGGCCTCGGCGGCCGCGACGATCGCCGCGGCGATGGGATGCTCGCTGCCGCGCTCGAGGCTGGCGGCGAGCCGCAGCGTCTCGAGCCCGCCGGTCACCTCGGTCACGGTCGGCCGGCCGAGAGTCAGCGTGCCGGTCTTGTCGAATATCAGCGTGTCGACCTTCTCCAGCCGCTCCAGCGCCTCGGCGTTGCGGATCAGCACGCCGGCCGCCGCGCCGCGGCCGACGCCGACCATGATCGACATTGGCGTTGCGAGGCCGAGCGCACAGGGGCAGGCGATGATCAGCACCGACACCGCCGCGATGAGAGCGTGCGCGAACACCGGCTGGGGTCCCCAGACCGCCCAGGCTGCGGCGGCGGCAATGCGCCGAGAGCACCACCGCCGGCACGAACCAGCCCGCCACCACGTCGGCCAGCCGCTGGATGGGCGCGCGGCTGCGCTGCGCCTCGGCCACCAGCTTGACGATGCGCGCCAGCATGGTGTCGGCGCCGACCTTCTCCGCGGTCATGACGAAGCCGCCGCTGCGATTGACGGTGCCGCCGATCACCTTGGCGCCGACCTCCTTGGTGACGGGCATGGGCTCGCCGGTGATGGTCGATTTATCGACCAGGCCGCTTCCCTCGCCGACCGTGCCGTCGACCGGGACTTTCTCGCCCGGCCGCACGCGCAGCCGATCGCCGACCACGATGGCGTCGATTGCCACTTCTTCGTCCTTACCGTCCTTGCCGACCCGCAGCGCGGTGCGCGGGGCGAGGCCCAGCAGCGCCTTGATCGCGCCCGACGTCGCGTCGCGCGCGCGCAGCTCCAGCACCTGGCCGACCAGCACCAGCACGATGATGACGGCAGCCGATTCGAAATAGACGTCGCCCCGGCCCATGATCGTGGCCGCGACGCTGTAGAGCCAGGCCGTACCGGTGCCGAGCGCGATCAGGGTGAACATGTTGAGTGCGCGCCGCATCACCGACTGCACGCCGCGCACGAAGAACGGCCAGCCGGCCCACAGCACGACTGGCGTCGCGAACAGCAACTCGATCCAGTTGCGAATGGAAACCGATGAAATGCCCGCCCATGTCGAGCGCCACCACTGGCACCGCGAGCGCACCGCCGATCCACAGGCGGCGCGTCATGTCGGCCAGTTCCTCGTTGGGGCCGTGCTCGAGCGAGGCTTCGGCGGGCTCGAGCGCCATGCCGCAGATCGGGCAGCTTCCCGGCCCGACTTGGCGGATCTCGGGATGCATGGGCAGGTGAAGATGGTGCCGGGCGCGGCGGGGGCCTGGGTCGCGGCTTCCGCCGGCTTCAGATAGCGCGCCGGTTCGGCGGTGAACTTGTCCAGGCACGTGGGGCGGCAGAAATAGTGGGTGTGGCCGGCATGCTCGCCGTGTGCCGGGCCGCCGCGACCTTCACCTTCATGCCGCAGACGGGATCGGTCGCGAATTCCTCGGAGGTCATGCCTTGCCATCTATACCCTACGGGGGTATAGTTCAAGCATGGATGAGCGCCTGAAGAAATCCCAGCTGGCGCGCCTTGGCCGCATCGAGGGCCAGGTGCGCGGCGTGGCGCGCATGGTCGAGGATGACCGCTACTGCATCGATGTCATCAACCAGGTGCGGGCGGTGCGGGCCGCGCTCGACAAGGTCGAGCAGGGGATCCTGCACGATCATTTGCAGCACTGCGTGGCGCACGCCTTCCATGGCGGCTCCGAGCGCGAGCGGCAGATCAAGATCGAGGAGCTGATCGAGGTTCTGGACAGGCGCCGCTAGGCTTCGGCCGGCTCTGCGGCCGCCGCCCCGTTCTCCTCGGCCCACTTCACGATCTCGACGAAGATCGGCCGCAGGCGGCGGGCGTTCGGCGTGATCTCGTACTCCACGCGCGGCGGCACTTCGGCAAAGATCGTCCGGTTGATCAGGCCGTCTTTTTCCAGCGCCCGAAGCTGGGCGGTCAGCATGTGCTGGGTGATGCCCGGCAGGCCGCGTTTCAGCTCGCCGAAGCGCTGCGTGCCGTGATGGCTCAAGAGCCACAGGATCTCGAGCTTCCAGCGCCCGTTGATCATGCCCACGGCGCGCCGGAATTCAGCCTGTACGACCTTGGCCAGGGCGGGGTCCGATCGGACTTGGTTGATATCAATCATTAGTCCCTTGTATCATACTAGGTCGCAAAATCAATCCTACTTGAGGAAGTGATATTGCACGCTAAATCCCTCATACGGCTACCAGGCCGTAAGGGAGACTGAAGTCGTGGAGCGCGCGTCGCCGGCACATCGGCTCGAAGTGCTCGAGCCTTCTGAGAACAAAGTCCGTCGTCTGGCCCAGCGCCCGGTGGGGGCCAAGGCTGCGCCCGACGAGCCTGCGAGGCCCCAGTCGAAAGCGCTGCCCGAAGGTCCTCAGCCAGAGGTGGCGGCACCACCTGAAGCGCCGACAGTCGCTGCGCCAACCAGCACCGTGACATCCAGGACATCAAGAAATCGCTCCGACGTCCCCTGATGTTTGCCTTGTTGCCGTGGCTCTCCTCGTCGCGGGCTATTTCTACGTGACGGGTGGCGCAGTCATGTCGACGGACGATGCCTATGTACAGGCCGACATGGTCGGACTGTCGACCGACGTGTCGGGCATCGTTCGCGAGATCTCGGTTCACGACAACCAGCAGGTCGCCAAAGGCGACGTCCTGTTCATGCTCGATGACCTGCAGTTCCGGCTGGCGCTGGATCGCGCCGAGGCCCAGCTTGGCAACACCCGAAACGACCTTGCGGCGATGCAAGCCAGTTACCGCAACATGCAGGCCCAGGTCGAGCAGGCGAAGAAGGACGTCGATTTCGCCACCGTTAACTTCACGCGCCAGCAGAAGCTGATCGCCAACAACTTCACGCCGCAGGCGACGGTCGATGCCTCGCGCAACACCCTTCAGGGCGCGCAGCAGAAGCTGGCGTCGCTGAGCCAGCAGCTGGCCGGCATTGCCGCCAACCTCAATGGCAATCCCGACGCGCCGATCGAGAATCACCCGCGCTACAAGGATGCGTTGGCCGCCCGTAACGAGGCGGCGCGGCAGCTTGCCCACACGGTCGTGCGCGCGCCTTTCGCCGGCATCGTGACGAATGTGCCGTCGTTGCAGCCCGGCCAGTATCTCGCTGCGGCGGCGACCGGGTTCAACATCGTCTCGACCGATCATGTCTGGATCCAGGCGATGCCGAAGGAGACCGAGCTGACGTACGTCAAGCCCGGTCAGAAGGCGACGGTCGAGGTCGACACCTATCCGGGACAGCAATGGACCGGCACGGTCGAGAGCATCAGCCCGGCATCCGCCTCGAGCTTCTCGCTGCTGCCGGCCGAGAACACCAGCGGCAACTGGGTCAAGGTCGTTCAGCGCATTCCGATGCGCGTGCGCATCGACAACGTAGCGGGCAAGCCGCCGCTACGCGTCGGCATGAGCGTGGAGTTGCGCGTCGATACCGGACATGAACGCGGGTTGCCCACCTTCATATCCGCGCTCTTCGGCTCGTCAGGAGCCGAAAGTGGCTGACAATGCTCCCGACGCCTCGCGCGCGATGAATCGAGCCGCGATCACGGCGTGCGTGATCCTCGCCGTCATCATGCAGGCGCTGGATACGACGATCGCCAATGTGGCGCTGCCCTACATGCAAGGCAGCGTGTCGGCGAGCGCCGACCAGATCAACTGGGTGCTGACCTCCTACATCGTCGCCGCCGCGATCATGACCCCGCCATCGGGGTTTCTCGCGAACAAATTCGGCCGCAAGCGCGTCCTGATGGTGGCCATCGTCGGCTTCGTGATCGCCTCCATGCTTTGCGGCATGGCGCAGTCGCTGGCCCAGATCGTGGCGTTCCGACTGCTGCAGGGGTTCTTTGGCGCGGCGCTGGTGCCGATCTCGCAATCGATCCTGCTCGACATCTACGAGCCGCGAAGAACGCGGCTCGGCGATGGCGCTGTTCGGCGTGTCGGTCATGGTCGGACCGGTGCTCGGCCCGGTGATCGGCGGCTGGCTGACCGACCACTTCAGCTGGCGCTGGATCTTCTACATCAACCTGCCGCTCGGCGCGCTGGCCTTCGCCGGCATCTCGCATGTTCATGCAGCGAGACGCAGGCTGCAGCGCGGCGGCGAAGCTCGACTGGCTGGGATTTGGCGCGCTGAGCGTGGCGATCGCCGCCATGCAGGTGTTCCTCGATCGCGGCACCCAGCTCGACTGGTTCTCTTCCTCGAGAATCCTGATCGAGGCAGTCGTCTGCGCATCGGCATTCTACATCTTCCTGGTTCATACCTTCACCGCGAAAAACTCCTTCGTGAACCCGGCGCTGTTCCTCGATCGCAATTTCTCGGTCGGGATGCTGTTCATCTTCATCGTCGGCATCACCTATCTCGCCTCCATGGCATTGATGACGCCCTACCTGCAGACGCTGATGGGCTATCCCGTGGTGACGGCGGGCCTCGTCATGGGGCCGCGCGGCTTGGGCACGATGGTCTGCATGTTCCTGGTCGGCCGTCTGATGGGGCGGGTCGACATCCAGGCTTCTCCTCATGATCGGCCTGCTGCTGACCGCCTGGGCGATGTACGACATGACCGGCTGGACCCCGAACGTCTCGGAGGAAACGATCGCGGTGACCGGCTTCATCCAGGGCGCGGGTCTGGGCTTCCTGTTCGTGCCGCTCACGACGGTGACCTTCGCAACGCTCGCTCCCGAGCAGCGTCGCCGACGCGACGGGCCTCTATAACCTGTCGCGCAACGTCGGCTCCAGTGTCGGCATATCGATCGTCTCCTACCTGCTGGTCAGGAACAACCAGATCAACCACGCCGACATCGCAAGCCACGTCACGGCAGTAACCACGCGTTCAACAACGGCGCCGTGCACCACGCCTGGAATCCGCTAACGGCGAGCGGCCGTGCGGCGCTCGACCAGCTCGTCAAGCGTCCAGGCTTCGATCATCAGCTACATCGACGATTTCAAACTGATGATGATCCTTTCGCTCGCCGTGATTCCCCTGGTCTTGCTGCTTCGCCGCGCGGCGACGCCGACCGGGAGCGATCACGCCATGGTGATGGAATGAACGATTTCACGCGCTCCGTAGTGCCTATCGACTGTTTCCTCTCCGGTTCGCCGTTCATGCCCCCCAGCTCTCCGAACGCGAATCGGCCACCCCGGCGCTCCACCCCCGGAGCGCCGGGGACCATTTCCAACGCAGCGATATGCGAAACGAAGGCATGGCCTGTAGCCTTCCGAGCAACGCCGCCGTTTGTGGACAGCGCTGGGGTTACAGCCCTACCTTGCAGCCATGGCACAATCCGGTCGTCCACCGCTCAGCGGCATTCGTGTGGTCGATTTTTCCCGGGTGATTGCCGGGCCGTTGTGCACCCAGATCCTGTCGGACATGGGCGCCGAGGTGATCAAGATCGAGAACCCCGACGGCGGTGATGACACGCGCAAGGGAGCGGGCCCGCGCGCCGGCGGCGAGCAGGGCGAGAGCCACTTCTTCATGACCTTCAACAGGGGCAAGAAGAGCGTGGCGCTCGATTTCACCAAGCCCGATGGCCAGAAGATCGTGCACCGGCTGCTCGAGAAGGCCGATGTCATGGTCGAGAACTTCCGGCCGGGCGTGCTCAAGAAATATGGCCTCGACTACCCCAGCCTGCACCAGAAGTATCCCCGGCTGATCTTTCTCTCGATCTCGGCCTACGGGCAGAGCGGGCCATTGTCGGACCGGCCGGGCTACGATCCGGTGCTGCAGGCCGAGTTGGGCATGATGAGCGTCAACGGCGAAGCCAATGGCGAGGGCCTGCGGCATGCCATTGCGATCGTCGACACCATGACGGCGATCCATTCGGCGGCGGCGATCAACGCCGCGCTCTATGCCCGGCGCGACACCGGCAAGGGCCAGCACATCGATCTCGCGCTCTACGACACCGCGCTCGCGTGCCTGGGCAACATGGGCTCGTACTATCTGATCGGCGGCGATCAGCCCAGGCGCGCCGGCAACGGCCACTTCGCCTCGGCGCCCAACAGCTCGTTCGAGACCAAGAACGGCAAGATCTATATGGCGGTCGCCAACCAGAAGCTGTTCGTCGACACCTGCAAGGCGATGGGACATCCCGAATGGGCGGCCGATCCGCGCTTCTCGACCATCGCCCAGCGCGTCGCCAACAAGCCGCTGCTCACCAAGATGATGGAAGACGTGCTCAGGACCGACACCAAGGAGAACTGGGCGCAGAAGTTTCGCCATCTCCCGGCCGGCCCGATCCGCACCATGAAGGAGGCGCTCGACGAGCCCGAGGTCAAGCGCCGCGGCATGCTCAAGACCTACAAGCACGCGCGTGTCGGCGAGGTGCCGCTGATCGGCTCGAACTACCGCTTCTCCGACACGCCGGTCGACGACAGCCGCCCGCCGCCGTCGTTGGGCGAGCACACCGACGCCGTCCTGCGTGACGTCGCAGGTCTCGCCGAAGCCGACGTCAAGGCGCTGCGCGAGAAGAAGATCATCGGCTAGGACTTATAGGAGCGAGCCACTTCCGCAGGATCGCATTCGTCTCCTCGGGTTTCTCCATGGTGACGAGATGCCCGCATTGCTCGATCACGATCAGCTCGCTGCCCTTGATGGCGGTGGCGATCTCCTCGGAGAAGGCAAGAGGCGTCGCGACGTCGTCGCGGCCACACACCACGATGGTCGGGCACTTGATCCTGGGCAGATCCGGCCGGCGGTCGACGCGGACCGCGGCGAGCTCTTCTTGGCGCTTGTAGATCTCGACGCCGGTCTCGGTGCACATCGCCATCACCTCGTCGACCAGTGCCTTGTCGGTCAGGCGATAGGCCGGCAGGAAGCGCGACATCTGCAGGCCGAGCACCAGCTCGAAATGACCTTCGTTGGCGAGCCGAATGCGGGCGCGACGCACGGCCTGCTCGGCGGCGTTCTGGCCGCGCATGCCGGTGTCGAGCAGGGCGAGCCTGGTCACGCGCTCGGCGGCGATTTGCATGATCTCGACGGCGATCATGCCGCCCAGCGACAGGCCGGCGAGGGCGAACCTGTCGGCCGGCATCTGGCTCAGTACCCAGCGAGCCGTCTTCTCCCAGTTATCGAAGATCGACAGCGGCGCCTTGCGCCAATCCGGCACGACGACCTCGGCAACGTCGCCCAGCGCTGCCACCTGAGGCACGAAAAGCCGCGGCGAGCAGAGCAGCCCGGGTACCATCAGCAGCGGCGTTTTGGTCATTCGGTCCTCCCGCCGCCAGCGTAGCCTAGGCAGCGCGGCTGAGATACCAATGGGCCAAGATGGAAGCCGCTGCGCCGCCGCCGTACCTCGCCCCAGGACGCGACCTGCGCCTCGATTTCTTTCGCGGGCTGGCGCTGTGGTTCATCTTTCTCGACCACATCCCCGACAACATCGTGAGCTGGATCACGGTGCGCAACTACGGCTTCAGCGACGCCACCGAGATCTTCGTCTTCATTTCGGGCTACACGGCCGTGATCGCCTACAGCCGCATGATGCTGCGCGAAGGCTGGGTGCGGGCGGCGTCGCGCATCTATCGCCGCGTCTGGCAGCTCTACGTCGCGCACATCCTGCTGTTCGTCGCCTTCACCGCCCAGATCGCCTACGTCTCGATCTCGCGCAACACGCCCGAACTGATCGAGGAGATGCAGCTGTTGGGCCTGGGCGAGAACCCCTACCGCGCCATCCTGGAGGCGGCGCTGCTCAAGTACCGGCCGGTCAACCTCGACGTGCTGCCGCTCTATATCGTGCTGCTGGCGGGATTTCCGCTGGCCCTGCCGGCGCTGCTGCGCTGGCCCCACTTCGTCATCGGCCTGTCGCTGGTGGTCTATGCCGCGACCCTCCATTTCGACTGGAACTTGCCGGGCTACCCCGACGACAAGGTCTGGTTCTTCAATCCCATGGCCTGGCAGGTCGTGTTCTACAGCGGCGCGGTGCTGGCTGTGGTGGCGCCCGAGCTTGCCTGGCTCGATCGCTGGCGAGGGACGATTTCCGTGCTGGCCGCGCTTTACCTTGCCTTCGCCGCCTTTATCGCCTTGTCCTGGCAGTACAATTCGCTGGAACGCCTCGTTCCGGACTGGCTTGCCCGGCAAATCTACCCGATCGACAAGACCAACCTCGATGTCCTGAGATTCGTTCACTTCCTGGCACTTGCCTGGCTGGTGCGGCTGGGAGTGCGGCCAAACGCCCGATTCCTCAAATGGACGGTTTTGGAGCCGATTCGCAGATGCGGAGAGCACTCCTTGCAGATATTCTGCTTGGGTACGTTTCTTGCTGTCACCGCCCAGATCATTGTCGCCCGTTACGAAGATTCGATCGTGTCGCAAGTCGCAGTCAGCCTCGCCGGAATAGCCATCATGTCCCTCGCAGCCTATGGCGCGAGCTGGTTCAAGGCTGGCCCGCCCGCCCGCGGATTTGTGGCGTGAACGGGCGCGCGCTCCTCGCCATCGCGGCTATTGCCGTGGTCGGCTGGTCGGCCGCGGCGAACGCCGAGAAGCAGTGCCGCGCCAGCCGCGAGCTGCTCGATGTCGGCAATCCGCTGGACATCGCCCGCACCGCTGTCGCCGACGAGCGCGAGTTGCGCATCGTCGCCATGGGCTCCTCCTCGACCCAGGGCTACGGCGCCTCCAATCCGCAATTCGCCTATCCTGCCCAGCTCAAGATCAGGCTCGAGGCGGCGATGCCGGGCATCACCATCCATGTCTTCAACAAGGGCATCGGCGGCCAGGACGCCGATGAGATGGCCGCCCGCATGAAGGCCGACGTTAAGCCCGAGCAGGCGCAGATCGTGGTCTGGCAGGTCGGCACCAACTCGGCGATCCGCCGCACGCCGCTCGACAAGTTCGCCGAAAAGCTCGGGCCGGCATCGACATCGGCCATTCGCTGGGCGCCAACTTCGTGATGATGAACCTGCAGTATGTCCCGGCCGTCGTGGCATTGCCCGACGAGGAGGAATACGCGCGCGTCATGTCCGAGGTCGCCAAGGAGAAGCACGCCGGCCTGTTCAACCGCTTCGCCATCATGCGCTCCTGGTACGATGATGGCATGCCCTATGCGCAGTTCGTCACCAATGATGGCCTGCACCTCAACGACTTCGGCCAGAAGTGCATCGGCAAGCTCCTGTCGATGGCCATCCTCGAGAAGGTCAATCCCAAGCGATTGACCGGTGGGGCAAATACCCCACACTGAGGCTTTCCCTTCCCGGGACAAACGTGGAGGAAGGCCGCATGAAGCGCCGTTTCGTCGATCTGTCGATCTATCTCGAGAACGACGTCATTTCCGATCCGCCTGCCGTTCGGGCCGAAGATCCAGTATCACAAGCACGAGGACACGGCGGGCCAGATCGCCGGATTCTTTCCCGGCCTGAAGAAGGAAGACCTGCCGGACGGCCAGGGCTGGGCGGTCGAGAACGTCAACCTGTCGACCCACAACGGCACGCATCTCGATGCGCCGTACCACTTCCATCCGACGATGAACAAGGGAGAGCGCGCCATCACCATCGACGAGGTGCCGCTCGAATGGTGCTTCCAGCCCGGCGTGAAGCTCGATTTCCGCGCCATGGAAGACGGCCACGTTATCACCGCCAAGGAGGTCGAGGACGAACTGAAGCGCATCGGCCACGAACTCAGGCCGCTCGAGATCGTCGTGGTCAACACGCGCGCCGGCTCGCGCTACGGCAACAACGACTACGTGAACTCAGGCTGCGGCATGGGCTACGACGCCACCATGTATCTTTTGGAGAAGGGCATTCGGCTCACCGGCACCGATGCCTGGAGCTGGGACGCGCCGTTCTATTTCACCGCCCAGAAATGGGCGAAGGACCACGATCCCTCGATCATCTGGGAAGGCCACAAGGCCGGCCGGCACATCGGCTACTGCCACCTCGAGAAGCTGCACAATCTCGAGGCCCTGCCGGGCGACGGCTTCACCATCGCCTGCTTCCCTCACAAGATCCGCGGCGCCTCGGCCGGCTGGACGCGGGCGGTGGCGATCTTCGAGGAATAGGACGCACCGAGCGGTCGGTGGCTCGAACTTCTAATGACCAAGTCGCGATCATCACCGGCTTGGCTATATTCAGGTCGAGGAGTTAGCGCTACCGCGTTACCCCGGCCCAGGCCCAGCGAAGCGACGGGGGTGGCGCATTCTGGGACGAATCACCAAAGCCAGACAGGCGTGAACTATCGGCGTCCCACCCGGGTGGGACGAGGAGCATCGGTTAGACAAGTGCGCTACCACGGCCGCTAGGCCAGCGGCTCGGGCTCGCCCGGCGGCAGCGGCATCTCGAAGACGTTGAGCGTCATCGAGACCAGCATGTAGTAGCCGCACACGCCCACCAGGTCGACCACGCCCGGCTCGCCGAGGGCATCGACCGCGCGCTTGTAGTTGGGCGCCGAGACGCGGTTGGTCGCCAGGTACTCCGTCGACGAAGTCGTAGACGATCCGTTCGGCGTCGCGCTTGAAGGGCGGCGTCTGGCGGGTGCGGATCGCCTCGACGATCTCGGCCGAAAGGCCCGGCTTCCTTGGCGAGCCGGGCGTGGGCGTAGAACTCGTACTGCGCCTTGAAGTGCCGGCCGATCAGGCAGATCGCCAGCTCCGACAGGTCCTTGGGCAGCGAGCTGTTGAAGCGGCAATATTCGCCGAGCTTCTGCGCGCGGTCGGCGAGCTCGGGCCGGCGCAGCCACGGCTCGAACGGACCGCGCAAGCCGCCGCGCGGCCCGGCGACGATCGCGTCGGCCGCTTTCTTCTGTTCGGGCGTGAGCTTGTTGAGATCGAGCGGGGCAAGCCGCGGCATGAAGGATTCCTCCTAGAGTTGTCGTGGTCTGCTTACAGCGGGCAGCCGGCGTCGGCGATGTGACTCTTGTCGGGGTCCGAGAAGATCGCGTCGATCATGTTGCTGCCGGCCTGCTCGGGGCTGTTGCTGCCGGTGATGCACGAGGCGTTGGCGAACCACAGCACCTTGCCGGTTTCGACCGAGTAGAGCGTGAGCGAGATGCGCAAGGTCGGTCCGGTGGCGGGCGGCGTGTAGGTGTCGCGGCGCTCGAACTTGTTGCGCGGCAAGTCCATGCGCGGATTGGAGCCGGGGTCGAGGTAGCTCGGAGCGTCGTTGATATAGCCGCCGCCCGAACTGCCGGCCGAGAAGTTGAAGTAGGAGACGTCCATGCGCATGACATTGCCGCCGCTGAAACCCACCTGGTTGCCGCGGTGCGCCAGGCGCTCCATCACCTCGCCGCGCAACTTGCGCGCCAGCGACGTGTCGGAGGTGAGCTGCACCGCCGTCTTGGTCTTGGGGATCGGCTGGAAGGCCTTGACCTCGAGCTGGCCGGTCTTCAATCCCGGTCCAGGCGGCTGGGCATGGCTGGGCGCGGCGACAAGTGCCGCGAACACTAACAAGACGACGATACGCATTGCGGTCTCTCCCCCGGTTCGGCCGTGTCAGGCCGACGATCGACGCCAGCCGGGCTCGTCCCGGTCGAGCAGGCGCTTCAGCGATTGGAAATGCAGCTCGGCAAGCTCGCTATCGGCGGCGATCTGCCGGTACGTGCGCTCGGCCAGCGCCTCGTCGATATTGTGCAGCGGCCGGCCGGTCTGCATGGCCAGCACCTGCACCATCGCGGTGCGCTCGAGATAGTAGAGGTCGTCGTAGGCGCGGGCGACGGTCGGACCGCTCACGATCACGCCGTGATTGCGCAGGAACAGGATGTCCTTGTCGCCCAGCGCCCGGCACATGCGGTCGCCCTCGGCGGCCGACAGGGCCACGCCTGAATAGCTGTCGTCATAGGCGATGCGGTTCCAGTAGCGGAACGCGTTCTGGGTACACATCTCGATGCGGCCGCCCTCGATCGAGGTCAGCGCCGTGGCATAGGGCATGTGGGTGTGCAGCACCACCTGGGCGCGCTTGTTGCCCTGGTGGATGCGGCCGTGGATGAAGAAGGCGCTGTTCTCGACCGGATACCTGCCGTCGACCACGTTGCCGTCGAAATCGGCCATCACCAGATCGTCGGGCGTGACCTCCGACCAGTGCAGCCCCATCGGATTGACCAGGAACAGCTCCTCGCGCCCGGGCACCGCCATGCTGAAATGGTTGCACACGCCTTCATTGAGGCCATGGCGGGCGGCGCACCGGAGCGCCGCCGCGAGGTCGAGGCGCGCCTGGGTCACCGGATCGTTGGCCAACATCGAGGGGACTTCTCTCGGCAAGGACATTGCAGCCGATGATGCCGCCTGCAAAGAGTTCTGTCGATGAATGTCCTGTTGTCCTCGCCGCTGGGGGCGCTGCTTGCCCAGCCTTGGGTCGACCCGGTGGGCCTGTTCGGAGCCGAGCGCTGGTACTTACCGCTGTCACGGCTGTGGGCGGCGGCGAATGCGGCCGGCGAGGACGTGGCGCTGTTTCGCGACAATATCGGCACGCCGCTGCCCGATCTCCCGCCGGCCGGCCGCTTGCGCGGCGTGCTGGCCCGCCACGCGCGGATGCGCGTGCAGGCCGATGCCGCACGGCGGGACTGGGAGGACGCGGTGTTCGCGGCGCCCGACGGCGGCCGGGATGCCGACCTTGCTCGATCGGCAACGGCGGCGGTCGGCGACCCGCCACCTGTCGACCCGCGCCTGGTTCTATCCGCTGCTGTTTCGGCCGCCGCTTTCCGTCGGCGCGCTGGCGGATCGATGCCCCCGATGAGGTCGAGCGGGCGCTCGGTCCGGCGCTCGCCGATCCGGCCCTCCTCTATGGCGCGTTGATCGACGCCGACGACGGTCGAGATCTCGCAGGCCTGCGAAGCGCAACGGCCGGCGCGAATATTGGCTGCGCGCACCGACGCCGTCGGCGCGGCTGCGGCAAAGCGCCGGCAGCGAGCGGCTCTACGCCCGCATCGTCGAGCCGGCCGACAGGCGCGGACCGCACCCTGATCTTCGGCAGCGGCCTTTGCCTGGAGACCGACCTCGCTGTCGGCGCCGCTCGATTCGGCCGGCCGGCTCGCGTCGATGGGTTGGCGGGTGATCGAGCCGGTGAGCCCCTATCACGGCCTGCGCGCCATGCCTGGCTACTATGGCGGCGAGCCTTTCTTCGCGCTCGGTCCGACCAGCTCGCTCGATCTCATCGCGGGCCAAGCCGTCGAAGCGGCATTGCTCGTCGCCTGGAGTCGCCGCCGGTTTGGCGGCAAGGTGGCGCTCGCCGGCATCTCCTTGACCTCGTTCGTGGCGCAGCAGGCGGCGAGCCACTGCCACCTGTGGTCGGCCGACGCGCGTCCTGATGCGGTGATGCTGATCAACCATTCGGGCCGCATCGAGAACGTGGCGTTCGGCGGCGCGCTCGCTGCCACACTCGGTCTCGACCGCGCGCTGGCCGACGCCGGCTGGACGCATGAGTCGCTGGCGCGCCTGTCGCAGGCGGCGAATCCCGCCGACGCGCCGGCACTAGCGCCGGAACACATCATATCGGTCCTGGGCGAGACCGATCGCTGGGTGCCGTATGAGGACGGCGAGGCGCTGGTTCGCCAGTGGAAGCTTCCCGACGCCAACGTCTTTCGCTACCGCCTCGGCCATCTCGGCATGCCGGTGCAGCTGATGCGCGATGCCGCGCCCTTCGAGCAGCTCAGGCGGGTGTTGGCCGGGTAGCGTCGCGCGCCGAGATCTCGCGGATCAGCTTGGTGCGCACGGCGCGGCCGAAATCGTCGAAGTTGACCGCCGCGATCATGAACGAGCCCGGTCCGCCGATCACGTTCTCCTCGTAGTACTTGTCGAGGCCGGCGTCGGGCGGGCGGCCGAAATTGGTGCGGTTCATCATCACCGGCAGGCCGTTGATGACGATGCCCTGCGCCACCAGCTTGTCGCGCACCATCTCGGCCGGCGGGCCGTCGTTTGTGCGGCCATCGCCCGAGATGTCGATGACGTGGCGCTTGGAGCTGTAGCCCGAATTCTCGAAGCGTTGGGCAGCGAAGGCCAGCGCGGCGCCGACTGCGGTCCAGCTCTGCGAGGTGCGCGGCGCCTCGGCGAGCTTATCAGCGAAGCGCCGCGCGGCGGAGGCGCTGTCGATCAATGACCAGTCGATCACCACCATCTGGTAATGCGTGCCGGCCCATTCGGTGTAGCAGACGGCAATGCGCTTGTGCTCGCCGGACAGGATGGCGTCGATGACATGATCGTTGGTCAGCGCCTCGACGTAGCCGCGGCGCTGCAGCTCGGCCTCGACCTCGTCGATCGAGCGCGACACGTCGACGGCGAGGACCAGCTGCAGGTCGACCGGCGTGTCGGCTTTCGCCGCGCCGCCACTCGCCAGGACCGCCAGGGAACCAACAAGCGCCGTTCGTCGCTTCATGTCCGCCTCCGCGCGAGTCCCAGCAAGAATAGCACCATGCGTGCGGCGCAAACAAAAACGCCGGAGGAGACCTCCGGCGTTCGTGATCATAGATGCTGCGGCTTACTGGTCGTCGTCGAAGCCCCGCTTGCGCGGTTCGTAGTCGCGCTCGCGCCGCGGCGGACCGGCGTCGCGACGCCGTGGAGGACGGGTTACCTCGCCGCCACCGCCACCATCGAAGCCGCCGCTGGGCGGCGCGCCACCGCCACCACCGGAGAAGTCGGCGCGTTTGTCGCGCATCGGGCCGCCGTCGCCACCGCCGCCACCAGGGCCGGCGCCGCGATATCCGCCACCGCCGCCTCCGCCATAACCACCACCGCCTCCGCCGCCACGATAGCCACCGCCACCGCCGCCGCCATATCCACCGCCGCCGCCACCGCCGCCATAGGGCGGACGCGGACCGCGCGGACGGAAGCCACCACCATCGCGGCCGCCGCCGCCGCCAAAGCCACCGCCGCCACCACCGGGCTGGCGTTCAACGGCTTCGCGGACCGCGATCGAGCGACCATCGAGCAACGCGCCATTCATGGCCTGCATCGCGGCAGCGCCCATGTCATCTGTTTCCATCTCGAGGAAGGCGAAGCCGCGGCTGCGGCCGGTCTCGCGATCCACGATCACTTTTGAAGAAGTAACGGTGCCGAACTGGGCGAAGGCTTCTTGCAGACGCTCGGACGTGACCGAATAGGGCAGATTGCCCACAAACAATTTACGACTCATTCAAGGCTCTGGGCTGGAGGAAGGGTTGAGCGGAGTCCGGCGACCGCTTGCTGGACCATTGGGTCCGAGCGTTCGTAGATCTTTGACTGATGATGACCAAGAAGCTCACGTTGACCGGTATCGCGCTCCGCGTCTTTGCCGAAGACTCCTGTAGATGCTCTACGGCCAGTGTCGCTATGCCGCACTTATGCGCTGATTCAGCCCCTGAGTCCACAAGGGTTGAGGACGCCGATTCCAAGTCACACAATCGCCACGGTAAATGCGAGGAGACGTCATGATCATCGACCATCGCACCTACGAACTTCAGCCAGGCCGGGTGCGCGACTTCCTCGCCCTCTGCAAAAGGACGGCTTGCCGGTGCAGATGAAGCATCTCGGCCATCTGGTCGGCTACTTCACCACCGAAGTGGGCAATGTGAACGAAATCGTACACATCTGGGCGTACCAGGACCTCGCCGATCGCACCAAACGCCGCGCCGCCATGGCCGCCGATGCTGCGTGGCAATCCTACTTGCAGAAGAGCCGAGAATTGCTGAAGACGATGAACAACAAGATATTGGTGCCAACCTCCTTCTCACCCACGAAGTAAGGGAAAAACATGTCGACGACACACCCGCGCCGCAGCGGCGCGCAGGTCCTGATCGACCAGCTGCGCATCCATGGCGCCGACACGATCTTCGGCGTGCCGGGCGAGAGCTATCTGGCGGCGCTCGACGCGCTTTACGCCCAGCGCAACTCCATCCGCTACGTCATCTGCCGCCAGGAAGGCGGCGCCTCCAACATGGCGGAAGCTTACGGGAAGTTGACCGGCAAGCCCGGCATCGCCTTCGTGACGCGCGGACCTGGTGCCACCAACGCCAGCATCGGATTGCATACCGGCTTCCAGGATTCGACACCCATGATCCTGCTGGTTGGCCAGGTGGCGCGCGAAACCGCCGACCGCGAGGCGTTCCAGGAGATCGACTACCGCCGCATGTTCGGCCAGATGGCCAAATGGGTGGCCCAGATCGAGGATGCGCGGCGCATTCCGGAGCTGATCAGCCAGGCCTTCCATCGCGCGCTGAACGGCCGGCCGGGACCGGTGGTCGTGGTGCTGCCCGAGGACATGCTGACCGACGAAGTCGAAGTGGCCGACGCCGGCCCCTACAAGATCGCGCGCGGCGCGCCGTCGGTGGCCGACATGGCGACCCTGCGCGTCGATGCTCGACGCCGCCCGAGCAGCCGATGGTGATCCTGGGCGGCGGCGGCTGGAGCACGGAGGCTTGCGCCGACATCAAGGCCTTCGTCGAGGCCAACGGTCTTGCTGTCACGCACGGCGTTCCGTAACCAGGACCTGTTCGACAATCGCCATCCCAACTACGTCGGCGACCTCGGCATCGGCGTCGAACCCGCCGCTCGGCAAGCGGCTGAAGGCAAGCGACCTCATCATCGCGATCGGCCCGCGGCTCGGCGAGGCGACCACCGGCGGCTACACGCTGTTCGACCTGCCGGTGCCCAAGCAGAAGCTGGTGCACGTCCATGCCGGCGCCGAGGAGCTCGGCCGCGTCTATCAGGCGACCTTGCCGATCAACTCCGGCATGGCAGCAGTTCGCCGCGGCGGCCAAGGCGATGAAGCCGGTCGACGGCTCGCGCTGGAAGGCCAACCGTCGAGGCAGGCGCACGCCGACTACCTCGAGAACATCGAGCCCGGCCCGCTGCCCGGCGCGGTCAACATGGGCGAAGTGGTCGGCTGGCTGAACAAGCGCCTGCCCGACGACGCGATCGTCACCAACGGCGCCGGCAACTACGCGGCCTTCCTGCATCGCTTCTTCCAGTATCGCGGCTTTCGCACCCAGCTCGCGCCGACCAGCGGCGCCATGGGCTACGGCGTGCCGGCGGCGGTCGCCGCCAAGCTCACCGCACCCGACCGCATGGTCGTGTCGTTCGCCGGCGACGGCTGCTTCCTGATGAACGGCCAGGAGTTCGCCACCGCCGTCCAGCACGGCGCCAACGTGGTGATCGTGGTCGTCGACAACGGCATGTACGGCACGATCCGCATGCACCAGGAGCGCGACTACCCGACCGCGTACACGGCACCGAGCTCAAGAACCCCGACTTCGCGGCCTATGCCCGCGCCTTCGGCGGTCACGGCGAGACGGTCGAGAAGACCGCGGACTTCGCGGCGGCCTTCGAGCGCGCGGTGGCGGCCGGCAAGCCCGCCATCATCCACATGAAGACCGATCCCGAGGCGCTGACCTCGCGGATCACGCTCAGCAAGCTGCGCGAGCAGTCGCTGGCGCGGCAGAAACACTAGGCACTTGCGCCGGGCGGCCTCTATCGATATAGAGGCCGCCATACCGTGGAATTTGAGCCGACCGGCTTGCGGCCACGTTAATCCTCGCTAAAAGGTCGGAGTGCTCCAAAAAGCCCCCGCCCTTTCCGGTCGGGGGCTTTTTCGTTGTGCGCCCGAGTGCGAGACAAAGGGGCACAGGCAGGAGAGGGACATGGACGGAGTGGTTCCACGCAAGAAGGCGGCGCCCGACATCAAGAGCTGGCGGCCGCAAACGCGCGCCGTGCGCGGCGGCCTGAACCGCAGCAACTTCGACGAGACGTCGGAGGCGCTGTTTCTCACCTCGGGCTACGCCTACAACAGCGCCGAAGAGGCCGAGGCGACCTTCAAGGGCGAGAGCACGCACTTTCAGTATTCGCGCTTCGGCAATCCCACCGTCGGGATGTTCGAGAACCGGCTTGCCGCGCTCGAAGGCGCCGAAGCTTGCCGCGCCACCTCAACAGGCATGTCGGCGGTGTTCTTTTCTTTGTTGGCGCTGCTGAAATCGGGCGACCGCATCGTCGCGGCGCGCCAGCTCTTCGGCTCCTGCCACTACATCGTGAAGGAGCTTCTGCCCAAGTACGGCATCACCGGCGAGTTCGTCGACGGCGGCGATCTCAAGCAATGGGAGAAGGCGCTCGCCAAGCCCGCCCAGGCGGTGCTGTTCGAATCGCCCAGCAATCCCATGCTCGACATCGTCGACGTGAAGGCGGTGTGCGACCTCGCCCACAAGGCCGGCGCCAAGGTCGTGCTCGACAACGCCTTCGCCACGCCGATGCTGCAGCGGCCGCTCGAGTACGGCGCCGACATCGTCGTGCACTCGGCCACCAAGTACATCGACGGCCAGGGCCGCACGATGGGCGGCGCGATCCTGGGCACGCGCGAGTTCATCATCGACAAGCTGCAGCCCATCATCCGCAACACCGGCCCGTCGATGAGCCCGTTCAACGCCTGGGTGCTGGTCAAGGGCATGGAGACGCTCGGCCTGCGCATCGACCGGCATTGCGCGAATGCGGCGCGCGTAGCCGATGCGCTGGCCGCGAACTCGAAGATCGGCCGTGTGCTCTATCCTGGCCGTCCCGACCATCCGCAGCACAAACTCGCGGCCAGGCAGATGTCGAACTTCGGCGGCGTCGTCACGTTCGACATCAAGGGCGGCAAGGCGGCCGCGTTCGAGGCGCTCAATCGCCTGAAGCTGGTCGATATCTCCAACAACCTGGGCGATGCCAAGAGCATGGTGACCCATCCCGCCACGACAACACATATGCGCATCGGCGCCGAGGAGCGGGCCAAGCTCGGCATCGGCGACGGCACCGTGCGCATCTCGGTCGGCCTCGAGGACGTCGAGGACATCATCGCTGACCTCGTGCAGGCATTGGGTGGCTGAGGCTGTGATGTCGCTCGCCCGCACTCTGTGGCAGGCGAACGCCGACTGGGCGCAGAAGATCCTCGCGCACCCTTTCGTGCGCGGGTTGGGCGACGGCTCGCTGCCCGTTGCGTCGTTCAAGGGTTATGTGGCGCAGGATGCGTATTTTCTCGAGGCCTTCGCCCGCGCCTACGCCTTTTGCCTCGCCAACAGCACGGCGCGGCAGGACCTGCACGATTTCGCCGAGTTGATCGCGGGCGTGCTCGAGGAGTTGAAGCTGCACAAATCGTATGCCGAGCGCTGGCAGGTCGAGCTCACAGGCGTCACTCCGGTGCCGGCAACACAGGCTTATGTCGGATTCCTGCTGACAAATGCGCGCCGCGGCCATCTCGGCGACACCATCGCCGCCATGACGCCCTGCATGCGGCTCTATGCCTGGCTCGGCCAGTCGCTCGCCAAAGGCAAGGTCGCGCCGCTCTACGCCGAGTGGGTGAAGACCTATGCCGACCCGGGCTTCGAGGCTCTGGCAGCGCGGCTGGAGAGCCTGCTCGATCAGCATGCCAGCGACAGCGAGCCGGTGCGCGCCAATTACCGCCGCGCCATGGAACTGGAATACGGCTTCTTCGACGCCAATACCTAAAGCGCGGCGAGCTTTTCCATCGAGCGGTCGATCGCGCCGTGCAGATCGGCGGTGAGCTTGGCGCCCATCGCCGTGCGCACCTCCTGTTCGGCGGCGGCCCACAGCGGCAGGGCGCGCTTGAGCAGGGCGCGGCCGACCGCAGTCGCCACCAGCTCGTGCCGGCGCTTGTCACCCGACGTCGCGCGTTCGATCAACCCGGCAGCTAGCAGTGGGCGCAGGTTGCGCGTCAGCGTCGTGCGGTCGGTGGTCAACAGGTCCGACAGCCGGCCGATCGACACGGGTCCTTCCGCGGTGACGAAGCCCAGCAGCGAGAATTGCGAGATCTTGAGTCCGGTCGGCGCGAGATGCCGGCCGTAGATCTGGGTCACCCGCCGAGCCGCGCCACGGACGCGAAAGCAGGTGCAATCCAGCGGAGAAAGACGAGCGGTGGTCATGATGAAATTTTATGGATTGCCGCTGCGCTAGCCAAGCCCAAATCGTGTATATGCACGGAACTTACGACGGAGAGGACAATGGCCCCCGATTCCGGCGATGCCGGCTTTGGCGTGATACCGCTGGAAAAGGCGCGCACCATGGATGCGTTACCGCTGTTCCAGGAGATGCTGGCCGGCCGCCTGCCCGCGCCGCCGATCGCCCGCGCGCTCGGTTTTCGCATGTCCGAGGTCGAGCTCGGGCGCGTCGTGTTCACCTACGATCCGGTGTTCGAGCACTATAACCCGTTGGGCAGTATCCATGGCGGCATTGCCGCGACGTTGCTCGATTCGGTGATGGGCTGCGCGATCCACTCGACCCTGAAGGCGGGCAATGGCTTCACCACGCTCGAGATCAAGGTCAACTACGTGCGCGCCATGACCGACAAGACTGGTCCGGTCATAGCCGAGGGCAAGATCATCAATGTCGGTTCGCGCATCGCCACTTCCGAGGGCCGGCTGGTCGACGGCTCGGGCAAGCTCCTGGCGCACGGCACCACGACCTGCCTGATCTTCCCGATCTGATGGTCTACCCTGCGGCATGCTCCCGGCAACCGCAGAACAAAGGATGCTGCGCCTTTCGATCGGCGTGACGGTCGTCGTCTCGCTGTTCGGCGTCGTCTTCGGCCTGCTGTCGGGATCGATGTCGATCCTGTTCGACGGCGTCTTCGCCGCCATCGATGCCGCCATGTCGGGCCTGGCGCTGTTCGTGTCGCGGCTGGTCTCCGGCGACAATGCAAACCGGCGTTTCCAGTTTGGCTACTGGCACATTGAGCCGATGGTGTTGGCCTTCAACGGCGGGACACTGATGCTGCTCTGCTTCTATGCGTTCCTGAACGCCATCGACAGTATCCTGGGCGGCGGCCGTCAGCTCGATTTCGACTGGGCGATCATCTACGCCGCCATCGTGTGCGTCACCTGCTTCGGCATGTATGCATACGAATTCCGCTCCAACCGGCGCATAGGTTCGGACTTCGTGCGGCTCGACGCACAGAGCTGGCTGATGTCGGCGGCGGTGACGTCTGCGCTCCTGCTGACGTTTGGCATTGCCTCGTCGCTGCACGGCACGGCGTTTGGCTATCTCACCTCCTATGCTGATCCTGTTGTGCTGGCCCTTCTGACACTCGCGCTCGTGTTCGTGCCGATCCGCACCGTGCGCAAGGCCCTGCAGGAGATGCTGCTGATCACGCCGCCGGAACTCGACGCCCATGTGCGCGGCGTCATGGATCGCGTGATCGCCAGGCACGGCTTCAAGACCTATACCAGTTACGTCGCCAAGGTCGGCCGCGCGCAATTCATCGAAATCCATATCGCGGTGCCAGCCGGCATGAGGCTCGACAATGTGGCGATGGTCGATGCAATCCGGCGCGAAATCGCCGAGGCGATCGGCGAAGAGGGCCCGCAGCGCTGGCTCACCATCGACTTCACCGCCGACCCGCGCTGGCTCTAGAGTGAATTGACCTTTCGCCGGGAAGAGCCCATCTCAAGTGACGCGAGGAAGCCTCCAGACCATGTACGCCGCCACAACCCGTGCCATTCGCGTCACCGTGACGCCGCAACATCTGCCCGACCAGACCGATCCGGCAAAGTCGCAGTATGTTTGGGCCTATCATGTCCGCATTGAGAATAAGGGTGATGTCACGGTGCAACTGCGCAGCCGTCACTGGAAAATCACCGACGGACATGGCCGCCTGCAGGAAGTGAAGGGACCGGGTGTCGTCGGCCAGACGCCGCGGCTGCAACCCGGCGAGGCCTTCGAGTACAGGTCGGGAACATCGCTGTCGACGCCGTCCGGTTTCATGGGCGGCACCTATCAAATGGTGAGCGAGACGGGCGAGAATTTCGATATCGAAATTCCGACATTCTCGCTCGACACGCCGGCCGGTCCGCGACAGCTTAATTAGATGGGACATCGGCGGAGCGAAGAGGAACCACGATGAACAAGCAGCTGAAGAGGAGCGACCTGGTCTCGCTCGCCACCGGCCTGGAACGGCCGTCACGCGACGAGGCCGAGGCCGCGGTGCGCACCTTGATCCGCTGGGCCGGCGACAATCCCGACCGCGAAGGCCTGGTCGGCACGCCCGATCGCGTGGTGCGCGCCTATGAGGAATTCTTCTCGGGCTACGACGACGATCCGCGCGACATGCTGCGCCGGACCTTCGAGGAGGTCGAGGGCTACGACGAGGTCGTGGTGCTGCGCGACATTCGCCTCGAATCGCATTGCGAGCACCACATGGTGCCGATCATCGGCAAGGTGCATATCGGCTATCTGCCGGACAAGCGTGTCGTGGGCATCAGCAAGCTCGCCCGGGTCGTCGATGCCTACGCCCACCGCCTGCAGATCCAGGAGAAGCTCACGGCGCAGATCGCCAACACCCTGCAGGACGTCCTGCAGCCGCGCGGCGTCGCCGTGGTGATCGAGGCGGCGCACCAGTGCATGACCACGCGCGGCGTGCACAAATCCGATGTCGCCATGGTGACCAGCCGCATGCTGGGCGCTTTTCGCGACAATGGCGAGACGCGCCGCGAGTTCCTCACTATGATCGGCCGCACATCCGTGTAGCTGGAGTTTCGTTTGGCCGGAGAGATCGTCGAATTCTGTCGGAATGCTGCGTCGTCTGGTGGCGTTCGACACCACCTCGCGCAATTCCAACCTTGAGCTGATCGAGTACGTTCAGGGCTACCTCAAAGGCCACGGCGTCGGCTCGAAGCTGGTACCGAGCAGCGATGGCACGAAGGCCAACCTGTTCGCCACGGTCGGCCCCAGCGTGAAGGACGGCGTCGTTCTGAGCGGGCATACCGACGTTGTGCCGGTCGACGGCCAGCCGTGGGTCACCGATCCGTGGACGCTGACCTTGAAGGACGGCAAGTACCATGGTCGCGGCACCTGCGACATGAAGGCGTTCTACGCCATCGCGCTGGCCATGCTGCCGCAGTTCCTGAAGGCCAAACTCAAGAAGCCGATCCACTTCGCGCTGAGCTACGACGAGGAAGTGGGCTGCGTCGGCGCTCACGATCTCGCTGCCCGCATGGCAGGCGAGGTGCCGCGGCCGCGCGCCATCATCATCGGCGAGCCGACCATGATGACGGTGGTCCATGCGCACAAGGGAGCGCAGATCTACATCACCAAGTTCACCGGCTTCGAGGCGCATTCCTCGATGACCCATCTCGGCGTCAGCGCCATCCATTTCGCCGGCGAGTTTGTCCATTACCTCAACCAGGTGCAGGACGAGCTCGAAGCGGCGGCGCCCAAGAACAGCGAGTTCATGCCGGCGGCGGCGACCTTCAATGTCGGCACCATCGTCGGCGGCACGGCGGGCAACATCCTGGCGCGCGAATGCGAGGTGCTGTGGGGCTACCGCGAGCTCCCCGGCAAGCCGATCGAGGGCTTGGGCGAGCGCGCCCAGAAGTGGCTGAAGGAAGAGCTTCTGCCCAAAATGAAGGCCAAGCATCCGGCGGCGACCATCGACACGGTGCTGCGTTCCTCGACGCCCGCCTTCTCGCCGGAGGGCAACGAGGACGCCAAGGCGCTAGCCGCCAACTGGTCAGGCTCCAACACCGTCGGCAGCGTCGTCTATGGCACCGAGGCCGGCATCTTCAAGAAGACACTCGGCGTGCCCACGGTGGTGTGCGGTCCCGGCGACATCGCCCAGGCCCACCAGCCCAACGAGTTCATCCTGGCCTCGCAGATCACCGCCTGCGAAGGCTTCATGCGGCGCATGATGGAGTGGGCCTGCCGCGACTAGCCGACGGCGTTGGGGGAACAATGAAGGTCAAAGGCTACGAAATCTTCAAGTGTGACGCTGGCTGGCGCACCTTCTCCTTCCTCAAGCTCACGACCGACTCAGGCCCCATCGGCTGGTCGGAATACAACGAAAGCTTCGGCAGCCCCGGCCTCTCGGGCGTGATCGAGAACCTGATGGCGAGCGTCATCGGCATGGATCCGATGGATCTCGAGCTGGTGAACGCCGTGCTCGCCACCAGGTCGACCCAGTCGCGCGGCGGCGTGGTGCGCCAGGCGATCGCGGCGATCGAGAACGCGCTCCTGGATATCAAGGGCAAGGCGCTGGGCGTGCCGGTTTACCAGCTGTTCGGCGGCAAGCTGCGCGACCGCATCCCGGTGTACTGGTCGCATTGCGGCTCCTACCGCATGCGCAATCCCGACATCTGCGGCACGCCAGCGGTGAAGAGCTATGAGGACTTCACGAGAACCGGCGAGGAGGTGAGGGCCAAGGGCTTCACGGCCTGCAAGACCAACATCGCGATCGAGGTCGACGGCAAGCTGCGCGCCTACCGGCCGGGCTTCGTCGTGGGCAAGGGCTTCCCCGAGCGCAACTGGGACGCCTTCATCGCGCGCAGCGCGGCCAAGACGGTCGAGGCGTTCCGCAAGGGCTGCGGACCGGATGTCGGCGTCATGCTCGACACCAACTTCCACTTCCGCACCGAGGGCTTCCTGCAGATCGCCGAGGCCGTCGGGCCGGCCAGGCTCACCTGGCTCGAGCTCGACGTGCACGATCCGCGCTCGATCGCGCTCATCCGGCGCAACTCGCCGTGCCCGATCGCTTCGGGCGAGACGTTGCTGGAGCGCCGCGACTTCCGGCCATACTTCGAGAACTACGCCTTCGACACCGCGATCGTCGACGTGATCTGGAACGGCTTCTACGAGTCGCTGAAGATCGCAGCCCTTGCCGACGTCTATGAAGTCAACGTGGCGCCGCACAATTTCTACGGCCATCTCGCCAGCGCCATCTCGGCCCATTTCTGCGCCGCGGTGCCGAACTTCCGCATCATGGAGATCGACATCGACGGCGTGCCGTGGCGCGACGACATCGTCAATGAACCGCCGGTTTTCGAGCAGGGCGACTACGTCCTGCCCAAGGGCCCGGGCTGGGGCGTCGAGCCGAACGAGGCGGCCATCAAGGCCCGCCCGCCCAAGAGCTACGTCATTTCATCTTGACGCCGACCACGCGCAGCATGCCGTCGGGCATGGGCTTGAAGCCTTCGACCCGGTCGGTCGACGCGATCAGGTATTGCGGATGGTAGAGGTAGATGATCCAGCCATTGGCGAGGAACTTGGCGGTTATCTTCTCATAGGCTCGCCTTGCGTGCAGCGAGGTCGTTGGTGGCGCGCGCCTGCCTCATGCAGGGCGTCGACTTCCTTGTCGCAGTAGTGGCCCATGTTCATCGGCGAGCCGCAGGCCTGGTAGATGACCGAATTGCCGTCAGGATCGATGCGGCCGCTCCAGTTGTTCATGTAGAGCTGGAAGTCGCCGTCCTCGCGCTGCTTCTGCGCGCGTCGCGGCCTCGGTGACGCGAATCTTCAGGTCGAAGCCCGCCTCGGCGGCCATCGCCTGCATGACCTCGGCGACGGCGCCTGGCTCGGGTCGCGTTGGTGACCATGAAGTCGACGGTGATCGGCGTCGCGACGCCGGCCTCCTTCAGCAGCGCCTTGGCCTTGGCGACGTCGCGCTTGGGGATCGGGAACGCCTGCTGATAGAACGGGCTCTGCGGGTTGACCCACTGGTTGCCCGGGACGAACTCGCCGTTGAAGACGACCTGGTTGATGGCGTCGCGGTCGAGGCTGAGCTCGAAGGCCCGGCGCACGCGCGCGTCCTTGCCCAGCGGATTGTTCGCTTTCGGGCCCGTTGTCGAGATTCATCAGCAGGCCGAACCAGCCGAGCGACACCGCCTTGCTGAGCCTTGAGCTTGGGATTGTCGCGCACCGCCTTGATGTCGGTCGCCAGCACGCGCTCGATCAGGTCGAGGCCGCCGGACTGAAGGTTGGCCAGCCGCACCGTGCTAGTCGACGATCGGCAGGTAGGTGATCTTGTCGATGAAGACGTGGTCCTTGTCCCAATAGTCGGCGAACTTCTCGACGACGATCCTGTCCTGCGGCACGCGCTCGACGAACTTGTAGGGGCCGGCGCAGACCGGATGGAGGGCGAACTTGTCGCCGCTCGCCTCGGCCGCCTTGGGCGACACCATCATGCCGGCGCGGTCGGTGAGCTGGGCCAGCAGCGGCGCGAAGGGCGTCTTGAGATTGAGCTTGATGGTGAGCGGATCGACCACCTCGACCGATTTCCACGACGCTGATCTCGGACCGGCGGAACGAGCCCTTCATCGATGAGATGGCGGTCGAGGCTGTATTTGGCGGCCTTGGCGTCGAACGGCTCGCCGTCGTGGAACTTCACGCCGGGCCGGAGCTTCAGCGTAACGGTCTTGCCGTCCGCCGAGGTCTCGTGGCTGAGCGCGAGCTGCGGCACGATATTGGCCTTCTCGTCGATGTCGAACAGCTTGTCGCAGATCGCGGCGAAGACGATGCGCGTCGTATAGAAGCGCGAGGTCGTGGGATCGAGCGCATCGCCGTCGTCACCCAACCCGATGCGCAGGTTGGTCTGGGCGAGAGCGGGCAGGGCGAGAAGCGCAAGAGCCAGCGCTAGGACGGCGCGAATCGATGTGTTCATGGGACGTCTCCGCTGCATACCCCATGCCACAATGGCGGCCCGTTTTCACGCCGCGGAGGCGTATATCCGGTCGAGGTCGCGATCGTCGTAAGCGTATTCGGTCGAGCAGAATTCACACTTCACGACCACGCGACCGCTGGGGTCGCGCATGTCGCCCAGCTCCTCGCGCTTGATGGAGCGCAGCACGCGGTCGATGCGCGCCCGGCTGCAGCGGCAGCGCGCCACGAACGGCCGGCGCTCGAACTGGCGCGGCCGTTCCTGGTGGAACAGACGATAGAGCAGGGTGGCGCCGGGCAGCCCGGCATCCAGCATCTCGGCCTCGGTTGCCGAGGCCATCAGGATGACTGCCTTGCGCCAGTCGTCCTCGCGCTGCTCGCGGTCGACATCGATGCGGCCGGCATCGAACTCCGGCATCTGCTGCACCATCAGCGCCGCTGCCCGCCAATGTCCGGTACCGCTTTCGACGCTGCGCTGGGCCACGATCTTGATGCCGGTCGGCAGCTGCTCGGACTGGCGGAAATAGGTGTGGGCGCAGTCGGCGAGCGTGGCGCCTTCCAGAGGCACGACGCCCTGGTAGCGCTCGGTGTGCTGGCCCTGGTCGACGGTGAAGGCGAGCCGGCCGCGGCCGAACAGCTTGGGCACATAGCCGTCCGGCGCGTCGTGGTTGCCGGCGCCCAGCGCCACGGCGAGCTTCCAGCTGTCGAACTGCGCATAGCCGCGCAGCGCGCCGTCGGTGGTGAGATCGGTCACCAGCAGCCGGATCGGCCCGTCGCCGGAGATCTGCAGGGTGAAGATGCCGTCATATTTCAACGACGTGGCCAGGCACGCACACAGCACCATCGCCTCGGCGAGCGGCCGCGCCACGGCCAGCGGGTAGCCGTGGCGCTCGATGATGTCGTCGAGCGTGGGGCCGAGGCGCACCAGCCGGCCGCGGACGCCCAGCGCGTCGAGCTGGAAGGGGAGAGCCTGGTCCCCTTCGGACTTATGAGGGTCGGAAGAGCGGAGGCCTCCCGACCGGGCGCTCACGACAGGCACCAGGCGAGGATGCTCTTCTGGGCGTGCAAGCGGTTTTCCGCCTCGTCGAACACCACCGACTGCGGTCCGTCGATCACGTCGGCGGTAACTTCTTCCCCGCGATGGGCCGGCAGGCAATGCATGAAGATGGCGTCCTTCTTGGCCTGCGCCATCAGATGCTTGTCGACCTGGTAGCCGCGCAACAGGTTGTGCCGTCGCGCCGCACTCGGGCTCTGCGGATCCTCGTCGCCCATCGACACCCAGGTGTCGGTGACGACGCAGTCGGCGTTGCGCACGAGGGCTTCGGGGTCGTGGCCGATGCTGATCTGGCCCTTCGACTTCTCGGCCCACTGCACGACGTCGGCCGGCGGCTTGAGTTCCGGCGGGCAGGCGATGCGCAGCTCGAAGTCGAACTGCACGGCGGCGTGGATCCACGACGTCGCCATGTTGTTGCCGTCGCCCGACCAGGCGATCGCCTTGCCCTGGATCGGTCCGCGATGTTCCTCGTAGGTCATCACGTCGGCCATCAGCTGGCAGGGATGGGTCTTGTCGGTGAGACCGTTGATCACCGGCACGGTCGCGTACTTGGCCATCTCGAGGAGTTTCTCCTCGACCGTCGTGCGCATCATGATGATGTCGACGTAGCGGCTCAGCACGCGCGCGGTGTCGGCGATGGTCTCGCCGCGCCCCAACTGCGTGTCGGTGCGGCCCAGCATGATCGTCTGGCCACCCAGTTCGCGCATGCCGACCTCGAACGACACGCGGGTGCGTGTCGAGGGCTTCTCGAAGATCATCGCAAGCGTCTTGCCCGCCAGCGGCTTGTCGTGTCCGCCGTTGGCGCGCTGCTTCTTCATCGCCTTGCCGCGATCGAGGATCTGGCGAAGCGTTTTCGGATCGACCTGGTCTAGGTCGAGGAAGTGCTTGGGCTCTGCCATGGCATCACTCGGCGGCCTTGGCAGATTCGAACGACACCGCGGCCTTGCTGAGAAGGTCGATGCCCTCATCGAGCGCCGCCTTGTCGGCGATCAGCGCCGGGAAGACACGGATCACGTTCTCGCCCGCCGGCGGCACCAGGAGCCCCAGCGACTGCAGGCGGTTCACCATGTCGCCCGCCGGCACTTCAGGGGTGCACTGCAGGCCCTGCAGGAAGCCGGTGCCGCGCTGCTCGACATAGACCTTGGGGTGCTTCTTCACGAGCTCCTGCAGTCGGCCCTTGAGGTAGTCGCCCTTCTCGCGCACGCCGTCGATGAAGCCCGGCGCCAGGATGACGTCGAGCACCGCGTTGGCCACGCCTGTGGCCAGCGGATTGCCGCCATAGGTCGAGCCGTGCGTGCCCGGCACCATGCCGACCGCCGCCTTCTCGGTCGCCATGAAGGCGCCGATCGGGAAGCCGCCGCCCATGCCCTTGGCGATCGCCGCCACGTCGGGCTTCACGCCCGACCAGTCGTAGCCCCACATCTTGCCGGTGCGGCCGAAGCCGGTGTGGATCTCGTCGTAGAACAGCAGCAGGCCGAACTCGTCGCAGATCGCGCGCAGGTCCTTGAGGAATTGCGTCGTGGTCCCGCGGATGCCGCCTTCGCCCTGGATCGGCTCGACCAGGATGCCCGCGGTCTCGTCGTCCACCATGTCGCGCACGACGTTGGTGTTGTTGAGCGGCGCGTGCTTGTAGCCGGGTGCGGGCGGGCCGAAGCCTTCGAGGTACTTCTCGTTGCCCGTGGCGGCGAGCGCGTTCAGCAGGCGGCCGTGGAACGCCGCCTGGAAGCAGATGATCTTGTACCGCTTGGGCTTGCCGTTCATGAACTGATACTTGCGGATCAGCTTGATGCCGCCCTCGATCGCCTCGGCGCCCGAGTTGCAGAAGAACATCGTGTCGGCGAACGACACCTCGGTCAGCCGCTTGGCGAGCTTCTCGCCGTTGCCGATGCGGAACAGGTTCGAGGTGTGCCAGAGCTTCGCGCCCTGCTCGGCCAGAGCCTTGACCAGATAGGGGTGGCAATGGCCGAGCGCGTTCACGGCGATGCCCGAGGTAAAGTCCAAGTAACGTCGGCCGTCCGTCGCGTAGAGATAGTTGCCCTCTCCGCGTTCGAACACGACGTCCTTGCGACCGTACGTCGGCATCACAGCCGTAATCACGATAGACCTCCATGAAGTAAAAACCCCCGCCAAGCCGGCGTTCCGGGATGGAAACTCCGGGGTTTGGCGAGGGCGAGGCAATATCGGTCGGAGGTCAGAAAGTGTCAACTTTCACGCAAGCCACCGGTGCGGGGCGCCTTGAGAGGGCCGAATCCCTCTGCTAGGACCGCGGCGCTCCATGAACCCGCTTCCCTCCCGCAATCGCCAGCTTAGCCTGCACCGCGCCGCCTTCCGGTCGGTGCCGGAGATGCTGGACTACGCCGCCCAGGGCGAGACAGGGGTCACGTTTTTTAATGCCCGGGGCGAATTGCTCTCGGCCTTGCCGTGGTGCGAGTTGCGGGAGCGGGCGCATGTCGCGGCCCGCAAGCTGATCGGCGCGGGCTTCGCTGCGGGCGAGCGGCTGCTGATCACGGCCGACACCTGGCCCGGCTTCTTCGACGCGTTTTTTGGCGCGCAGTATGCGGGATTGCTGCCGGTGCCGGTCTCGATCCCCGTGGGCATCGGCGGCAAGGCGGCCTACCTCGATCAGCTGCGCCGCCAGTTCGCCGCCTCCGGCGCCGTCGCGGCCCTGGGCCTCGACGATCTCGCGGGCTACCTGAGCGAAGTGGCCACGGAGTTCCCCGCGGTCCGCCTGCATGGTGGCATGGGCGTACTCGAGGCGTTGCCCGAGAAGGCCGTCGATCTGCGACCGCTCGGTCCTTCCGACCTTTGCTACATCCAGTTCTCGTCGGGCAGCACGCGCCATCCGCACGGCGTACAGATCACCCAGGCCGCGCTGATGGCCAACCTCGCCGGCATGGTGGGGCCGGCAGGCCTCGACGTCGTCGAAGGCGACCGCGCCACGAGCTGGCTGCCGCTCTATCACGACATGGGCCTGATCGGCTTCATCATGGCGCCGCTCTCCGCCCAGCTCTCGATCGACTACCTGACGCCGCGCGACTTCGCTCGCCGGCCGATGCAGTGGCTCAACCTGATCTCGCGCAACCGCTCAACGATCTCCTACAGTCCGAGCTTCGGTTACGACCTCGCCGCCCGCCGCGGCGCCATGCAGGTGCCGGACGATCTCGATCTCTCGTGCTGGCGCCATGCCGGCATCGGCGGCGACATGGTGCGGCCCGACGTGCTCGACCGCTTCGCGCACGCCTTCGAGCCCAAGGGTTTCAGGCGCTCAGCCTTCATCCCGAGCTACGGCATGGCCGAGGTGTGCCTGGCCATCACCTTCTGCCCGCATGGCACGGGCGTGCGCACTGACAGCGTCGATCGTGCGGCGCTCGCCGAGGTGCAGCGCGCACTGCCGGCGGCCGATCCCCAGGACACCCAACGCGCGCGCCGCTTCGTGGTGTGCGGCAAGGTGCTGCCCGGCCATCAGCTGCAGGTGCGTGACGAGACCGGCAAGCTGCTGGCCGACCGCGAGGTCGGCCGGATCTTCGTCAAGGGCCCCTCGATCATGCCGGGCTACTACCAGGAGCCCGAGGCCTCACGCGAGGTGCTGTCGGCCGACGGTTGGCTCGATACCGGCGACCTTGGCTACACGCTCGAGGGCGAGATCGTCGTCACCGGCCGCGCCAAGGATCTGATCATCGTCAACGGCCGCAATGTCTGGCCGCAGGACATCGAATGGGCGATCGAGACTCAGAAGGTGGTGAAGAACGGCGATTCGGCCGCCTTCTCGGTCGACACGGCCGACGGCGAGCGGGTCGTGGTCGCCGTCGTGGCGCGCGTCTCGGGCGATGAGGCGAAGGGTGTGCTGGCGCGCGACGTGGCCGGCGCGGTGCGCGAGGCGGTGGCGGTCGATTGCGACGTCGTGCTGGTGCCGCCGGCGGTGGGCCTGCCGATGACCTCGTCGGGCAAGCTTTCCCGCGCGCGCACCAAGGCCAATTACCTCGCCGGCCTTTACGCGCCCAAGCCCGCCGCGGCCTGAGAGCGGTCTTGTCCAGGCTGGTCGCAGTCACCGGCGCCACCGGCTTCGTCGGATCGCATCTGCTCGCCGCACTTGCACGACATGGCTGGAAGCTGCGCGTTCTGGTCCGCCGCTGGTCGCCGTTGCCGTCGCTCGCCGGCGTCGATGCCGAAATCGTATGGGGCGATCTCGCCGACGAGCCGGCGCTGCGGCGGCTGCTGAACGGCGCCGATGCAGTGGTCCATGCCGCGGGCCTTATCAAGGCGCGGAGGCCGGCGGAGTTCCAGGCGGTGAACCGCGACGGCACGGCCCTGCTGACGGCGCTTGCGCCCGATATGCCGTTCGTCCTGTTGTCGTCGCTCGCGGCACGCGAGCCGCAGCTTTCATCCTACGCCGCCAGCAAGCGGGCGGCGGAGGAAGTCCTCGCCCGGCGCGGCGGACGTTGGCTGGCAGTCCGCGCCCCTGCCGTCTACGGGCCGGGCGACCGCGAGACGCTGGCCTATTTTCGCGCCGTCGCGCGCGGGTTCGCGCCGCAGCCCAAGGTCCCCGACGCACGCTTGTCCCTGATCCACGTCGCAGACCTTGCCGAGGCGTTGGCGCTTGCTCTGGAGAGGCCGCTCGCGCCATCGGTCTACGAAATCGACGACGGGCATGAAGGCGGCCACAGCTACCGAGACATGGCAGAGGCCGCCGCGGCGGCCTTGGGCCGCCGCGCACGCTCCCTGCGAATATCCCGCGCGCCGATGATGGCGGTGGCGCGACTGAACCTG
This sequence comes from uncultured Alphaproteobacteria bacterium, assembly GCA_963755595.1. Taxonomy (GTDB): domain Bacteria; phylum Pseudomonadota; class Alphaproteobacteria; order Reyranellales; family Reyranellaceae; genus Reyranella. The sequence continues at coordinate 137,190 of CAVWKP010000022.1, read as the reverse complement.
CTTCGCCACTCGCTCGGCGGCGCGCCCCAAATCCTCATACCGGCGAAGGTGAATGAAATGTTTCACCCGGATTGGATGGTTCACGACCGACGGCTGGCCACGGCGATCGCCTTTGCCCCTCGCTACGATCTCGTCGAGGGATTTCGCGACACGGTCTTGTGGTATCGCGCCCGGAAATGGCTCTAGGGGGTGAAATACAGCGTAACAATTTGTTATTTCACAAGGAATCGCGGTTTCTGGCACATAGAGCCCGCCCACCCCGGCAACCGGAGAACTGGTTTTGCGCACTGCCCATAATTTGATCGTCGAAAACGACGACGTAACCGACACCCTCGTAAGCCCGGCAAAGCTGTCGCGGCCCGAGGTGATGGCCGAGATTTGCCATCATCTGGCGCCGTTCCAGACCGGCGAGAAGCCCGTCACCGGCAAGACCGTCATCGCCAAGGATCTGGCCATCGATTCGCTGGCGATCATGGACATGGTCATGGAGCTCGAGGACCGGTTCGATATCTCCATCCCGATGAACGTGGTGGCGGAAATCCACACCGTCGACGAACTCGCCGACACCATCCTGAAGCTCGCCGCCCGGCGTTAATTCGCCATGGGCCTGTTCGACCGCCACGCCGGTCTGCTCGACGCCTATCGCGACGTCCGCACGACCGGCTACGACCCGTTCCAGATCCGCATGGAACGGGTGCTGTCGCCGACCGAAGCCATCATCAATGGCAAGAAGACGCTGCTGGTCGGCACCAACAACTATTTCGGCCTGACCTTCGATCCCTCCTGCATGGAGGCCGCCATCGAGGCGATCCGCGCCGAGGGTACCGGCACGACCGGCTCGCGCATCGCCAACGGCAGCTACTCCGAGCACGTGGCGCTGGAGAAGGAGATCGCCGAGTTCTACGGCAAGAAGCACTGCATGGTCTTCACGACCGGCTACCAGGCCAATCTCGGGCGTGATCGCCTCGCTGGTCGGGCCGGACGACTTCCTGCTGATCGATGCCGACAGCCATGCCTCGATCTATGACGCCTGCAAGCAGACCCAGGCCGAGGTGGTGCGCTTCAAGCACAATGATCCGTCGAGCCTCGACGCACGCCTGCGGCGGATCGGCGACAAGCCGGGCAACCGGCTGGTGGTGCTGGAGGGCATCTACTCGATGCTGGGCGATTCGGCGCCGCTCAAGGAATTCGTCGCGGTCTGCAAGAAGTACGGCGCCTACGTGCTGGTCGACGAGGCCCATTCGATGGGCGCGCTGGGCGAGCATGGCCGAGGCCTCTGCGAGGCGGTGGGCGTGCTCGACGACTGCCACTTCATCGTCGGCACCTTCTCCAAGACCCTGGGCGCGATCGGCGGCTACTGCGTCTCCGACGACCCCGACTTCGACATCCTGCGCGTCACCACGCGCTCCTACATGTTCACCGCCTCGCTGCCGCCCTCGATCGTGGCCTCGGTCCGCCAGGCGCTCCGGGTGGTGAAGGCCAAGCCCGAGCTGCGCAAGCAGCTGTGGGACAACGTCGCCACGCTTTATGACGGCCTGGCCGCCCAGGGCTTCAAGCTCGGCCCCGAGCACGGCCCGGTGGTCGGCGTGCACCTGCCCGACCGCATGACGGCGATCGGCTTCTGGCGCGCCATGCTCGATGCCGGCATCTACGTCAACGTCGCCGTGCCGCCGGCCACGCCCAACGGCGTGTCGCTGCTGCGCTGCTCGCTCTGCGCCGTCCACACCAAGGAGCAGCTCGAGCACATGATCGAGGTCATGACCGGCATCGGCCGCCAGATGGGCGTGCTGACGCCCAAGCTGCGCGTCGTCGGGGGCACGCGCTAGCCGGGCAGGGGAAGTCCGCGTATGTTCACCCTGGCGCATCTGTCCGATCCGCATCTGCCCATGCCGACGGCCCGCGCCGGCGCAGCTCCTCAACAAGCGCGCCACGGGCTACCTCAACTGGTGGCGCAACCGCGTGCATCTCCATGTGCCCGAGGCGCTGGCCGGCATCGTGGCCGACATCAAGGCGATCAAGCCCGACCACATCGCGCTGACCGGCGATCTGGTGAACGTGGCGCTGCCCGAGGAATTCCGCCGCGCCGCCGCCTGGCTGGCGGCCTTCGATGGCCCCGCCCGCCTCACCGTCATTCCCGGCAATCACGACGTCTATGTGCCGATCCCGTGGGACGCAGGGGCTCGGCCTGTGGGGCGCCTACATGGCGGGCGACGGCCAGCCGCCGGCCACGGGCTTCGACGTCTTCCCGACCCTGCGCCGGCGCGACGGCGTGGCGCTGATCGGGCTCTCGACCGGCGGTCCCGAAGCCGCCCTTGCTGGCGACCGGCGATCTCGGGCCGGCGCAGATCGCGCGCGCCGAGCAGCTGCTGGCCGAGACCGGCCGCGAGGGCCTCTGCCGCATCGTGCTGATCCATCATCCGCCGCTGCTCGATCAGTCGCGCTTCAAGCATCTGACCGACGCCGCCGCCTTCCAGGCGATGATCCGCCGCGTCGGCTGCGAGGCGATCCTGCACGGTCACAACCATCGCAGCGAGATCGCGCGCATTGCCGGCCCGCAGGGGCCCGTGCCGGTCCTGGGCGTGACCTCGGCCTCGGCGGCTCCCGGCAGCAAGTACGGTCGCGCCCGCTATCACCTGATCCGGATCGAGCGCGACGGCGAGGGCTGGACGCTGAGGCTGGAGATCAGGGCACTCAAGGCCGACGCCAGCGGCTGCGAGCCGGACGGCGACCTGGTGTTCCACAGCCCTGTCACGCCGGCCATGGTAGCTTGAGCCGGTCATGGCTTCTTCCGACATCGTCGTCTCGCCCGTCGAGGGCAAATCCGACCTGAAAGCTTTCATTGCGCTCCCCAAGCGGCTGTTCGCCGGCCACAAGGGCTATGTCCCGCATCTCGACGTCGAGCGGCAGGAGGCCTTCTCGCCCAAGAAGAATCCGCTGTTCAAGCATGTCGAAGTGCAGTTCTTCCTGGCCCGTCGCGCCGGCAAGGTGGTCGGCCGCATCACCGCCCAGATCGATCGCGCCTATCTCGAGCGCTACGCCGACGACACCGGCCATTTCGGCTGCCTGGCGGCCGAGGACGACCCGGCGATCTTTGCCGCCCTGTTCAAGGCGGCCGAAGACTGGCTGCGCGCCAAAGGGATGAAACGCGCGACGGGGCCGTTCAGCCTCTCGGTCAACGAGGAGGTCGGCCTCCTGGTCTGGGGCTTCGACAGCCGCCCGATGCTGCTGGTGCCTTACGACCCGCCCTATGCCGGCCCCCGGCTCGAGGCCTGCGGCTATGCCAAGATCAAGGACGTCTTCTCCTACGACTATGACGTCCAGAACGCCCCCGAGACGATCGGCGCCAAGCTGATGGCGCGCGCCGGCATGGCCGGCCGGGTCAAGGTGCGCAGCGCCAACATGAAGATGTTCGACGCCGAGGTCCGCACCGTGGTCGGCATCTTCAACGACGCCTGGAGCGACAATTGGGGCTTCGTGCCCTTCACCCAGGCCGAGATCGACCACGCCTCCAAGGCCTTCGGGCCGGTGATCGTGCCCGATCTCTGCGTCTTCGTGGAGGTCGACGAGGAGGCGGTGGCCTTCATCGTGGCGCTCACCAACCTCAACGAGGCGATCGAGGATTTCGGCGGCAGCCTCAACCCGCTGAACCTGCTGAAGCTGGTGTACCGCATGAAAATCGCGGGCGTCGCCAGCACCCGGGTGCCGCTCATGGGCGTGAAGAAGCGGTTCCGCAATCATCCGCTGATGGGGGCGGGGCTTGCCATGATGGCGATCGACCAGCTGCGCCAGAACGGCAAGCGGCTGGGCCGCAAGAGCGCCGAACTGGGCTGGATCCTGGAAGACAACAAGGCCACCAACAACATCATCCGTTCGGTCGGCGGCGTGCACTACAAGACGCACCGGATCTACGAGAAGGCTCTGGTGTGACGGCGCCGCCGCCTGGCGTCGTCCGTCACCCCTCGGCCTTCGCTCCCCTCGCCAATCCGGCCTTCCGCGGCCTGTGGATCGCCAACCTCCTGTCCAACGTCGGCGGCTGGATGCAGACCACCGGGGCGGCCTGGCAGATGACCAGCCTGACCACCGAACCGATCTTTGTGGCCCTGCTGGCGGCCGCCGGCACCCTGCCGATGTTCCTGTTCTGCTTCTTCGCCGGCATCCTGGCCGACCGCTTCGAGCGCCGGCGCTACATCATCCTCTGCCAGTTCTGGATGATGGGCGTGGCAGCGACGCTGGCCGTGCTGGCGTTCCTGGGCAAGCTGGAGGCCTGGAACCTGGTGGCGCTCGCCTTCTGCATGGGCCTGGGCAACGCCATGAACGCCCCGGCCTGGCACGCTGTGGTGCCCGAGATCGTGGGCGGCCCCAATCTCCGGCCAGCCATCGCCCTCAACAGCGCCGGTTTCAATCTTGCCCGCACCGTCGGGCCGGTGGTGGGCCAGATCCTGCTGAGCCTGGTCGGCGTCTTCCTGCTCTTCGCCATCAACGCCTGCACCTATATCGGCGTCATCCTGGCGCTGCGCAGCTGGAAGCGCTCGGCCGAGGCCCGGGCCTCGCAGCGCCGTGAGGGCTTCCTGGAGGCGGCGCGGACCGGCATCGCCTTCGTCCGCAGCTCGGGCGAGCTGAAGGCGGTGTTCGCTCGCGGCCTCTGCTTCTTCGTGCCGGGCATCGCCATGGGCACGCTGCTGCCGGTGGCCGGGCGGTTCGAGCTCGGCCTCGACGAGTTCTCCTTCGGCATCCTCTACGCGGTGTTCGGTGTCGGGGCTGTGGCCGGCGCCATGTCGATGCCGACGATCAACCGCCTGGTCGGCGCCGATCGTGCCAACATTTGGGCGATGGGCTTCCACGCCGTCGCCACATTGATCGCCGCGCTCACCATGACGCCGGTCATCTTCGGCCTCTGCATCACCGTCTCAGGCGCCTGCTGGATGACCGTCATCGCCAACAACGGCACGGCGGTTCAGATGATTCTCCCCAACTTCATGCGTGCTCGCGGCATGGCGGTACACCAGATGGTGTTTTTCGGCGCGATGGTCGCGGGCTCGCTGCTGTGGGGAAAAGTCGCCAACCTGTTCGGCGTGCCGACCGCGCTCATTGTATCAGCCGTAACACTGGCGCCGCTCACCGCGCTCGCCGCGTCGATCCGGCTGCCGCGCTCGGGGTTGCCTCGCGTCTGAAGTTCCGAGTGTGGACTTTCCAACACAAGTCACCAAAAAATTCTCCAGACAGGGAAGAATCTTCTTGTAACCGCGTACATTAGTTGTAGATACCAAATGAAGACGCCCACGCACGTGCCGCTGGCCCATTGTGGTTACGCAACGACGGAAAGCGTCCTTTTTGGCAGTGCCGGCGGGGAGCCGGGTCCGGGAAGGAGCTTCTGAAATGGTTGCTTACCGCGCGGGGCGTGTCCCCCGCTATTATGTCAATTGCCCGGTGAAGTTTGGCCGGGCCTCGTTCGACCTTCCGCTGAAGCGGAACTTCTCTCCGTCGAGTATCGGCTGACGCACGCTGCCAGTCAGGGATTCAACCTGCCGGCACCGTCGTCCCCTTCACTCACTTCCGAACATCCAGACATTTAGACGGGGAACCCCCCAGCGATGACCGAGCGTATTTTCCGTTATCTCCGAGAGCAGCAGCCCGAGACGCCCTGCCTGGTGATCGACCTCGATGTGGTCGAGCACAACTTCCGCCGCATGCGCGAGCTCCTGCCGTCGGCCCACATCTTCTACGCCGTGAAGGCCAACCCGGCCGCGCAGATCCTGTCGCGCCTGTCGGGCCTCGGCTCCAAGTTCGACACCGCCTCCCGTGGCGAGATCGAGATGGTGCAGGCCACCGGCGTCAGCATGGACCGCATCTCGTTCGGCAACACCATCAAGAAGGAAAAGGACATCGCCTGGGCCTACCAGCAGGGCGTGCGCCTGTTCGCCTTCGATAGCGAAGCCGAGCTGCAGAAGCTCAGCCGCGTCGCGCCCGGTGCGCGCGTGTTCTGCCGCGTGCTGGTCGATTGCGGCGGCGCCGAATGGCCGCTCAGCAAGAAGTTCGGCTGCGCGCCGGAGATGGCCAAGGACCTGCTGCGCAAGGCCAAGGACTGGGGCCTCGACCCCTACGGCATCTCCTTCCATGTCGGCAGCCAGCAGACCGATCTCGAGCAATGGGACAAGGCGCTGGGCCAGGTCTCGCAGATGTTCTTCGCGCTGGCCGAAGAGGGCGTCGACCTGCGCATGGTGAACCTGGGCGGCGGCTTTCCGGCCCGCTATCGCGCCGAGGTCAGCAGCATCGAGGCCTACTGCGAGGCGGTGGGCCGCGCGCTGGTGCGCCACTTCGGCAACCGCATGCCCGAGGTGATCATCGAGCCGGGCCGCTCCATGGTGGGCGACGCCGGCGTGATCCAGAGCGAGGTGGTGCTGGTCAGCCGCAAGGCCGCCAACGACCGCAAGCGCTGGGTCTACCTCGACATCGGCAAGTTCTCGGGCCTCGCCGAGACCATGGGCGAGAGCATCAAGTACCGCCTGCGCACGGCGCGCGACGGCACGCGCGTCGGCCCGGTGGTGCTGGCCGGCCCGACCTGCGACTCGGCCGACATCCTCTACGAGAAGACCGAGTACAAGCTGCCGCTGTCGCTGAAGCCCGGCGACAAGGTCGAGATCATGTCGACCGGCGCCTACACGACGACCTACTCGTCGGTGGCCTTCAACGGCTTCGCGCCCCTGAAGGCGATCTGCATCTAGACTCTTCCAAGTCCGTCTCCCCCGCGGATGACGAGACGGGGCCTTGAGAAAGGCCCCGTCGCCGTTTAACCTCGACGCATAGTTCAAGATGTTCATCGACCGCTGACGATCGGGCAGGGCCATCATGGCCAAGAAGTCCAAGAAAAAGAGGGCCTTCAAGAAGCACGTCGCGTTCAGTGGCCGCATGGTCATGATCGGCTTCGGCTCGATCGGCCAGGGCGTGCTGCCGCTGATCTTCCGTCACATCGACATCAAGCCCGAGCAGATCACCATCATCTCGGCCGAGGACCGCGGCGGCCTGAAGGAGACCAAGCGCTTCGGCGTCACCTTCATCCGGAAGCGCCTGACCCGCGACAACCTGCGCTCGACCCTGGAGAAGCGGCTCGGCAAGGGCGACTTCCTGGTCAATCTCTCGGTCGAGGTCGCCTCGACGGCGCTGGTCGAGCTCTGCCAGGAGAAGGGCGCGCTTTATATTGACACCTGCATCGAGCCCTGGCCCGGCGGCTACACCGATCCCAGCCTCTCGGTGTCGCTGCGCTCGAACTATGCGCTGCGCGAGACCATGCTGAAGCTCGCGCCCAAGTACCGTGGCGGACCGACCGCGGTGATCGCCCACGGCGCCAATCCCGGCCTGGTCTCGCATTTCGTCAAGAAGGCGCTGGTCAATCTCGCCAAGGACACCGGCATGGGCGTTGTGCGGCCGACCAGCCGCGAGGGCTGGGGCGAGCTGGCGCGCGATCTCGGCGTCAAGGTGATCCACATCGCCGAGCGCGATACCCAGGTCTCGAAGAAGCCCAAGAAGGTCGGCGAGTTCGTCAACACCTGGTCGATCGACGGCTTCGTCTCGGAAGGCAGCCAGCCGGCCGAGATGGGCTGGGGCACGCACGAGAAGGGCCTGCCGCCGGACGGCGCGCGCCACGAGTTCGGCTGCGACGCCGCGATCTACCTCAACCGCCCGGGCCTGCTAACTCGCGTGCGTACCTGGACGCCGCTCGAGGGGCCGTTCCACGGCTTCATCATCACCCACAACGAATTGATCTCGATCGCCGACTATTTCACGCTGCGCCACGATGGCAACGTCGTGTACCGGCCGACCGTGCACTACGCCTACCACCCGTGCGACCAGGCGATCATGTCCATGCACGAGATCGCCGGGAAGAACCTGCACCAGCAGAAGAAGCAGCGCCTGATCGTCGACGAGATCACCGACGGCCGCGATGAGCTCGGCGTGCTGCTGATGGGTCACAAGAAGGGCGCCTACTGGTACGGCAGCCAGCTCGACATCCACGAGACGCGCGAGCTCACGCCCTACAACAACGCGACCTCGATCCAGGTCTGCGCGCCGGTGCTGTCGGGCATCATCTGGGCGCTGGAGAATCCCGACCGCGGCATCGTCGAGGCCGACGAGATGGACTTCGAGCGCAACCTGCAGATCTGCATGCCCTATCTCGGCCCGGTGGTCGGCAAGTACGGCGACTGGACGCCGCTCAAGGACCGCGTCGGGCTCTTTCCCGAGGACCTCGACGAGTCCGATCCCTGGCAGTTCAAGAACTTCCGCGTGACCTAGAACGGCACTTCCTGTCGTCCTGAGCGAAGCGAAGGACCTGGCAGATCGACCAGAGACCCTGTCGAAGCGCCAGATCGTTCGACGTGCATTCGCATGCGCGATTAGCGCCCAGATGACATGGACCGCGGGCTTCAGAACGATCCGGTGAACTCGAGCTCGATGGCGTTCTTGACGTTGTCGATCTTCCACCAGTTGAGACGGCGCAGCACGCTCTGGCCGAGCAGCGCCTGGCTGTGTGGGGCGCCGACCGCGGCCAGCACGTTCTCCATCGTCCGGTTGCCGACCTGGATGGAGCGCAGCCGGATCATCTTCTGCTGAAGCCGCCGCCCGTCGGCCACCACGAAACCGCGCTCGCCCAGGAAGTCGCTCTGGGTCAACGTGCCCTTGCGCATCAGCTCGTCGGCGATTTCCTGCGGGATCTGGACATTGGCCGCCCCCGAATCGACGACGAAGTAGGATTCGGCGCTGCCGTTCAGGATGGTCGGCAGGACGAACACGCCGCCGCGGCGCTGGAACTGGGCCGTCGTCCGCGCCAGGGCCGAGTCCTGTGCCGCCTTGGCCGGGTCGCAGGGACTCCAGCCGGCTGACCCGCCTTTGTCCGTCGGGCCATAGCAATGGTTCATCAGGGCCAGAAGCTTGGAGAACCGGTCGCGCTGCTCGCAGGCGCCCATCGCTTCGAGCGCGGGCGCATTGGCGTTCCGACACGTCGTGTTGCTGGCATTCCATTGCGCGATCGTCTGCGCCGGCATCGCCCGACTGGGCTTGGGCCGGCAGAGACAAGGCGACAAGCGCGGCGACCGCGATGAAACGCCACCGCCTCATTCGATCACCTCATCGCCGGCAAGCGACGATGACTGGCTCGCTTTATGCAAATCTCTCCCCATGCCCCACAACAGCGTAGCACATGAGGGCGGTGGCGAGCTTGGGCGATTTTCGTCCGTCAGCTCAGGCGGCGACCTGCTCGACCGTGGGACCGTCGCCGGCCAGCGTCGTGCGGCGCATGTCGCGCACCTCGTTGCGATCGAACCGGCACGCCCGATGCATCGTGGAGCGGTTGTCCCAGATCACGAGATCGTACTGCCGCCAGGCATGCGAATGGACGAACTCGCGCTGCGTCGCATGCTCGGTCAGCTCACGCAGGAACGCCCGCGCTTCCGGGATCGACCATCCGACGATGGCGCCGGCATGGCTCGCCAGGAACAGCGACTTGCGTCCGCTGGCCGGGTGGACGCGCACGAGGCGCTGCCGCACCGGTCGGAAATTGGCGATCTCCTCGGGCGTGAACTCGGTGAAGCCGATGGCGCCGCGCGAATAGAGCAGCGAGTGCTCGCACACCAGGTCCTCGATCTCCGCCTTGGTCCTGGCATCGAGTGCATCGTAGGCGGCGCGCATGTCCGCGAATTCGGTGTTGCCGCCCCACGACGGCACGACCCTGCCCGACAGCAGCGAATACTTGGCGGGAACCTCTGCGTACGAGCTGTCGGAGTGCCAGAGCCGGTCGCCCAGTTTGAAGAACCACTGGCGGTCCTCGGCCGAGATGATCTTGCCATGCTTGTCGAGGTTGGAGAGATCGCCGATCCCGGGGCCCAGCCGGTTGTCCGCCGGCTTGCGGATGGTGCCGGGCCGGCCCTTGGCCTCGAGCGCGCCGAAATTCTTCGAGAAGGCGATCTGCTGCTGGTCGGTGATGTTCTGGCCGTGGAAGACCAGCACCGCGAATCGGTTCATGCCCTCGTCGATCGCCACGGCGTCTTCGCGGCTGATCGGCCTGGTCAGGTCGACGCCCGACACCTCGCCGGCGAACACGGGATGGAGCTGCTTGATCGTCACGGCCACGTCGATCTCCTCCTCACCGTTCTTGTGACAGCCGGCACGCTAGAGTCCGGCGGCGAGCGCGGTCAATTCAATCCCGGCGCCAGGCCGCCTCGCGATATCGGCCGCGGCGCGGACTTCTAATGACCAAAGTAGGTGAGTGAGCGGGCCGGCCGTATAATGATGTGCAGGGTGACGTGGGAGCGTAGCGTTTGAGTCGATTCAAGGGCTGGTGGTGGGGGTGTGATTCTCCGTTATTTTAAGCGTTACTTTGGGTAACTGGCACATGATCTTGGGCCCATCGGTGGCGGCGACAGCGCCGGGCGGCTCATTTCTTGCTAAAACGAGAATGGGGAGCAGGAAGGGGACAAGCATGCTCGATTTCAGGAAGTCTTTTGCGGCGCTGGCGATGGCGGCGAGCGTCGGTGGTCTGTTGGGCGGAGCGCCGGTACCGGCCGCGGCGCAGACGACGCTCAAAGCCGTGATGAACTCGGATCTCAAGATCCTCGATCCGATCTGGACCACCGCTTACGTCCAGCGCGGCTTCGGCTACATGGTCTGGGACACGCTGTTCTCCGTCGACGACAAGTTCGCGGTCAAGCCGCAGATGGTCGACAAGTGGAGCGTGTCCGACGACAAGCTCACCTGGACCTTCACCCTGCGCGACGGCTTGGTCTGGTCGGACGGCAAGCCGGTGACGTCCGAGGACTGCATCGCCTCGATCAAGCGCTGGGGCGCGCGCGATTCGATGGGCCAGAAGATGATGGCCTCGGTCGCGGGCTTCGAGGCGGTCGACGCCAAGACGTTCAAGATGAAGATGAAGGAGCCCTACGGCCTGGTGCTGGAATCGCTCGGCAAGCCGTCGTCGAACGTGCTCTTCATCATGCCCAAGAAGACGGCCGACACCGACCCGATGCAGCAGATCAAGGTCGAGGACGTGATCGGCTCGGGTCCGTTCATCTTCGTCGCCAGCGAATGGAAGCCGGGCGAGAAGGTCGTGTTCGTCAAGAACCCGACTTACAAGCCGCGTTCCGAGCCGCCCTCGGGGCTGTCCGGCGCCAAGCTCGCCAAGGTCGACCGCGTCGAATGGATCTGGATTCCCGATGCCGCAGACCCAGGTTTCGGCGCTGCAGAACGGCGAGATCGACATGATCGAATCGCCCGCGATGGACCTGCTGCCGCTGATTGCGAAGGACAAGAACCTGAAGCTGTTCTACTACAATCCGCTGGGCAACCAGTACGCCTTCCGCTTCAACACGCTGTTCAAGCCGTTCGACAACCCCAAGATCCGCTACGCGGCGTCTGTCGCGATGGGCCAGGAGGAGTTCCTCAAGGCCACGATCGGCGATCCGAAGTACTACAAGCTCTGCAAGGCCATGTTCGTCTGCGGCACGCCGCTTGGGTACCGACGCGGGCATGGAGAACGTGCTGAACCAGAACGCCGCCAAGGCCAAGGAGATCCTGAAGGAGGCGGGCTATGACGGCACGCCGGTCGTGCTGATGCAGTCGACCGACTTGGGCGTGCTGACCAACATGGCGCCGGTCGCCAAGGCGCAGCTCGAGGCCGCGGGCTTCAAGGTCGAGATCCAGCCGATGGATTGGCAGACGCTGGTCGGCCGCCGCACCAAGAAGGATCCGCCGGACAAGGGCGGCTGGAACGCGTTCATCACCTCATGGGTGGCCGCCGACATCCTCAACCCGGTGATGGCGGGCTTCTTCAATGCCTCGTGCGACAAGGCGATGTTCGGCTGGCCGTGCGACGAGACGATCGAGAAGCTGCGCGACGCCTTCGCCAAGGAGACCGATCCGGCCAAGCAGAAGCAGATCATCGTCGACCTGCAGAAGTACTGGGTCGAGCACCCGACCCACGTCAACCTCGGTCAGTGGACTCAGCCGTTTGCGTTGAGCACCAAGGTCGAGGGCGTGATGGTGGCGCCGGTGACGGTGTTCTGGAACATCAGCAAGAAGTAGACCGGCGAAGTTGGCTGGCGGCGAACATGCCGCCAGCACGAGGCGCCGGCGATGTTGACGATCGCCGAGCCGACATAGAGCCAGAGCGCGAGATAGGCCGACGACATCAGCAGCGTCATGGCGGTGACGCGCGCGCCGTAGCGGGTGAACTCGTTGAACGAGATGCGCTTGCCATCCTTCTCGGCGAGCCCCGTGACGGCGACGTTGGCCGAGGCGCCGATCAGCGTGCCGTTGCCGCCGAGGCACGTTCCGAGCGCCAGCGCCCACCACAGGATCTGGCCGTCCGGGCCGGGCTGCAGGCGACCGAGCAGCGCCGCCACCAGCGGGATGGTGACGGCGGCGTAGGGGATGTTGTTGATGAAGGCCGACAGGAAGCCCGACACCCACAGCACGAGCAGGGCGGCGACCAGCAAGGTGGCGCGCGGCGCCAGTGCCAGGGCCCGCGACACCGCGTCGATCAGCCAGCCGAGCGCCAGCGCCAGCGAATCGATCAGCCCGGTCTCGACCGCGGCGCCCACCAGGACGAACAAGAAGAGAAAGAAGGCGAGCGTCGGCCATTCGACGTCTTTCTCGAGGATGGCGAGCACGCCATGCTGGCGCTCCTCGAGGGTCGGCCGGTGCTCCTTGAGATAGTAGTAGTCCTGGGCGAACAGGATGGCGGCGATGCCGATCACCGCCGGCACCGACACCGGCATGCCGGTGAAGGTGTAGGTGGCGAAACCCAGCAGGATCAGCGCCGAGATCCAGCAGGTGACCCGCAGCAACGGCACGTTGACTAGCTCCGCGCCGCTCGGCGTCGCAACGTCGGGATGGTCGCGGTCAGCGGCCCGTCCGATGTCAGCCGGATAGTAGCGCCGGCTGTACCAGACCAGCGCCACCATCATGAAGGTGCAAGGCACCGCGAGATGATAGATGAAGTCCATGAACGAAAGGTTCGCGCGCGAGTTGGTGCCGATCAGCACGTTCGGCGGATCACCGATCAGCGTGGCCGTGCCGCCGATATTGGCCGCCATGACCATGGGCAGGAAGAAGGCAGCACCATTGATCTTGAGCCGTCGCGCCATCTCCTCGGCCATCGGGTAGGCGAAAATGACGGTGGTGACGTTGTCGAGGAAGGCCGAGAGGATGCCGGTGAACCAAATGATCAAGGTCGCCGAACGGCTGGGATTGCCGCGTGAGCGTTCCATCAGCCGGTCGACCGCCCAGGGAAAGACGTTGGTCGTCTTGAGCACCCCGACCAGCGCCATCATGGCGAAGAGCAACAGGATGACGTTGAGGTCGACCGCCTCCTTGGAGGCCTCGAAGGAGATCAGCCGGAACGGCGTGAGGTAGGAGATCAGCCAGACCAGCGCCACGGCGCCGATCGGGATCAGCACGCGATGCACGCGGTCGGCCGCCAGCAGCGCGAAGACGCCGACCAGGATCGCCGCGACGATGCCCTGGCTCAGCGGATCGTGCGTGGACTCGAAGCCGTGCATCAGGCGAGGTAGGTGGCCGACACGCCACCATCGACGATCAGCGTGTGGCCATTGACGTAGGACGCCGCCGGCGAGGCGAGGAAGATCGCCGCTCCGGCGATCTCCGCAGGCTCGGCCCAGCGCTTGGCCGGGCAGCGCTCGCGGTGCTTCTCGCCGTTGGCAGAGGCGATCATGCGGGCGTTGGTCTCGGTGGCGAAGAAGCCGGGCGAGAGGGCATTCGACGTGATGCCCTTGGCCCCGAACTCGACGGCCAGGGCACGCGTCAGCGCCGCCAGCCCGCCCTTGGCCGCGACATAGGAAGACGCATTGGGCACGGCGAGATCGCCCGCGATCGAGGTGACCAGGATCAGCCGGCCCCAGGCGCGCTCGATCATGCCGGGCAGCAGCTGCCTTACCAGGGCATGGGCGGCGGTGAGGTCGATATCGATCAGGCGGGCGAAGGCCTCGGGCTCGATGTCGAGGAAGGCGCGGCGATCGCGCTCGCCGACATTGTGGATCAGGATGTCGATCGGGCCGGCCTTGGCCACGGCCGCGGCCATCGACTTGCGGTCGGCCATGTCGAAGGCGATGGCATCGGCGGCAAAGCCCGCGGCGCGCAGTTCGCCGACCCGCGGTGCCAGCCGCTCGGCCGAGCGGCCATGCAGCAGCACCCGGGCGCCCGCCTGGGCCAGCCCCTGCGCCATTTCCCAGCCCAGGCCGCGGCCCGAGCCGGTGACCAGGGCGGTGCGGCCATCGAGCCGGAATTGATCGGGAAAGGTCGACATGAGGCGGGTCGCTCGTTTATTGCCAGAGCGAGTTAGCGTTGGATTGGCGAATGCTGCAACTGCCCAAAGTGATCGGCCATCGCGGCGCCATGGCCTATGCGCCGGAAAACACTCTGGCCTCGTTCCGCGAGGCCCGGCGGCGCGGCGCGACCTGGGTCGAGATCGACGTCAAGCTGACGGCCGATGGCGTGCCGATCGTGATGCACGATGACTCGCTCAAGCGCACCATGGGCGTCGACCGCCTGGTGGCCGAGACGCCGCGCGCCGAGCTGCCGAAGGACGTGCCGACCTTCGAGCAGGCGATCGCCTGCTTCCAGGAGCTGGGGCTGGGCTGCAATGTCGAGATCAAGCCGTGCGAGGGCCGCGAGGCCGAAACGGCACGCGCCACGGTGGCGACCTTGCGGCGCTGCTGGCCGTCGACCCTGCCGCCGCCATTGCTGTCGAGCTTCAAGCCGGACTCGCTGACAGCCGCCCGCGACGCGGCGCCTGAGTTCGCGCGCGCCATCCTGCTCCGCGAGCTCGACGACGACTGGCGCGTCCGGACAGACGCCGTCGGAGCAGTCGGCGTCAACACTGACGGCAAGAAGCTCACGCCGGGTCGCGCCCGCGAGGTCAAGCAGGCCGGCTTCGCGCTCAGCGCCTACACCATCAACGATGCCACCCAGGCACGTGCGTTGGTCGCCATGGGCGTCGATTGCATCATCACCGACATGCCCGACGTCATCATAGCGGCGCTGAATTAGCCCAATTGGGGGTTGCCTTCGGGGGATAGTCTTGCTGGACTGTCACGAGACTGAAACATAACAGACACATTGCAGTCTCGCGCCCCGCCGATACATCGACGGGGCCGTCTTGGGAGGGAGAAAATCATGTCACGCATTCTGCTGTCGTCCGTCGCTGCCGTTGCGGCGCTGGCGAGCGCCCACGGCGCCGCCGCACAGACCGAGATCCAGTGGTGGCACGCCATGGGCGGCGCGCTGGGCGAGGCGGTCGCGGCCATGACCGACCAGTTCAACAAGTCCCAGTCCGAATACAAGGTCAATGCCGGTCTTCAAGGGCTCCTATCCCGAGACCATGACGGCAGCGATCGCCGCCTTCCGCGCCAAGCAGGCACCGCACATCGTGCAGGTGTTCGAGGTCGGCACCGCCACCATGATGGCCGCCAAGGGCGCGGTCTATCCGGTCTACAAGCTGATGGAGGACAGAAGGAGCCGTTCGATCCCAAGGCCTTCATCGGCCCGGTCTACGGCTATTACTCGACGACCGACGGCAAGCTGCTGTCGATGCCGTTCAATTCCTCGACGCCGGTCTTCTACTGGAACAAGGACGCTGTTCAAGAAAGCCGGGCTCGATCCCAACACGCCGCCCAAGACCTGGACGGAAGTGGGCGATGCGGCCGCCAAGCTGGTCGCCTCGGGCGCCAAGTGCGGACTTACCTCCGAATGGCAGACCTGGATCCTGCTCGAGAATTTCGGCGCCTGGCACAACTTGCCGTTCGCCACCAAGGCCAACGGTTTCGGCGGCGCTGGACACCGAGCTCAAGTTCAACGACGAGCCGCGCATCAAGCTGATCTCGATGCTGGCCGAATGGACCAAGGACAAGCGCTTCGTCTATGGCGGCCGCGAGGGCAAGCCGACGGCGATGATGAACGCCGGCGACTGCGGCATGGAACTCGCCTCGTCGGGCACCGCCTCGCAGCTCCTGAAGTCGCTCAGCCCCGAAAATCTCGGCATCGCCATGATGCCGTACTCGCCCGAGGTGGCGCGCCAAGCCGCAGAACTCGATCATCGGCGGCGCCACCCTGTGGGTGCTGCAGGGCCGGCCGGCGGCGGAATACAAAGGCGTCGCCAAGTTCCTGAACTTCGTCTCGAGCCCCGCGGTGGCCGCCAAATGGCACCAGCAGACGGGCTACGTGCCGATCACGGTTGCCGCCGCCAAGCTCACCGAGGACTCCGGCTTCTACAAAGCCAATCCCGGTCGCGACGTGGCGGTCAAGGAGCTGACCCTTAATCCGCCGACCGAGAACTCCAAGGGCCTGCGGCTTGGCAACTTCATCCAAATCCGCGACGTCGAGGACGAGGAGCTCGAAGCGGTGTGGGCGGGTAAGAAGGACGCCAAGACCGCCCTGGACGACGCGGTGAAGCGCGGCAACGAGCTGCTGCGCAAGTTCGAAGCCGCGAACAAGTAGGACAGCGGAGACCAGGCCCTCTCCTCGCGGAGAGGGTCTTTCTTCTTTCCCCATGGAAAAGCGCGTCACCTTCAACGACCGCTGGCTGCCCTATCTCCTGGTGGCGCCGCAGATCATCGTCACCGTGGTCTTCTTCTTCTGGCCGTCCGGCGAGATGATCTGGCAGTCGGTGCTGCTCGAGGATGCGTTCGGCGGCAACTCGAAGTTCGTCTGGTTCGACAATTTCGTCCATCTGTTCAGCGATCCGAGCTACTTCGCCTCGGCGCGGCTGACCTTGGTGTTCAGCTTCCTGGTCGCCTCGATCGGGCTCGCCGTGTCGCTGCTGCTGGCGGTGATGGCCGACCGTGTGATCCGCGGCGCCGAGGCCTATCGGACCTTCCTGGTGTGGCCCTATGCCGTGGCGCCGGCAGTAGCCGGCGTGCTGTGGGGCTTCCTGTTCAACCCGTCGGTCGGCGTCGTGGTCTGGCTGCTGCGCGGCATCGGCATCGATTTCAACTACGTGATCGACGGCAACCAGGCCTTGCTGCTGATCGTGCTCGCCTCGGTCTGGAACCAGGTGAGCTACAACTTTCTGTTCTTCCTGGCCGGGCTTCAGTCGATCCCGAAGTCGCTGATCGAGGCGGCGGCGATCGACGGCGCGGGGCCGAGCCGGCGCTTCTGGGACATCATGTTCCCGCTGCTCTCGCCGACCGGCTTCTTCCTGCTGGTGGTCAACATCATCTACGCCTTCTTCGGCACTTTCGGTGTCGTTGCGTCGCTCACCCAGGGCGGGCCCGCCAAGGCGACCGAGATCCTGGTGTGCAAGGTCTACAACGACGGCTTCCGCGGCCAGGACCTCGGCGGCTCCTCGGCCCAGTCGGTGATCCTGATGCTGGTCGTGATCATCCTCACCGTCGTGCAATTCCGCTTCATCGAACGGCGGGTGCACTACTGATGGTCGAGAACCGCCCCTTCGTGACCTGGATCAGCCACATCGTCCTCCTC
The DNA here is from genome assembly GCA_963755595.1 of uncultured Alphaproteobacteria bacterium. GTDB lineage: Bacteria > Pseudomonadota > Alphaproteobacteria > Reyranellales > Reyranellaceae > Reyranella. The sequence continues at coordinate 119,706 of CAVWKP010000022.1, read as the reverse complement.
ATCGGCGTGGCGATCATCGCCTTCCCGATCTGGATGACCTTCGTGGCCGCCGACGCACGACCAGGCGACCATGTTGCGCCCGCCGGTGCCGATCTGGCCGGGCAAGCACCTGTTCGAGAACATCCAGACCGTGTTGACCGCGGGCTACAACCGGCCTGGCGCGGTGCCGCTATACGTCACCCTGGTCAACTCCATGGTGATGGCGCTGGGGGTGGCGATCGGCAAGATCGCTGATTTCGATCCTGTCCGCCTTCGCCATCGTCTATTTCCGCTTTCCGCTGCGCAAGACCTTCTTCTGGGCGATCTTCGTGACGCTCATGCTGCCGGTCGAGGTGCGCATCGTCCCGACCTACGGCGTGGTGGCCCGCCTCGGCATGCTGAACTCCTATTCGGGCCTGATCATCCCGCTGATCGCCTCGGCGACGGCGACCTTCCTGTTCCGCCAGTTCTTCCTCAGCGTGCCCGACGAGCTCGCCGAGGCGGCGCGGGTCGACGGCGCCTCGCCGATGCGCTTCTTCTGGGACATCCTTTTGCCGATGAGCCGCACCTCGATCGCGGCGCTGTTCGTGATCCAGTTCATCTACGGCTGGAACCAGTATCTCTGGCCGCTGCTGGTCACGACCAAGACCGAGCTTCTACACCGTGGTGATGACGGTCTCGCGCCAAGCGAGCGTGGTCGACACCGTGCCGGACTGGAACCTGCTGATGGCCATGGCGCTCCTCGCCATGCTGCCGCCGGTGCTGGTGGTGGTGTTCATGCAGCGCCAGTTCGTGCGCGGCCTCGTCGAGACGGAGAAATAGGCCATGGCGCAAGTCCATCTGCGCGGCGTCAAGAAGACCTATGACAACAAGGTCGCGGTCATCCACGGCATCGACATGGAGATCGCCGACGGCGAGTTCATCGTCATCGTCGGGCCCTCGGGCTGCGGCAAGTCCACGCTGCTCCGGATGGTCGCGGGCCTCGAGCGCATCACCGGCGGGCAGGTGGCGATCGGCGATCGCGTGGTCAACGAGCTCGAGCCCAAGGATCGCGACATCGCGATGGTGTTCCAGAACTACGCGCTCTACCCGCATATGAGCGTGTACGACAACATGGCCTATGGCCTGAAGATGCGGAAACTCGAGAAGGACGATATCGACCGGCGCGTGCGCAAGGCCGCCAAGACGCTCGAGCTCGAGAAGCTGCTCGACCGGCTGCCGCGCCAGCTCTCGGGCGGCCAGCGCCAGCGCGTCGCCATGGGCCGCGCCATCGTGCGCGAGCCTGCGGTGTTCCTGTTCGACGAGCCGCTCAGCAACCTCGACGCCAAGCTCCGGGTGCAGATGCGACTCGAGATCAAGCGCCTGCAGCGCGAGCTCGCCGTCACCTCGATCTACGTGACGCACGACCAGGTCGAGGCCATGACCTTGGCCGACCGGCTGATCGTCATGAATGCCGGCGCCGCCGACCAGATCGGCACGCCGATGGATGTCTACGACAAGCCGGCCTCGGTGTTCGTGGCGGGCTTCATCGGCTCGCCCGCCATGAACTTCCTCGCCGCCAAGGTGGGCGAGGGCGGCAAGACGGTCGATCTTGCCGGCACCGGCTCGGCGCATGTGTCGCTGCTGCTGGCCCAGCCCACCAGCGCGCCACCCGGCACGCCGGTGGCGCTCGGCATGCGGCCCGAGCACCTGCTGCCGAGCAACGACGGCGCGCTGGAGTTCGACATCGAATTGGCCGAGCCGCTCGGCGCCGACACGCTGCTGCATGGCCGCTTTGGCGAGGCACGCGAACTCGTCACCGTGCGCCAGGGCGGCCATGTGCTCGCGAAGGCGGGCGAGAAGCGGCGCTTCTCGATCGGCGCCACGCGTCTCCATCTCTTCGATTTGCAAAGTGGCAAGCGCATTTCCGACGCCTAGGCCGGCGGCGCCGTTTTTTGGTTGGCTGAAGCCAGACCATGCGGCAGGCTCGGCACGTCGACCAGGATAGAGATATACGAGGCAAAGTTGGGTCCCATCGCCACCGCCACGATTGCTTTTTCACTAATCTCGGGAGGCGCGGCGGTCGGCATCGGTCTACGCCGCGCGCTGCCGGAGCATCATCTCATTGGAGATTCAAAGGACGTCATCAAGCTGGCGACCGCTTTGATCGCTACCATGTCGGCGCTCGTCCTGGCGTTGCTGTTCTCGTCGACACGCCAGTCGTACGAGCGCACCAGCGCGGAGGTGAGTCGGATGACGACCGACCTTGCGCAGCTTGACCAGGTTTTGGCCGAATACGGGCCGGAAGCAGCTCCATTGCGCACGTCCCTTCGAACCGAGGTCGGCTCCCTGATCAACTCAATATGGAAGGAAGATGCCGCCAAACGGCCGGCAGGCGCCAGAAAGCCCCCTGAACAGAGCGTGCCCTACATGATCCGGGAGCTGTCGCCCAAGAACCGTGCTCAGGCATCCCTGCAGGCTCGCGCCTTGCAGCTCAGCACCGATTTAGCGGAGATCCAGCTCAGCTTGTCCTCGCAGCCGCCCAATTCGATTTCCAGGCCATTCATCGACGTGCTGGTTCTGTGGCTGGTGTTCATCTTTGCCGTGTTCAGCATGTCGTCGCCGTCGAATGCCACGTTGATTACCGTGCTGTTTCTCTGCGTTCTGTCCGCCTCCGGCGCGATCTATCTCATCCTGGAGCTGGGTTCGCCGTTCGACGGGCTGATGCAAATTCCCAATGACGGCTTGCGAAGCGCCCTGAAGTGACCACCGGGCCTTAGGACGAGATGACCCCATGACCGACCTGGCCGACGAGCTGCGCGCTGCGTGCCTGGCGCACTGCCAGCTGCCGACGCGGCCTGACGGGCCGACCGAGGAGGAGCTGACGGTGCTGAGCCGGCATGTCCACTGGCGCGCCGCCGCCGAGATTGATCGCCTGCGCCGCCACGCCGCCGCGGCCTGGCAGCCGATGGAGAGCGCGCCCAAGGACGGCTCACCGGTGTTGTTGTTCTGTCCCGGCCTCAAGGGCCATGTCGCGCGGGAGATTGTGGTCGGCGCCTGGCGCTTCGACGCCAATCGCCGGACGCTCGGCTTCTGGGTGAGCGATGTCGGTCATCTCGACCAGGGCCTGGCCGAGGCCGGCTCGTGGATCGAATATCCCGAGCTTCATCCCGAGAGATGGGCGCCGCTGACGCCCCCGGAATAGGGCGCCGCCGGCCGCGGCCTAGGCGGCGTTGCGGCCGTACTTCAGCGAGCAGCCGTAGGGGCGAGTTGAGGCTTCGGCGACCTGCTTGCCGGCCAGCAGCTCGTTCAGCGCCACGCGCACGTACTGCTTGGCCTTAGGGATGTCGGCCGTGTCGGCCGACGGGATCGAATCGATGCCGCCCTTGTAGACCAGCACGCCCGAGGCATCGATGATGTACATGTGCGGCGTCACGGTGGCGCCATAGGCGCGCGCGATCTTGCTTTGCGGGTCGAGCAGCACCGCGGTCGGCGCGGCGTTGCGGCTCTTGGTCAGCTCATTGGCTTGCGAGGCGTTGACGAAGCCTTCCTCGCCGGGCGCCGAGGCCGCCACGGTGAGCCAGATCACGCCCTTGGCCGTCGCCTCGCGCTGCTGGGCCTGCATGTTGCCCGAGCGGTAGTGCTTGCCGACGTATGGACATTGATGATTCGTCGTCTCGAGGACGACGACCTTGCCCTTGAGATCGGCCAGCGACCAGCTCTTGCCGTTGCTGTCGGTGGCAGTGAAAGCGGGGGCGGGCTTGCCGAGATCGGCGGACGCCCAGGCGCCGGCGGGAACGAGCGCGGCAGCGGTGCTGGCCAACAGCAACGAACGGCGTTGAATGATCGACATGGTCGCCTCCTAGCGCTTGGCTTGCGGATTCGATGTCAGTTCTGAGACGATCGACGCCTCGGTGAGGACTTGCGGTAAGATCTTGGGGCGCTCGGCACCCGGTGCCCAGTAAAGGTAAAGTGGCACGCCGGCCCTGCCCAGTTCCTTCAACAAAGATGTGATCTCGGGATCGCGGTTGGTCCAGTCGCCCTTGAGTTTCACCGTGCCGGTCTGTTCAAAGGCCTTGCGCGTGGCCGGCGTCTCAAGCGCCGCGCGCTCATTGACCAGGCAGGTGATGCACCACGCGGCGGTGAAATCGACGAACACCGGCTTGTTGGCCGCGGCGGCCTCGGTCATGCGCGCGCGGGTGAAATGCTCCCAGCCCTCGAAGTTGACGCCGGCCGACGGTCCGCCTGATGCCGAGGCGGCCGTCGCCGGTCCATCCTCGAGCTTCAGCGCCGCGGCAAAGGCCAGCAGCACGGCCGCGGCGGCAAGCCCGCGCCGCACCCAGGCGCCGAAGGAGGAGGCGGGGCCGAGGCGCAGCAGCCAGATGGCGAAGGCGATCAGGATCATGCCGCCCAGCGCATAGATCACGCCGTCGGGGCCGGTCTGCTGGGTCAGCACCCAGATCATCCAGACTGCCGAGGCATACATCGGGAAGGCGAGGAACTGGCGCAGCCGGTCCATCCATGCGCCGGGCCGCGGCAGCAGGCGCTGTAACGCCGGCGTCATGGCGAGCGCGAGATAGGGCAGGGCGAGGCCCACGCCCATTGCCAGCAGCACAGCCACCGTCTGCGGCGCCGGCTGGCTGAGCGCAAAGCCCAATGCGGCTGCCATGAAGGGCGCGGTGCAGGGTGTCGCGACCACGACGGCCAGCACGCCGGTGAAGAAGGCGCCCGTCGTGCCGCTCCTGGCGGTCAGACGCTGGCCGACGCCGGCGAAACCACCGCCGATTTCGAACACGCCCGAGAGATTGAGGCCGACGACGAAGAAGAGGTAGGCGACCAGCAGCGAGAAGACCGGCGACTGGAACTGGAAGCCCCAGCTCACCTCGCCGCCTTCTCCGACAATACCGGCGCGGATCGCCACGACGATCGCCGCCATGGCGGCGAAGGAGACCAGCACGCCTGCCGTGTAGGCTATGCCGTCGCGGCGCATCACGCTCTTCTCGTGACCGGCGAGCCGCGCGAACGCCGCGGCCTTCATGGCGAGCACGGGGAACACGCAGGGCATCAGGTTCAGGATCAGCCCGCCCAGCAGCGCGAACAGCAGCGCTTCGATGAGCGACAATTGCTCACCTGCTGCAGCGAGGGAGGCAGTTGCTGGAACGAACGCCGGGTCGAGTTTGGCGATCACATCGAAAGCCTGGCGATGCTCGCCATCGCCGGTCTTTTCCGTCAGCACCAGCGTGCCGCCGAGCTGCGGTGGCGGGCCACCTTTGGCATCGCCTTTCTTCAGCGCAATGCGAATGCCGTCCGACGTCACGCTCGCCGTCTGCTTGGCCATGCTGGCCACGGCGCCCCATTCGTCGGGGAAGAAATAGACATTGCGGATCGTGTCGGGTTTCAGGCCCCTGGCCTCGACGATCAGCGTCGGATCGCCCGACCGGGCGATGCCGAACCGCGCCGGCCATGGGCTCTCCATCGGCACGACGCGGCGCGCCTGATCGAACAGCGCGCGGGTCACGCTATTGGCGGGCTTGGCCGTCGGTCCGACCGGCAGGGTCAAGGTGAACTTGCCATCCTCCGGAATGCAGACGTCGTCGCAAACCAGCCAGTTGGCGCTGGCCGCAAGCGTCAGTGCGCTTCCCGCTAGATCGGCCGGCGGCGTGATCTTCACCAGCAGGAGGATGTCGTCCTGGAAGCCGTAATTGATGACGCCGCTGACATCGATCAGCGTCGGTGTCGGCCAGACGATGGGATCGGCCTTCACGCCGGCTGGCAGGGTCCAGTTGATCTCGGTCGGCAGGCCCGAATCGCCGGGGTTCTTCCAGTAGGTGTGCCAATGCGGCCGGATGGTCTCGCGCAGCGCCACCCAGAACGGCTCGCCGGCCTTGACCTCCGACACCTCGGCGATCAGCTCGGCGCGCACATTGTCGGTCTTCACCACAGATTGCGCGATGGCGGGTCCAGCCGGCAACAGCAGGATCAGGAGGGCAAACAAGCGGCGCATGGTTGTGCCTTAAGTGACCTCGCCGGTACGTTCTGGCAAGCCCAACCGGATCAACCGAGCGTGATAAGCATGATAGTAGTCTGAGCCGTGCCAAAGGTTTCCAGAGCTCATCTTCTAGGCAATATCGAGGCGCTGGCCCAAATCGGCGCCATCGAAGGCGGCGGCTGTGCACGGCTGGCGCTCACAGACGAGGACAAGGCCGGCCGCGACCTCGTGACCGGCTGGATGAAGGAACTGGGGCTGGACGTTCGCGTCGACGCCATCGGCAATGTGATCGGCCTGCGCGCCGGCCGCGAACGACTGGCGCCGGTCATGACCGGCAGCCACATCGACACGGTGCGCACCGGCGGCCGCTACGACGGCAACTACGGTGTGCTGGCGGGCCTGGAAGTCGTGCGGATGCTGAACGAGGCCAAGGTCGTGACGCGCCGGCCGATCGCGGTGGCCTTCTTCACTAACGAGGAAGGCGCGCGCTTTCAGCCCGACATGATGGGCAGTCTCGTCTATGCAGGCGGAATCGGCCTCAACGAGGCCCATGCCGCTGCCGACAAGGACGGCCTGTCGGTCGGCGACGAGCTGCGCCGCATCGGCTATCTCGGCGCGGCCAAGCCTGGCGCGCTCAAGCCGCACGCCTTCCTCGAGCTGCATATCGAGCAGGGGCCGATTCTCGACGAGGAAAAGGTGCAGATCGGTGTCGTCGAGAGCGTCCAAGGGATCTCGTGGACCGAATACACCGTCACCGGCGTCTCCAATCATGCGGGCACCACGCCGATGCGACTGCGCCGCGATGCGGGCTACCTCGCCGCCTCGGTCAATCTCTTCACGCGCAAGCTCGCCTGGGAGATGGGCGGCAACCAGGTCGCCACGATCGGCTCGCTGTCGCTCAGGCCGAACCTGATCAACGTCGTGCCCAACCGCGCCGTCTTCTCGGTCGACCTGCGCAATACCGACGAGGCCAAGCTCAAGGAAGCCGAGGCGAGGGTCGCCGCGCACATCGCCGAGGTGGCGAAGGCCGAGCGGGTCGAGGTCGAGGCCAAGGTGCTGGCGCGCTTCGAGCCGGTGATCTTCGATGCGGGCCTGGTCGACCGCGTCGAGCATCACGCCAAGGCGCTGTCGCTCAGCACGCGCCGCATGCCGTCCGGAGCGGGCCACGACGCCCAGATGATGCAGCGCCTCTGCCCCACAGCGATGATCTTCGTGCCGTCGGTCGCGGGCCTCAGCCACAACGTCAAGGAGCACACCGAGGCCGCCGACCTGATGGCGGGCGCGCAGGTCCTGATGAACCTGATGCTGGAGCTGGCGGGCTAGAGTTTAAGCAGCCAGGCTTCGACGTGGCCCTTGCCCTTGACTTCGATCTCGCCGCGCGGCTCGAACTTGAACTCGTTCTTGAGCCGCTCGTAGACCGATCGCGTGACTTGCACGGAGTTGGGGAGGCCGCCTGACTCCATGCGGCTCGCCAAATTCACCGTGTCGCCCCACAGGTCGTAGATGTACTTGCTCTTGCCGATGACGCCGGCCACGACCGGGCCGCTGTTGATGCCGACACGCAGCTTCATGTCCACCTTGTGCTCCATCGCGTGCTCGCGGGTGATGTGGACCATGCGGATCGCCATGCGCACCATGCGTTCGGCGTGGTTGGCGACCGGCTCGGGCAGGCCGCACACCGCCATGTAGGCATCGCCGACCGTCTTGATCTTCTCGATGCCGAGCTCGTGTGCCGCCGCGTCGAATCGGGTGAACAGGCCGTTGAGCAGGGTGACCACCTCCTGCGGCGGCATGTCGGAGGTGAAGGCGGTGAAACCCACGATGTCGGCGAAGGCGACCGTCACCTCGGCGAAGCCGTCGGCGATGCGCTGCTCGCCGCCGCGCAGGCGATTGGCGATCGGCGCCGGCAGCACGTTGAGCAGCAGCTCCTCGTTCTCGCGGTTCTTGCTCTCGATGATGACGTTCTTGGCGTTGATGTCGTCGACCATGCCGTTGAAGGCGGTGCAGAGCTGTCCGATTTCGTCCTGGCTGCGCACCGTCACGTGGGCGCCGCGCTCGCCGGCGGCGAAGCCCTTCACGCCCGCGGTCAGCTCGCGCAGGGGCCCAAGCAGGGAGCGCGACAACCAGGCTCCGGCGACGATGACCGCCAGCAGCGCGAGACCGCCCACGATCGCGAGGTTGCGCTCCAGCTGATAGATCGGCGCGAAGGCTTCCGCCGTGTCGATCTTGGAGACCAGCCCCCAGTTGACGCCGGAGATCGACAAGGGTCCCCACGAGGCGAGCGTGGACAGGCCGCGGACGCCCGTCACCTCGCCCTGGCCTTCGACGCCCGAAAGGGCCGCCTTCACGGCGTGCGTGTCGACGCGCTGATGCAGGATCGGCGAGCCGTAGCGGCGAATGGCGTCGAGCTCCTCCTTGGGTGCGCCGGTCGCGGCCTGGGCTGCGAAGTAGGCATCGCGGTTCTCGTAGAACTGGCGCGCGCCTGACCGGGTCAGCATGTCGGGCCCGACCAGGTAGCTCTCGCCGGTGGCGCCGAAGCCTTCCTGGCGCCAGCGCTTGTCGCCCGTCACCACCCGGTCGATTTCCGAAATCGAGAGCTGTGCGACCAGCACGCCGATCACCTCGCCCTGGTAGACCACCGGCGCGGCCATGAAGGCGGCGGGTTGGCCCTCGGCCGGAATATAAGGTGCGAAATCCTCCAGGCAGGTGTTCGAAATGTCGGGCGTGCCCGAGCAGCGCGCCACGGCGGCGGCGAGCTTGGAGTTGCGGTAGGGGCCGATGCGCAGCGAGGTGGCGAAGTCCTCTTCCTTGGCCATGCCATAGACCAGGCGGCCCGACTTGGTGTCGGCCAGCAGGAAGTCGGTGAAGCCCTCGATGGTGGCCGCGTTGCGCAGCAGCGGATGGTAGATCGCATGAAGCGCGCTGTAGGCGCTGCCGTCGCCGGCATCGTCCAGGAGCTTGCGCTGGGCGGACGGGTAGGGGTTGGCGACGATGTACTGGTATTGCAGGTAGTTGGCCGCCGGGCCGTTGGGCAGGAAGTCGTCGAGCGCCACGGCCTTGCCGAGCTGGCGACGGATGTCCGGCAGGTAATTGGTGTCATACCAGGCGTCGATCTTCTTCTTCAGATCTGCCGGCAACTCCTTTCGCTCGAGCTCGTCGTAGGCCGAGCGGAAGTCGCGCATCGCATCGACGACCATCTTGGTGCTGGCCAGCAGGCGCAGGTCGTTGCGCGTGTCGCGGAAGTAGCTCTCGACCTGCCTTGTCTTGGTCTGCCGCGCCGCCGAAAGCTGATGAAAGATGGCCCTCTGCAGCGAGTCCCGCCCGGCGATATAGCCCAGCACGCCGGTCACCAGCACGGCGCTGGCGCCCAGCAGTGCCAGCACGGCAAAGAGCTTCGCCGCCAGGCCCCAGCGGGCCGGGCGTTGGGCAGCGGCAGTGTCGGTCGTCATGCCTCGACTATATACTGGAATGGAAGATCAGCTCGCCTTTTGGGCTGGTGCCGATCACCTTCCAGCCGGCGGCGCGGTAGAAGCCTTCAGCCCGCGAGCCGGGCTCCGTCGTCAGCCACGCCGTGCGATGACCATTCTGGCGCAGCACCTCCAACGCCTTCTCGAACAGCGCCCGGCCGATGCCGCGGCGCTCGTGGCCGGGCGCCACGAACAGCGCCCAGATCGAGCCGTCGCGCGTGTCGGCGGCGGAGAAACCCAGGACGGTGCCATTCTCCCGCCATAGCCAGATGCCCGGGTTGTCGCGGAACCACGGGTAGTCGCGGTCGACCAGCGCGCGGCTTGCCTCGCCGAGCTTGTTCTCCGTCACCGCGTTGCGGATCTCGGTGATGCGGGCGTGATCCTCGTCGCGGGCCCGGCGGATCGAATGGGACATGGCGGGCGACTATGGCTACAACCGGAGCCTGCTCAAGGAGGAATTGATGCCCGAGGCTCTCGACAAATCGCGCCGCATCGTCTTCACCGGCGCCTCAGGCGGCATCGGCACCATGACGCGGCCTTTGCTGGCCAAGCTCTATCCCGGGCTGGTGCTGAGCGATCGCGTGCAGCCCAAGGATTTGCAGCCCGGCGAAACCTTCGTCGCGGCCGACCTCACCAAGCCCGACGAGGTTGCGGCGGCGGTGAAGGGCGCCCACAGCGTCATCCATCTCGGCGGCCATTCGGTCGAGGGCACGTGGGAACAGATCCTCAATGCCAACATCATCGGCTGCTACAACCTCTTCGAGGCGGCGCGGCAGGCCAGCGTCAAGCGGGTGATCTTCGCCTCGTCCAACCACGCCGTGGGCTTCTATCGGCGCAAGCGCAAGATCGGCACCGACGTCACGGTGCGGCCCGACAGCCGCTACGGCGTCAGCAAGGCGTTCGGCGAGGCGCTGGGCGCGCTTTATTCCGACAAGCACGGCATGGTCGTGACCTGCCTCCGGATCGGCAATGTCGGGCCGCGGCCGCTCGATGTGCGGCGGCTGTCGATCTGGATCTCGCCCGAGGACATCGTGCAGCTGTTTCGCATCGGCCTCGAGCATCCCGACATCCGCTTCGAGATCCTCTACGGCGCCTCAGACAATGCGGCCTCGTGGTGGGACAATTCTCGCGCTCGCCAGCTCGGTTACCGCCCAACCGGCAAGGCCGAAGACCATCGTGCGCACGCCGAGGCCGAGCAGGCCAAGATCGGGCCGGACCCGGTCGGCGACTTGTTCCAGGGCGGCACTTTTACGTCAGCAGAGTTTACCAATGACGTGAAGCGTGCCGGACCGTGAACAAACGTTCCGGTGGAAACTAGAAAAATCTCAACAATATTGCCCAGTTTCCGCCTCCTTCGGTGCCCACCTCATTGTCTGGGTTGGGACAACCGATGGAGACGTTCCCATGCGCAAATTCACTATTGCCCTGCTGACGGGCGGTCTTCTCATGAGCGCCGCTGCCGCGGTATCGGCGCAGGATCTGGCGACGGCGGTGCCGGTGCCGAAGAGCGAGTTCATGGTCTTCGCCGACAAGGGCGCCACCCTGTCGCCGACGGCGCTCGCCACCATTCGCGGCGTTGCTCAGGAGGCGAAGTCGGCGCGGCAGGTCACCTTGACCGGCCGAGCTGAGGACGCGGCGCGCGTGAAGGACGCGCTGGTCAAGCAAGGCGTGCCTGCCCAGGCCATCGTCGTCCAGCGCGAGGCGCGCGCGCCGCTGCCCAAGGCGGGCGACGGCCTGAGCGATCCGGCCGATCGACGCGTCGAGATCAAGATCTGACGCTGCACTGACGTGTGGCTGACGGCTCCCCCTGGCGACCCCGCCAGGGGGATTTTTTGCGCCTACCGCACCTTTTCGACCGTCGGCAGGCGGTAGCGATCCTCGGGATCGTTCCAGCCCTTGAAGTTGGGCTTGCGCTTTTCGGCGAAGGCGGCGCGCGATTCCATCAGGTCGCTCTTGGCGCCATGCTCATGCAGCGCGTCGGCCAAGCGCTTCATCTCGGGGGCCGGCGCCGGCCGCATCTGGCGCATCATGTGCACGGTATTGACGCGGCTGGCGGGCGGCAGGGTGAGCAGGTGCTCGGCCATGGCGATGGCCTCCGGCATCAGCCGGTCGGCCGGCACCAGGCGGTTGAGGAAACCCACCTCATAGAAGCGTTGGGCGGTGAAGCGGAAACCCAGCGCCATCTCCATGGCGATGGGATAGGGCAGGTTGGCGATATGGCCGTGGTTGTAGCCGCCCAAAAGCCAGCGCTTGGCCTCCGAGACCTCGAACACCGCCTCAGGCACGGCGAGCCGCAAGTCCGTGCGCTCGACCAGCATGAAGCCGCCGCCCATGGCGAAGCCGTTGACCGCGGCGATCACCGGCTTCTCGAGCGCGCCGGTCATGAACGGATCCTCGATCGCCGGCCGCTGCCCGCCCGGCGCGCCCTTCTGCAGCGATTCCTTCATGTCCTCGCCGGCGCAGAAGCCGCGCCCGGTGCCGGTGAAGATCGCGACCTCGAATTCCTTCGAATGGCGGAACTCGGTCCAAGCCTTGGCGAGCTCGGTCCGCATCTCGTGGCTGAGCGCGTTCAGCCGCTCAGGGCGGTTCATGCGGACGACGAGGACTTGCCCGTGGCGCTCGGTTTCGACGACGGCCATGTGATTTCTCCCGGCAGATGGACGCAGCGGCGATCGTACAGGCTTTTGGCCCGAAGCATGCAATAAAGCGCCTCGACCAAGGGCATAGTCGGTTCGGCTGAGTCCAGCTGAACCGACTATGCTCTACTTCGCACCGGAGGGTTGCCATGAGCCGATTTCTGACGGTCGGGGCTGCACAGATGGGCCCGATCCAGAGGAGCCACACAAGGCACGAAGTCGTCGAGCGGATGATCGCCCATCTCGGCGAAGCCAAGCGCATGGGCTGCGAGCTGGTGGTGTTTCCCGAACTGACGCTGACGACGTTCTTCCCGCGCTGGTGGATGACGGACCAGGCCGAGATCGATTCCTTCTTCGAGCGCGAAATGCCGAGCAACGAAACGGCCCCGCTCTTCACCGAGGCCAAGCGCCTGGGGCTGGGCATGAGCTTCGGTTACGCCGAACTCACCAACGAAGGTGGCCGCACGCGCCATTTCAACACCTCGATCATCGTCGAGAAGGACGGCCGCATCGCCGGCAAATACCGCAAGGTCCATCTGCCGGGCCATAGCGAGCACGAGCCCGAGCGGCCGTTCCAGCATCTCGAGAAGCGCTACTTCGAGGTCGGCAATCTCGGCTTCCCGGTGTTCAAGGCGTTCGGCGGCAACATGGGCATGTGCATCTGCAACGACCGGCGCTGGCCCGAGACCTACCGCGTGATGGGCCTGCAGAACGTCGAGATGGTGATGCTGGGCTACAATACGCCGCTGCACAACGCGCCGTCGCCCGACCATGACGAGCATTCGTGGTTCCACAACCAGCTCTCCATGCAGGCCGGCGCCTACCAGAACGGCACCTGGGTGGTGGGCGTGGCCAAGGGCGGCACCGAGGAGGGCGTGCCCTCGCTCGCCGATTCCATGATCGTGGCGCCCTCGGGCAAGGTGGTGGCGCGCGCCGCCGGAACGGGCGACGAGCTGATCGTGCATCGTTGCGATCTCGATGCCGGCCAGAGCTACAAGCGCACCACCTTCAATTTCGCCCTGCACCGCCAGCCCGACGCCTACCGGCGCATCGTCGAGCAGAAGGGCGCCGTCGACCCGCCTTAAGGGCCGCTGAACCTCCCGTAGCTCTGGTCTGGTGTGCCGCGATTGAGCGACAGGTGCGTGTGCGTCGCCACGAAGGGATCGCCGATCTTCTGGCGACCAAGTCCGACCGTGGCGCGGCCGCCGCGATCGAAGCGATCCCCGTTGGGATGGAAGCCGTCGGACTTCCAGACGCCCATGCCGATGGCAGTCAGGCGATCGGCCGAGACGATGGCCTCGATGGTGTCGAGCGTGAATCGGAAGTTGCGGATCGTGCCCCAGACGTTGCGCCACTGCTTCTGCTCGGTGAGCTCGCGGCCGTGCATGAAATCGGTGAAGGTACCGAAAGCGACCAGATCATCGGCGAAGATCGGCCGCGCGCCTTCGTAGTCGACGGCGCGGCAATAGTTGGCCAGTGCCTCGAACCAGGCACGAACGGCGGCGAGATCGTCGGCGGCGACGGGCGTGCGGAGCTTCATGGCGCGATCCTACAATCCGAAACGTTGCCAGTGGGCGCGTTCCTCGAGCGCGGCCATCATCGTGGGCCCGACCGACTCGAGGTTGCTGCCGAAGCCAAAGCGCGACAGCAGGCGGCGGCGTGGCGCGATCACCGGCAGATGCACCTTGGCGCCGTAGCGTGCCTGCAACATGGCCCTGAGCTCGCCCAGCCCGTCGACCAGGCCCATCTCCAGCCCGCGCTTGGCCGTCCAGAATTCGCCCGAGAACAGCGTCGCCTCGTCGCCTTTCAGTTTGGTGCCGCGGCGCTGGCGCACCCAGTCCTTGAAGCCGTCATGGATCTCGACCTGCAGGCGCTTCAGGCGTTCGATATCCTCGGGGTTTTCGGGACGAAAGGGATCGAGCATCCCTTTGCGCTCGCCCGATGTGTGGACGCGCCGCTCGACGCCGAAGCGGGCGAGGAAGTCCTGGAACCCGAAGCCCGCGCTGATCACCCCGATCGAGCCCACGATCGAGGCGGGGTCGGCGATGATCTCGTCGGCGGCGCAGGCCAGCCAGTAGCCGCCGGAGGCCGCCACATCCTCGACGAAGGCGATCACCGGCAGCTTTTTCTCGGTCGCCAGCAGGCGGATGCGTTGGGCGATCAGTGCCGACTGCACGGGCGAGCCGCCGGGTGAGTTGAGAGCGAGCGCCACCGCCTTGGCGCCGTGCAGGCTGAAGGCGCGGGCCAGCAGCGGCGCGACCGATTCGATGGAAAGCCCGCGCGAGCCCAGCATGCCGCCGGCGGCGATCACGCCGGACAGGCGGACCACCGGAACGGCGGGACCGCGGCGAAGACGATCTCTCAACCAGTTGAACATGACCGGCACTGTCGCGGCGGGCCGGCTAGAAGGCAAGCGGCTGCCCATGCCGCAAGATCGCCTCCGCCTCGCCGGTATAGCCCCCATCGGGCCGATGCAGCACGAGCGGTGGCACCTCGTGCCGGACAGGCCTGTCGGCACGGCGCGCCCGCACCAGCACGCGCTGGGCGGGTGTCACTAGTTTCACCGCGAGATTGCCCCAGCCCAACCTCGCGAGGTGCGTAGTGATCTCGTCCAATCGATCGCTGCGATGGATGATTGTCAGGGTACCTGCAGGTTTCAGGGCAGCCGTCGCGACTTCCAGCCAGCGCGCGAGAGCGGCGCTGGATTCGACGGTGGCCAAGGCCTTGCTGGCGTCGGGCGAGGGGTCGGCGACGGCCGCCGACAGGTAGGGTGGATTGGTAGCGACGTGATCGAACTTGCCCAGCGCCTGCGGCAAGGGCAGGGCGAGGTCATGGACGATCGTTCGTAGGCGATCGCTGACGCCGTTCAGGGCGGCGTTGCGTTCGGCAAGCGCCGCCAGCTCCGGCTGCAGCTCGATGCCCACGATGCGGCAGGCGGGGACGCGCGTGGCAACGCAGAGGCCCACGGCTCCGACCCCGGCACCAAGATCCAGGATGTGGCTGTCCGGACCGGCATCGACGGCCGCTGCCAGCAGCACGGCATCGACCGCAACCCGATAACCTCGCCGCGGCTGCAACAAGCGCACGCGACCGCCCAGCAACGCATCTTCGGTCAGCGGCGTTTCCATGTTAGGGGAACTAGACCATCTCACGACATCGTGTCGCAACACCCGGCGTGTGCGGGGGGCTATCCTTTCACCATGGCAACCGTCGTTTCCCTCGAAGGCAAGCGCAAGGCGCCCAGCCTGGAGCCGCTGCTGTCGCTTTGCGCCGACGACATGGCGCGGGTCGATCGCGAGATCCTGGCGCGCATGCGCTCGCCGGTGTCGCTGATCCCCGAGCTCGCCAACCACCTGGTCGGCGCCGGCGGCAAGCGCATGCGGCCGCTGCTCACCGTGGCAGCGGCCCGGCTGTGCGGCCATGGCGGCGGCGACGATCGCCACATCAGGCTTGCCACCTGCGTCGAGTTCATCCACTCGGCGACACTGCTGCATGACGACGTGGTCGATGTCAGCGCGCTGCGTCGCGGCCGGCCGACCGCCAACTCGGTGTGGGGCGACAAGGCCTCGATACTGGTCGGCGATTTCCTGTTCACGCGCTCCTTCGAGCTGATGGTTGAAGTGGGTTCGCTCGACGTGCTGGGCGTGCTGTCGCGCGCCTCCTCGACCATCGCCGAGGGCGAGGTGCTGCAACTCGTCACCCAGCGCGACACCAGCACGCCGGAAGCGACCTATCTCGAGGTCATCAAGGCCAAGACCGCCAGGCTGTTCGCGGCGGCGGCCGAGATTGGCGCCATGGTGGCCGGCCGCAACGGGCCCGAGCGCGTGGCCCTGGAAAGCTTCGGCATGAATCTCGGCATCGCCTTCCAGCTGGTCGACGATGCCCTCGACTATTCAGGCCGCGAGGCCAAGCTCGGCAAGACCGTCGGCGACGATTTCCGCGAAGGCAAGGTCACCCTGCCGGTCATCCTGGCCTTCCTGCGCGGCGGGGCCATTGACCGCGAGTTCTGGAAACGCACCATCCAGGATCTCGATCAGCACGAGGGCGATCTCGAGCGCGCGCAGATGCTGATCGATCGCCACAACGCCGTCGCGGACACGTTCGAACGCGCCCGCCACTACGGCGCCATGGCGCGCGATGCGCTCGGCCTGTTCCGCGACTCCGCGCTGAAGGACGCCCTGCTGGAGGCGGTAGACTTCGCCATCGACCGGGCGCACTAGTGCGACTTCCCAGGCGCCTCGACCAAGGGCATTTTCCGTTCGGCTGATTCCAGCCGAACCGAAAATGCTATGATCGCGGCCGAAATGGCCGCCAAGCACATCCTCGCCATCGACCAGGGCACGACCAGCACGCGGGCCATCGTGTTCGACGCCGCCGGCCGGCCCGTCGCTTCGGCGCAAAAGGAACTGCCCCAGATCTTTCCCAAGCCGGGCTGGGTCGAGCACGATCCGGAGGAGATCTGGCGCGCCACTGTCGAGGTCTGCCGCGGCGCGCTCGCCAAGGCGAGGCTCGAGGCGACAGACCTGGCCGGCATCGGCATCACCAACCAGCGCGAAACGACGGTGGTGTGGGATCGCGCGACGGGCAAGCCGGTGCACAACGCCATCGTCTGGCAGGACCGCCGTACCGCAGGGCTCTGCAGTGACCTGAAGAAGGCCGGGCACGAGAAGATGGTGTCGGACAAGACCGGCCTGCTGCTCGATCCCTATTTCTCCGGCACCAAGATCGCCTGGATCCTGCAGCACGTGGCGGGCAGCCGCGCCGCCGCCGACAAGGGCGCGCTGGCCGCAGGCACGATCGAGAGCTTCCTGCTGTGGCGGCTGACGGGCGGCAAGGTGCATGCCAGCGACGCCACCAACGCCAGCCGCACGCTGCTGCTCGATATCCGCAAGGGCGACTGGGATGCCGACATGGCCAAGCTTCTTTGCGTACCTCAGCAGATGCTGCCCAAGGTGGTGGATTGCGCCGGCGAGCTCGGCATCGCGACAGCCGACATTTTAGGCGCGCCGGTGCCGGTGCTCGGCATGGCAGGCGACCAGCAGGCGGCGACGGTGGGCCAGGCTTGCATCAAGCCTGGCATGGTCAAGGCGACCTACGGCACGGGCTGCTTTGCCATCCTGAATACCGGCAGCATCGCCATGCATTCGCGCAACCGGCTGCTCACCACCATCGCCTATCAGCTCAAGGGCCAGCGCACCTATGCGCTGGAGGGCAGCATCTTCATCGCCGGCGCTGCGGTGCAGTGGCTGCGCGATGGCCTGCGTCTGATCAACAAATCCGTCGATGTCGAGGCCCTCGCCCTGCACGCCAAGGACGGCCATGGCGTCTACATGGTGCCGGCGTTCGTGGGGCTAGGTGCCCCCTACTGGGATGCCGACGCGCGCGGGGCGCTGCTTGGCCTCACCCGCGATACCGGCCCCGCCGAGATCGCCGCCGCCACCTTGGATTCCGTGTGCTACCAGACCCGCGACCTGGTCGAAGCCATGCGCGGCGACGGCGCGCGGATCGACGAGCTCAGGGTCGATGGCGGCATGGTGGTGAACGACCCGCTGATGCAGCGCCTGGCCGACACGGTGGGCGCGCCGGTCGAGCGGCCCAAGGTGATCGAGACCACGGCCATGGGGGCGGCCTTCCTGGCCGGCCTGCAGGCGGGATTATGGCCTTCGCTGGAGGCCTTGTCGGCGACCTGGGCGCTCGATCGGGCGTTCCGGCCGGCCGAAGCCGCGCCGTCGCGCGACAAGCGCTATGCCGGCTGGCAGGACGCGGTACGGCGGGTCCGCAGTTCCTGATTGCTGACCACCGGCGCCGCCACTAGGTTGCGCGCGCCATGGCCAGCCGTTCCAATCCTGTCTATTGCGCCGTCGATACGACGGACTTGGCCCACGCCGCCAAATTGATCCGCGCCATCGCCGGCGGGCCCAAGCCTGCGGTGGGCGGCATCAAGCTCGGCCTGGAATTCTTCCTCGCCCACGGCGCGCCCGGCGTGCGCTACGCCTTCCCGGCGTCGGTGCGTGCCACTGGCGTCGGCTTCTTCTTAGACCTCAAGCTGCACGATATCCCTAACACCGTGGCCGGCGGCATTCGGGCCGTTGTCGAGCTGGAGCCGACCTTCATCACCATCCACACCGCAGGCGGTCCGGCGATGATGAAGGCCGCCGCCGAGACCGCGACATCGGAAGCCAAGCGGCTGGGCGTCGCGCGTCCCAAGCTGCTCGGCGTCACCGTGCTCACGTCGCTCGACAAGTCCGATCTCGAGGCGACCGGCGTAGCCGCGGCACCATCGGATCAGGTGCTGCGCCTCGCGGCCCTGGCACGCCAGAGCGGGCTCGACGGCGTCGTCTGCTCGCCGCTGGAGATCGCAGCCTTGCGCAAGGCCTGTGGCGCGGATTTCGTGCTGATGGTGCCCGGCATCCGGCCGGCGGGCTCGGCGACAGGCGACCAGAAACGCGTCATGACGCCCAAGGACGCCGTGAAGCTCGGCGCGAACCATCTCGTGATCGGGCGCCCCATCACCGAAGCAGCCGATCCGGACGCTGCAGCGCAGGCGATCGCGCGCGAACTGGGCGCGCTCTAGCACCATGCCGGTCGAAGCCAAGATCTGCGGGCTGTCGACGCCAGAGACGGTCGATGCAGCCGTCGCCGGTGGGGCGCGGTGGGTGGGATTCGTGACCTATCCGCGCTCGCCGCGTCACATCGCGACGGAAGTCTTGCGCGTCCTCGCGGCGCGCGTGCCGAGCACCGTGGGGCGTGTCGGCCTGTTCGTCGATCCCGACGATGCGCTGCTCGACGAGCGGCTGGCGGCTGGCGGCCTCGATCTGCTGCAGCTGCACGGCAGCGAGTCGCCCGAACGCGTCGCCGACATCAAGCGCCGCACGGCCAAGCCGGTGATGAAGGTGATCAGCGTCGCCCGGAGCGGCCGACGTCGAGCACGGCATCGCGGCCTATGCCGGCGTCGCCGATCGCCTGATGTTCGATGCCGCCGACGGCATCTTGCCTGGCGGCAATGCCAAGGCCTTCGACTGGACCATCCTTTCCGGCCGCACGGTGCCTCTGCCGTGGTTCCTGGCGGGCGGCCTCACGCCTGACAACCTCGCCGAGGCCGTGCGCGTCACTGGTGCGCGCGCCGTCGATGTTTCCTCTGGGGTCGAATCCAGTCGCGGCGTGAAATCGATCGAGCTGATCCGCGCCTTCCTCAAGCGCGCCGCGGCCCTCTGAGGACTTCTAATGACCAAAATAGGCGATTGGGACCGCGGCAGGTTATGTTGCGACTCGAGCTGGCCAATCGCCATGGTTACGAAAAGTGACCGTTAGATTCCCGTTATTTTAACGGTCACTTCAGGTAACTGCCGCTAAGGCCTGGGGAATAGACGATGAAGACCGAACAGCGGCTGAAGCAACTGGGCATCGAGCTCGCCAAGCCGACCTCGCCGATCGCCAACTACGTCAATGCCGTGCGCACCGGCAACCTGCTCTATCTCGCCGGCAAGGGGCCGGGCCTGCCGGGTAAGCCGATGCCCACCGGCAAGGTCGGGCGCGATCTCACCGTCGAGCAGGCCTATGGCTACGCGCGCGAGACCGGGCTCAACCTGATCGCCGTCATGAAGGCCGAGCTGGGCGACCTCGATCGCGTCAAGCGCATCGTCAAGATGCTGGGCATGGTCAATGCCGTGCCCGAGTTCGGCCATCAGCCCGAGGTGATCAACGGCTGCTCGGATCTTTTCGTCGAGGTGTTCGGCGATCGCGGCCGGCATGCCCGCTCGGCGGTCGGCATGGGCTCGCTGCCGCGCGGCATTCCGGTCGAGATCGAGGTCATCGTCGAGGTCGAGGACGCGCCGGCCCGGCGCGCCGCGGCGACCCGCAAAGCCACCAAGAAGGCGGCGAAAAAGAAGAAGCGTTGAGCCGAGCCTCGCCTCCTGCCGCTGCTGGCGGCGCTGCCGGCGGTTCTGCTGGTCGTTCAGGTGCATTTCACCTGCGGCCTCGTCTATTCGCTCGACGACCCCTACATCCATCTCGCGCTCGCGCGGCAGATCCTGCATGGCCACTACGGCATCAATCCCGGCGAGTTCGCCGCGCCCTCGTCGAGCATCCTGTGGCCTTTCCTGCTGGCGCCCTTCGCCTTCACGCGGCTGAGCGAGTTCCTGCCGCTGCTCATCAATCTCGGCGCGCTGGTGGTGGCTGTGTGGTGGCTGCAGCGCTGGTTCGAGACCTATCTCCCGCGGTGGTGGGCGCTGGTGGCGACGGCGGCGCTCGCCTTCGCCCTCAATCTCTACGGCCTGGTGCTGACCGGCATGGAGAATTCCCTGCAGGTCACGCTGGTGATCATCATCGCGCTGTCGCTGATGCGCGAGCGACTGGCCTGGCCGTTCTGGCTTGCGATCATCCTGCTGCCGCTGATCCGCTACGAGGGGCTTGCGATCTCGCTGCCGGTCCTCGCCTGGCTCATGCTCTCACCCGGCCAGCGCCTTCCGGCGATGGTTGCCGGCGCGGTCGTTGTCGGTGTCGTCGTCGGATTCTCGCTGTTCCTGCACAGCCACGGTGTCGGGCTGCTGCCGTCGTCGGTGCTGTCCAAGAGCGGCCTCACCGTGCTGCAGAAGCTGCCGGGTATCGACACCCTGGTGAACAATATCGAGCAACAGCTCTTCTTCGTGGCGATCGCCCTCTTCGCCGCTGTGCTGTTCGTGCGCGAGGGCAGGGTTCGCGAGGCCGTGCTCCTGGTGCTGGCGCCGACCGCCGCCCATTTGCTGTTCGGCCGTTACGGCTGGTTCGGCCGCTATCACATCTATTTCGCCGCCTGGATCGTGATCCTGTTCGTCACCGTCTATGCGCGGGCCGGCCTCGCCAAGGCCAGGTTCCTCAGCGCCGCGCTCGCCGTGTGGTTCGCCTACGCCTCGCTCGACAATATGATCGCCACCCTCACCACGCCGCTCGGCTCGCGCAACATCGCCGACCAGCAGAAGCAGATGGCCATCATTGCCCGCGACTATCTCGACGAGCCGATTGCGGTGAACGATCTCGGCTTCGTGTCGTACTACGCGCGGCGCCACATTCTCGATCTTGGCGGGCTCGCCTCCTACGAGGCGCTACAGGCGCGCGCCGATCCGGCCAGCGACGTCTGGGTCGCCGACCTGATGAAGCGCAATCACGTCGAGCAGGCCATGGTCTACGACAACCTCTATCCGCGCCGGCCGGCCAACTGGATTCGCGTGGCGACGCTTCACTTGCCGCTGCCCTGGGTCACCGTCGGCGACGATAAAGTAGCCTTCTATTCGACCAGCCCTGAAGCGGCAGCCCGCTTGCGCCAGGCGCTCGCCAACTACCGCAAGAGCTCGCCGCAAGCCGCCATGATGCTCGAACTCGCGCCGCCCCTCATACAGCACTAGCGCGGGCTTTGACCGCTTCCGGTCGGGCTGCTAAGTCCGCCCGGCCCACAGGACCCGCAATGCCCGACTCACCCAACAGTTATCGCACCGGCCCCGATGAGCGCGGTCATTTCGGCCTTTTTGGCGGCCGCTACGTCGCCGAAACGCTGATGCCGCTGATCCTCGAGCTCGAGCAGGCCTACAACACGGCCAAGGCCGATCCCGAGTTCCAGGGCGAGCTCAAGCGACTGCTGAAGCACTATGCCGGCCGGCCGAGCCCGCTCTACTACGCCGAGCGGCTGACCAAGCATCTCGGCGGCGCCAAGATCTATCTCAAGCGCGACGAGCTGAACCACACCGGCAGCCACAAGATCAACAACGTGCTGGGCCAGGTGCTCTTGGCCAAGCGGATGGGCAAGACGCGCATTATCGCCGAGACCGGCGCCGGCCAGCACGGCGTCGCCACCGCGACGGCCTGCGCGCTGTTCGACATTCCCTGCGTGGTGTTCATGGGCTCGGTCGACGTCGAGCGCCAGGCGCCCAACGTCTTTCGCATGAAGATGCTGGGCGCGGAGGTCCGGCCGGTGACCTCGGGCGCCTCGACGCTTAAGGACGCCATGAACGAGGCGATGCGCGATTGGGTCGCCACCTGCGACACGACCTTCTACTGCATCGGCACGGTGGCCGGCCCGCATCCCTATCCGGCGATGGTGCGCGACTTCCAGTGCGTGATCGGCGAGGAGACGCGGGCGCAGATGATGGAGGCCGAGGGTCGCATCCCCGACACGCTGGTCGCCTGCATCGGCGGCGGCTCGAACGCGATGGGCCTGTTCCATCCCTTCCTCGACGACAAGGGCGTGCGCATCATCGGCGTCGAGGCGGCGGGCCGCGGCATCGAGACCGGCGAGCATGCCGCGTCGCTGACCGGCGGCCGCCCCGGCGTGCTGCACGGCAATCGCACCTATCTCCTGCAGGACAAGGAAGGCCAGATCACCGAGGCGCATTCGATCTCGGCCGGCCTCGATTATCCCGGTATCGGGCCGGAACATTCCTGGCTCAAGGAAAGTGGCCGCGCGGAATATGTCTCGGCGACCGACGACGAGGCGCTCGAGGCCTTCCATCTCCTCTGCAAGCTCGAGGGCATCATTCCGGCGCTCGAATCCGCGCATGCGCTGGCCTATGTGAAGAAGCTCGCGCCGAAACTGCCCAAGGACAACCTGCTGGTCGCAAACCTTTCCGGCCGCGGCGACAAGGACGTGCCGCAGGTGGCCGCGCGCATGGGGATCAAGCTCTGATGGGCCGCATCGAGAAGCGCTTCGCCAAGCTCAAGGCGGACAAGCGGGCCGGGCTGGTCGCCTATTTCAGCGCCGGCGATCCCGATCTCGCGACCAGCTACGAGATCCTGAAGGGCATGCCGGCGGCGGGCGCCGACCTGATCGAGCTCGGCATGCCGTTCACCGATCCGATGGCCGACGGTCCGTCGATCCAGCTCGCCGGCCAGCGCGCGCTCAAGGCCGGCATCACGGTCGACGCCACGTTCGACATGGTGCGGCGCTATCGCAAGGAGACGGCCGACGACGACGACGCCGATCCTGCTGATGGGCTACTACAACCTCGTCTATCAGCGTGGCGTCGAGCGCTTCTGCAAGGAGGCTGCCGCCGCCGGCGTCGACGGCTTCATCCTGGTCGACCTGCCGCCGGAAGAGGCCGATGAGCTGAAACCGCACGCCGTCGCCAACGGGCTCGACACGGTGCTGCTGACCGCGCCCACGACCGACGACAAGCGCCTGCCCGCGGTGCTGAAATACTCCTCGGGCTTCGTCTATTTCGTCTCGGTGCTCGGCATCACCGGCACGAAGTCGGCGACCGAAGAGTCCGTGCGCACGCATGTCGAGCGTATCAAGCGCCATACCAAGTTACCGGTCGGCGTCGGTTTCGGAATCAAGACTTCCGAGCAGGCGGCCGCGGTTGCGCGCCACGCCGATGCCGCCGTGGTCGGGCACGGCCATCGTCGATCGCGTGAAGGCTGGCCTCGACGACAAAGGCAAGGCCAAGCCCGATCTTGTCCCTGGTGTGTTCGCCTATGTGAGGACACTCGCAGACGGCGTGCGCAGCGTCCGCAAAGCGTAAAGCGCTTCGCAGGACGGATTGTGATCATTAGGTGAAGCCGTCGTCCTGCCATTGTATGGCCGAAGTCTCCCTCCCATATCCGCGTCTCGTCAAAGCGCAGGAGGAAGTGGATGCAGCGGCCCACCACTGAACAGCAAGACAGGCTTCACCAAACTTTTACCGCCGCCCTCGATCTTCTCGACAAACAAAACCGCGAACCTGATCGCTGGGAGGAGGAATGCCTCTCCTATGCGCTGGGCGCGATGGCGTGTGGCCTCTATCTCGCGGCCGAGGTCGAGCTCGCTGCCTTCGCCCGTCCGCTCGATGCAGCGTTCACCTGAGGAACTCGCCGTCCTGGAAAAGAAGCCGCGCCGCTTCACCAAGTCGATGCTGCGCCACGGGCTCGACTATGTGCTGAATCGCGACAACATCGACATGCCGCCGCCGGCGGTCGATCAGCGCGCCGTCCGCGCCTTTCTCGGCGCGTCGCTCTAGGCTGGCGTCTCCTCGTCGTCGAACAGGAGGTCGGCGACGAAGGGGTTGGTCTTGCGTTCCCAGCCGAAGGTCGAAGTCTGGCCATGGCCGGGGACGAACTGGATGTCGTCGCCGAACGGCCACAGGCGCTTGCGGATCGAATTCAACAACTGATCGTGGTTGCCGCGCGGGAAATCCGTGCGGCCGATCGACCCCCGAAACAGCACGTCGCCCACGAAAGCGATCTTGGCCGGCTTGTGCACGAACACGACGTGGCCCGGCGTGTGGCCGGGGCAATGCACGACGTCGAAGGTGAGGTTGCCGAGGCTCACCGTGTCGCCGTTCTCCAGCCAGCGGTCGGGAACGAACGGCTTGTAGGCCGGGAAATTGTACTTGGCGCCGGAGGCGGGCAGGCCCTCGATCAGGAAGAGATCGTCGCGGTGCGGCCCCTCGATCTTCACCCCGTAGTGGTCGGCCATGGTGCCGGCGGCCGAGGCGTGGTCGACATGGCCATGGGTCAGCAGGACCTTGGTGACCTTGATCCCCTGCTCGTCGATCGCCTGCTGCAGCATGTCGAAGTCGCCGCCGGGGTCGACGGCGGTGCCCTCCATGGTTTCGTCGCACCAGACGATGGAGCAGTTCTGCTGGAAGGGCGTGACGGGCGCGATCATGACCTTGATCATGGAACCGATGTAAAGGCTCCCGCCCGCGCTTGGAAGAGCGTATGATCGATGTCTCTGATGCAACGGCGGCAATGAAACGTCTTTTGCTTTGCGTATTTGGCCTTCTGGCCCTGGCAGCACTCCCGGCCGCCGCCCAGATCGCCCCGGTCTCCTCGCCCACGGGCCCGGTCATGGCCGGCCCCTATATCGTGATCGATGCCGCGACCGGCGAAACCCTGCTGCAGCGCGACTTCTGGCGCGCTTTGGTACCCGGCGTCGCTGACCAAGATCATGACGACCTACCTGGTGTTCGAGGAACTGAAGGCCGGCCGCCTGCAGCTCGACACGCCGGTGGCGATGACCAAGACGGCGCACGACGTCGAACCGGTCAATCTCGGCGTGCCGGTCGGCGGCTCCTTTCCGGTCGAGTTCGGCGTCAAGGCGGTGGTGGTCCGCTCGGCCAACGACGTGGCGGCGGCGTTCGGCGAGCGCCTGTCGGGCTCGGGCCCTGCCTTCGCCAAGCGCATGACCGACACCGCGCACCGGCTCGGCATGACCGCGACCGAGTTCCGCAACGCCAACGGCCTGCCCGATCCGGGCCAGTTTACGACGGCGCGCGACCTCGCCATCCTGACGATGGCGCTGATCAAGGACTTTCCTCAGTACTATCCGTATTTCCAAACCGACCAGCTCACTTACGGCAAGCAACACTTCACCCATGGCGTGAAGTTCGTCGAGCACTATGCGCCTTATGCCGACGGCCTGAAGACCGGCTTCATCTGCGCCTCGGGCTTCAACCTCGTCGGCAGCGCCGTGCGCGACGGCAGGCGCCTGATCGCCGTGGCTTTGGGCTTTCGCCGCGCCGATCTGCGCGATGAGTTCATGGTGCGCCTGATGGACGAGGCCTTTGCGCTCAAAACCGGCGGCAGTCGCCCGAAAGTCTGGCAGTTGACCAGTCAGAGCGGCGCATTGCCCAACGTCTTCCCCTATGGCGAATGCGGCCAGATCCGCTACGACATGCCGGGCGATGCGGCATGGCTCGGCACCTTCGGCGATTGGCGCACGGCGCGCACGGCCTACGATCAGGGGCAGGCCGAGCTCGTGAGGCTCGGCGTCACGCGGCTGGGCAAGGAATGGATCCTGCCGCTCAATGCGAACAAGGCCGTTCGTCAGGCTGCCATCATCGCCGACCTCGAGCCCGCCGCAGCCGAGAAACTTTGCGCCGCCTACAAGGGCAAGAAGATGTTTTGCGAGGTCAAGAAGCCCGCGGAAATCGTGCAGCCGTTCGCGGGTTTCTGGCGCTGACTTGGCGGCCTTGTCCATTCGTGCGATAGAGCCGCCGTGAACTGGCTGACCAATTTCGTTCGACCGAAGCTGCGTGCGCTGGTCGCCCGCAAGGAGGCGCCGGAGAATCTCTGGCTGAAATGCCCCAAGTGCGAGCAGATGCTGTTCATGCGCGACTGGGAGGCCAACCAGGAGGTCTGCACCCATTGCGGCCACCATATGCGCCAGCGCCCGCTGAAGCGCCTGCCGCACCTGTTCGATGAGGGCAAATACGAGCTGCATCCGCTGCCCAGAGTGACAGCCGATCCGCTCAAGTTCCGCGACACCAAGCGCTATGACGCGCGGCTCAAGGAGGCGCAGGCCAAGGCCGAGGGCTCGACCGATGCGCTGGTCGTGGCGAGCGGCCTGATGGGCAACCGCATGACGGTGATCGCGGCGCTCGACTTCGGCTTCATGGGCGGCTCGATGGGCACGGCGGTGGGCGAGGGGCTGGTAATGGCCGCCGACCTTGCGATCGCGCGCAAGACGCCGCTCATCGTCTTCTCGGCCTCGGGCGGGGCGCGCATGCAGGAAGGCATCCTGTCGCTGATGCAGCTTACGCGCACGACCATTGCGGTGCGGCGCGTGAAAGAAGCGGGCCTGCCCTACATCGTCGTGCTGACCGATCCCACGACCGGCGGCGTGTCGGCCTCGTTCGCCATGCTGGGTGACGTGCATCTCGCCGAGCCCGACGCCATCATCGGCTTTGCCGGGCCGCGCGTGATCCAGGATACGATCCGCCAGGAGCTGCCCGCGGGCTTCCAGCGCTCCGAATATCTTCTGGAGCACGGCATGGTCGATGCCGTGGTGCACCGCCACAAGCTGCGCGAGACCCTGATCCGCCTGGTCACGCTGCTCATGGACCCTCTGGTCGTCGAGGGCCGCAGTCTCGCTGTCGCCGGCCGCTAAGGGACCACCCGTGACCGATCCGATCCTGGAGCGCCTGACGCGGCTCTATCCACGCGCCATCGACCTGGGGTTGGACCGGATCGAGCGGCTGCTGGCCGAGATCGGTTCACCCCACAAGAAGCTGCCGCCGGTCGTCCATGTCGCCGGCACCAACGGCAAGGGCTCGCTGGTCGCCTATCTGCGGGCCATGTCGGAGGCGGCGGGTTATCGCGCCCATGTCTATACCTCGCCGCATCTGGTGCGCTTCAACGAGCGCATTCGCGTGGCCGGCCGGCTGATCGAGGACGATGAACTCGACGCCATCCTGACCGAGTGCGAAGAGGTCAACGCCGGCAAGCCGATCACCTTTTTCGAGATCACCACGGTCGCCGCCTTCCTGGCCTTTGCCCGCCACCCCGCCGATCTGGCGATCCTCGAGGTCGGGATGGGCGGGCGGCGGGACACCACCAACGTGGTCGATCCCACACTCTCGGCCATCACCCCGATCGGCTACGACCATACGGGCTTCCTGGGCGACAAGCTGGAAAGCATCGCGGCCGAGAAGGCCGGCATCCTGAAACACGCCGTGCCGGCGGTGATCGGCCGCCAGCGCGAGGTGAGCGCGAAGGTTATTGCCGCCGAGGCGGCCAAGCTCGCGGTGCCGCTCTTTCGCATGGGCCGCGAATGGCAGATGACGCCGACGGCCGCCGGCTTTCGCTACGAGAGCGACCAGCTCAGCCTCGACTTGCCGGCACCCGCCCTGGTCGGCGCCCACCAGCTCGACAACGCGGCCACGGCAGTCGCCTGCGTCGAGCGGTTGAGGACGGCGCAGCTCGGTATGGACGACGGCGCGGTCCGTAAGGGCCTGTTGACTGTGGAATGGCCGGCCAGGCTGCAGAAGCTGACGCGCGGACTGTTGCCCGACTCGCTGCCGCCCGGCTGCGAGCTGTGGCTCGATGGCGGACATAACGAGGATTGCGGGCTGGCGCTGGCGCGCATGGCGAGCGATTGGGCCAAGGAGCCGGCGCCGCTGCCGCTCTATCTGATCTTCGGCATGCTGACGACCAAGGATGCCTCTGGATTCCTGCGGCCGCTCGCGCGCCATGCCAAGGCCGCGCGCGCCGTGCCTTTCCCTGAAGGCCACAGCGCCTATACGCCGCAAGAGGCCTGCGCCAAGGCGGCCGAGGTCGGGCTCGATTGTGCCCCCGCAAACGACATCGGCGCGGCGCTGGAAGACCTGTTGGCCACCCAGCCCGCGCCGATGCGCATTCTTATTTGCGGTTCGCTCTACCTTGCGGGGGCAGTGCTCGCCCGCAACGGCTGAACGTCCCTAGGCGATGGCGGTGTTGATCCAACTCACGAGCTTCTGCTTGGGCTCGGCGCCGATCTTGGTGGCGGCGACCTGGCCGTTCTTGAACAGCAGCAGCGTGGGGATCGAGCGAACGCCGTAGCGCGTCGGCACCATCGGGTTCTCGTCGATGTTGACCTTCACCACCTTGAGCTTGCCGTCCATGTCCTTGGCGATGTCCTCGAGCGAGGGACCGATCATGCGGCAGGGGCCGCACCACTCGGCCCAGAAGTCGACCAGCACCGGCGTGTCGGACTTCAGGACTTCCTGCTCGAAGGAGGCGTCGGTTGCTTTGACGGTCATGTGTGGGTTCTCCCGAAAACAATTAGAGCCGGTCGATGGACCGGCGCCGCCCTTGCCGAGAAGCTAGGGAGCGGAATCGCGCGAGTCAAGATGCGGCGGCGTAAGGCATTGATTTATCGAGCGTTTTCGCGTCGATTTCCATCAATTGAGGAGTCGCTGTCCACAAGAGAAAAGCGCGCACCGTGTGCGTTGGATAGATCTCGGCGAGCAGCGCGCGATAGAGCGCGAGCTGGCGGCGATAGGCGAGCGCCACGCCCGTCGTCGCGTCGGGCGGCGGCCGGTTGGTCTTGTAGTCGACGATCAGCACTTCGCCGTCGGTGACGGCCAGCCGATCGACCTGGCCGCTGACGGTGAAGGTGCCGCGCCGGGTCCTTACCGTCCCGATCAGCGGCACCTCGGCGCGTGAGCCCTCGGTGAACAAGGCGGCGTGGGCGGCTGCCTCGGTGACCGCGAGCGTTTCGGCCGCCCAGCTCTCGATTTCCTCTGCCGAGAGACCGTTCCCCGGCTGCGCGAGGAAGCGGCGGGCGGCTTCGGAACGATCGGCCGGCGGCAACGCCGGCAAGTGGCGCAGCAAGTCATGCAT
Organism: uncultured Alphaproteobacteria bacterium; assembly: GCA_963755595.1. Taxonomy (GTDB): domain Bacteria; phylum Pseudomonadota; class Alphaproteobacteria; order Reyranellales; family Reyranellaceae; genus Reyranella. The sequence goes on along the minus strand of CAVWKP010000022.1, from coordinate 90,607 downwards.
CAGGCGGCCGCGCTGCCAGCGTCCGTGGTCGTCCACTGCCAACGGGCTGAAGGCACGGGGTTCGGACCGCGCCTCGTCGGGCAGAGGCTGCGAGGGGGCAAGCGGAGTTGGAGGATCGGCTTCGGGCCGAGGCGGCTTCTTGATCCAGTCGCCGGCGCTAGCCGCGGCCTCGAGCGCCAGCTCCGCTTGGGCCGGTGCTTCGATCAGGCCCTCATTGATCAGTTCGAAGCCTTCGCCCGCCCAGCCCTCGGCGCCGAGTTCCTGGGCGAAGTCGTAGGTCCTGGCCGCCGCGCGCCGGCGCGGCACCGGGCTTTCGGCCTCCAGACTCGCCTGCAGGCCGGCGGCAATGCGCTCGTACCAGCAGCCCTTGTCCGGCTTGGTCGCGCCCACCCAGCCACCGACGTAGAGGCGGTCCTCGGCGCGGGTCATGGCGACGTAAAGCAGCCGGTTCTGCTCCTCGAGCGTCCGTTCGCGCACTTCGGCGCGCCAGGCGCGGGCGGCATCGCTGGCATCGGCGGCACGCGGCAGCCACAGCCGCGTCTCGCCGTCGGTGTCGGTGAGCAGCCGTTCGGTGTCGCGCGGCACGCGCGTGGTGTCGGGCAGGTAGACGATCGGCGCCTGCAGTCCCTTAGAGGCGTGCACCGTCAGGATGCGCACCTCGGGGCGGCGATTGGCGTCGAGGTCGCGCTTGATCTCGCCGCCGCCCGCCTCGAACCAGCGCAGGAAGCCCTGCAGCGAGGCGGCCTCCGAGCGCTGGTACTGCAGCGCCCGCGCCAGCAGCTCGTCGATCGGATCGGTGGCCTCGTGGCCGAGCCGCTCGAGCAGCCGCCCGCGCCCGCCCTCGGGACCGAGCGCCTGGGCGAAGAAATCGAAGGGCGTGGTGAAGTCGGCGCGACCGAGCCAGGCCGACAGCCGGCGATGCGCCTCGGCGAAAGCTGGATCACGCGCCTTCTCGCGCAGCGCCCGCCAGAGATGGCCGGTGCGCTTCCAGGCGAGCGCGAAGAGCTTGTCCTCGTCGAGCCCGATCAGGGGCGACTTCAAGAGGCAGGCGAGGTTGAGGTCGTCCTGGGGCAACAGGACGAACCGCGCCATCGCCAGCAGGTCCTGGATCGCAAGCTCCTCGCCGAGATTGAGCCGGTCGACGCCCGCCACCTCGATCGAGGCGCGCTTGAGCTCGCGCACCAGCGCATTCACGAAGGCGTTGCGTCGCCGCACCAGCACCATCAGGTGCCCGGCATGAAGCAGCTCGCCGCCACGCGCGCGGCGTTCCCGGCCGATCAGACTCTTGGCGTGCACCGCGATCAACCGCGCCAGCCGTTCGTGCGGCACCTTCGCCGCGCGGCCTGACGCCTCGACGTCGGTGGTATCGATCTCGGCCTTCTCGGCGGCCACCAGCGGCCAGAGCTCGACGCGACCCGGCGCTTCCTTGCGGCTGGCGTCATGCCTGACGTCGAAGCCCGCCTCGGCGACGCCACGCGCGGTGTCTTCGTCGCTGAACACCCAGTCGACGGCATCGAGGACGGCGGGCGTCGAGCGGAAGGAGACAGTGAGCTCCGACCGGCACGAAAGGTTTGCTGACGCGCTGGCTCTGCTCCTCGAACCACAGGCGCATCTCGGCGAGCTTGCGCGGATCGGCGCGCTGGAAGCCGAAGATCGACTGCTTGGTGTCGCCCACGGCGAACACCGTGCGATTGCGATCGACGGCGCCTTGGCCAACAAAGAACTCCTCGGTGAGACGGCGGATCACCTCCCACTGGTCGGGATTGGTGTCCTGCGCCTCGTCGACCAGCACATGGTCGATGCCGCCATCGAGCTTGTAGAGCACCCAGGCGGCGCTCTCCGCGCTTTCCAGCAGCCGTCGGGTGGCGACGATCAGGTCGTCGTAATCGAGCGCCGCGCGCCGTCGCTTGGCCGCGTCGTAGCGCCGGGTGATGTCGAGGCCGAGCCGCAGCAGCGCCATCGTGAGATCGACCAGGGCGCAGGCTGCTGGCGTGATCGAGCGCGCGGCCCAGGCGTTCGGCCTCGGCAAGTAGCACGCCTTCGATGCTCGGCACTGGGCCGTGACGGCCGCCTTGGTGGCCAGTCTCGCCAGTACGCTCGCCTTTGTCGGTGAAGAATACCGTGCGATAGACATCGAGCACGGCCGACCGATCGTCGGCCGTCGAGCCACGCTGCGATCGCCTGGCCGCGCACGGCGTCGGACTTGCCGGCCTTGATGCAGCGCGTGTGCCGCAGCACGCAGGGCGCTCTCGTCCGGCGAGATTGCCAGCGGCTTGTCGCATTCGAGCGTGCGGGCAAGGCGGCGGCGCACGCGCCTGAGACCCACCTCGTCGGCGATGCGCGCCAGCAACCAGGCGCGCTCGCCCAGCAGACGGGTCATCAGCTCGGCATATTCCGTGGCCGAGACGCGGCCTGCGACGGCGGCCAGGGCATCGCGCAGATCGGCCGGCGCCTCGTCGCGCGCCAGCGCCGCCAGCTGCTCGTCCTGGGCATGGCGCAGGATGGCGGTGGCCTCGGCTTCATCCAGCACCTCGAAGCCGGGCGCGACGCCGGCCTCGAGCGGAAAGCGCTTCAGCAGCGACTGGCAGAAGGCATGGATGGTGAGGATGTTGATGCCGCCCGGTGCGTCGAGGACGCGGGCGAACAGGCGGCGGGCGATGGTGCGCTCCTCCTGTTCAGGCGGCCGGTCGATCAGCGCCTCGATCTCGTGGTCGAGCATGGCCTCATCGGCCATCGCCCAGCGGCCGAGCTGGCCCGCCAGCCGATTGCGCATCTCGGCGGCGGCGGCCTTGGTGAAGGTGAGGCAGAGGATCCGCTCGGGCCGCGTGCCGGCCAGCAACAGGCGCGTCACGCGGTCGGTCAGCACCTTGGTCTTGCCGGTGCCGGCATTGGCCTCGACCCAGGAGGAGTGGGCAGGTGCCGTCGCGCGGCGCTGCTCGCGGCTGGCGAACTGGAGGAGATCGACAGTGTCGCTCATTCCTCGTCCCCGCCAGCCGTCGACCATTCGGTGATGCGTTCGAGATGCGCGTAGTCGTTGAAATGCGGACTGAACTCCGGCCACGGCAGCGCCTTGTAGGGTGTCGACGCCTTGGCGAAGTGCGCCGCCATGCGGTTGACCAGCGCCACCATCGCCTCGACCAGTGTGTCGCTCTCCTTGATCTCCTTGACTTCGCCGCCCTGACCCAGGCCATTGGCCTGCCAGTAGGAGAGGTGCACGGCGCGCGCCTGTCCGTTGATCTTCTCGAAGCCGCCTTTCTCGGCCATCGCGGCCTCGAGCAGAAGCTGCGGCGCGAACAGGGCCTTGAGTTCCTTCGGCGAGGGCACGCGGCCGGTCTTGTAGTCGATGATCTCCCAGCCGCCCGGCTCGATCTCGTCGATACGATCGGCCCTGGCCTCGATGCGCAGCGGTCCAAGTGTGATGGCGCCATTGGCTTCGCTGGCCAGGAGCCGCGTGCCTGCGGCGCGGCGGGCGTTCTCGGTGGCGATGAACCAGCGCGCCAGCCGCTGGAATCGCGGCCACCAGAAGGCCCGCTCGGCGGGTGCCGCCAACAGCTCGCTGAGATGCTGTTCGCCCAGGGCTTCGAATTGAGCGAGCGCATCGGCTGGCAACACGCCCGAGGGATACGCCTTCAGGAACTCATCGAGCGCATCGTGCAGGGCCGAACCGCGATCGGCGGCGCCGAGTTCGGCTTCCAGAGGATCCAGCGCCTCCAGCCCCAGGATGCGCCGCGCATAGAGGCCATAAGGGTCGCGCCGCCATTGCTCGACACTCGAGACCGAGAGGCGGGTCGGCCTCGCTTCGACCGGCGGTCTGGGCTCGGGTCGCGCCCATGGTTTGTATTCATCCGGCCGGTCGATCGCCTCGGCCCAGGCGAGCCACGATCGGCGGCCGCGCTGGATATATTCCGGCGGTGGCCGGCCGCTCTCGCGATCATAGTCGAACAGCGCGTCGAGCCGTGCCAGCCAGCGCGATGGCACGGTCGGCGCACCACCCTCGCGCTCGGCACGGGTCAGCAGCACGCGCTCGGCAGCGAGCGCCGCGGCGAAATCGTGCGCCGACAGGCCGACACGCCGTTCCGGCTGCGGCAGCCCGAGGGCCGAGCGCATCGGCCGGTTGATCCACGGGCCGGTCTCGACCGAGGGCGGCCAGGTGCCTTCATTCAGCCCGCCCAGGATCAGGAGATCGGCGCGTTGCAAACGCGCTTCCAGCGGTCCCCAGATCGAAAGCCGTGGATGCCGGCCGAAGCGGGGCCGCACCATCTCGGTCGCCAGCATCGCGTCGAACAAGGCCGGCCAGTCGTTGACGGCGATGGCAGGGTGGTCCCGCCAGGCCGTGCGCAGGGCGGCCAATGCATCGGCCAGTGCTTCGCCGGCCTCGCCCGACCACAGCCTGTCCGGCGGTGCAATGCGTTCGGCGGCAGCAACGATGGCGTCAAGCAGCGCCTGAGGCGCCGTGCTCGTTGCCATCTGCGCGGCCAGTTCGGACGTCGCCGCTTCGAGCCGCTCGATCAGATCGATGACACGCTGGCGATCCGCGTCATCGCCGAATTTCGTCTGGTTAACGTGCGCGCGCAGCGCGGTGAGGCCGGAGGCGGGCTTCAGGCCGCGCAGGCATTTGCGATCGAGGCGTCGCGCGGCGTCGAGCAAGGCTGGGCGCGACAGGCCAAGCGAACAGAACGGGTGCTTGAGGAGCGCGAGGAGGTCGACCGGCGCAAAGCCACCATCGACGGCGGCCAGCAGGGTGCGCAGCAAGGAGGCCGGCGGTGTGTCGAGCAGAGGCTGGCCCGCCGAGTTGTCGACCTCGATATCCCAGCGGCGCAGCTCGGCCGCAACGCGGCGCGCCAGGTCGCGGTCGGGTGTGACCAGGGCGGCGGTGCGGCCGTCGTGCTCCAGCGTCTCGCGCAGCGCCAGCGCGATCACCACCGCCTCCTGGTGCGGCGTCGCGCAATCCGCGCGCGTGACGTGATCGAGGGCGGCGACGCTGGGCTCGGCCCAGGCCTCGCTGGTTTCGGCGGGACGCATCAGCTCGGTGATCAGGAAACGGCGTGCCGGATCGCCGGCCGCGCCGGGCCATTCGGCGACCTTGCGCCGGTCCTCGCCGAGGGCATTCAGCAATTCGCGCAGACCGAATTGCGGGTGCGTGGGATCGAGCTTGCCCCAGCTCTCGTCATCCATGTCTCGATCGAGGCCCGGCAGCACCACGGCGCCCTCCGGCAGCCCTGCGATCACCGACAGAAGCTCGCGTGTGGCGGGCTGCGAGCCGGTCGAGCCGGCGGCGATCACCGGCATGGCCGGCGGCCGCTCGCGCCAGCGAGCCGCTTGCGCGCGGATCGACCGCGTGCGCCGGTCGAGCGCATCGATCTGGCCGCGCTCGGCCAGGATTGCCGGCCACGCCTTGCCGACGATGGCGAGGAATTTCAGCGTGTGCTGCCAGTGGCTGGCGAAATTGCCCTCGACCAAGCCTTCGAGCTTGTCGAAGGGCACGCCGTCGATGGCGAGTTCGTCGAGCAGGCGAGCGAGTTCGCGCGCCAAGCCCAGCGCCTGCGTCGCTGTTTGCGCGATCGGCTGGCCGTGATCGTCCTTGAAGGCAGCGACCAGCTGCGCCAGCAGTGCCTCGCGCTCAGCGCCGTCGATGGCGGGCGGGAGTTCGAGGGCGGCGCCATCACCCAGTACTTCGGTCCAATCGTTATCGTCGAGATCGCCCAGGGGGACGAGTTGCGGCAGCAGTGTCGGCTTGCCGTCGGAGGCGCGCAGGAAGGCCTCGCGCAGCGAGCGAACCGACCGGCGCGTCGGCACCAGGATCAGCATATCGGCGAGCGCCAACGGATCGCCGCGGTGCTTGGCGAGCAGACCACGCGCCAGCTCGTCGGCGAAGCGGCGGTCGATGCCGATGGTGAACAGTCCCTTCATCGCAGCGCCTGCTCGGCCTGGTGCAAGGCCTCCGGCGTGCCGATGTGGAACCACTGGCCATCATGGGCGAGACCATGAAGACGACCCGCGGCTTCCGCCCGGTTCCAAAGCTTCAGCAGCGAGAAGGGCCCGCTGGGCGACTCGTGGAAGAGGCGGCTGTCGCAGATCGACACGCTGGCGAAGAAATAAGGGGCGGCATCGGCGGCGCCGCGATGGCGCGCCCGCCCGTCGGGCTGCGAGGAAATAGTCGCCGCGATCGCGTGCTTCGCGGCCGATCGTCTTGTCGAGCGGATGGAGCAGCAGCAGCGCGTCCATGCGCTCGGCATCCCAGGCGGCCTCCATGCGGGCCAACATTGGGATGCGGCCGTCCTGCCACAAGCCGTCGCCGTTCAGGACAAAGAACGGCCCATCGCCCAGCAGCGGCAGGGCGTTCTTGACGCTACCGCCGGTTTCCAGCAGCCGCTCTTCCTCGACGATGCGCGCCCGTCCTTTGAGGTGTTGCGTGATCTGCTCGCCGAGATGATGGACATTGACCACCACGTTGCTGACGCCGTGCTCGGCCAACCGCGCCATGGCGCGATCGAGCATCGAGCGCCCGGCGACGGGGATCAGCGGCTTGGGCGTGACGTCGGTCAGGGGCCGCATGCGCTCGCCGCGGCCGGCTGCGAGGATCATCGCCGTCCTGATCACGCGACCCCGATGTGCCGCAAGGATGGCGGCAACAGGCGATCGACCCAGCGGCGCAGCGGCTCCAGCGCCTCATGTTTCAGTGCCTGCTCGAACATCCGCCAGACGCGCGGCAGATGCGGCAGGTACTCGGGCTTGCCGTCGCGCTTCAGTAGCCGGACGAAGAGGCCGATCACGCGGGCATGCCGTTGTGCGGCCATCAGGGCAAAACCCATGCGGAAATCCTGCGCATCGAGGCCGGTCGCCGCGATATAGCGGGCGAGACAGCCGGCCTGGACCGCAGGCGACACATCGCGCCGCGCGTCCTCGATCAACGACACCAGGTCGTAGGAGGGGTGGCCTTGCTGGGCATCCTGGAAATCGAGCAGGCCGCAGGCGCGCACGCCCGCGCGCTCGGGCAGCCAGACCAGATTGTCCTTGTGATAGTCGCGCAGCAGCAGCATGTCGGCGCTCGCCGGCAGGTGGCCGAGGCAGGTGCGCCAGGCGACGCGATAGCTTTCGATCTCCTCGCCCGGCGTGGCACGCCCGGAGGCCGCGGGCAGGTACCATTCCGGCAACAGCATCGCCGCCTCGATCAAGGCGTCGCCGGTATAGCCGCCGAGACCGGGCAGCAATCCGCGGTCCGGCGCGCCATGAAGGGCCACCAGCACGTCGGTCGCGCGGAGGTACAGCTCCGCCTCGTCGCCGCCGGCATCGAGCACGCGGGCAAACGTGTTGTCGCCCAGATCCTCCAACAGCAGGAAGCCATTGGCGGCGTCTTCGGCGAAGATCTCGGGTGCGCTGAACTTCAATGCGCCGAGATGCCGGCCGATCCGTATGAACGGCCGCACGTCTTCCTGCGGTGGTGGCGCATCCATGACTACGGCCGTGCCGTTGGCCCGCGTCAGGCGGAAGTACCTTCGAAACGAGGCGTCGCCCGCCAGCAAGCTCTCGCGCGCGTCGGCCCAGCCGGCGCGGGCGACGAACTCGGCGCGCAGCCTGGCGCGGTCAGACATCGAGCAACGCGCGGCGGCCATCGCCATCGACCTCCAGGGTGACGCTGAGATGCTTGGGTAGAAGCTCGCCGAGCCGTTGCGGCCATTCGATCAGCACGATGCCTTCGGCCAGCGCCTCCTCCCAGCCCAGCTCGAAGACCTGCTCGGGCGTCTCGAGGCGATAGAGGTCGAAATGCCAAAAGGTGCCGCGGGGCGTCTCGTAGACCTCGACCAGGGTGAAGGTCGGGCTGGGCACGATCAGGTCGGGGTCGCCGGCCGCGGCGCGCAGGATGGCGCGGGCGAGCGTGGTCTTGCCGCTGCCGAGCTCGCCCTGAAGCCCGACGATGTCGCCCGGGTGCAGGCGCGCGGCGAGGGTGGCGCCGAGCTCAGCGGTCGCGGTCTCGTCGGCGAGGGACATGGAAAAAGCCGGCATCTTTCGATGCCGGCCTTTTAGCATGTGCCCGCCTGTGGGCGGTTACGCGCCTTGTAGTCGCTTAGTAGCGGTAGAGGTCGCCCTTGAAGGGCCCGGCCTCGGGCACGCCGATATACTTGGCCTGGTCGGGCCGCAGCTTAGTCAACTTGGCGCCGACCTTCTCGAGGTGCAGCGCCGCGACCTTCTCGTCGAGCGTCTTGGGCAGCGTATAGACCTTCTTCTGGTACTTGCCCGGATTGGTCCAGATCTCGACCTGGGCCAGCGTCTGGTTGGAGAACGAGGCCGACATCACGAAGCTCGGATGGCCGGTGGCGTTGCCGAGATTCACCAGCCGGCCCTCGCTCAGCACGATGATGCGCTTGCCGTCGGGGAACTCGACTTCGTCGACCTGTGGCTTGACGTTGTGCCACTTGAAGTTCCTCAGGTTCGCGATCTGGATCTCGCTGTCAAAGTGGCCGATGTTGCAGACGATGGCGCGGTGCTTCATCGCCTTCATGTGGTCGAGCGTCAGCACGTCGACATTGCCGGTCGCCGTGACGAAGATGTCGGCCTTGGGCGCGGCCTCTTCCATTGTGACGACCTCGTAGCCTTCCATCGCCGCCTGCAGGGCGCAGATCGGATCGATCTCCGACACCATGACGCGGCAGCCGGCCTGGCGCAGCGACGCGGCCGAGCCCTTGCCGACATCGCCGAAGCCCGCGACCATCGCCACCTTGCCCGACATCATCACGTCGGTGCCGCGGCGGATGCCGTCGACCAGCGATTCGCGGCAGCCATAGAGATTGTCGAACTTCGACTTGGTCACCGAATCGTTGACGTTGATGGCGGGCCACAGCAGCTTGCCCTCCTTCTCCATCGTGTAGAGACGGTGCACGCCCGTGGTGGTCTCCTCGGTGACACCCCTGATGGCAGCGCCGAGCTTGGCGTACCAGCCGGGCTTTTGCTTGTTGGTCTTGGCGATCGCCTTGTAGAGGACTTCCTCCTCCTCGTTGGTCGGCTTGGCGATCAGCGACGGGTCCTTCTCGGCGCGCGTGCCGAGATGGACGAGCAACGTGGCGTCGCCGCCGTCGTCGAGGATCATGTTGGGCTCGCCGCCGTCGCCCCATTCGAAGATCTTGTGGGTGTAGTCCCAGTATTCCTCGAGGCTCTCGCCCTTCACGGCGAACACCGGCGTGCCCGACTTGGCGATCGCGGCCGCGGCATGGTCCTGGGTCGAATAGATGTTGCACGACGCCCAGCGCACGTCGGCGCCCAGCGCCTTCAGAGTCTCGATCAGCACTCCCGTCTGGATGGTCATGTGCAGCGAGCCCGCGATGCGCGCGCCCTTGAGCGGCTTCTTGGCGCCGTATTCCTTACGGATCGCCATCAGGCCGGGCATCTCGGTCTCGGCCATGTCCAGTTCCTTGCGGCCCCAGTCGGCGAGCCCGATATCCTTGACGATGTAGTTCTGGGCCATGCGGCGCTCCGGCGTTGAAAAAGGTGCGCTGTCTTAACAGCGGGTCAGCGGCGCCTCAACGCGCCTCAGGGGCACATAAGCAAGAATTTATGGCGATATTCCCACGTCTTTATGTGGCGCAGCGTGTCAGTCCTCGCCGAATTTGCTCTCCACCAGGTCCGAGAGCGCAGCCATCGCCTCGGCGGCCTGGCGGCCCGAGCAGGACAGCTCGATCGAGCTGCCGATGCCGGCAGCCAGCATCATCAGGCCCATGATCGACAGGCCCGAGACCTCCTGGCCCTTGAAGCTGACCCGGATCGCGGCGTCGAACTGGCCCGCCATGCGCACGAACTTGGCGGCGGCGCGGGCATGCAGGCCGCGCTTGTTGGCGATTGCCAGGGTGCGCTTGACCGTGCCGATGGCCGCCTCAGCGGCCCCACTCACGAGGCTTCCTTGGCCAGGATGCGGGAGGCGACGGTGATGTACTTGCGGCCGGCTTCCTGCGCCATGCGCACGGCCTCGCCGATCGGCCGGTTGCGCACGCTGGCAAGCTTGACCAGCATCGGCAGGTTCACGCCGGCCAGCACCTCGATGTGGGCCTGCTCCATGATCGAGATGGCGAGATTCGACGGCGTGCCGCCGAACATGTCGGTGAGCACGATGACGCCGTCGCCGGCGTCACAGGCGCGCGCCCGTTCCAGGATCTCGCTGCGCCGCTTTTCCATGTCGTCCTCAGCGCCGATACAGACCGCCGAGATGCATTGCTGCGGACCGACGACATGTTCCAGCGCTGCCAGGAATTCGCGCGCCAGATTGCCGTGGGTCACGAGTACGATGCCGATCATCCACCCCTGCCCGAGTTACTCTCCGCCACCTGTTCCCCCCGGGCGTCGGTGTCGCGGTGGGAAAGAGTGACCGAGCGGCCGGCCTTGCGCAACCAGTCCGCCAGCCGTTTGGCCACAGCCACCGAGCGGTGGCGGCCGCCCGTGCAGCCTATGGCAATGGTTAGATAGCTCTTGCCCTCTGCGTCAAAACGCGGCAGCAGCGGCCCGATCAGACCTTCCAACCGGTCGACGAAAGGCCGGTAGTCGGGGTCGGTCTCGATGAAGGCGGCGACTTCGGCATCGAGGCCGGTGAGCGGCTTGAGCTCGGGCACGTAATGGGGGTTCTTCAGGAAGCGCACGTCGAACACCAGGTCCGCCTCACGCGGCACGCCGCGGCGGTACGAGAACGACATCACCGAAATGCGCATGCCCGCCGCGGCGCCGAGGGCGAAATGGCCGAGCAGCAGCTGCTTGAACTGGTGCGGCGAGAGCATCGAGGTGTCGACCACGAGGTCGGCCGAATCGCGCAGCCGGCCGATCATGCTGCGCTCGTCGGCGATGCCGTCGATCACCGGGCGGTCGGGCGCCATCGGGTGAGGGCGGCGCGATTTGGTGTAGCGCCGCTGCAGGGTCTCGGTGGCACAGTCGAGGTAGAGAAGTTTCGGTGCCAGGTCGGCACGCAAGCGAAGCTCCTGCAGGCGGCGCACCAGGTCATGGGCGTTGAAACCATAGGTGCGCGTATCGACGCCGAAGGCGAGGGGTGCGGCCATCTCGCCGGGACTGCCCGCGGTCGAACGCATGAGATCGCCGAGCAAGGGCAGCGGCACGTTGTCGACCGCGACGTAGCCGAAGTCCTCCAGCGCGCGCAGCGCCGTCGAGCGGCCGGCGCCGGACATGCCGGTGATGATCACGAACGGCCGTCGCGCCACGGCGGCGGCAGAGGAAGACAGGGATGTCGGGCTATCGGGCATGGCCGCAATCGACGCGATCATGCGGCCGCGATTTGGGCCAAGGCAAGACGCAACTTTGCAACAGCTGACGCCTCGAACGGCGCGACCGCCAGCCTCGGCAGCTCGACGTCTTGCACCGTCTCATGCGCAGGCTCGGGCATACGCTCGACCTCTTCGGCACGCACCAGATCGACCAGCAGCGCCAGCGGCGCCGCGGCCATCAACCGGGCCCGCGGCAGCTTCACGATGCCGAGGCCACGCACCTCGATCATGCCGGCGAGCGCGGGCGGCGGCGAAGCAATCAAAGCGTGACCTTTTTTGGCCAGGTGGGTCTGGTCGTCCGCGATCAGCCGCGCGCCGTCCTCGAGCAGGCGCAGCGCCAGGTCCGACTTGCCCGAGCCCGCCGGTCCGCGCAGCAGCACGGCGCTCCAGCGCCGCCCTGCCTTCATGCCACCGAAGTCGCATGCACGAACATCGCCCTGGGCACTAGCCGCGGTCGGCCGCCGGGATGCGGACGGTGAAGCGCGCGCCCAGCACGCGGCCGTCGGTGGCACGGCGGTTGCTGGCGGTAATCGAGCCACCATAGGTCTCCATGATCTGCCGGCAAATCGAGAGCCCGAGTCCCGAATGCTGGCCGAAATGCTCGTTGGGACGCTCGGAGTAGAAGCGTTGGAAGATCGATTCGAGATTGTCCTCGGGAATGCCCTGGCCCTCGTCGTCGATGGTCACCACGAAGGGTCCGTTGCGCGGCTCGCGGCCGAGCTCGATCACGATCCTGGAGTGCGGCGGGCTGAAGGAGAGGGCGTTGTCCAGCACGTTGCGGAACACCTGGCCGTAGCGTCCGTCATGGCCATGAGCATTGAAGGGCGGGTTGGCGGCCAGGCGGAACTCGACATCGACTTCCGATTTCCGCGCCGCCGCCACGGCATAGTGCTGCACCAGATCCGACAACAGGTTCCTGAGATCGACCGGCTTGACCTCGCCGCGCATCAGCTCGGCGTCGAGCCGCGAGGCGTCGGAGATGTCGGAGATCAGACGGTTGAGCCGGTTGACGTCGTCGACCACGATCGCCATCAGCCTGGCCCGACGGTCGGGTTCGAGGTCGGGGCGGGCGGCGACCTCGATCGCCGAACGCAGCGAGGTGAGCGGGTTCTTGAGCTCGTGGGCGACGTCGGCGGCGAAGCTCTCGATGGCGTTCAGCCGCTGCCACAGCGCATCCGTCATAGATCGCAGGGCGTCGTTCAGGTCGCCGATCTCGTCGCCGCGCCTGCCGAGATCGGGAATCTCCGGGCGGCTTTCGCGAGCCAGGCGAATCTCGTCGGCGGCGCGGGCCAACCGCACGATCGGCTGGGTGATGGTGCCGGCGAGATAGAGCGACAGCAGCACGGTGATGCCGAGCGCCGCGACCGCGATGGTCAGCATGTCGTAGCGCACCTCGCGCAGAGAAGCTGCGATGGCGCGGTTGTCGCGGGTGAGCAGCAGGGCGCCCAGCACCTGCTTGTAGCGCTGCACCGGCACGGCGGCGCTCAGCAGCAGGCGGCCGTCGGATGCCGTGCGCACGGCCGAGGCATTGAAGCCGCGCAGCGCGCTGGCAGCTTCCGGGAAGTCGCGCACGGAGGGCACGGTGCGCTCGATATATTCGGGATAGCGGTCGGTCCGCGTGAGCTGGCGCGCGATCCAGTCGCTGATCTGGTCGCCCAGCCGCTGATCGGTCTCGGGCGGGGCGGCCTCGGGCGGCGGCAGCGGTATGACGTGGATGCGGCCGACGTCGCTCAGCACGGCCGAATCGCCCAAGAGCTCGCCGGTCTCGCTGAACAGTCGCGCCCGCACGCCGGTCGGTCGCACCAGCCGCGTCAACAGCTGGCGGGCGGCCTCGGCGTCGAGGCGGTTGACGGTGGTCTCGTCGCCCACCACGGCAACCTCGCTGATGCCCGCCGCCACCATCTCGCCCTGCACCAGCAGCGAAGCGAGCTCGGCGTCGATCAGCTCGTCTTCGTAGTCGCTGAGATAGACCGCGCCCAGTGCCAATAGGGCCACCGGCACGATGTTGAGCAGCAGGATGCGGCGCGTCAGCGGCGAATGGCGCCGGCTCTGGCTGCGCCGGCGGCGCAGGAGGGACGGCGATTCGGTGCGCGTCACCGGCCGCGCGCGGTGAAACGTCGGAATCAGGCGCCTGAGCGTCGCCCAGTATGACCGGCGCAAACGTCGCCTAGGCGTCGCGGTATCGGTATCCGATGCCATAAAGCGTTTCGATCTGCTCGAACTCGCCGTCGACCTCGCGGAACTTGCGGCGCACCCGCTTGATGTGGCTGTCGATCGTGCGGTCGTCGACGTAGATCGTCTCGCCGTAGGCGGCATCCATCAGCTGGTCGCGATTTTTCACGTGCCCCGGCCGCTCGGCGAGAGATTTCAGGAGAAGGAACTCGGTCACCGTCAGGTGCACTTCCTTGCCTTTCCAGGTGCACTGGTGGCGGCTCGGGTCGAGCACCAGCTCGCCGCGCACGATGCGCTCGGCCGTGCCTTCGCGCCTTGTCGCCGCCGCCGTCGGACCGGCGGAGCACGGCGCGGATGCGCTCGAGCAGCAGGCGCTGCGAGAACGGCTTGCGGATGAAGTCGTCGGCGCCCATGCGCAGGCCCAGCACCTCGTCGATCTCTTCGTCCTTCGAGGTCAGGAAGATCACCGGGAATTGCTGGCTCTTGCGGATGCGGTTCAAGAGCTCCATGCCGTCCATGCGCGGCATCTTGATGTCGAAGATGCCGAGGTCGGGCGGCGTCTGGCTGAGGCCCTCGAGGGCGGAGGCGCCGTCGGAGTAGGTCTTGACCTGGAATCCCTCGGCTTCGAGCAACATCGACACGGAGGTGAGGATGTTGCGATCGTCGTCGACCAGGGCGATGTTTTTGCGCACGGCGGGGCTTCTCCTGAGGGGCTCGGCAACGGATGTTAGCACAGACCGGGCGGTTGCCGCCGCCCACCCGATCTGCCATCGATAAGCGAGCAAATGCGGCTTTTTTCGCCCCGGACATGACCGACGACATGCCGCGCACTGTGCGCAACCTGCTGCGCCGGCTCGATCGCGCCAGCCTGGCAAGTGCGCTGCCGGGGGAGGATGGGGCACCCTGGCCCTACGCCTCGCTGGTGCTGGTGGCGGTCGATCACGATCTCGCACCCATCCTGCTGTTGAGCGATCTCGCCGAGCATACCAAGGCGATTGCGGCGGACAGTCGCGTGTCGCTCCTGTTCGACGGCACGGCGGGGCTCGACCAGCCGCTCACCGGGCCACGCGTGTCGCTGCTCGGCCGTGCGGCGCGAACCGATGACGGGCGCTCAAGCGGCGCTTCCTGGCGCACCATCCCGATGCTGCGATGTATGCCGGCTTCAACGACTTCCATTTCTATCGCGTGGCGCCCGAACGCGCCCACTTGGTGGGAGGCTTCGGCAAGATCCGCTGGTTCGCCATGGCCGAGCTCCTGCCCGCGCCGCCGTCCGACGCCTTGGCCGAGGGCGAGACCGAGATCGTCGATCACATGAATACCGACCATCGCGATGCCATTCAGCTCTATGCCGAGAAGCTGCTCGGTTTGCCGGCCGGCGACTGGAAGATGACGGGCATCGATGCCGAGGGCATCGACCTCAAATGGGGCGGCCGCGTTGCCCGGCTGGCGTTCGAAACGCCGATCAGCACGGCAGGCGAGGCTCGCAAGGTGTTGATAACGCTGGTCGCCAAGGCGCGAGCAGCCTGATTCCGCGGCGCGGCATCTTCTTCGCATCTGCGGAATCTGATCCACATGCAGCCCTTTACCACTTTCCAACGCGCCTGGTAGCGCATAGGTCAGAAACCTGCGGAGGAACGCGACGTTTAGAAGGCCGGGGAAATCCCCCAACCACCGACACAAGACCAACAATGCAGGAGAGTCGCCGTGAAACAGGCGGGCTTCGTCCCCAAATCCGGACTCAATTCACTCGGGTTGAAGAACCTCAACAACGTCTACTGGAACCTGTCGGTTCCCGCGCTCTACGAAGAAGCGGTCCGCCGCCACGAAGGCTCGATCGCCGACGGCGGGGCGTTCGTGGTGCGCACCGGCGTCCACACCGGGCGCTCGCCAAACGACAAGTTCTTCGTCGAGGATTCCGCGAGCAAGGGCCGCATCGACTGGGGCAAGACCAACAAGCCGATCTCGCCCGAGCGCTATCGCGCGCTCTACAACCGCATGATCGGCTATGCCCAGCGGCGCGATCTGTTCGCGCGCGACTGCTGGGCCGGCGCCGACCCCGCCCATCGCATCGGCGTGCGGGTGATCACCGAGACCGCGTGGCACAATCTCTTCGCCCGCAACATGTTCCTGCGTCCCCGGCGCGAGGAGCTTGAGGGCTTCAAGCCCGATTTCACCATCCTCAACCTGCCGGGCTTCCAGGCCGATCCGGCGCTTGACGGCACGGCGTCGGATTGCGCCGTGCTGGTGAACTTCACCGACCGGGTCGTGGCGATCGGCGGCACCTGGTACGCCGGCGAGATCAAGAAGTCGGTATTCACGATCCTGAACTACATCCTGCCCGAAAAGAACGTCCTGCCCATGCACGCCTCGGCCAATATCGGGCCCAAGGGCGACGTGGCGATCTTCTTCGGCTTGAGCGGCACGGGCAAGACCACGCTGTCGGCCGATCCGTCGCGCACCCTGATCGGCGACGACGAGCATGGCTGGGCGGAGGACAGCCTGTTCAACTTCGAAGGCGGCTGCTACGCCAAGGTGATCAATCTCAGCCGCAAGGCCGAGCCCGAGATCTACGCCACCACCGAGCGCTTCGGCACGGTGCTGGAGAACGTGGTGCACGATCCCGCGACCGGCGGGCTCGATCTCGACGATGGCCGGCATACCGAGAACACGCGCGCCTGCTATCCGATCGAGTTCATCCCCAACACGTCGGCGTCGGGCATTGCTGCCACGCCCGAGAACATCGTCATGCTGACGGCCGATGCTTTCGGCGTGCTGCCGCCGATCTCGCGGCTCTCCCCGGAGCAGGCGATGTATCATTTCCTCTCGGGCTACACCGCGCGCGTGGCCGGCACGGAGAAGGGCGTCACCGAGCCGCAGGCGACGTTCTCGACCTGCTTCGGCGCGCCCTTCATGCCGCGCCATCCCACGGTCTACGCCAAGATGCTGGGCGAGAAGATGGCTCGCCAAAACGTGAAGTGCTGGCTGGTCAACACCGGCTGGTCGGGCGGCGGCTTCGGCGTCGGCGAGCGCATGTCGATCCGCCATACCCGCGCCATGGTGCGGGCCGCGCTGGACGGCACGCTGGCCACCGTAGCCTCCTCGACCGATCCGCACTTCGGCATGCAGGTGCCGAACGCCTGTCCGGACGTGCCCGGCGAGGTGCTGAACCCCAAGAACACCTGGAAGGACAAGAAGGCCTATGAGAGCGCCGCGCGCGACGTCGCCCGGCGCTTCGAAAAGAACTTCCGGCAGTTCGAGGGCCACGTCGACGGCAAGGTCAAGCAGGCCGCGATCCGCGCCGCAGCTTGAGGCGGCGGCGTAGCCGCGCGGTCCTTTCGCAATCGCACGCCGGACGCCATATGATGGGCTGGCGTGACCATCGTCGCTAAAGCTCCCGCCACCGCAGTCGCCAAGGCTGCGCCCGCGCGTGGCCCCATCCGCCTGCCGTTGATCGCGGCGCTGGCGCTGGCCTTCGTTTCGTTGGCGCTGATTTCGGGCATCGCCTACATCGTGGTGCTGGCGGGTGCCACGGGCACGGCGGAACGCCTGCTGGTCGACCGCGCCGCCGGCGTCGTCGAAGCGCAGGTCGCGACAATCAAGAACCGGCTCGATCCGATCACCGAACAGCTCGAGCTGATCGCGGCCCTGGCCGCCGCCGGCCGCGTCAACATCGACTCGCCCGTGGCCGTGCGCGAAGCGCTGGCGATCATGATGACCCGAGTGCCGGAAGTATCGGTCGCAGCCTTCGCCACCCTCGATCTGCAACTGCATCGCGCGATCCGCCGTCCCGACGGAACGATCGCCCGCGACACCGTCTCGCTCCTCACGCTGCCGCAGAGCCTTGAACGCTTCCGCAAGTTGCAGACGTCTCACTCGACCTTCTGGGGTGAGCTGTTCTGGGCCAATGGCCTGCAGCAGCCGCTGCTCAACGTGCGCACACCGGTGCGGCGCATCGACGACGCCTTCATCGGCGGCCTGGTGGCCACCGTCGCCGTCGGCGATCTTTCCTACCGGATCGGCGCCCACAGCTCGAGCGGCGGCCGCTATTTCATCCTGGTGGACCACGACAAGGTGCTGGCGCATCGCCGGCTGATCGATCCACGCGGGCTCGGCCTTTCCGAAGACAAGCCGCTGCCCACCATTCACGAGGTCGACGATCCCATTCTGGCCAAGTTCTGGGATCCGCCGGTGCGCAGCCCGCAGATCGACAGGGCGCTCGGCGATCTCGGCCATGTCGTCGACGTTGGCGGCCGGCGCTGGGTGTTCGTCTACCGCCAGATCACGGGCTACGGCCCCGAGCCGTGGCTGGTCGGCCAGTACTTTCCCATCGAGGACGCGACCGCCGATCTCGACCGGCTGACCAACGGCGCCATCGTCGGCGCCGTCACGCTGGCCGCCGCCGTCCTGCTGGCGCTGCTGATGGGGCTCCGCATGGCGCGCTCGATCCGCACCATCACCACGGCGGCCGAGGCCATCGAACGGCTGGAGTTCGACGAACCGATGCACCGCCGCTCGCGGCTGCGCGAGATCGACGATGCTGCCCACAGCCTCGACAAAGCGCGCGGCGCGCTGAAATGGTTCGGCGCCTACGTGCCGCAGCGCCTGGTCCGCCGGCTGATGGAGGCCGGCGAGGACGGCGTGGCGTCGCGCCGGCGCACCCTCACGGTGATGTTCACCGACATCGTCGAGTTCACGCCCCAGGCCGAGGACCTGCCCGAGCACGAGACGGCCGAGCTGCTCAACCACCATTTCGCCCTGCTGGGCGCCTGCATCGAGCACGAGCACGGCGTGATCGACAAATACATCGGCGATTCGGTCATGGCGATATGGGGCGGCATCTCACGCGACGAAGACCATGCCGGTGCCGCGATCCGCGCGGCCCTAGCCATCGCCCGGGTCATCAAGGAGGACAACGCCATGCGCGTCGCGGGTGGCAAGGCGCCGATCCGCATGCGCATCGGCCTGCATTCGGGATCGGCGGTGGTCGGCAATATCGGCGCGCCGGGCCGCGTCAACTTCACCGTGGTCGGAGACACCGTGAACGTCGCCAACCGGGTCGAGCAGCTGGGCAAGGAATTCATGCGGGACGGCGAGGATGTCGTGCTGCTGGTGAGCGGCGACACCCTGGCCGCCGTCAAGGATCGCGAGTTGCTCAACCTGAGCCTGCCTGAGCCCGAGCTGCGGCCGATCAAGGGCCACGACGAGCCGGTCAAGGTCTACCGGCTGGTCTGACCATGCGGGAGGCGGCCATCGACAGCATCGTGGCTTTGGCGTCCGAGTTGATCCGCCGACCCTCGCGGGGCGGCATCGACTCGCCCGAGCCGGTGCTGAAGGAGGCCGGCCACTGGCTGTCGGCCAACGGGCTTCAACCGCGCTACCTCACGAGCGCCGCCGGCGAGACGGTCGGCCTCTACGTCCGCCATCTCGGCGCCGAGCCCGGGCCGATCCTGTGCCTCGATGCCTGCATCGACACCGCGCCGTTCGGCGACGAGACGCGATGGTCGAGGCCCGCCGCCTCGGGTCATCTCGACGGCGGCCGCCTGTGGGGCCGCGGGTCGGGCGATTCCAAGACCGGGGCTGCGATCCTGGCGCATGTGTTGAGCGACCTGGTGCGCGATGGCGCGGTCCGCCGCGGCGGCGTCGACCTGCTGTTCGATGCCGACGAGCATACTGGCCGCTTCGGCGGCGTCCGTGCCTATCTGGCCGCCCTCGAGTGTCAGCCTGGGGGGCGCAAGCCTGATGCCGCGGTGCTGGGCTATCCCGGCAATGACGAGCTGATCCGCGGCAGCCGCGGCTTCCACCGCGTGCGCCTGCAGGTCGCCGGCCGCGCCGGCCATTCGGGTGCCGTGGAAAAGGACGGCATCAACGCCATCGCCAAGCTCGCCCGCCTCGTCGCGGCGCTCGACGAGGCGCCGCTGCCGACCGAGGCCGCCGGGCCGTTCGCCTTTGGGCCGCGCGTCACGGTCACTGAGATCGAAGGCGGCGAGGGCTTTAGCCAGGTCCCCGATCGCGCCCGCTGCAGCGTCGATATCCGCCTGACACCGGGGTTTGGTGCGGCAGAGGCCGAGCGCTGGCTGGCGCAGCTCGTCGCTCGCTGCGATGCGCTCCACGCCTCGCCGCAAGCCACGCGCATCGAGGCGATGGAAAGCTGGCCGCCTTATCTCGTGGCGGAATCCGATCCGCTGGTGCGGGCGTTTCACGAAGGTGGCGCGCTTGCCTTCGCGCGAGCGGTGCCGCTTGCCGTTTGCGGACCCTCGAACATCGGAAATCTCCTGGCAGCCGAAGGCATCGCGACGATCTGCGGGCTGGGAGTCACTGCCGATAACGTGCACGGCACCGATGAATGTGCGGTGTTGTCGACCATACCGGCGACCTATCGCGGCTACCGCGAGGGCGCGCTGCGCTTCCTCGGTGGTGTATGCTGACGGCAAAATCCGGTTCGGGAGGACCGCATGTGGATCGCCAACGCTTGGTACGTCGCGGCCTGGCTGCACGAGATCGCGCCCGGCCGCATCCACGCCCGCACCATCATCGACCAGCCGATCGCGCTCTACCGCACGTCAGGAGGCGAGATCGTGGCGCTCGAGGATCGCTGCTGCCATCGCTTCGCGCCGCTGTCGATGGGCCGCCTCGAGGGCGACGACCTGCGCTGCATGTATCACGGGCTGAAATTCGCGCCCGACGGACGCTGCATCGAGATCCCCGGCCAGAAGCTGATCCCGCAAAGCGCCTGCGTGCGGCGCTATCCTGTCCAGGTCGTGGGCAGCTGGATCTGGGTGTGGATGGGCGACGCCGCCGCCGCCGATCCCGCCGCCATCCCGCCCTCGCTGGCGCTCGACGATCCGGGATACCGGCTGAAGGCGGGCCAGCTCGACTACAGCGCGCACTATCTCCTGATCGACGACAACCTCCTGGACCTCTCGCATCTTTCCTTCGCGCACGAAAAGACACTCGGCCTCGACATGCCGCAATGGGCCGACCAGCGGCCGCGCCTCGCGCCGCTCGAGCGCGGCCTGCACTTCGAGCGCTGGCTGGCCGACCATCCGCCGCGCGGCTTCATGAAGAAGACGCTCGGCGAGCGGGTCGACGTGTTCAACCGCTACGACTTCCTGTTTCCCGGCATCTTCCTGCAGCGCACCGGCTTCTATCCCGCCGGCACCGCGGCGGCGAGCGGCGGCAGGGCGCCGGAGGTGGCGCCGCTCTTCTGGCGCATCGACGAGCAGGCGGTGACGCCGATCGGCCCGCGGGCCTCGCGCTATTTCTATGCCGCCGGCGCGCGCACCGAGGACATCGAGCCCGACAAGCTCGAGCGCCTGTTCGCGGTGACCGAGGTGGCGTTCAACGAGGACAAGACCTTGATCGAGGCGCAGCAGAAGCTGATCGACCTCGATCCCACGCGCGCCATGCTGCCGACCAGCCTCGATGCCGGCCCGACTCAGTTCCGGAAGATGGTCGATACTCTTGCCCGCTGAGGGGTTCCCGGATTGCCGCTCGCGTGGGAACCCTTCGATGCCGATGGCACCGGCGTCTTGGGCGGGTTTTCCCATTTTCTCACCCACCCCTGGGTAGGTTTTTACCCGGGTAAAATTGTCCCTAGGTTAGCGGCGGCATGACGTGCTTGGCGTAGGCCGGCCGCGCCTTCAGCCGCTCGTACCATGCCTTCACGTTCTTGAGCTCAGGCCGCTCGACGTCGAGGGCGTACCAGCGGTGCACGAAGCAGCCCACCGGGATGTCGCCCATGGTGAAGTGCTGGCCGGCGACATAGCGCTTGCCCTCGAGCTGGCTGTCGAGCCGTCCCCACAGCTTGCCGCCCTCCACCGCCGCCTTCTTGATCGCGGCCATGTCGCGCTTGTCGGCCGGCGTGCGGATCAGGCCCCAGAACATCACCCGCATGCACTCGGAGATCGTGCTGAGCTGCCAGTCCATCCAGCGCTCGGCCTCGCTGCGCTGGCCGGGATCATTCGGCCACAGCGATCCCGCGGCGTACTTCGCCGCAAGGTAGCGCACGCAGCTGTTGCTTTCCCAGATGATGCGCCCGCCATCGTCGATGGTCGGCACCACGCCGTTGGGATTCATCTTGAGATACCACGGCTGGTCGTTGCCGCCGAACGCCATGCCGACATTCTCGCGCTCGTACGTGACGCCGCATTCGTCGGCCGCCCACAGGACCTTCATGACGTTGATCGAATTGGCGCGACCCCAGATCTTCATCGCTTACCCCCTTGGTTTTGCGTTCGCCCTGTTCTCAGGGCGAGCCGTGACGCTGGTCGCGGCCCGTATCGTGCGTGGCAGCAGCCGTCAGCGCCGGGAACATCCTTGTCATCCCGGCAGCGCAAAGCGGCAAGCAGGGCGCTTGCAATAGTACTCAGCCATCTTCCGGTCGGGGAGCTGATCCCCGCTGAGCCGGCTGTGATACCGAATGAACGCTGGTCGGCAACCGGAGCTGCCTCATGGCCTAGTGCGCCGCCGCCCAGTTGGCGCCGACGCCGGTCTCGACGACCAGCGGCACCGAGAGCGTGGCGGCGCTTTCCATCACCTTGCGGGCCACGTCCTTGGCCTTGTCGATTTCCTTGTCGGGCACCTCGAACAGAAGCTCGTCATGCACCTGCAGCAGCATCTGCGCCCTGAGCTTCGCTGCCTTCAGCGCGCCGGGTACCTTGATCATCGCCCGCTTGATGATGTCGGCGGCGCCGCCCTGCAAGGGCGCGTTGATCGCAGCGCGCTCGGAGAAGGCGCGCATGCCCTGGTTCTTGTCATTGATGTGCTTGAGATGGATCTTGCGGCCGAACGGCGTCTTCACGTAGCCGTTCTTGCGCGCGTAGGCCTTGGTCGTCTCCATGTAGTCGCGGATGCCGGGATAGCGCAGAAAGTATTTGGCGATGTACTCGCGCGCCTCGGCCTGGCCGATGCCGAGCTGGTTGGCGAGACCGAAAGCCGAAATGCCGTAAATGATGCCGAAGTTGATCGCCTTGGCGCGCCGGCGCACCTGCGGGTCCATGCCCTTGACCGGCACGCCGAACATCTCGGAGGCAGTGATGGCATGGATGTCGTCGCCGCGCGCGAACGCCTCCTTGAGCGTGGCGAGGTCGGCCACGTGCGCCAGCAGCCTGAGCTCGATCTGCGAGTAGTCGGCGCTCATCAGCTTGTGGCCGGCCTCGGCGATGAAGGCCTCGCGGATCTTGCGGCCCTCCTCGGTGCGCACCGGGATGTTCTGCAGATTGGGCTCGGTCGAGGCGAGCCGGCCCGTCGCCGCGCCCGTCATCATGTACGAGGTGTGGACGCGGCCGGTCTTGGCGTCGAGCTCGCGCACCAGCGCGTCGGTGTAGGTGCTCTTGAGCTTGGAGATCTGGCGATGCTCCAGGATCTTCACCGGCAGCGGATGGCCCTGCACGGCGAGTTCCTCGAGCACGGAGGCGTCGGTCGACCAGGCACCGGTCTTGGAGCGCCGGCCGCCGGGAAGATTCTGCTCGTCGAACAGGATCTCGCCCAGTTGCTTGGGCGAGCCGACGTTGAACTCGCGGCCGGCGATCTTGTGGATCTCGCGCTCGAGCTCGCCCATCCGCTTCTCGAACTCGGAACTGAGCCTGCGCAGCGCGGTGGCGTCGATCTTGATGCCGGACTGCTCCATGCCGAGCAGCACCGGGATCAGTGGCCGCTCGATGGTCTCGTACATCGTCACCATGTGCTCCGAGGCGAGTCGCTGCTTGAACTGCGTCCAGAGCTGCAGGGTCAGATCGACCTGCTGCACGGCGTATTCCATCGCCCGCTCGATCGGCACGCGGTCGAAGCTCACCTGCTTTGCTCCCGAGCCCGCGACGTCGGAGAATTTCAGCGCCTTCTGGTCGAGATACCGCTCCGCCAGGTCCTCCACGACGTGGCCGTGCTTTCCGCCGTCCAGCACGAAGCTCAGCAGCATGGTGTCGTCGACTGGTCCGATCTTGATGCCGTGCCTTTCCAGCACCCACATGTCGCCCTTGAGGTTCTGGCCGACCTTCAGGATGGACGGGTCCTCGAGCAGCGGTTTCAGCTTGTCGAGGACCGTCTTGAGCGCCAGTTGGTCGGGCAGCAGCGCGGCGCCGCCGTCTCCCGCGAGATCGAGCGCGCCCTGGATCTCCTTGCTCGACGCACCGCTCGCCGCGCGATGGCCGATCGGCAGATAAGCCCCGCGGCGCCGCCCGGAATTGACGTTGCCCCACGGGCCTTCGAGCAGGGCGAACGACAGGCCGACCAGCGTCGCCTCGTTGGCACTCGATCCGTCCGTCTCGAGCGCCAGGCCGACCACGCCGGCCTTGGTCGCTTCGACGATCCATTCGTCGAGCGCCGCTTCGGTGCGGATCAGTTCGTAGTCCTCGGTCGTGAACGGCTTGTTGGACTTCGGGCGCGCCGGGGCTGCGGCGCGGACCGCGTCCGGCAGCTGCGGCGCCGGCGCGACCGAGGCCATGGTTTCGACCGCCGCGCTCGGGACATCGAGCTCCTTGGCATACTTGGCGACCAGGCTCTTGAAGCCCTGCTTCTGCAGCCAGGGCAGCAGCACCTCGGGATCGGGCTTGCGCTTGACGAAGTTCTCGGGCTCGGCCGGCGTCGGCACGTCGTCCCGGAGCGTCACCAGCTTCTTGGAGATGCGGATCAGCTCGGCATTCTGCTCGAGCGATTCGCGCCGCTTGGGCTGCTTGATCTCGCCGGTGCGCTTCAGCAGCGTTTCGAGGTTGCCGTACTCGTTGATGAGCTGCGCCGCCGTCTTGACGCCGATGCCGGGAGCGCCGGGCACGTTGTCGGTCGAATCGCCCGCCAGCGCCTGCACGTCGACCACCTTGTCGGGCGTGACGCCGAACTTCTCCATTACCGCCTCGGGCCCGATCTTGATCTTCTTGATCGGGTCCATCATCTCGACGCCGGGGCGGATCAGCTGCATCAGGTCCTTGTCGGACGACACGATGGTGCAGGTGCCGCCGGCCTCGACCGCGAGGCGGGCATAGGTCGCGATCAGGTCGTCGGCCTCGTAGCCCGCGAGCTCGCACACCGTGACGTTGAACGCCTTCGCCGCCTCGCGGATCAACGGGAATTGCGGGATCAGGTCTTCGGGCGGATCGGGGCGGTTGGCCTTGTACTTGTCGTAGATCTCGTTGCGGAAGGTCGTGCCGCTGGCATCGAGGATCATGGCGATGTGATCGACCTCGGGATTGTCCAGCAGGTCGGCCGCCAGCATGCGGCAGAAGCCGAACACCGCGTTGATCGCCGTGCCGTCCGGCCGGTTCATCGGCGGCAACGCGTGGTAGGCGCGGAACAGGTAGCCCGAGCCGTCAACCAGGTAGAGGTGGCGGATCGGCGAGCCGTCGCCGTTCTTTGCCGCGGCTTGGGCCGCGGCGTCGCCTTCTTGGGAGCTGGGGATTTCGCCATGGCCCATGGTCTAGCACGGTCAAAAGGGCCGCAGCGAGACGGCTTGCGCGCAGTTTCCCACCGCGCTAAACCCGCGTCGTCATTGGGGAGTAGCCGGCCTCACCCCAGAGGCGGATGGGTCAACAGACTAGGTTTGCTCTTTTCGAAGAGGGGACCTTGGCCCCTCCGGCGTGCACGGCCCGTCAGACGGGCCTCGCTTGGCGAGACCTTTGGCCTTTCGTGTTTCACCCGCGGGATCGGGCAGCGCGATTGGCCATCGGTATGCACGCTCGATCCCGCCCAGTGATGTTTTCATGGAAGCGTTCCTCGTTTCGGCCGGCCTGGTGGCGATCGCCGAGATCGGCGACAAGACGCAGCTCCTGGCGATGATCCTCGCCACGCGCTACCGCAAGCCGGTGCCGATCATCCTCGGCATCCTGGTGGCGACACTCGCCAACCACGCGCTCGCCGCCTGGGCGGGCACGGCCGTCGCGGGCTGGCTCGGCGCGGACGCGATGCGCTGGATCGTGGGCGCCCTGTTTCTCGCCATGGCCGGCTGGTGCCTGATCCCCGACAAGGCCGACGAAGGCCCGAAGGCCGCGAGCCATGCCGGTGCCTTCCTCGCCACCATGGTCGCCTTCTTCCTGGTCGAGATCGGCGACAAGACCCAGATCGCCACCGTGGCGCTCGCCGCGCGCTTCCATAGCGTCGCCGTCGTCACGGCGGGCACCACGATCGGCATGCTGATCGCCAACGTGCCGGCGGTGCTGTTCGGTGACGTGCTGGCCCGCAAGCTGCCGCTTGGCGCCATCCGCGCCTGTGCCGCGGCGGCCTTCGCCGTGCTGGGCGTGCTGGTCCTGCTGAAGGTCGATTTCGGGCTGTTCTAGGGGAAAAGTGAGACAGGTGTCTCACTCTGGTGAGACACCTCCGATGCCGATGCCATCGGCATTTCTCGCGAAGTGTCTCACTGTCCGCCACCCCCTCCCTCGCTTTCTTTCCCCGCGCGGGCAACGAATTCCGCTGCTTGGGTGGGGGCTTGAGCTCGGGTCGTCACTGCAGCTGTGTAGATGGTGGTGAGGTCGCAGCCCGGCGGCAGCGGCGCAACCAGCACCGCGCCCGGCGTCGCGCGGATCTCGGTTTCCTGGGTGCAGCCGATCGGCCGCCGGGCCGTCGAGGCGGCCAGTTCGCGCATGGCCGTGGCGCCGTTTGGGGCGAGCCGCAGCCGGCTGGCGACCTGGTCCCAGAGGCCGAGCTGCCTGATCACCTTTGCGAAGTGGATGCCGGCCGTGGCCTGCGCCGGATCGGGAAAGTGGATTTCGTCGGCCGCGGCGAGGGCGGTGCGCAACGCGCCGGGGGTGGCGACGTCGGGCAGGGGATCGCCCTGGCGCACGGCGACGCTGGTCGCGACCTTGGCGACGTCGGTGATCGAGGAGGCCACGACATGGCCGCTCCTCGCGAGCTCGTCGATCAGCGCGCGGCTCAGGATCACCACGTCGGCGGGCTCGCCGGCCAGCAGCTTGTCACGCATGGCGCCGACGGCGCTGAAGGTGCCCTCGATCCTGCAGCCGGTCTCGGCCTCGAAGGCCGGGCGAATCCGCTCCACCAGGCCGTGCGCGGCACCGCCGCTCAGGATCCTGAGCGTCCTCACTGGATCTTGGCGCCCGACTTCTCCACCACCTTGGCCCATTTCTCGATGTCGCGGCGCAGGAAGGCGTCGAACTCCGCGGGCGTCATGGTCATCGGCACCGCGCCCTGCTTGGCCCAGGCTTCCTGGATGGCGGGCTTGGCGATGATCTTGCCGATCTCGGCGTTGAGGCGATCGACGATCTCCTTGGGGGTGCCTTTGGGGGCCATGATGCCGAGCCAGATCGTGGCCTCATAGCCCGGCACGCCCGCTTCGCTCACCGTCGGCACGTCGGGCAGGACCGCCGAGCGCTTGATGCCGGTCGTGGCAAGCGCGCGCACCTGGCCGGCATCGATGTTGCCCTTCATCGCGGTGACCGCGTCGAACATCATCTGCACGTGGCCGCCCATCACGTCGTTGCGGGCCTCGGCGCTGCCCTTGTGCGGCACATGCAGGATGTCGGTGCCGCTCATGGCTTTGAACAGCTCGCCCGCCATGTGATAGGGCGTGCCCGGCCCGGACGAGGCATAGGACAGCTCGCCGGGCTTGGCCTTGGCGAGCGCGATGAACTCCTGCAGCGTCTTGGCTGGCACCGAGGGATGAACCACCATCACCAGGTCCGACGAATTGACCGGGGTCACCGCGACGAGGTCGCGCATCAGCACGTAGGGCTTGTTGGCGAACAGCGTCTCGTTGGTGGTGTGGGTGTTGGACATCATCAGGAGCGTGTAGCCGTCGGGCGGCGATTTGGCGGCGATGTCGGTGCCGATCACCGCGCCGGCGCCGGGCTTGTCGTCGACGATGAATTGCTGGCCGAACACGCCGGTCAGTTCCTGGGCCAGGATGCGGGCATAGACGTCGGCCGGCCCGCCCGGACCGAACGGGACCACGATCTTGACCGGCTTGTTGGGCCAACTCTGTGCGCCAGACGGAGAAGCAAACGCGACGACCGCCGCCAGCATGAGGCCGAGTCTTGTTGCCCAGCACATTTTTTCCTCCCGATGTTTCGCCTGTCATGCCATGGCTGCGCTGGCGACGCCAACAGGCATGCTAAAATCCGCGTAACAAAAACCGGAGCGTTGAGTGGAGGAAACCCGCGTTGACAGCCGCGCCGCGTGGATGACGGCGTGGCTGGTGCTGGCGATCCTGTCGGTGTCCTACGGCTCGCCGCTCCTGATCGTGGTCGGCATGAAGCCGATCCAGGAGTTGCTGGGCATCGAGCGCTCGGTCGTGGCGCTGGCGGGCGCGCTGGTCTGGGTCGGCACGGGCGCGGGCGGCATTTTCATGGGTTGGCTGGCCGATCGCATCGGCATTCGCCCTACGGTCTTCATCGGTGGCTGCATGATCGCAGGCGGCCTCGCGCTGTCCTCGCTGGGCTCACATCTGGGCGCTCTATGTCGGCCATGGGCTGATGGTCGGCCTGCTGGGCAATGGCGGCGTCTACCCGCCGCTGCTGGTCTATATCAGCCGCTGGTTCGAGCGCCGGCGCGGGGCCGCCATCGCCCTCATTTCCTCCGGCCAATATGTCGCGGGCGTGCTGTGGCCGTCCCTCTTCGAGCGCGGCCTGGCCGTGATCGGCTGGCAGACGCTGATGCTGGGCTATGCCGGCATCGTGCTGGTCCTGATCGTCCCGGCGACCTTCCTGCTGAAGCCGCCGCCGCTTGCCGCCACGCTGTCGCGGCCGCTGCGCGCGACCCAGCGCAAGGCAGATCGCATCGCCGGGCTCCATCCCAACGTGGTGCAGGCGCTGATCTGCGTCGCGGGCTTCTGCTGCTGCATTCCGATGTCGGTGCCGTCGGCCCACATCGTGGCTTTCTGCGGCGACATCGGCATCAAGCCGACACATGGCGCGGCCATGCTCTCGGTGATGCTGGGCTCGGCCTTCCTCGCGCGCCAGGTCTGGGGCGCGCTGGCCGACCGCATCGGCGGCCTGCGCACGGTGATGGTGGGCTCGTCCTGCCAGGCGGTGGCGATCGCCTGCTTCCTGCTGACCCAGGACGAGGCCGGCCTGTTCGCCATCTCGGCGGCCTTCGGGTTTGGCTTCAGCGGCATCATCCCATCCTACAGCGTGGCGATCCGCGACCACTTCCCGGCGGCCGAAGCGTCATGGCGCATGCCGCTCACGCTGTTCACGGCGATGAGCGGCATGGCCTTCGGCAGCTGGTTCGCCGGCGCGCTCTACGACCACTTCGGCTACTACGCGCCGGCCTTCGGCATCAGCGTGGTGTTCAATGTCATCAACCTCATGATCGTAGGCTTCCTCGTCGTGCGTCTCGGCCGGCTGCGTCGTTCGCCTTTGCTGCCGGCCGTGCCATAGCGGGTTCGATGAATGGAGCCGCATGCGGCTCCATTCGATCGGAAACGCGTTGGTCCTGCGCCTCGATCACCGGGCATTTTCGTCCGGCTGGCTCCAGCCGGACGAAGTATGCTTTAGTCAGGTGATGCTGACAGGTCGATGCGCCTGCGGAGCGCTCCGTTATCGGGCCGAAGGCGAGCCCCTGATGCAGGGTTTCTGCCATTGCCGCAGCTGCCAGCGCACCAGCGGCGCGGGCCATGTCGGCTGGCTCTGCTTTCCCGAGCGCGCGGTGACGGTGGAAGGCGAGACGAGGGCCTACGCGCGGGCCGGCGGCAGCGGCCAGCCCGCCTCGCGCTACGCCTGCCCACTTTGTCTCAGCGTGGTGTACGGCACCGCCGACGTGATGCCGGGCATGATCAACCTCTATGCCGGCTCGCTCGACGAGCCGGCGCGGTTCAAGCCCGAGATCGCGATCTTCGTGAGCGAAAAGCCGCCATGGGACGACGTCTCGCGCGGGCTGCAGCTGCTTCGAGACGGTGCCGCCTCAGCGCTAGCCGCTACTGCTGCTGCTGGTCCTGCTGGCCCCAGCCCTTCTTCTCGGCCTCGAAGAACGACGCGAAGACCTTGCGGATGGTGCTCTCGGCGATGTCGCGGGTGATGAACACCACGCGGCTCTTGCGGTCGTCGCCCTCGGGCCAGGCCTCGAGCGTGGCCGGCGGATGGAAGACGTGCTGCACGCCGTGGATCACCACGGGCTTGTCGGTGTCCTTGACGTTCAGGATGCCCTTCATGCGCAACAGGTCGGGGCCGCGATAGGTCACCAGCGCGTCGAACGCCGCCGCCACGGTCGACCAGCTCATCGGCTCGTCGAAGGTCATGCAGAACGAGCGGATGCGGTCGTCATGGCGGTTGACGTCGTGCGGGTCCTGCTCGCCGTGCTTATGGTCATGGTCGTGCCCATGGCCATGATGATGGTGGCCGTGGCCGTGATCGTGGCTGCCTTCGTAGGCTTCGGCCTGCAGCCACTTCTTCACGTCGGCCGTCTTGCTTTCGGGATTGTAGAGGCCGGCGTTCAGGATCTGGTTGGGATCGATCTCGCCCGCCGTGATCGAATGGGTGGGCGCGCCGGGGTTGAGCTGGTGCAGGCGGGCCTGCAGCTCCTTGAATTTCGGCGCATCGGCGATGTCGACCTTGGTGAGCAGGATGCGATCGGCGACGGCGGCCTGCTTGATCGCCTCCTCGTGATTGTCGAGCGTCGAGGCGCCGTTCACGCCGTCGACCGTGGTCACCACGCCGTCGAGGCGATAGCGCGAGGCGAGCAGGGGATCGGTCATCAGCGTGTGCAGGATGGGCGCCGGATCGGCGAGACCCGTGGTCTCGACCACCATGCGCTTGAACGGCGTCACCTCGCCCTTGGCGCGCTTCAGGAACAGCTCGCTCATGGTGCGCACCAGATCGCCGCGCACCGTGCAGCACAGGCAGCCCGAATTCAGCGTCACCATGCCCTCGTCGTCGGATTTCTCGACCAGGAGATGATCGAGCCCGATCTCGCCGAACTCGTTGATGATCACCGCGGTGTCGGCAAGTTCGGGCCGGCGCAACAGCTTGTTCAGGAGCGTGGTCTTGCCGCTGCCCAGGAAGCCCGTCAGCACGGTGACGGGAATGCGCTCTTCGGCGGCAGTCTGCGTATTGGTCATGGCCGTCCTATCTGTTCAGGCGCGCCAGAACCGCTCGGCCTTCCTGAAGGTCTTCCAGGCCCGCTGCAGCCGGCGGCGGCGGTGCTTTGTACCGGACGCGGCCTGTTTGGCGAGCTTGCGCAGCGGCCGTTCGACGTCCTCCGTCGGGCGGGCCGCGACGGCGATGTCGGCCAGCATCTGGCTGGCCACTTCGCGATCGTTCAAGGCACCGAGCGCGCCCTGCAGGCGCACCGTGGCCTCGATATAGGCTTTCGCGGCTTTCGACGCAAAGGCGGGCCGCAGGAAGGCGGCGGCGTAGCGCAGCTTCTTGATGGCGATGCGCAGGCGATGCAGCCGCTTGCCGTCGAGCGAGCCGATCTTGCGGCCGCGCTGCTCGACCTTGCCATGGCGCTGATCGAGCACGGCACGGCCGAAATCGTCGAGCCGGCTGGGGCTGGTCGAGGCGGTGGCCTGGCCGAAGGCCACGAGCTGGCCGTTGAAGGCGCTATAGCGCGCCCCCGTCAAGGCGGTGCGCGCCCGCTCGAGATGGACCTTCGCCAACCGGTTGGCGATCCGCTTCACCACCGGCGGCACGTCGCTCACCGTCTCGGTCAGGAAGACATGCAGGTCGCGCGACGGCGCGCATTCGCCGGCCAGCCACTTCGCTTCGGCGGAAAGTGCCCGGACCAGGCGGGCTTCGGTCGGCCCCACCACGGCGCCGCGAAAGAGGCTGAAGGCCGCGCGCAGGCGGCGCAGCGCAACCCGCGTCTGGTGGATGCCGATCGGCCGACGGCTTTTCAGGACGACGGCGCGATATTTCTCGAGATCGGCGTGGCACTCCGCCGCGATCTGCCGCAGGGCCGCATCTGGGGGGGTATCGGGGGCAAGCAGACCGGCCATGGCAGGGCCGAACCGTAGCCGCCGGCTGCTACCGGGCAACCGCAAATAACGGCAGTCTGATGAAGGTTTTGTTGCAGTCGCCGGTCAGACAACCGAAGCGCGCGGCGGGCCGTGGGCGTGATTTCGCTGACCGGCCGGGCGGTTAGCAGCCGTTTCCGGTAGCCGCTGGCAGCGCCGCTGCCTTAGGATCAGAACATGAGCATTGACGCGGCTGCCTTCAAAAAAGGCATGCGCCACCTCGCGGCCAGCGTGACCCTGATCACCACCCGCCACCGCCAGCAGCGCGGCGGGCTGACAGCCACCGCCGTCTGTTCGGTCTCGGCCGAGCCGCCGCAGCTCCTGGTCTGCGTCAACAAGACCGCCTCGGCGCACGACCCGATCGGCCATGCCGGCTTCTTCTGCGTCAATATCCTGAGCCCCCAGCACCGCAAGATCGCCGAGCGCTTCGCCGGCATGGATGGCGTGGAGGGCGACGAGCGCTTCAACGACATGGGTGACTGGTCGACCCTCACCACCGGGGCGCCGGTGCTGAAAGGCTGCCCGGTGTCGTTCGACTGCAAGCTGGTGGCCGAGCTCTCGGCCGGCACGCACACGATCTATATCGGCGAGATCGTCGATCTGGCGCTCGATCCTGCCGCGCCCGCGCTGCTCTATGCCGACGGCACCTTCGTGCCCGGTGATGCCCTGAAGCGGGCGCTTGAGTCGGTCGGCCTGTAGGGCGTCCAGTAGCGCGACCGGAACGAACCCACTATGTTCCGGCCGCCTAAAGCCTGAGGTCGTTGGGGCGTAGCCAAGTGGTAAGGCAGTGGATTTTGATTCCACCATTCCCAGGTTCGAATCCTGGCGCCCCAGCCAGCCACTCCTTGATGTTCGCTTGGCCATGTCATCGGCCACACTCGTCCAGGGAGCGACAAACATGGCGAACGCTGGTGTCGGATCGGGCGACTATTTCCGAGCGCTATATGCGTCGCGGACATGGGAGCACTATCGTCCCGTCCTTGCCCATATCGTCGCCAACTCCGCTCCCGGTCCGATCCTGGACATCGGCGCGGGGACAGGCCTGTTCGTCGAGGGCGCGACGCGTTGGGGACTGGATTGCTGCGGGATCGAGGGATCTCCGGAGGCCGTGGAAATCGGCCGGCAACGCTATCCCGGACTGCGATTGAGCCAGCACTATCTCGATGCGCCATTGCCCTTTGAAGACGGGTCCTTTCAGACCGCCTTGTTGCACCAAGTCATTGCGCATCTCGATCGCGACGTTGCCAGAAGTGTCCTGGCCGAAACCGCGCGCGTCCTCCGCCCCAGCGGGTCGATTCTCATCTTCTCACCCAGCCGCTACGACCGGACGATTCGCAGGAAGAGTCCGGCTTGCGAGCCCTGGGGGCACATGTACTCGCCGACCGAGCTTCGCACGCTGCTGTCAGCTGCCGGCTTCCGCAACGTTGTGTCGCTCGATGGGCCGCGCGAGCTGCTTGGCGGAAACGTTCTCGGTCGCCTGGCCATGCGGACGGCGTTCCGCCTGACGCGCTGGGATTACTTGAGCGCAACGGCAAATTGCCAAGCCTGGAAGCCCTGACTAGGACAACGGACCGGCGGACGGCGGCTTCTGCGCCACCATCGAATAGCCCATCGGAAAGACCTCCTTGCGCCGCTCCGAGATCCTCCTGATGGGCCCAATCCAGCGCAGCAGTCTCGAGATGGCGAGATGGACAGTCGACAGCACGGGATGCAAGTCGAGATGCTTGCCTACGATATCCAGCACGACTTCGAGACCGCCGCCGTACGGTTGTAGCTCCAGCACCTCCAGGCCGTTGGCTGCGCAGAGCGCCTTTAGCTTGAATGCCGTGAATCGCTGATAGTCGTGCGGCGCTTCGTGGACGCCATAGAGAAACGGAACGCTGACAATCAGCTTACCGTTGGGCCTCAGCACCCGCGCCATCTCCGACCAGGCCAGTTCGGGTTCCTTGATGTGTTCCATCACATCATTCGACAGCACTGTATCGAAGGACTCCCTGGGGAAGGGCAGGGGACCGTTCAGGTTGACGAGTTGATCGACATGCTGCGTCCCGTGAAGGGACGTGCCCCAGTCGATGCAGACGGCCTCGGTAACGAGACCACGATACATTCCATAAAGCGGGACCTTGCCGCAGCCATGGTCGAGCAGCCGGCCCCTGACGTGCTGATTGAGCAGGCGCGGATAGAGCTCGCACAGGATCGCGCCCAACAATCGCGATGCGCGGCGCAGTTCACGAGGGTCGGACGATGGTCTCCAATTGCCGTCGACCAAGACGAACTTGGAAGGGCGCCACGCTTCCACATTTTTCATTCCAGAGGCCTCCTGGCCGCGGGTTTTGACGCTCGATTTGCTCATGCGCCCGCGATCGGCGCGCGGCAAAGCACTTCGCGATACAGCGAGGCGAGCTCGACGCCTTGGACGGCGGCGTTGAATTTCTGATCGACATGCTGGCGCGCGGCGTCCGTGAGCGCCCGCCACTGATCGGGATGTTTGATCAACCAACGCAGAGATTCCGCGAGACCATCGACATCCTTTTCTTCGGCGAGAAAGCCGGTTCGGCCATGCTCGATGATGGTCGGTATGTCGCAATGCCAACTGCTGACGACAGGCAGGCCCGTGGCAACCATTTCGATGATCGCGAGAACGGTGCCACCCTCGGTGTCGCCATCGGCGGCGGTCACGCTGGGGGACAGGAAGACGTGGTTTCGGTAGGCCTCCTTCAGCATTCCCTGATGGGACTGGAAGCCGACGAGCCGAACGCACTTCTCGAGGCCGCCGGTCGAGATGGCATCAAGGATGCGTTGCTTTTCGCTTCGGGACTGTAGATCCGGCCGCGAGTCGCCGATCACAGTGACTTCCAACGGGACCTCGCCCTTGATCTTCGCCAGGGCGTCCAGCGCATACGGTATTCCCTTTTTTTCCACGAAGCTCGCTGCGATGAGGACGCGCAGCGGCGTGCCAGGTTTCCAGTGGCGAGGTTGATAAGGGATCCGTTCGGTCTCGATGCCGAGGCGGTTGATCCGGATCTTGCTTTCGGGGCAGCCGAGTTCGACGACCGACCGAGCCATGGCTGGGCCCTGACAGGTGATCAAATCGGCCGAGGCAAACATTTCCGCGTACCGGTCGAGCCACACGGGTTCATGTTTGGGCAATCGGCCGACTTCGAATCCATAGAACGTCACGACGTGTTTGGCCGGCATCTGGCGAACGGCCGGCATATCCCGCCAGCCGATGTTGCCGAAATGAGAGTGCGACGAGGTCGGTCAGGAAGCGGCGGCCCAACGTGCGAAGGAACCGTGCCGGGGGACGCGCCTGGAACCGCTGGAGAAGTCTCTGATCCCAGAAAGACCAGTACCGCCTCTCGCTCAGGGCGTGGAGCCGCTGGACCGGAAATTGCGCCAGATTCTCGGTTCTGTCGCAGACGACGTACGATCGAATGTCCGCCTCCGGCAGATAGCGAACGAGATTGAAGAGCCAGGGCTGCGTTTGCGGCAGCCATACCGGGTGGCTGTGCAAGACACGCAATGGTCTGTCCAGCGTCGTTGTCGACATCCGACGTCGCTAGGATCTGGAGACGAGAAGATCGCCGAGCGCGGCGCGCAGTCTCAAGCGCTGCAGCGCGACGTTGGCCAGAAGATAGAAGGCAGCACCGGCGACGACCTGCGCGGCAAGCGTAAGCAGCGGCGGCTCGCGCACCACGAGCGGCACGAGCAGGACGATCATTGCCATCGAGAGTGACGTCGCCAGCGGCACGGCAAGGCAACGCACATATTCACCCAGGCAAGGCCCCATCAGAGGGCGCATCAGAACGACGTAGACCGTCGTCAGGTCGGCCAGCTGAAGGATCAGTACCGTCCACGCTACGCCGTCGAGGCCGCCGATCCGCGCTCCTGCGTACACCGCGGGGATCTGCAGAAACAGGAAGCAGGCATTCAACTTGAAAGCCAGATCAGGCCGGCCTTTCGCCAGGACGAGAGAACCGATGGGATTGAGGATGGCGCGCGACAGGCCGACAACCGCCAGTATTTGAAGGATCGGCACTGCGGACGCCCATTGCTGACCGAAGAAAATGGGCACCAACGTAGCTGCGACCGCGGCACCTCCGAGAAGGATCGGCGCATTGACCATGGCGAGCAGCCATACCAGCAGCATGTATCCGCGCTTCAGGCGTTCGTTCTCCAGCTGCACCTTTGCGAAGACCGGAAACGCGATGCGCGTCAGGATCGGATTGATCCTGGTAACGGGCATGATCGCGAGGTTCCAGGCGAAGTTGTAGATGCCGAGACCATACGCGCCGACCACGGCGCCGATGACGATCTGGTCGGCACGGGCAACCAGGTAATTCACGGCACGATCGCCCAGCTGAAATAGGCCAAATCGCAGATAGGGCCGGACATCGACGGTTCGGTACCAGGCCATCGGTCGCCATTCGTGCCAGGTGACGGCGGTGACGGCGATCGCCGTGAAGGAGGCGACAGCGAGTTGACCAAAGGCGAGCGCGTAGACGCCATAGCCAGCGTGCGCGCTCGCTATGGCGACGCCGGCGCCAACTGCGGCCGAAGAGGCCTCGATGAGCGCAAGCCTTTTGAATTGCAGATCCCTCTGGAGGAGAAGCTGAGGCTGTTGTCCGAAAGGGGCGATCAAGAACACCAGAGACGTGCAGGGAAACAGGAGCTCGAGGCGAGCATCGCCGAAGAAGGACACCAGAAGGGGAGTGGCGAGCAGCGCCAGACAGAACACGATCACGCCGGCAAACACGTTCAGCCAGTAGAGCGATGACAGCTCCTGCCGGGAGCTGGTCTGCCGATGGATGATCGCGCTGCTGATGCCGGCGTCCGTGAAGATCTGCGCAAACCCGAGCGCAGCCATCGCCATCGCCATGATGCCGAAGTCGCTCGGTCGAGAGCACTCGCGCCAGGACAACCAGCTGAAGCAGCTGGATCGCCGAGACCACCACGGTCGATGCCGTCGTCCACTTGGCGCCCGAGATGGCTTCAGCCTTCAGCGACATGGATATTCCATTCCGATTGCCACGCTGGTGCCCTGTGCAGCCTAGCGGTCGGTGCGCTCGCGTGCCTGTGTCAAGATTTGGCGATAAAGGCTCTCGTAGGAGTCCGCAATCACGTCAATGTCGTATTTGGCTTCGACCTTGGCGCGCGCCCTGCGCCCCAGATCGGGTCCGAGCTTCATTTGCTCGAGGCACCAGACGATGCCGGTCGCAAGATCGTCGCTTCTGTAGGGACGTGCCAGAAAACCGTCGTGCAAATGATCGATGATGTCCTTCGGGCCACCGACGTCGAAAGCAACGACGGGCGTGCGGCATGCCATGGCCTCAATCACTGTCTTGCCGAAGGCCTCCTGGATGGAAGGGACGACCGCCACATCGGCGGCGGAATAGAGCAGCGACAGCCGCCGGTCGTCATCCAGAAAGCCGACATTGCGACCGTCGATCCCTTCCGGCAGCGCGCCCATTTGCGGATCGCCGAAAACGAGGAGCATCAGATCCTTCGTCCGTCCGCGCTGCCTTAGTTTCTCGATCGCGGCCGCCAGCTGTTGATATCCCTTCCGAGGATCCGTCCTGGCGCGCATGGCTCCGTAGACGATGATCTGCCGGTCGAGCGGCAAATCCCAAGCCTGTCTCGCCGCCGCTTTCTCCGTGGGACGGAAACGCGCCGTATCGATGCCGTTTGGAATGACTTCGAGCGGATGCGAGCGCAGAAGGTCACTGGAGCGCACGCAGCTCGCCAGCCATTCGCTGATGGCGACGAGCCATAGATCGATCCCATGCCAATGCTTTTGCTTCCTGTTCCATATCGCTCGACTGAGGTCGGCATCGTTGGTGGAGCGCAGCTGGGGACAGGCTCCACAGGCCTCGCGATAGCGGTCGCAGGCGCCCGCATAGTGGCAGCCGCCGGTGAAGGTCCACATGTCGCGCAATGTCCACACGACCGGACATCGGAAATACTTGAGGCTCGGGATGGAAAGGAAGCCTGCACCTACCCAATGCAGGTGCACGATGTCGGCGTCGAATCGGGACAACAGTCGATCGATGCGACAGGGAAGCCAGCCGACGGTCCAAAATGCCTCGTCTGTTTTGTGATACGCTCGGAGGGGTATGCGGTCGAACTTCATCCGCAACGCCGACATGACCGGAGCGAACATTCCGGGCAAAGGTCGGATTGCCGGGTCGTTGCTCAGTTTGCGCCCGACCATCAGCGATGATTCGAAGCCTCTCTGCTGAAGGGCCTCGTTCAGCCAGGTCGATCCACGCGCTGCGCCATCCTGAGCATCGTACGTGCTCAAATGGAGGACTCGTGGAGGACGGTCCTCGTAAGCGGCGCGGGCTTGCGGTCGGACTTCGTCCATGGGCATCTCCATCCGAGCACGGATGGAGGGCACCTTCTGTTGGGCGCCAATCCTCGTACCCCGACATTCCAAGCTCGCAACCTCGCGAATCAAGGCGTGGTACGAAACGCCATGCCCCGACAGTCTATGACTTCAACTGATCATGGCATGCACTCGCATGACATCCGAGATTCTGGCTATGACCGATTTGTGATCTCGTTTTTCTGCAAGCCGCGCTCACTGTGCGGTTTCGGCAATCGTCTCCAGCGGTATGACCTCGACGGTGCCGCCGGAAATCGCGCGGGTCTGCTCGGTGTAATGCTTGAAGAAGGGCCGTTCCTGCAGGGCGACGCGGCCGGCATCATCGAACACCGTCGCGATGTGATAGTAGTCGGCGCTGTCGCGGCCCTTCATGCAGCGATACCCGACCTTGCCCGTGAGCGCCGGATCGCCGTCGATGCCGGCGATGAACTTGGCGATCTCCTTGTGCCAGTCCTCGGCCGTGCCGTTGGTGTGGCGGTACTTGATGAGAAACTGCTTCATATCGGTCCTCCTTGGTGACAATGATTAGGGGACGATAGGCGCGGGAGCGCAAGTATGGACAAAAATGATAGTAAAGTCGGACGCGGCGGCTGCCCGGTGCTGGCTTTCCAGAGGATGGTGAGCGGCAAGTACAAGATCCGCATCCTGTGGGATCTCAAGGACGGGGCGCGGCGCTACGGCGAGATCAGGAGCGGCCTGCTGCGCGGCGGCGACGGGTCGGGCGAGATCGCGCCCCGGGTGCTGAGCCGCGAGCTCAAGGCGCTGGCCGAGTTCGGCCTGATCCAGCGCAAGGACTACGGCACTGTGCCGCCCAAGGTCGAATACCGCCTGACGCCTGTGGGCAGGAGCTTCGTGCCGGTGATCGACGCCATCCGCAAATGGGGCCACCGGCACCTGAGCGGCGCCTAGCTCGTCGCCGCCTGCTCCTGCCGGACCGATCGCGGGTCGATCTTCGACATGAAAATCGCCGACTCCATGACCAGCCGCAGCGCCACCTTCACGTCGACGACACCCTTGGTCTGACCGATCAGTTGTTGGGCGACGATCGCGCAGATGATCGGCCAGTGCTCGACATCGATGCCGCGGCCGCCGGCTGCCGGCCCGTCGATGCGCGCGAGGCCTGTCCGGACGGCGGGCCACAGACGGTCGACGGCCTGTCGTGGGGTCAGCATCGGCTTGAGGTTCGGGGGCATGCGCGGGATGCCGAACTCGGGCGTTCCGACGGTGCTCGCCGCGTGCTTGAACATTTCATTGAGATCGGGCAACTCGGCGGCTGGCACGCCGGAGTTGATTGCGACGCCGGCAAGGTAGCCCCACACGAAGAACGGCCGCGACACCGGGCCGGCCGAGGCGGCGAGGAAGCTGTTGATCAGGTCGCCGAAATAGTAGGTCTGCCCGTCCTTGCCCTTGACCTCGACGATCGCCTTGCCCGTGCTGGCGGCCTCTGCGTCGCCGACCTGCGCGCGCCCCCGCTTGAGATAGGCCTCGAACACGGCGTTGATCACTGCGTAGCCGGTGAGTGCGCCCGCGGCCACCAGGAGCGTCTCGGCCTGAATGCCTCGCTCGGTCTTGAGAGCGCCGAGCAGGAAATTGCGCAGGCCGCCGATCGCCTGGTTCGCCGCGATGTCGTCCTCGGCTCCCCACGGCGCCCGCGGACGCGCGGGGGTCGATGGCGCCTCGGCGGCGGGCGGGGCCTGTGGCGCCGATGGTGGTGGCGGCGCTGCCGAGCTGATTGGCGCGGCGGGCGCGGCGGACGGCTTGTCGGCTGCCTTCTTCGTTTTCTTCTTCAACCAGCCGAAGACCATGGGGTGCTGCTCCTGATAGTGGTTCCGCGAGACATTAGCCGAGCAAGCCGCGGGCGAGAAGGAATCACGCTCAGCGCCGGCCTTTCATTGCCCGCTCACGCGCATCATAGGCGCGAGCGAGCTGCTGCGCGCGATCTTCGAACAGGTCGGCGCCGGCGCTTTTCGCCAACAATGCGTCCTCGATCTCGGCATGGGCGCGCATGCAGCCATCGGCCAGCAGATGTTCGACCGCGACGCCGCGCTCGGCGAGCCGCCGCGACACCAGCACGGTGCGATGACAGTCGAGCGGTTCCTTCTCCGCGCACATCAGGCAGAGCGTAGTGTCGTGGCTGAGCTCGATCACGCGGTCGAGTGCGCCCTTGAAGGCCGGTCGTGCCGCGAGCTCGTTGTAGCCGCCGGCCTGGCCCGGCTTGCCGCCCAGCGCCTCGCCCTCCCAGACGTAGTCGATGCCGGCTTCGCCGAGCGTCCTGGCCAGCCGCTCGCGGCCGAACTGCGGGAAGCGGCGGGAGTAGGGCATCGGAGCGCACGTCGACCAGCAGCTTCACGCCGCCGGCTCTTCAGCAGATCGACGAAGCGCTCGATCGAATGATTGGAATGACCGACTGTCCTGATCATGACGGCAAACGGCGCACGAGATCGATGAAGCCGAGCGTCGCGGCGGACCGTTCGTCGCGGCGGCAGGCGAGGTTCAGCGGCACCTTGATGGCGGGCCGGCCCGCAGCGGCCGGTAGCCTACGCCTTCCAGCGGCAGCCGGCTCAACGAGGCGGGCACGATGGTGATGCCGAGTCCCGCCGCCACCAGATTGAGCGTCGAGACGATGCGCGGCGCCTCCTGGCCGACATGCGGGCTGAAGCCCGCCTCGCTGCAGGCCGCGATGATGACGTCGTAGAGGCCACGACCGTCGGGTCGGCGGTAGAGGATGAAGGTCTCGTCGGCGAGATCCTTGAGCGTGAGCCGCCGGCCGCTTGGCGAGCGGATGGCGGGCCGGAAAGGCCGCGGCCATGTCCTCGTGCAGAAGCTCGTGCACGACCACGCCCTCGGGATCGACCAGGCCCGAGCGGATGAAGGCGACGTCCAGCCGGCCATCGCGCAGGCCGCTCACCATGTCGGCAGAACTGCTTTCCTCGAGCACGAAGGAGACGTCCGGCCGCTTGGCCCTGAATTCGCGGATGGCGCGCGCCACCAGGGGATGGAAGGGCGCCGACGTGGTGAAGCCCACGGCGATGCGGCCGGTCTCGCCACGCGCGGTGCGGCGGGCCCGGATCTTGGCGTGCTCGGCCTGCGCCAGGATCGCCTCGGCGTCGGCGAGGAAGGAGCGGCCGGCATCGGTCAGGGCCACGCCGCGCGGATGGCGCACGAACAGCTGGGCGTCGACCTCACGCTCGAGCGCGCGGATCTGCTGGGAAAGCGGCGGCTGCTGCATGCGCAGCTTCTCCGCGGCGCGCGTGACATGGCCCTCATGCGCGACGGCGACGAAGTAACGAAGGTGGCGCAGT
The DNA here is from genome assembly GCA_963755595.1 of uncultured Alphaproteobacteria bacterium. Lineage (GTDB taxonomy): Bacteria > Pseudomonadota > Alphaproteobacteria > Reyranellales > Reyranellaceae > Reyranella. The sequence goes on along the minus strand of CAVWKP010000022.1, from coordinate 49,603 downwards.
TCCATGTGCTATATTCAATAAGTATGGATATGGCACTTATCATATATTTGAACACTGGGTAAGCCGGACCTAGCTTGGCCGCCATGACAGCACTCATGGCCGCTGGCCTCAGCCTCCTGATGATCGGCACAGCCTTCCTTTCCGGCATCTTCGGCATGGCGGGCGGGCTGATCCTGATCGGCGTGCTGCTGGTCACCTTCCCGCTGCCCACCGCGATGGTGCTGCATGCGGTCACCCAGATGGCCTCCAACGGCTGGCGCGCGACGCTGTGGTGGCGCCATATCGGCTGGCGCAGCATGGCCTTCTACGTCGCGGGCTGCCTGGTCGCGGTCGCGCTGTGGTCGCTGACCCTCTACGTGCCCGACAAGGCCGTCGCGCTCCTGATGCTGGGCCTTTCGCCCTTCGTCATCCGGCCGTTCCGGAGAAGATCCTGCCGCGCACCTTCGGGCCCCGGCAGGTCGCGGTCACCGGCCTGCTGTCGATGATGCCTGATGCTGCTGACCGGCGTCACCGGCCCGCTGCTCGACACCATGTTCCTGCGCTCGCCGCTCGAGCGCCGGCAGATCGTCGCCACCAAGGCCGCCTGCCAGGTGTTCGGCCACGGCTTCAAGCTCATCTATTTCGGCGCACTGATCGAGCAGGTCGGGCAGATCGAGCCGTGGTTCCTCGGCCTCGCCGTGGCCTCGTCGATGATCGGCACCTCGCTCGGCAGGCTCCTGCTGGAGCAGCCTCACCGACACGCAGTTCCGCGTCTGGTCGAACCGGCTGATCACGGCGCTGGCAGCTACTATGTCGGCTACGGCTTGGTCCTGCTGACTGGTATCGCATGACTGGCATCGCCTAAGATGGCGCGTGGCCAGCATTCCGTACGGTTTTCGCGAGCTCACTGAAGCCATCGGCTTTGCCGAGGCCAACGGACCGTGGTTCGAGAAGCTCGAGGGCCGCCGCGCTGATCCGCGGCTTTCTGCCGGGCCCGCAGCACGCCAATTCGCTGGGCATCGTGCATGGCGGCATGATGGCGGCGTTCCTCGATTCGGCGATGGGCACCGCCGTTTGGCACACGCTGCAGCGCCGCGCCGTTACCCTGAGGCTCTCGCTCGACTATCTCGGCCCCGGCCGGATCGGCGACTGGCTGCAGGCCGAGGGCGAGGTGGTGGGACACGACGAGCACGTGGCGCAGGTGAGCGGCCGCCTCTACGGCCGCCGCCACGACGTGCTGGCAGGCCTCGGCGCCTTCGCGCTGCTGAGCCGCCAGCGCAATCTCAAGACCGCGGAGCTAGGCCTTTGGCTGACGACAATCCACCTGAAGGTTTCCTGCGCATCGACTTCGATCGCGGCCGTCCCGATCCGACCTTCAACAGCCATATCGGCAACCTCTACGCCAAGCGCGGCGCCAAGGGCACGCGTGACGAGTTCGTCCTGGGCTTTCGCGTGCAGGGCCACATGTGCAACCCGGCGGGCGGCCTGCATGGCGGCATGATGATGACCGTGGCCGATCTGGTGGGCACGATGGGCGGCGGCACGCTGGTCGGCCTGCGCAAGTTCCTGCCGACCGTCAGCATGACGTTCGATTTCGTGGCGCCGGCCAAGGTCGGCGACTGGGTCTAGGGCCGCTGCGAAGTGGTGCGCCAGACCCGCTCGCTGCTCTTCACCAACCTCTACCTGACGGTGGGCGAGGAGAAGATCCTGCGGGCTTCACAGGTCGCCAAGATCCCCTCGGGCGAGGGCCAGGCCTTCGGCAAAGCCAAGCTAGATCGAAGTGCCGAAGTGGCTACTAAGGGCACGGCGTCCTGAGTCGGTAAGGCGGACCGTGCGGCCGCGGCGCAGGCGCTCGGCCCAGCCCTTCTTGAAGAAGGTGTCGGCGATCGCCGAGCCCAGCGCGCCCGAGATGTGTGGCCGCCGTTCGCTCCAGTCGAGGCACTGGCGCGCGAAGTGGCGGGAGTGGGCGGCGCGGGCGCCGGCGAGATCGACGCCCAGCCGCTGGCAGAACAGCTCGCCCGAGGCCGTGAGCTGTCCAGTCCTTCGGTCCCTTGGGCTCGAGATGGCCATGCTGGGTGAGCGAATCGGTGACGGCGATGCCGACCTGGCCCGCCAGATGATCGTAGCAGGTGCGGCAGAAGCGGAGATCGGGATCGCGCCGCCACGCCGCCGTCTTCGCGGCGGGCTCGGCGCGCTCGCCGGCCAGCGCCATCAGCGAACTCGATGGCATGCGCCACCTCGCCGGAGGCCAGGCGATAGAAACGGTTGCGGCCCTGGGCGCGGGCGGCCAGCAGGTTGGCCTCGACCATGCGCGACAGATGGCCCGAGGCGGTCTGGGCGGTGACGCCGGCGGTCAGCGCCAGTTCGGACGCGGTATGGGCGCGGCCATCCATCAAGAGCTGCAGCATGGCGGCGCGCGCCGGGTCGCCCATCAGGGCGGCGACTTCGGAAAGGGCGTTTACGGTGATCATGACGTGAATTTAGGCGCCGCCCTGGCGGTCCGCCATGGCTAATACTTCGGCTGCCGCCGAACTATTCCCGCGCCTTTTCGAGGTAGCCGAGCGCCTCGTCGTGGGTGACCTGTCGCCAGTCGGCATAGTGCCGCTCGAGCGGGCCGACATCAGGCACCCGGCGCAACGCCACGACGCGCTCGGCCAGCGGCGCGAGCCGGGCCACGCCGGGATCGGACGCCACCGGGGCCGCCACCACGATGTTACGCGCGCCGGCCTGGCGCAGCAGCTCGATGGCGCCGGCGGCCGCGTGCCCCGAGGTGATGGCCTGGTCGACCACGATCACGGTGCGGCCCGCGGGCGACATCGGCCGGCTGCTGCCGCGATAGAGCTGCAGGCGCTTCTCGAGCTCGTCGACGGCATCGGCGATCAGCTCGCGCGCGACAGGCTTGTCCGGCTCGATGCGAATGGTCGGCGGATCGCCCTCCATCACGGTGGCCAGCAGCTCGTCGGCGGCGCGCACGGTACGGACCAGGGCGACGTCGAGGGGAGCGCCCAGATGCTGCGCGACTTCGTAGGCGACGGGCACGCCGCACCGCGGCAGGCCAAACACGATGGGCCTCCGGTCGGCGAGGCTTTCGAGCTCAGCGGCGAGCAGCTGTCCCGCGGCAGAGCGGTCGGCGAACACGGTGGAAGGCATCGTCACCTCCACTTGGGATTGGCGATGGCGATCTTGTCGGCGATGGTGGCCTCGAGATGGGCCATCAACGCCGCATCGCGCTCGTCACGTTGGCCGGTCCGCAGCTGCCGCGCAAGCTCGCGGTTGAGCTCATCCACCGTGCCGTCGCGGCCCAGGAGCTTCACCAGCCGCTTGTGCTCGCGGGCATCGGCGGCCGGTCCCAGCCGCGCTCTCGCGCTCGAGGATGGCCAGCGAATTCACCGCCACCCGCATCTGGAAGCCGAGCCGAGGCTCGGCGCGATCGAGGGCGGGAATCGCCTCCTCGCGCAGGAAATCGGCGATCGCGGCCAAGAGCTCGGCGAGCGGTCGGACGGTCCTGCGCCATGTCAGACCGCGCTTTTCAGAAATTGCAGCAGGTCGACCTCGGTCTCCACGCCGCGGCGGCCGATCGAGGCGAGCTCCATCGATTTCTGCGCGCCCGACAGGTGCTTCCACGCCTGGGTGTGGCAGATGATGCCCCAGCGTGCGGTACCGAACACTTCCCACCAATGCGCGCGCGCCGGATCGACCTTGCCGCCGCCGGCGCGCTCGTAGGCCGCCCACAATTGCTCGCGGCTGCCGAAGCCGCCGGCCGGCTTGTCGATCGAGCCGAAGCGCCAGCTCTTCACGCACAGCCAGCCCAGATCCTCGACCGGATCGCCGAGATGGGCGCCTTCCCAATCGAGGATCGCGGTGACGCCGGTCTCATCGGCGAGATAATTGCCGGTGCGGTAGTCGCCATGCACCAGCACCGGCGCGGCCGTCCGCGCCGGCTTGCGCCGGTCGAGCCAGGAGAGCGCCAGCTCGAACACCGGCTGCGGCTGGCCCAGCGTGTCGAGGAGGCCGCGCAGGCTTCGATCTGATCGGCCGCCTCGCGATGGGCGAGCGGCGGCAGGGTCCTGATGTCGACGGCATGGATGCGCGCCAGGATCTCGCCGAGCTGGCCGGCGATCCTCTTGCGGGCGCCGGCGTAGGGCGGGTCGCGCAGGAGCTTGCGCGCGATCGCGGTGCCGCCGATGCGGCGCATGACGATAGGCCTCGCCCAGCCCGTCCTCGGGCGGCGAGCTCGAACAGCACTTCCGGCGCGCGCACGCCGGCCTGCAAGGCCGCGCGCAAGACGCGGAACTCGGTGGCACGGTCGAGTGCGGCTGAGCGCTCGCGCTTCGCCTCTGCTCTCGCTCGGCGGATCGCGGCGCAGGATCAGCTCGTGGCGCTGGCCGCCGACCAGCGCATCGAAGCTCCAGGTCTGGCGCGAGGCGCCGCCGAATTCGCGGGCGAGACCTTCGATCGTGGCGCGGCCGGCGAAATGCCGGCCGGCGGCGATCGCCAGCACGGCGGCCACTTGATCGGCTTCGCTGCCCGCGGGAGCGGCCATGTCGCGGCCATGTGAACGGTCATTCACGAGACTGTGGCACAGCACCTGTCGCGTGGTAAGAGGGCCGCGCCAAAGCGGGGAGCCCTGACACGTGACGCAGACTTACGAGGCCATGAACGGCCTCTTTCTCGAGGATCTTAAGGTCGGCCAATCGGCCATGTTCGGCAGCACGGTGACCGAGGCCGATATCGTGGCCTTCGCCGGCGTCTCGGGCGACACCAACCCGATCCATCTGCACGACGGCTTCGCCCGCACCACGCGCTTTGGCCAGCGCATCGCGCACGGCATGCTGAGCGGCAGCTTCATCTCGACGGTGATCGGCACCAAGCTGCCCGGCCCGGGCGCGGTCTATATCTCGCAGACCATGAACTTCATGGCGCCGGTGATCATCGGCGACACCATCACCGCCGTCGCCACCATCACCGCCATCGACGCAGCAGCGCCGCCGGGTGACGCTGAAGACGCAGTGCCTCAACGGCGACAAGGTCGTGATCGACGGCGAGGCCACCGTGCTGGTGCCGCGGCGCGACGCGGCATGATCCCGGTCTTCGACCATTGGCAGAAAATGCCCGCCCCGTGGAAAGGCGGCGCGGTGGCGCTGGGCAATTTCGACGGCGTGCACAGCGGCCACCAGGCGCTGCTGGCGCGGACCGCCGAGCATGCCAGGGCCCTCGACGCGCCGCTGGTGGCGCTCACCTTCGAGCCGCATCCGCGCCGCTTCTTCGTGCCCGACACCGGCCCGTTCCGGCTGACCCTGCCGCCGGCCAAGCTCAGGCTGCTCGAGCAATACGGCGTGCAGGCCGTGCTGGCGCAGCGCTTCGATACCGCCTTTGCCGCCGTCTCCGCCGACGCCTTCATCGACGAGGTGCTGCTGCAGCGGACTGGGCGCGCGCCATGTCGTGTGCGGCTACGATTTCACCTTCGGCGCGCGGCGCGGCGGCAATGTCGAGATGCTGCGCGAGATGGGCGCCGAGCAGCGGCTTTGGCGTCACCGTGCTCGATCCGGTGATGCGCGAAGGCGAGATCTATTCCTCGACCTCGATTCGCGAGGCGCTTGCGCGCCGGCATGGCGCGCGAAGCGGCCGAGCTGCTGGGCCATGCCTGGGAAATCGAGGGCGTCGTCGAGCAGGGCGACCAGCGCGGCCGCACCATCGGCTTTCCGACCGCCAACGTGGCGCTGGGCGAGCATCTGCGGCCGCGCTTCGGTGTCTATGCCGTGCGCGCGCTGATCGACGGCACCTGGCGCAACGGCGTCGCCAACCTTGGCAGCCGGCCGACCATCGGCAAGCTGCAGGAGAATTTCGAGGTCCACCTGTTCGATTTCGCCGGCGACCTCTACGGCAAGTCGCTGCGCGTGGCGCTTGTCGACTTCATCCGGCCGGAGATGAAGTTCGCAGGCCTCGATCAGCTCAAGGCGCAGATCGCCGCCGACGGCCAGGCGGCGAGGACGATTCTCAGCGCTTGAACGGCAGCGTGCCCTTCCACAGCGGGTGCTGCCATGCGTCTCGGCGATGTCGGTGAACATCGCGTTGATGGCGATGCTGATGCGCTCTTCGCTGGGTGCGGTTGGCCGGCACGCTGTGCGACAGGTACGCCGGAAACATGACGATGCGGCCGGGCTTGACCTGCACGGTCATGCGGTTGCCGTTGAAGCGGTTGAGCTGCTTGGCGCGCGGCATGAAGGCGGTCGCGCCGGGCCGTGGATCGGTGAACTCGATGGCATCGGCGCCGGCCGGCGTGCGCACGTAGTAGACGCCGCTGACATAGTTGTTGGGATGGGTGAGGGCGCTGTTCTGTCCGCCCGTCGGATTGAAGTTCGCCCAGCAGCCGGTGATGGCGAAGTCGCGATAGTCGACCTGCATGAAGTCGAGGCTGGCCTTCACCGCCTTGCGCAGCAGCTCGGTGAGCTCGGCGAATTCCTTGCAGCGTCCTGCAGTGTTGGGATCGGCTCAGCGCAGGCGCCGCCGGAGCGCCGGTACGGCTTATCGCGCGCCGGTCTGCCTCTCGATCTCGGCGAGCAGGCAGCTTTCCCGCCGAAGGCCTGGCATAGGCTGCCCGCAGGTCGACGATCCGATCGGCGTTGGCGGGCATTCCTGCGCGCTAGTATTCGGCGACACATGGCCCGCAATCGGCGCCGACGGCATTGGCCGCTTCAAACGCGCCTTTTCGGCGCTCTTTCAGCGCCTTGACCCCTCCGCACCCCCGTCCCTAGATTGCCGGCCCCATGATGATCAGGGCCTCTCGGGAGCGAATTAGCCGCCCGGTCCGCTAGCAAGCGGCCGGGTCTTAGCCATGCCTGATGCGGACCGGGTCGACGCCGGCGCCGCCCGCCCGATCCAAGTGAGTTCATTGTGACAACTGACTATAAATCCACCGTTTTCCTGCCGAAAACCGACTTCCCCATGCGCGGCGGCCTGCCCAAGAAAGAGCCCGAGCTGCTGCAGCGCTGGGCCGACATGAAGCTGTTCGAGCGCCTGCGCGCCGAGAGCAAAGGCCGGCCGAAGTTCGTGCTGCACGACGGCCCGCCCTACGCCAACGGCAACCTCCATATCGGCCATGCGCTCAACAAGATCCTGAAGGACCTGGTGAGCCGCACCCAGCAGATGCTGGGCAAGGATTCGCACTACGTGCCGGGCTGGGACTGCCACGGCCTGCCGATCGAATGGAAGATCGAGGAGCAGTACCGCGCCAAGAAGCAGGACAAGGACCAGGTGCCGGTCGGCGAGTTCCGCAAGGAATGCCGCGCCTTCGCCGATCACTGGATCACGGTCCAGCGCGAGGAGTTCAAGCGGCTGGGCGTCGACGGCGACTGGGACAACTACTACTCGACGATGAAGTACAGTTCCGAGGCGACGATCGCGGGCGAGCTCGGCAAGTTCCTGATGAACGGCGGGCTCTACAAGGGCTCCAAGGCGGTGCTGTGGAGCGTGGTCGAGAAGACGGCGCTCGCCGAAGCCGAGATCGAGTATCACGACCACACCTCCGACACGGTGCATGTGCGCTTCCCGGTCGTGAAGTCGAAGGGCGGCAAGCTCGACGGCGCCTCGATCGTGATCTGGACGACGACGCCGTGGACCATGCCGGGCAACCGCGCGCTCGCCTACGGCAAGGACATCGCCTACGTGCTGGTCGAGGTCGCCGCTGTCGGGCGAGGGCAGCAAGGCCAAGGTCGGCGAGAAGATGGTGCTGGCCAAGGATCTGGTCGGCGTCGTCGGCGAAGCCGCGAAGTTCACGCCGAAGATCGTGCGCGATGTTCCGGCCGACGATCTCGAGGGCCTGATCGCGGCGCATCCGTTGCGCGGCCATGGGTTACGAGTTCGACGTGCGCCTGCTGCCGGGCGATTTCGTCACCGCCGATGCGGGCACGGGCTTCGTGCACATCGCGCCGGGCCATGGCGCGGACGACTATGAGCTGGGCGTCGCCAACGGCGTCGAAGTGCCCGACACGGTGGCCGAGGACGGCACCTATTATCCGCACGTGCCGCTGTTCGCGGGCAAGAGCGTCTACACGCACGTGACGGCAAGAAGGGCGATGCCAACCGCACCGTCATCGCCAGCGCTCGATGAAGCGGGCAAGCTGCTCGGCCTGCGGGCCGCATCACGCACTCCTATCCGCATTCGTGGCGCTCCAAGGCGCCGGTGATCTTCCGCAACGCGCCGCAGTGGTTCATCGCCATGGACAAGCCGATCGCCGAGATCGGCGGCACCTTGCGCGAGAAGGCGCTGGCGGCGATCGATGCGACGCGCTTCGTGCCGCGCGCCGGCTACAACCGCCTGCGCTCGATGATCGAGACGCGGCCCGACTGGTGCGTGTCGCGCCAGCGCGCCTGGGGCGTGCCGATCGCGGTGTTCGTCGACAAGGCAGACCGGCGAGCCGTTGCGCGATCCCGAGGTCATGGGCCGCGTCGTCGAGGCCTTCAAGGCCGAGGGCGCCGACGCCTGGTTCGAGAGCCCGCCCGAGCGCTTCCTCGGCAACAAGTACAATGCCGACGACTACGAGCAGGTGAGGGACATCCTCGACGTCTGGTTCGACTTCGGGCTCGCACGCATGCCTTCACGCTCGAGGGCAATCCCGACCTCAAGTGGCCGGCCGATCTCTATCTCGAGGGCTCCGACCAGCATCGCGGCTGGTTCCATTCCTCGCTGCTCGAGAGCTGCGGCACGCGCGGCCGCGCGCCCTACGACGGCGTGCTGACGCACGGCTTCACGCTCGACGAGCAGGGCCGCAAGATGTCCAAGTCGCTGGGCAACGTCACCGCGCCGCAGGGTGTCTGCGACCAGTACGGCGCCGACATCCTGCGCCTCTGGGTGGTCGGCACCGACTACACCGAGGACCAGCGCATCGGCCCGGAGATCCTGAAGCACCAGGCCGAGGCCTATCGCCGGCTGCGCAATACGCTGCGCTACCTGCTGGGCAGCCTCGAAGGCTTCTCGGCGGCCGAGAGGGTCGAGCCGGCCGAGATGCCCGAGCTCGAGCGCTGGGTGCTGCATCGCCTGGCCGAGCTCGACGTCGATCCTGCGCAAGGCGGTCGACGACTACGACTTCCACACCATCGGCACCGAGCTGCAACACTTTCTGCTCGGGCGATCTCTCGGCCTTCTACTTCGACATCCGCAAGGACTCGATCTACTGCGACGCGCCGTCGAGCCGCTGCGCCGCCGCGCGGCGCGCACGGTGATGGCCGAGGTCTTCTCGTTCCTGACCGCGTGGCTGGCGCCGATCACCTGCTTCACCGCCGAAGAGGCGTGGCTGCTGCGCGCCCCAGGACATGCCGGACGGCGACGCCGACAGCGTGCACCTGCGCTCTACCCCGCGATCCCGGCGGGCTGGCTCGACGCCGCGCTGGGCGAGAAGTGGAAGACCGTGCGCGCGCTGCGCCGCGTCGTGACCGGCGCGCTCGAACTCGAACGCGCCGAGAAGCGCATCGGGTCGAGCCTGCAGGCGGCGCCGCATGTCCATGTCGCGCCGGAATATGTCGCTGCGCTGAAGGGCCTCGATCTCGCCGAGATCTGCATCACCTCGGGCGGCGATCTGGTGGCCGGCGAGCGCGCCGGCCGGCGCCTTCACCTTGCCGGACGTGGCGGGCGTCGGCGGTCGTGCCGGCCCTCGCGCGCGGGCGACGAAATGCGCGCGCTGCTGGCAGGTTCTGGAAGAGGTCGGCAAGTCGGCCAAGCATCCGCTGATCTGCCGGCGCTGCGAAGCGGCCGTGGAGACATGAGGACGCTCGACAAGCAGGCCATGGGCCTCGTCGCGGCGACCGTGCTGGCCGACCAGGTCAGCAAGGAACTGCTGCTGCGCTACCTGCTGAAGGCGGGCGCGATCGTGCCGGTGATCGACGATTTCTTTCCGGCTTGTGATCGTCTGGAACCCGGGCGTCAGCTTCGGCTTCCTGGGCGGCGACAAGGCGCTGCCGCCGTGGCTCCTGTCGGGCGTCGCCGTGGCGGTCTGCATCGGCCTGTTCGTGTGGCTGCGACGCATCGACCGACCGCTGATCGGGCTGGGGCATCGGGCTTGTCATGGGCGGCGCCATCGGCAATGTTATCGACCGTGCCCGCTGGGGCGCGGTGTTCGATTTCGCCGACTTTCACGTAGGGCAGTGGCATTGGCCGGCATTCAACGTCGCCGACTCGGCGATCGTGGTGGGTGTCGGGCTGATGCTGATCGATTCGCTGCTCGGCGAGAAGCGGCGCGCGCCCTGATACGGCCATGATCGGCGGACAGAAGCGACCCCAAGGACAGATGATGCGACGGAACGAACTCTTCCCGGCAGCCCTGATCGCCCTCGCGGCCGTCTCCTGGCCGCTGGGCTGGGCGGCTGCAGCGCCTTCGAGAATCTCGGCGGCGGCAAGAAGGTGTCGCCCGACGAATTCAAGATCGTCTCGCATTCGCCGCTCACCATGCCGCCGAACGCCGAGCTGCGTCCGCCGCGGCCGGGCGAGCCCAGGCCGCAGGAGACGTCGACGCGCCGACCAGGCGCAGCGAGGCGCTGTCGCCGACCCTGGCCGGCGCAATGTGGCGCGCGCGACGCCAAGGTGCCGCGTTCCGGGCGATGCATCCGAGCAGGCGCTGGTCGCCAAGGCCGGCGCCGGCGGCGATCGATCCCAACATCCGCGGCGCAGGTCAATCGCGACACGCGCGTGATCGCCGACAACAACAAGGCCTTCATCGACAGCCTGATCTTCTGGCAGGACAAGCCGCCGCCCGGCACCATCGTCGATCCGGCCAAGGAGCAGCAGCGCCTGCGCGACGCCCAGGCCACCGGCCAGCCCTCGACCGGCGCCGACGCCCAAATCGTGCGCCGCCAGCGCGGCCTGCTCGAAGGCATCTTCTGACCGGCGCGCGCTGCTTCGCCGCCGGGCCGTGCTCGGCGGCCTCGTCGCGGGCGCCGGCCTTGCCGCCGCCCGCCCGTCCGTCGCCAAGCTGCTGACCGTCGCGCGCCGTCCGGCCGAGACCTTCACGCTTGGCAACGGCCTGCAGGTCGTCGTGCTGCCCTCGCGCGCGCGCGCCGATCGTCAGCCAGGTGCTGATCTACAAGGTGGGCAGCGCCGACGAGGTCGCTCGGCCAGACCGGCATCGCGCACTTCCTCGAGCACATGATGTTCAAGGGCACCGGCACGCTGGCGGCCGGCGGAATTCTCGCGCATCGTCGCGCGCAACGGCGGCCGCGACAACGCCTTCACCGACTTCGACGTCACCGGCTATCACCAGACCATCGCCGCCGACCGGCTCGAGCTGGTCATGCGCATGGAAGCCGACCGCATGGCCAACCTGCGCATCCTCGAGAAGGAGCTGACGCCCGAGCGCCAGGTCGTGCTCGAGGAGCGTCGCATGCGGGTCGACAACGTGCCGGTCGAGCTTGCTCGACGAGGCCGTGCGCGAGCAGCTCTTCGGCCGCGGCAGGCCCTACGGCATGCCGATCGGTCGGCTATGTCGAGGAAGTGAAGAAGCTCGACGTCCGCCGATCTCGCGACCTTCTACCAGAAGCACTACGCGCCCAACAACGCCGTGCTGATCGTGGCGGGCGACACCAGCGGCCGATGCGGTCGCCAAGCTCGCCGAGCGATACTATGGCCCGCTTGCCAAGAGGCCGATCGAGGCGAGCCGGCGGCCGTCGATGGCGGCGGCACCGACCTGCCGCAGCGGGTGATCCGCGCCGATGCGCGGGTTGTCGAGCCGCGCTGGGCGCGCGACTATCTCGCCGCCTATCCTATCGCCACAGGCGACGACGCAGCATGCCTATGCGCTTCCGGTGCTGGCGCGCTGCTCGGCGGCAGCGAGACCAGCCGCCTGTGGCGCGCGCTGGTGGTCGACGCGCAAGTCGCCCTGTCGGCCGTCGGCGGACTACGGCCCGTCGAGCCTCGGCCTGACGAGTTTCGGCTTCGACGCTCATCCGGCGCGCGGCCGCACGATCGCGCGAGATCGAAGGCGCCGTGGCCGACGAGATCAAGAAGGTGCTCGACGACGGCGTCACGGCCGAGGAAGTCGAGCGGGCGCAGAACCGGCTGCTGGCCCAGGCGATCTACGCGCAGGATTCGCTGGCGCAGCGGCCCGCGCCTCTACGGCTCCGCGCTCAGCACCGGCGGCACGGTCGCCGACGTCGACGACTGGCCCCAGCGCATCGCCGCCGTCACGCCCGACGATGTCGTGGCCGCCGCCCGCCATGTCTGGCGCGACGACGGCGCGGTGACGTCGCTGCTGACGCCGGCCGAGGGCAGCAAATGAGGAGGTGCCTCGCCCTGCTCGTCGCCTGCTGGCTGTCTGGTCTGGTGCTGCCGTCGCCTCGGCGGCGCGGTCGACATCAAGGAAGTGACGACGCCGCTCGGCATCAAGGCCTGGCTGGTCGAGGACAAGAGCGTCCCGGTCGTAACCTCGTCCTTCTCCTTCGACGGCGGATCAGCGCCTCGGAGCCCGACAGCCAGAAGGGCGTTACCAGCCTGCTGGCCCTTCTGCTGACCGATGGCGCCGGGTCGCTCGCCGGCCAGGCGTTCAAGCGGCGCGAAGAAGATGCCGAGGTGTCGCTGGGCTTCGGCGCCTCGCTCGACCGGCTGAGCGGCTCGCTGCGCGTCCTGTCGGCCAATCGCGACGAGGGCTTCGAGCTGCTGCGGCTGGCAATGACCGAGCCGCGCTTCGACCCGGATATGGTCGACCAGCGCCGCGCCCAGGCGATCGCCGGCGTCAACCAGGCCGACGCAGCGGCCCGCCACGGTGCGCGGCGCACGCTATGATGGCGACGGTGTTCGCCGGCCATCCCTATGCCGCGATACGTCGGGCCTGCGCGACAGCCTCAAGGCGCTGACGGCGGCCGATCTCAAGGCCCGGGCGCAATCCCTGCTGATCCGCACCGGCCTGACCATCGCCGCGGTGGGCGACATCGACGGGGCCGAGCTGGCGCGCCAGCTCGACGAGACCTTCGGCAGCCTGCCGCAGGGGACGGCGCCGCAGGCATTGCCCGACTGGACGCCGACCAGCAAGCCGCGCTTCGTGACTCGAGCGGCCGTGCCGCAGAGCACGGTCCTGATCGCCATGCCGGGCATCGCGCGCGACGATCCCGATTGGTACCCCTACTTCGTGATGAACCACATCCTGGGCGGCGGCCAGCAGTCGCGGCTGTTCACCGAAGTGCGCGAGAAGCGCGGGCTGGCCTACAGCGTTTCCGCCGGCATTCGCCCCTACCGCAAGGCGGCGCTGCTGGTGATCTCTTCGGGCAGCGCCAACGAGAAGGTGGCCGAGACCCTGCGGGTGATCCGGGCCGAATTGCTGCGCTTGCGCACCGAAGGCGTGAGCGAGCAGGAACTCGCCGACTCCAAGACCTATCTCAGCGGCTCGCTGGCGCTGTCGCTCGATAGCTCAGGCGCGATTTCCGGCCTGATGCAGCAGTTACAGCTCGATGGCCTGCCGCGCGATCATCTCGACCGGCGTCCGGCACTGATCGCCGCAGTCAAGCTCGAGGATGTGCGCCGCGTCGCCCGCCGCGTGCTGCGCGAGGAGGCGATGACGACCGTCGTGGTCGGCAAGCCGGTCGGCCTTCCCGTCGAATAGCAGGCGCTGCGTGTGCTTTACAGCCACGGGGGTCGACCCTTTCGACCAGCCCGCCGTCGAGGACGCCAAGGTCCTCACCCGCCAGTATCTTTCCCAAAGGCGGAAGTCGTAGACTGCGCGCCTGATGAGCGCGCTGCGTCGCCTTCCCCCCACCCTGGTCAACCAGATCGCCGCCGGCGAAGTGGTCGAGCGGCCGGCCAGTGCAGTGAAGGAACTGGTCGAGAACGCCATCGACGCGGGCGCCAAGCGCATCTCGGTGACGCTCAAGGAAGGCGGGCGCACCTTCCTCTCCGTCGTCGACGACGGCGTCGGCATGTCGCCCGAGGAGCTGAAGCTCGCGGTCGAGCGGCACTGCACCTCCAAGCTGCCCGACGACGATCTCGCCCACATCCGCACCCTGGGCTTTCGCGGCGAGGCGCTTGCCGTCGATCGCCTCGGTGAGCCGTTTCACCATCACCTCGCGCCCGGCAAACGTCGACAGCGCCTTCAGCCTGGCGATCGACGGCGGCGCGCAAGGGCGAGCCCAAGCCCGCCGCGCATCCGCCGGGCACGCGCGTCGAAGTGCGTGATCTTTTCTTCGCGACGCCCGCGCGGCTGAAGTTCCTCAAGGAGCCGCGCACCGAGTCCAGCCATGTCGCCGACGCCCTGCGGCGGCTCGCCATGGCGCACCCCGAACGCTCTTTCCGGCTGGAGAGCGAGGAGCGCACCTTGCTCGACTCTGCCGATGGCGCTCTCGCGGCTGGAGCGTTTGGCCGCCATCATGGGCCGCGAGTTCGCCGACAATGCGGTGGCGATCGACGCCAACCGCGAGGGCTTCCGGCTGACCGGCTTTGCCGGCCTGCCGACGCTCAACCGGCCGACCGGCCAGCACCAGTATCTCTTCGTCAACGGCCGGCCGGTGCGCGACAAGCTGCTGGCCGGCGCGGTGCGCGGCGCCTACCAGGATTTCCTGGCGCGCGACCGCCATCCGATGGTGGCGCTGTTCCTCGAGGCGCCGACCGACCTGGTCGACGTCAATGTCCATCCCGCCAAGACCGAGGTGCGCTTCCGCGACGCCGGCATCGTGCGCGGCCTGATCGTGGGCGCGCTGCGCACCGCTCTGTCGGCCGCCGGCCATCGCGCCAGCACGACGGTGGCCGATGCAGCGCTCGGCGCCTTCCGGCCGCACACCGGCTATTCGACGCCTCTGCCAATGGGCAATAGTCACGGCTCGACCATTCCGCGCGGCCTTGCCGAGGCCGCTGCGAAATTCATGGCGCCGCTCGATGGCCCCTCGGCGCGCGTCGAGATGCCGAGTGGCGAGATTGCCAACGGGAACTATCCGCTGGGCGTGGCGCGCGCCCAGCTGCACGAGACCTACATCGTGGCGCAGACCGACCAGGGCGTTGTGATCGTCGACCAGCACGCCGCCCACGAGCGACTGCTGCACGAGAAGCTCAAGAACCAGCTCGAGGCCGAAGGCGTGAAGCGCCAGGCGCTGCTGCTGCCCGAGGTCGTCGAGGTCGGCGAGGATGGCGCGCGTCGTCTGACCCAGCGCGCGCCCGAGCTCGCCGACATGGGCCTGGTGCTGGAGCCGTTTGGCCTCGGCGCCGTGGTGGTGCGCGAGACGCCGGCGCTGCTGGGCGAGGCCGACATCCAGGGCCTGGTGCGCGACCTCGCCGATGAGCTGGCCGAGATGGGCGATCACCTGTCGCTCAAGGAGAAGGTCGAGGAAGTGTGCGGCACGCTCGCCTGCCACACCTCGGTGCGGGCCGGCCGTCGCCTCACGGTCGAGGAGATGAATGCGCTGTTGCGCCAGATGGAGGCGACGCCGCATTCCGGCCAGTGCAATCATGGCCGCCCGACCTACGTTGAACTCAAGCTGGCCGATATCGAGCGGCTGTTCGGAAGACGATGAACAGGCTCCTGCCGCTGGTGCTTGCTTTCGCCTTCGCATCGACCGCCTTCGCCCAGCCCGCCTCGCCGCCCCTGTCGAATCTCGATGGAGATTGGCGCGGCAAGAGCGACGGCGGCTCGTGCAACGCGCCGCTCGATTACCTGCTCCACATCGAATCCGGCATCGTCGACGGCTCGGCCTCCGATCCTTCGGTCAAGGGACCCCAGCCCAATCTCAAGAAGGCGCCGGCGCCGGCGCCGGGCGCCGGCCTGTGGCAGATCTACGGCGTTGCCAAGGGCAACTCCTTCTCCGTGCAGGCGCTGGCTTCGGTGCAGGGCAACAGCCGGCGCTCCGGCAAGCTCAATGTCAGCGCCCAGGGCAACACGCTCACGATCACCGAAAGCGGCGGTTGCGGCCGCACGGCCCGGCTCAGCCGAGGTTAGCCAGCTCCGAGCTGGATCACGTTCCATGAGGCCGGCGCCAGCTGCGCCGTGAGGCTGCTCGCCTGTGGTGCGGGCCGTCGCGAGCGGCTTGGGGGCGATCCGGTCGGGCAGCGTCCTTGCTGTTGATTGCCTTCAGGTCGGGGTCGCAGAGCTGCAGAGCCTGCTTGACCGACAAGTTCTTGAAGCCGCCAGCGATGAGATTGAGCGGCAGCTCCTCGGTCAGGCTCCGGTTCAGGGCAAAAAGCGTCAGCGTGCCGGACTTGTCGTCGTGGACCGCCGCCAGCTTGAGGTAGGGCACCGCAGGCAAGGGGAAGAATTCGTCGATCGGGCCGTTGGGATCGTTGTAGCGCGCGGCATAAGTAGGCGAATCGATCTGGGTGCGCAGCACCCGGCCGCGGCCCAGCCGGCTGAAATGGGCGAAGGGATGGAAGATCGTCTGGCGCCAGGCCGGGCCGCCGGTCTCGGTCATGATCGGGGCGATGGCGTTGACGAGCTGCGCCAGGCAGGCCGCCGTGACGCGGTCGGCATGGTTGAGCAGCGAGATGCAGCAGCCGCCGAAGGCCAGCGCATCCTCCATGTTGTAGATCTCCTCGAGGATCTGCGGCGCCACCGGCCAGCCGGGCTGCACGCGCGCGCGCGCGGTCGCGGCGCGTGCGGTACCAGACGTTCCATTCGTCGAAGGAGAGCATGATGCGCTTGGACGAGCGGCGCTTGGCGGCCACGGCGTCGGCGATCGCGACCACCTCGTCGATGAAGCTGTCCATCAGATCGCAGCTCGCCAGGAAGGCCGGCGTGTCCTGGTCGTAGTTGTTGAGATAGGTGTGCAGCGAGATGTACTCGACGTGGTCGAAGGTGTGCTCGAGCACCGTCTGCTCCCAGGCGCCGAACGTCGACATGCGCCGGCCTGACGAGCCGCAGGCGGCCAGTTCGATCGATCGGTCGATCCACTTCATCATCTTGGCCGCTTCGACGGCGATGCGGCCGTATTCCTCGGCGGTCTTGGCCTCCATCTGCCAGTGCCCATCCATCTCGTTGCCCAGGCACCAGAACTTGACGTCATGCGGCTTGTCCCAGCCGTGCGTGCGGCGCAGGTCGGACAGCGTCGTGCCGGACGGGTGATTGCAATACTCGACCATGTTGCGGGCGGCATCGCCGCGCGCGCGTGCCGAGATTGACCGCCAGCATGGGCTCGATGTCGGCCATGCGGCACCAGTCGATGAACTCGTTGGTGCCGAACCGGTTGGTCTCGGTCGACATCCAGGCGAGGTCGAGCCGGCGTCGGCCGCTTGCCCACCGGGCCGACGCCATCCTCCCAATTGTAGCCCGAGACGAAGTTGCCGCCGGGATAGCGCATGATGGTGGGCTCGAGCTCGCGCACCAGCGCCATCACGTCCTGGCGGAAGCCCTGGGCGTCGGCCGTCGGATGGCCGGGCTCGAAGATGCCGCCATAGATGCAGCGCCCGAGATGCTCGATGAAGGAGCCGAACAGGCGCGGATGGGTGCTGCCGATGGCGAAATCGCGATGCAGGCGGACGTCGACGTTACGCATGGCTGGGGACTCCGTTGGACGGGACTTCGGGTGACAGGACCGAGCTCTTGAGAAGCCTGGAATAGGGGTGCTGCGGGTCGTCGAGCACGGCCCGCGCGTCGCCGCTTTCGACCACGCCGCCTTGCCGCATGATGGCGATGCGGTCGCTGATATAATAGGCGGTGGCGAGGTCGTGGGTGATGTAGATGATCGAGAGGCCGCGCTCGTCGCGCAGGCCCTTGAACAGGTTGACGATCGAGACGCGCAACGAAGCGTCGACCATCGACACCGGCTCGTCGGCCACCATCAGCGAGGGGCGCGAGATCAGGGCGCGGGCGATGGCGACGCGCTGAAGCTGGCCGCCGGACAGTTCATGAGGAAAGCGGCCGCGCACTTCGCCGAGCGACAGGCCGACGCTTTTCAGCGCCGTCGTCCGCGGCGTCGTCGATCGCCGCTTCGCCGGACAGGCTCGCCATGCGGCGCGCGGTGGCGAAGAGGTAGCGATCGACGCGCTTCATCGGATTGAAGGCTTCGAACGGGTTCTGGAAGATCGGCTGGACCCGCTGCATGAAGCCCAGCCGCGCGCGGCGCCGCGGATCGTCGTGAGGTCCTGGCCCTGGAAGCAGATGGTGCCGGCGCTGGGCGGCAACATGCCCAGGATCATGCGCGCCAGCGTGGTCTTGCCGCTGCCCGACTCGCCGATGATGGTGAAGATCTCGGGCCTGTCCTGCGTCCAGCCGCAAGCTGACGTCGTCGCACCGCCGCGACCCGGCGGCGCGCGAACAGCCGTCCGCCGTAGAGGCGCTGACCCGATCGCACGTCGAGCAGGGCCGCGGTCATGCGACGGGCTCGGGTTGGAAGCAGGCGACGCGATGGCCGGCCGACGCCTCGGCCAAGGGCGGCACCTCGCGGCGGCAGAGCTCGGTGGCGAGCGGGCAGCGCGGATGAAAGCGGCACCCGGGCGGCGGATCGGCGAGATTGGGCGGAGCACCGGTCGAGCCCCTCCTTGGGCGCCGACATCGCCGATCCGCGGCAGGCTCGCGATCAGGTGAACGGTGTAGGGATGGCGGGCGCGGCGGAAGATGTCGGCGGTGCGGCCTTCTTCGACCAGGCGGCCGGCATACATGATGCCGAGCCGGTCGGCCAAGTTGGCGTGCACCGCCATGTCGTGGGTGACGAACAGCATCGATGAGCCGATCTCGCGCTGGACCTCATGGATCATCGCCAGCACGTCCTTCTGCACCACGACGTCGAGCGCCGTGGTCGGCTCGTCGGCGATGATGAAGTCGGGCCGGCAGACGGTCGCGAGCGCGATGGTGACGCGCTGGCGCATGCCGCCGGAGAGCTGATGCGGATAGGCATCGAGCACGTCGGGCGCCGAGCTGCAGGCGCGGCAGGTGGGCACGCACCGTATCGAGGAAGGCCGGCATCGGCTGGCCGATATGGCGGAAGGCGAAATCGACGAAGCTCTCGCGCACCCGGCGCACCGGGTTCAGCACGTTCATCGAGCCCTGCATGATGTAGGACAGGTGCTGCCAGCGGATGGCCGCCAGGTCGCGCGGCGCGACGCGATGGATATCGATGGGCCGGCCGGGAACGTGAACGTGACGCGTGCCGCCACCACTTCCAGCGGCGGCTGGATGGCGGCGGCGATGGTCTTGATCAGGGTGGTCTTGCCGCAGCTCGATTCGCCCGCCAGGCCATAGATCTCGCCGGCCGCGATCGACAGGCTGATGTCGTCGACCGCGCGCACCTCGCGCCGCACGCCGAAGGCTGCCGTGCGGTAATAGGCCTTGAGGCCGGCAAACCTCGAGAACCGGACTCATCCTTCACGTCCGTCCCAGGCGGCTGCGCGGGTCGATGTACTCGTTCATCGACACGGCGAGCAGGAACAGGCCGATGAACGTCATGATCACCAGCATCACGGGAAAGAAGATCCACCACCAGATGCCCGCCACCAGCGCGGTATGCTGGTTGGCCCAGTAGATCAGCACGCCGATCGTGGGCGTGTTGATGTCGGTGAAGCCCAGCACCGAGAGCGTGACCTCGAGCCCGATCGACCAGTTGATGTTGTTCATGGTGGTCGAGAACACGATGGGCAGCACGTAGGGCAGATGCTCCTCGACCAGGATCTGGCGCGTGCTCATGCCGGAGAAGATGCCGGTCTCGGTGAATTCGCGGTGGCGCAGGCTCATGGCGACCGAGCGGATCAGGCGGGCATCGTACGACCAGCCGAGGCAGGCCATCATCAGCGCCAGCAGGCCCCACGACATGTGGTCGCGCAGCACGAAGTAGAACAGCACCAGGATGGGAAACAGCGGGATCACGATGAAGGTGTCGTTGATCGACATCAGCACCCGGTCGACCCAGCCGCCCGAGTAGCCGGCGAGAAGGCCGATGACCAGGGCCAGGATGCGGCTCAGCACGGCCACGGTGATGCCGAACAACAGCGTGTTGCGGATCGAGAAGGTCAGCAGCCAGAACAGGTCCTGGCCGCGCGAGGTCGTGCCCAACCAGTACTCGGCCGAGGGCGGCACGTCGGGCGGCACGACGAAGCTGTCGTTGGGCGGATAGGGCGAGAAGAAGGAGAGGGCGGCGAACACGACGACCAGCCCGAGCAGGATCACGCCGGCCGGAACTGGCGGTTGAAGCGCAGGAGATCGAGCAGGATGCGCGCCATCGCGTCAGCGCGCCTTCACGCGCGGATCGAGCAGCGGATAGACCAGGTCGATCAGCAGCACGGCGGCCGACACGGCCACGATCGAGACCGTGGTGATGCCCAGCACGAGGCTGTAGTCGCCGGCATAGACGGCCGACACCAAGAGGCTGCCGACGCCGGGATAGCCGAACACCTGCTCGGTGATGATGGCGCCGTTGAAGATGGTGCCGAGCGACATGGCGAGCCCGGTGACCTGCGGCACCAGCGCATTGCGCATCACGTACGATCCCAGGATGCGGCGCCGGTCGACGCCGCCCAGCTCGGCATAGGTCACGTAGTCCTCGGTCACGATGTTGGAGACCAGCGAGCGCATGCCCATGAACCAGCCGCCCAGCCCGACCAGGACGAGCGACAGGACCGGCAGGATGGCGTGGCCGAGCAGGCTCGACACGAAGGCCCAGCTCCAGTCGCGCGGCATGTTCATCATGTAGCCGCCGCTGATCGGCAGCACCGGCCACAGATAGCCGAACACGATCAGCAGCAGGAAGGCCACGATGTAGTAGGGGATGGGATGGAAGGCCATCGCCAGGATGCCGGCGAAGCGCAGCGCGCGCGCTTTTGCGGTAGTAGCCGGCGAGGCCGCCGAGCAGGTTGCCGAGCAGCCAGGTGAGCAGGGTCGAGACGACCAGCAACGCCACCGTCCAGGGCAGCGCCCGTCCGATCAGGGCCGAGACCGGCGTCGGAAAGGCCGACAGCGAGGGCCCGAAATCGCCGACCAGCACGCGGCGCCAGAAGGCGGCGTACTGCTCGCCGAGGCCGCCCTCCAGGCCATAGAGCGCCTTCAGCGAGCGGCGCATCAGGTCGATCGCCTCGGGGTTGGTCGTGCCGTACTGCGTCGCCATCGCGATCGACTGCTCGACCGGGTCGATCGGCGTCGCGTGCGTGACGATGAAGGCGATGTTGATGCCGATGAAGACGACCAGCACGAACTGGCCGAGCCTCGTCAGCAGGTAGACCGGGTAGCCGGTCATCGCCGGGCCCGCGCTATCGCACGCCCCTCACCCTGAGGAGCGGCCCGGAGGGCCGCGTCTCGATTACCGCGGAGTGATCTCCGCGGCTTGGTGGATGCGAGTACCACGTTCGTTGCCCATCCTTCGAGACGGCCGCTTCGCGGCCTCCTCAGGATGAGGTGAGTGTGAACATCGGGTTCTACGCGCCTCACTGCTTGGGTTTCAGCTTCACCATCATGTACTTGGTGTTGCCCCAGTTCGGCACCGGATCGGTGTAGGGCGCCGTCTCGGCGCTCGGGTAGCCGGTCCAGTAGGTGTCGTCCATCACGGTGAAGACGTTGTACGACATCAGCGGGATCGTCGGCATCTCGCGCACCGCGAGCTTCACGTACTCGCGGCCGAGCTCGATGCCCTTGGGATCGTCGAAGCCGTCTTGCGCGTCTCCTCGATGATCTTGTCGAGCTCCGGGTTGCTCCAGCGCTGCCAGTTGCGCGGCGGCTGCGGCTTGCCCGGCGCCGCCACGAATTGCGAATGCCAGCTGTCGAGGAAGAACGACAGGTCGGGGTGGCCGCCCCAGGTCTCCACGCTCCAGGTGATCATCGCCTCGAAGTCGCCGGCGGAGCGGCGGTCGAACATGCTGCCCTGCGCCACGGTGGTCTGGGCGTCGATGCCGAACTGCCGCCATTGCTGGACGATCATGCTGCCGGCCCGGGTCATCACCGGGCGGCCTTCGCCCTCGACCATCAGGTGGATGGCGAACGGCTTGCCGTCGGGCATGAACCACTTGTCGCCCTTCTTGGTGAAGCCGGCACGCTGGAGCAGCTCGGCCGCCGCCTGCGGGTCGGGCTTCCACCAGCCGCGGCCGAACGACTTGGCGATCTCCGCCGGATCGCTCGGGATCTGGTCCTTGAGCGAGGGCCGCAGCATGTCGGCGATCTGCTTGCCGATCGTGGGATCGTAGGGCTTGATCTTGCGCTTGCCGGTGTCGAGCTCGAACGCCTGCAGCCAGCTTTCGAGCGGCGCGTGATAGTACTCCGGCGCCGAGCCGGTCGGCGGCACGCCGATCGCCGAGATGGTCGCCGCCCCGCGGTAGGACGCCATCGACACCGCCTTGATGTCGATCAGGAGCGCCAGCGCCCAGCGCACGTCCTTGTTCTTGAACGTGTCGTTCTCGTCGTTGAACACCACCGCCGGCAGGGTCGGATCGGGATGGGCGTAGGGGAAGCCCTTGAACCAGCCATGCGAGGATTTCGACTGCTTGGCGAGCGTGAACATGCCCTCGGGCGAGGTGTCGTGGATGATGTCGAGGTCATGGTTGAGCTGGGCGATCACGCGCTTGTCCGGCGGGCCGGGATCGATATAGGCGACGTACTTCGGGCCCGGGCTCGCCGAAGCGCGCCACCGTCGTGCGCTGCCAGTCGGCGCGCTTCTGCCAGATGAACCACTTGCCGTTGGGATCGTAGGATTTCAGCGTATAGGCGCCGAGCGTGACCGGCGGATTGTTGGCGAACTTCAGCACGTCCGGGACCTTCTCGAAGACGTGCTTGGGCATCATCCACATGGCGTTCCAGCGCACCGTGAACAGGGCGTGGAAGCGCGAGTTGGGCTTCTTCAGCTTGAACACCACGGTCTGCGGGTCGGGCGAGGAGATGTCGGCGACATTGATCTGCACCGGCGCGCTCCAGCGCAGCCCGTTGGTCTTCATGTGCGTCTGGATGGTGTAGACCACGTCGTCGGCGGTGAACTCGACGCCGTCGCTCCAGAAGATGCCCTTGCGCAGCTTCACCGTCATCTCGGTGAAGTCGGCGTTGTAGATCGGCTTCTCCGACGCCAGCGAATTGTCCCACACGCCGTCGACGCCCTTCTCCGGGTCGATGTACCAGAACGTGTCCATCCCGAGCTGCTGCAGGCCGTTCGACTGGCTGCCGGCATTGATCGCCCAGATGTTGAACCAGCCGGCGTTCTTGATCGTGCCTTCCGGGTTCTCGACGATCAGCGTTTCCTTGCGCGGCAGGTCGGAGATCGTTCCCTGTGCCCACGCTTTGGGGGCGTACGCACTACCGAACGCGAAGACAGCCAGCAGCACTGCGGCGGTGCCATGCCATAGGCGCATCATTTCCTCCGTGGATCGCGCCTGTTGCGACGGCGCTGATTGGTTGGAAATGACGCTAGCGCGGCTTGCGATCAAATGGAACCGCTTGCGGTTCCATTTGATCGGAAACGCGTTGCGCCTAGCGCTTCGACCAAGGAGCATATTCCGCCCGCAGCCGGGCGGAATATGCCTCAGCCAGTGGCCACAGGGGCGTCAATCAAGCCCTGCGCCTCGATGCGCTCCTCTGCGCCATGCGTCAGGCGGAAGAAGGCGTCCTGCGGCTTTTCCAGCACGAACATAGCCCTGGCATCGAGCCCGAGATTGAGGCCGCGCAGCACCGCGCCGCTGACGCCATGGCTCACCACGACGGTGCGGGTGCTGGCCGCGATGATGTCGGCCAGCACCGCGGCCGAGCGGCGGCGCAAGTCGAAATGGCTTTCGCCGCCCGGCGGGCAGAAGCCGTGCGGATCGGCCCGCCATTGGCTGAGCGCATTGGGATGGTTGGCCTCGATCTCCTTCCAGGTGAAGCCCTCCCACTCGCCGTAGCTCAGCTCGGCGAGCCTGGGATCGTCGCGCCAGTCGGCGGGATCGAGGCCGAGCTCGCGGCCGACGATCAGCGCCGTCTCGCAGGTCCGGCCAAGCGGGCTGCGCAGGAACAGCGTCGGTCCGGGCTCGCGGGCGAGCTCCACCTTGAGCGCCTGGCCCATCGCCACGGCTTGCGCGCGGCCGCGCTCGGTCAGGGCCGAATTCCTGGTGCCCTGCATGCGGCGCTCGGTGTTCCAGGCGGTCTCGCCGTGGCGCAGCATGTAGAGCGGGGCGGTCAGTTTCATGGCGGACAACGCAGGATCACGATCTTGGCCGCACCATAGCGCCTCTCGTCGATCGCCTCGAATTGCGGTGGCGTGATCAGGTCCTCGACGTTGGCGAGCTCGACGGTGGCGATGGCGCCCGGCTTCAGCCAGCCGGCGTCGGCGAGGGCCGTGAGCGCAGGGCGCGGCGAGGCCCGAGCGATAGGGCGGATCGAGGAAGGCAAGATCGCAGCCCTCGCGCGACGGCGGCGGGTGCGTGGCATCGGCGCGGATCACCTTGGCCGAAGCGGTCTCGCCCAGCTTCCGCAGGTTCTCGCCGATCAGCTTGATCGCCGTGGGATCGCTGTCGAGGAAGGTGACGTGCGCGGCGCCGCGCGACAAAGCCTCGAGCCCCAGCGCGCCGGAGCCGGCGAAGGCGTCGAGCACGCGGGCCTCGACCAGCGGCGAGGTGCCGTCACCTGCCCAGTTGGCGTGTACCAGGATGTTGAACAGCGCCTCGCGGGCGCGGGCTGCGGTCGGCCGTGTCTTTTCGCCCTCCGGCGCGGCGATGGCGCGGCCGCGATGCTTGCCGCCGACGATTTTCAGCATGTGATCTTCAGCATCAGCGCCGCCGTTTGTGGCGGGGCGGCCTGGCTTTCGGCTTGGCCCAGCCTTCCTTGCGCGGCGTCTTGAGGCCGAGGAGGTTGTCGAGCGCCTGCGTCGGCATCTCCTCGACCGTGCCGCGCTCCAGCTCGCCGAGATGGAACGGCCCGAAGGCTGTGCGGATCAGGCGTACCACCGTCAGCTCGAGATGGGCGAGCACGCGGCGCACCTCGCGGTTCTTGCCTTCGGCCAGCGCGATGTTGACCCAGGCGTTGGAGCGCTGCTGGCGGTCGAGGCTGGCCTGGATGGCGCCATAGCGCACGCCCTCGATGGTGATGCCGTTGGCGAGCGCCGCCAGCCGCGCCTCGTCGACCGCGCCGTGCACGCGCGCGCGATAGCGCCGCGTCCAGCCATTGGCCGGCAGCTCGAGCCGGCGCGCCAGGCCGCCATCGTTGGTGAGCAGCAGCAGGCCCTCGGAATTGAAATCGAGCCGGCCGACCGCGATGGTGCGCGGCAGCCCCTTGGGCAGCGAGCTCGAAGATCGTCTTGCGGCCCTGCGGATCGCGCGCCGTCACGATCTCGCCCGGCGGCTTGTGGTAGCGCCACAGCCGCGCCCGCTCGGCCACGGGCAGCGGCTTGCCGTCGACCTCGATGCGGCTTGCCTCGGTGACGTTGAAGGCCGGCGACTGCAGCACCTCGCCATCGACGCTCACGCGCCCCTCGGCGATCCAGCGCTCGGCATCGCGGCGCGAGCAGAGGCCGGCGCGGGAGAGCCGCTTGGCGATGCGCTCGCCGGGCTTGGCGGGCTCGCTCACATTCTGCGGACTCACTTGGCGGACGCTGCGCCCAGGAAGGCCTTGAACAGGCGGGCGTCGCCCTCGGAGATCAGGAATTCCGGATGCCACTGCACGCCGATGCAGAAGCGGTAGGCCGGCGCCTCGATGCCCTCGATCACGCCGTCCGACGCCGTGGCGTTGATCACCACGCCCGCCGGCTCGTCGGCCGCCGCCTGGTGGTGGGCGCTGTTCACCGCGAGCTCGTCGGCGCCCACGATCCGGTGCAGCTGCGTGCCCTTGGCGACTTTCACCGTGTGGCCGGGCTCGTTGCGCGGGTTGGGCTGCTCGTGCGCGAGCGCATCGGCCACCGCTTCGGGGATGTGCTGGATCAGCTTGCCGCCCAGCACGACATGCAGGAGCTGCTGGCCGCCGCAGATGCCCAGCACCGGCTTGTTGGCCGCCAGCGCGCCCCGGGTGACGCCGAACTCGAAGGCGGTGCGGCGGTCCTTGGTGATCACGGTGGCGTGGCGCACGCCGCCGCCATAGTAGGAGGGATCGACATCGAAGGCGCCGCCGGTCACCACCAGGGCATCGATGCGCTCGAGATAGTCGGCCACGCGGTCGGGCTCGTGCGGCAGCGCCACGGCCAGGCCGCCCGCCGCATCGATGGCGTCGAGGTAGTTCTGGCGCAGCGCATACCAGGGAAACTTGGAGTAACCGCCGGGCTTTTCCGCATCCAGGGTCACGCCGATCAGGGGGCGGGGCATGTTGGCCAAGATACGCGCGTGCGGCTTGCCACGCTATAGTGGCGCCCGCATGGAGCTGCGAGCAAGACACCGATGGAGCGCGCCCTGGCGCAGGCGCGCGCCGCCGGCGCGCGCGGCGAAGTGCCGATCGGCGCGGTGATCGTCGGGCCCGACGGCGCGGTGCTGGCCGAGGCAGGCAACCGCACCGAGGCCGACAAGGACCCGACCGCGCATGCCGAGCTGCTGGCGATCCGCGCGGCGGCCAAGACGCTCGGCGCGCCGCGGCTGGTCGACTGCGACCTCTATGTCACGCTCGAGCCCTGCCCGATGTGCGCCCAGGCGATCTCCTTCGCCCGGCTGCGGCGGCTCTATTACGGCGCGCCCGATCCCAAGGGCGGCGGCGTCGACCACGGCCCGCGCATCTTCAGCCAGCCGACCTGCCACCACCGGCCCGAGATCTATGGCGGCATCGCCGAGCGCGAGGCGGGCGAGCTGCTGCGGGCGTTCTTCCAGGAGCGGCGGTAGGGCAGTCCGCCGTCTCAGCGTCTCAGACCCACCCTTTGAGACGGTGAGACAGCTGCCCAAATTGCGGAAAATCGGTCCTGCCGGACTTTCCGCAATTTGGGCAGGCCATCCCGGGTAACTCCGCTGCCACCGTGGCTATGCGGCGGAGTGGCGGTCTTGGACCCCGTATCGTCGAGTTCAGCGTCTCAAACCTACCCTTTGAGACGGTGAGACGGCTGCCCAAATTGCGGAAATTCAGTCCAGCCGGACTTTGCGCAAATTGGGCAGGTCATCCCGGGTAACTCCGCCAC
This sequence comes from uncultured Alphaproteobacteria bacterium, assembly GCA_963755595.1. GTDB lineage: Bacteria > Pseudomonadota > Alphaproteobacteria > Reyranellales > Reyranellaceae > Reyranella. Next base: position 22,705 of record CAVWKP010000022.1, on the reverse strand, counting down.
TCTGCCACCGTGGCGGTGTGGCGGACTTCGGCGATGGTGGCGGAGTTCGTGAAGACGACACGACATCCCCTCGCAACGATGAGTGGTCCTCTCTCACTCATCTCTCTCTCTTCTCTCTCTCTCTCTCTCTCTCTCTCTCTCTCTCTCTCTTCTATGGCGATGACTCGTCTGGATCTCCATCATCTCCTCAACTCACTACCTCTCTCTGCATGTGGGCTGTGAGACTGCCCAACTGAAGCGTAAGTCCGCCACACCGCCACTCTGACAGAGGTGGCGGAGTTACCGCCTCGAGCCGAGCGGCCTCTGATCCATCTGCCCGAATCGCGGAAAATCGATCCGGCCGGACTTTCCGCAATTCGGGCAGGTCATCTGAGTGGCGAGAAGGTGAGTCTCACCGTCTCAAAGGGTGGGTTTGAGACGGTGAGACGCCGATATCGGTCAAGGCTTGACGAACTTCAGGAAGAACTCGTCCTTGGGCTGCGGCGGGTCGGGCGTGTTCTTGTCGCGCGGGTCGTTGGGATTGCGCAGGAAGTTGCCCTCGGCCGCCAGCTTGAAGCCCGCCGCCTCGACTTCCTTGCGCAGGAAGGCCTCCTCGACGCGATGCAGGGTGCCCGATTCGGAGATGCCGGTGCCGGGCCGGCCGGAATGATCGGCGATGACGAAGAAGCCGCCGGGCTTCAACGCGCTGAACACCGCCTTGTTCATCGCCGCGCGGTCGACGCCCAGGAAGCCGAGGTCGTGGTAGTTGAACATCAGCGTCACGAGATCGAGCTTGCCGTCGGCGAGCTCGGCCGGCGACCGGATCCTCGAACGGCTGCACGACGGCGACGATCGGCGCGGCGGGACGTTGGCCGCCTTCATCCGGCTCGTCGCGGTCGGCCAGCACCACCGGCGAGGGCCGCGGCGGCCGGCGGACGGCGGCGGCGCCGCGGCGCACCGTCGGGTTGGACTGTTGCCCTCGGGCATTGCTGGCGCAGGCGGCGGCTGGCCGGGCGCGCGGCCGGCTCTGGCCGTAGACCTTGCCGGTGGGGCCGATGGCGCGCGCCAGCAGCTCGGTCGTGTAGCCGCCGCCGGCGCTGAGATCGAGCGCGACGAGGCCGGGCTTGAGCGCCAGGAAGGCCAGGATCTCCTCGGGATGGCGGCGCTTGTCGTTGGTCAGGTCCGCCGGCGCTGCGGTCGGGGCTGGCGACGATCTCCTTGATCTGCTGCGGTCGAGATCGGCTGCGCCAGCGCCGGCAGCGCGGCCAGGCTGGCGCCGACAGTGAGCGCCGCCAGTATGCGTTCTTGGGTTCATGTGCTCTCCCCTCAGGTCAGGCGCGACAATGCCCATGCCGCCGCGTCGCGCACCAGGGCGGAGTTGTCTTTCAACAATTGCTTGACCGCCGGCAGCGACGTCGCGGGCGTGCCGCTGTTGCCCAGCGCATAGGCGACATTGCGCACGAAGCGGTCGCGGCCGATGCGCTTGATCGCGGTGCCGGCGAAGCGCTTGCGGAAACCGGCATCGTCGAGCGTCGCGAGCTCGGCCAGGGCGGGCGCGGTGAGCGCCGGCCGCGGCGTGAAGGCCGCCTCGCGCGCCTGCTTGCGCGAACTTGTTCCACGGGCAGGCGGCCAGGCAATCGTCGCAGCCATAGATGCGGTTGCCGAGCAGGGGGCGCAGCTCCTCGTCGATCGGGCCCTCGTGCTCGATGGTGAGATAGGAGATGCAGCGCCGCGCATCGAGGCGGTAGGGCGCGGGAAAGGCCTTGGTCGGGCAGGCATCGAGGCAGGCGCGGCACTGGCCGCAATGGTCGATCTCGGGCTGGTCGTAAGGCAGCTCGGCCGACAACAGCAGCTCGCCCAGGAACAGCCAGGAGCCGAACGGACGCGACACGAGGTTGGTGTGCTTGCCCTGCCAGCCCAGCCCCGCCGCCTGCGCCGCGGGCTTCTCCATCAGCGGCGCGGTGTCGACGAACACCTTTATATCGTGCCGATAATTGTCCCAGATGAAGCGGCCCAGCGCCTTGAGCTTGGTCTTGATCACCTCGTGGTAGTCGCGGCCCTGGGCATAGACCGAGATCGCCGCGCGCTCGCGCTCGGCCGAGCACCGCCAGCGGATCGGTTGGGCGGCGCATAGTTCAGCGCCAGCGAGACGACGGTGCGCGCCTGCGGCCACAGCGTCGCCGGATCGACGCGCTGCTCGGTGCGCTTGCCGAGCCAGCCCATGTCGCCCTGGTAGCCTTGCGCCACGAACGAACTGCAGCTCCGCCAGCCGCCGCTGCCGCGCTTCCGGCGCCGAGTTGGCCGGCGCGAAGCCCACGGCGTCGAAGCCCAGCCGCAGCGCCTCCGTGCGGATGGCATCGCGCAGCGCCGCCGGGCTCGCCTTCTTGGGCGGTCGTTTGGGAACAGGCGGCGTTCGGCTCATCGCTCGTCCGCGATAGGCCGCCACGCCCTGGTCGGGCAGCCACAGGCCCTTGGGCGGCGCGCCGGTCTGCCAGAACACGTCGATCGGCATGCCGCCGCGCGGATACCAGTAGCCGCCGATCCGCAGCCAGCGGGGCCTCAGCTCCTTCACCAGCCGCTGGCCGATGGTGAGCGTGCAGTCCTCGTGGAAGCCCGCATGTTGCGGAAGCTGCCGAGATAGAGCTTGAGCGACTTGCTCTCGACCAGCCTGGCGCGCGGCGCGTAGTCGATCACCAGGTGCGCGAAGTCGGGCTGGCCGGTCACGGCGCACAGGCTGGTGAATTCCGGCGCGGCGAAGCGCACCAGATAGAGCGGCGCGGATCGGGGTTCGGCACGGTCTCGAGCAGCGCCTTGTCGGGCGAGGCGGGCGGCGCGGCGGTGCGGCCGAGCTGGGTGAGGTGTAGGGTATTTAGTCATGCCCCCATCATATGCTAATCGCGGCCCGCCATGACGTCACCGGGTTGCCGATCGTCGGCGCGGGGCCGGCGGGCTTCTATGCCGCCGACGGGCTGCTGCGCGGCGCCCGGACCTTCATATCGACCTCATCGACCGCCTGCCGACGCCGTTCGGGCTGGTGCGGGCGGGCGTGGCGCCCGACCACCAGGGCACCAAGGCGATCGTGCGCCAGTTCGAGAAGCTGCTCGCCCAGCCCGATGTCGGTTCTGCCGGCAATCTCGAGATCGGCCGCGACATGTCGTGGGACGAACTGCAGCGGACTACGATGCGGTGATCGTCGCCACCGGCATGGTGATCGACCGCAAGCTTGGCGTGCCGGGCGAGGAGCTGCCGCTTCGTCTGGGGCTCGTGGCGGTTCGTTGCCTGGCTGAACGGCCATCCCGATTTCCGCGACGGGCCCGACCTCGCAGGTGCGGCGCGTGGCCGTGATCGGCAACGGCAACGTGGCGCTCGACGTGGCCCGCGTGCTCGCCAAGTCGGCCGACGAGATGGCCAAGTCCGACATCGTGCCGGAAGCGGGAGCGGCGATCGCGGCGGCGCCGATCACCGGCATCGACCATCATCGGCCGGCGCGGGCCCGAGCATGCCTCCTTCACCAACAACGAGCTGGCCGAGATGGGGCGGCTGGCGCGGGCCGTCGCGCTGGTCGACGCGCGCAGCGCTCGAAGTCGCGGTGCCGGCGGGCGATCCGACGCCCGAGCGGCTGCGCAAGGCCAAGAACATCGACATCCTGCGCGGCTTTGCCGCCAACCGGCCGGGCAGCAAGCCGATCGCGCTTGCGCTTCCTGTTCGACACCGCGCCAAGTCGATCAAGAAGGGCGACTACGATCTGGTCGTGACCTGCATCGGCTACGAGGGCGCGGCGTTTCCCGAGGGCCGAGGGCGTGTTCGCGGTCGGCTGGGCGCAAGCGCGGCCCGAGCGGCACCATCCCGACCAACCGCGCCGAGAGCCACGCGGTGGCCGCAGCGAGGTGCTGGCGTGGCTGAAGGACCGCACCCCAAGAGCGGCCTCGATCCGCTGCCCGCTGGTCGACCGACTCGGCGGGCTGGCACCGTATCGACAAGGCCGAGCTCGCCGCCGGCGCCAGCCCGGGGCCGGCCGCGCGTGAAGTTGACGGACTGGAAGGCCTGTTGAAGGTCGCGCAGAGGCTAGAGGGAGAGAAGCTATCTTCCTCGCGGTCGATCAGGAGAGTTTCATGTTGGGCCGTCGTCTTGCCTGCGCCCTTGCCGCCGCCTTCGCCGTTGCCGGCGCCGCGAGCGCCGAGACCGTGCTCAAGGTGTCGCTGCATTCCGATCTCAAGATCGTCGATCCGATCTGGACGACGGCGCTGATCTCCACGCACCACGGCAACATGATCTACGACACGCTGTTCTCGGTCGACGACAAGCTCGAGGTGAAGCCGCAGATGGTCGACAAGTGGGACGTCTCGGCGGACAAGCTCACCTGGACCTTCACGTTGCGCGACGGGCTCGAATGGCACGACGGCCAGCCGGTCACCGCCGAGGATTGCGTCGCCTCGCTCAAGCGCTGGGCGGCCAAGGACTCGATGGGCCAGAAGCTGATGGGCGAGGTCGCGTCGCTCACCGCGCCCGACGCCAAGACGATCAAGATGGTGCTGAAGGAGCCCTACGGCCTGGTGCTCGAACTCGACTCGGCAAGGCGAGCGCCAACATCCCCTTCATGATGCCCAAGCGCGTCGCCGAGACCGATCCCAACACCCAGATCACCGACTACACCGGCTCCGGTCCCTTCATCTTCAAGAAGGACGAGTGGAAGCCCGGCGAGAAGGCCGTCTACGTCAAGAACCCCAAGTACAAGCCGCGCAGCGAACCGCCCTCGGGCCTGTCCGGCGGCAAGGTCGCCAAGGTCGACCGGGTCGAATGGATCACCATCCCCGACCAGCAGACGCAGGTGAATGCCCTGCTCAACGGCGAGATCGACATGATCGAGATCGTGCCGCCCGACCTGCTGCCGCTGCTGCAGAAGGACAAGAACATCAAGACGCTGCGTCGTCAACGAGGCGGGCCGGCAGTACGACCTGCGCTTCAACGTGCTGCACAAGCCGTTCGACAACGCCAAGATCCGCACAGGCCGTGCTCTATGCGCTCGACCAGAAGCCGTTCCTCGAGGCCAATGTCGGCAATCCCGAATACTACAGGCTGTGCAAATCGGTCTTCCCCTGCGGCTCGCCGCTGGCCACGACCAAGGGCTGGGACGACAAGCTCTCGGGCAACGCGGCCAAGGCCAAGGAGCTGCTGAAGGAGGCGGGCTATGACGGCACGCCGATCGTGGTGATGCACCAGACCGACATCGCGGGCCACAACCAGCTTGCCACCGTGGCCAAGCCGCAGCTCGAGGCGGCGGGCTTCAAGGTCGATCTGCAGTCGATGGACTGGCAGACCCTGGTGGCGCGGCGCACCAAGAAGGATCCGCTCGACAAGGGCGGCTGGAGCATCTTCTTCACCTCGTGGGGCTCGCCCGACGTGATGAATCCGGTATCGGCGGCGTTCATCAACGCGTCGTGCGACAAGGCGACGTTCGGCTGGCCGTGCGACGCGGAGATCGAGAAGCTGCGCGACGCCTACGCCAAGGAGACCGATCCGGCCAGGCAGAAGGAGATCGCCGAGCAGGTATCGGTGCGCCTGACCGAGTACCCGACTTTCGTGCCGCTCGGCCAGTTCACGACGCCGAGCGCGATCCGCACCAACATCACCGGCCTTCTCCATGTGCCCGAACTGGCGCTGTGGAACGTGGAGAAGAAGTGATGCGTCTGCGCCGCATCCTGCTGCCGCTGCTCGCCGTTCTTGGGCTGGCGGCGGCCCAGCCGGCGTCCGCCGAGACGGTGCTGCGGGCGGTCATGCATTCGGACCTCAAGATCATCGATCCGATCTGGACCACCGCGCTGATCTCGGCCCATCACGGCTATCTCGTCTACGACACGCTGTTCTGCGCTCGACGAGAAGCTGCAGACCAGGCCGCAGATGGTCGACAAGTGGGAGGTCTCGCCGGACAAGCTCACGTACACCTTCACCCTGCGCGACGGGCTCGAGTGGCACGACGGCACCCCGGTGACGGGCGCCGATTGCGTCGCCTCGATCCGGCGCTGGGGGGCACGCGATTCGACGGGCCAGACGCTGTTGTCCTTCGTCGCCGAGCTCACGGCGCCCGACGACAGGACCATCAGGATGGTGCTGCGGGAGCCGTTCGGTCTGGTGATCGAATCGCTCGGCAAGACCGGCGGCAACGTCGCCTTCATGATGCCCAGGCGCGTAGCCGAGACCGACCCCAACACGCAGATCACCGACGCCACGGGTTCAGGCCCCTTCATCTTCAAGAAGGATGAGTGGAAGGCGGGCGAAAAAGCGGTCTATGTCAGGAACCCGCGATACAAGCCGCGCACCGAGCCGCCCTCCGGCTTCTCCGGCGGCAAGGTCGCCAAGGTCGATCGCATCGAATGGATCTGGATCTCCGACACGCAGACCCAGGTCAATGCCCTCCTGAACGGCGAAGTCGACGTGATCGAGGCCATGCCCTACGACCTGCTGCCGCTGGTCGAGAAGTCGAAGGACGTGAAGACTCCAGGTGATCGACAAGGCCGGCCGACAATTCATCCTGCGCTTCAACACGCTGGCCAAGCCGTTCGACGATGCGCGCGTGCGCCAGGCCGTCGTCTACGCGCTGCGCCAGAAGCCGTTCCTCGAAGCCAACGTCGGCGATGCGCGGTTCTACCGCGAATGCAAGTCGCTGTTTCCGTGCGGCCTGCCGCTCGAGTCGTCCAAGGGCTGGGAGGACCGGCTGAATGGCGACACGGCGGCGGCGCGCAGGCTGCTGGCCGAGGCGGGCTACGACGGCACGCCGATCGTGATGCTGCACCAGACCGACCTGGTCAATCACTCGAGCCTGGCGCCGGTCGCCAAGCCGCAGCTCGAGGCGGCGGGCTTCAAGGTCGACATGCAATCGATGGACTGGCAGACCCTGGTCGCGCGCCGCACCAAGAAGGATCCGCCGGCCAAGGGCGGCTGGCACATCTTCTTCACCTCGTCGGGCGCGCTCAGCATTCCCGATCCGGTCTCGAACTTCTTCCTCAACGCTTCGTGCGACAAGTCGATGTTCGGCTGGCCGTGCGACGCCGAGATCGAGAAGCTGCGCGCCGCCTATGCGCGCGAGACCGACGAGGACAAGCGCCGCGAGATCGCCCAGGCGAGCCAGATCCGCGCCATGCAGTATCCGACCTACGTCCAGCTCGGCCAGTTCACCGTTCCGACGGCGATGCGCGCGAACGTGAGCGGGTTCCTGACGGCGCCCGCGATCACCTTCTGGAACGTCGAGAAGAAGTAGACCGGACGCCGGCCTAGGCGGCGGCGCCCGGATGCCGGCCGGCGCGTTGCGGCAGCAGCAGGATGAGGCCGACGATCACCACCGCGAGCAGGCCTGACGCCCAGAAGCGGCTGATGGCGAAGCCGCCGTCGGCCACCGGCTTGTCGAGCAGGTCGCCGATCGTGGCGCCGAGCGGGCGGGTCAGGATGAAGGCGCTCCAGAACAGCGCGGTGCGCGAGACGCCGGTGAAGAAATAGAGCGCCGCGATCACCGCCAGCCCGGCGCCGAACATCAGCGCGCCGCGGCCGTAGCCCAGGCCGTTGGTGTCGGCCATCCAGTCGCCCAGCGCCGTGCCCAGGGTCTGCGAGAACAGGATCGCCAGCCAATAGAACATCTCCCGGCGCGGCGTGGCGACGCTCTCGACCGAGATCGTTCCCTCGACCCGGTACCACAGCGCGAGTGCCGCCATCAGCAGCACGAAGAGGATGGTGGCGCCGCCGGGATAGCCGATGCCGAGCGAGCGGTCGGCGAAGTCGGCCATGGTCGTGCCGGCCGTCGTCGTCGCCACGATGACGGCCCAGTAGAGCAAGGCGTGGAAGCGCCTGGCGAGGATCTGCGCCGCGACCAGCGCGACGAAGAGGGCGATGAAGATCAGGCTGCTGACGGCATATCCGAGGTTGAGCGACATCGACAGCGAATCGCCGCCGGTTTCGCCGAGCGTCGTGGCGATGATCTTGATGATCCAGAAGCCCAGGGTGACGGCCGGCACCTTGGAGAGCGTCGCGCGGTCAATCGTGGTCATGGCGGCCTCTCAAGGCGCAGACAACGACGGGAGGAAGCTGCGGTTCCAGGCATCAGTCCAGCCGCACGCAGATCCCTTCCATGCCCTTCGCTCGAGGCGGGGTAGCGCTTCATCACCTCGGCATCGTGGCCGGGCACCACCATCTCGAGCCTGCCGTCGGCCAGCTTCAGCAGCCTGTCGTAGCCCGCCAGCATGTCGGCGACGGAGTAGACGATCGCAAACAGTTTGTGCTTCTCGATGCCCCAGTAGTAGTGGCTGGCGTCGGACGCGAGCACGAGCCAGCCGTTGCGCGTGTTCACGCGCACCGACTGCATGCCCATCGTGTGTCCTCCGATCAGGTGGACCGAGATGCCGGGCGCGATCTCCTCGTCGCCGTCGTGGTACACGACCCGCTTGCCGTAGACCGCGCGCACCATGCCGACGATGTCCTCGATCTCGAAGGCGTGGCGGAATGTGCCCATGCAGACGTGCCGGCCGGTGGCGAACTGCATCTCCTTTTCCTGCAGATGGAAGCGCGCCTTGGGGAACTTGTCCCAGTTGCCGACGTGATCGTAGTGCAGGTGGGTGATGACGACGTCCTCGACCTCCCTGGGGTCGACGCCGAAATCGGCCAGCAGGTCGGCCGGGTTGCGCTTGACCTCGCGGCCGCGCTTCTTGCCGACGGCGGCGTTGAAGCCGGTGTCGATCACGATCGGCTTGCCGCCGACCAGGCGATGGCCGCTCTCGTCGAGCGGGATCGCCACCCAGACGAAATAGTCCATCGGGAAGTCCGCATCGTGCGGATCGGGCGTGATCTGCACTTCCCACGCCTTGCGCGGCAGATGGGCATATTTGATCGCATGGACCTCGTAGATGGGTGTCGTGCGCATTTTTGTTTCCTTCCCGGCAAGCCGTTGCCGCGAGGGTAGCCCGCGCCCGGCCTGTGGCGCTATAGTGGCGGCATGGCCCGCATGGACCTCCTCGGTCGGCGAATTAGCGCCCCGGTTTGCACTGCAAACCGGCCCGTCGCTGTTCGTCCGTTCTTCCAGGAGTTCGTCCCATGTCCGTCCGTACTCGCTCTCAAGCGTAATTCCTCCACCGTCCGCTACTGTTTCGAAGCCGACGCCGAACCCGGCGTGCTGCCGCGCGCGCTCGAGCTGCTGGCCAAGCGCGGCCTCGTGCCGGCGCGCGTCTTCGCCCAGGCCGCCGACGACGCGCTCAGCGTCGAGATCGAGGTCGAGGGCCTGGCGCCCGAGACCGCCGATCACGTCGGCCGGTGCCTCGCCGAGATCGTCGGCGTGCGCGCAGTCTTCTAGGCCGTTCCCGTTAAACGAACGGCAATTTAACGGGACGGCCCCCGATGTCTCGAGCATGCGGCGCATTGATATATTGCGTATTTCGCATCCATATGTCAATGCGAAAAGCGCTCTAGCCGACGAGGCGCGCCACGATGGCGTCGATGTGCAGCCGCGCCACGTCGATGCAGGGAAAGCCCGCATTGGCCTCGTCGAAGATCACGGCGAGATCGGTGCCGGCGAGCAGGATCGCCTCGACGCCGTCGCGCTGCTGCAGGGCCGCCGCGATCTCGCGCAGGCGCTCGACGTCGCCGGCCGGCCGGCGTCCGCGTGTCGAGCAGCCGCTGGTAGGCCTCGCCCACGAACTTCATCTCGTCGGGCTGCGGCTTCACGATCTCGGCGTCCGTCATCTGGCCCCACAGGCTGCCCTGCATGGTGAAGATCGTGCCGAACAGCGCCACGCGCTTCAGTTTGCGGGCGCGCAGCTCCGCGCCGATCGTCTCGACGATGTTGATCAGCGGCACCCGGGTGCGCTGCCTGATTTCGGCGATCGCGATGTGCGGCGTGACGGCCGGAATCGCCACCGCCTCGGCGCCGCCCGCGGCCAGCCGGTCGATGTAGCGCGCGAGATAGTCGCCCAGCCGGTCGAGCCTGCCCTCGCGCACGAAGCCCTGGCCGGTATTGGCGTCGGCGTGATCGAACACGAGATCGGGCACGATCCCGCGCGCCGTGCAGGCCGCCGTGATCTTCTCGTAGTAGTGAACCGTCGCGCCGACGCCCAGGCCGCCGACGATGCCGATGCAGGTCCGCGGCTCCATGTGTGTTGCGCGCCCACATCTCCTTCAGCTCCGGCACCCGGTCGGCGCGGCGGGCGATGGCGAACAGGCTTGCGGCGTCTCCATCTCGAACCAGCCGCGCTTCGGGCCGCCAGCGCGTCATGAGGCCGACGTAGATGTCGAGCGCGGAGAAGCGCTCGCCCAGGAACCACGGCGCGCCTGCCTCGCTCTCGACCTGGCGCCACAGGCGCTGCGCATAGGCGTCGGTCGCGGCGACGGAAGGGATCGCGCGCGCTCTCGACCGCGACGAAGCGCGCGGGAATCGTCGGCATAGGTGAAGGTCGGGTAGATGTTGGCGACGATGAACACCAGCCAGCGCAGGAACGCCGCCGCGCTCCGCCGCGCCGGGTCCCGGCACCAGCGAATCCTTGCCGGTGACGTCGGCCAGCAGAAGGGTGATCGCGGCACTCTCGCTCATCACCGTGCCGTCGGGCATCACCAGCGTCGGCACCTGCGCCAGCGGATTGATCTTCTCGAGCTTGGCGCGCGCGCGGGATCGCGCAGCAGGTCGCCGACCGGCTTCGAACGTCGAAGGGCAGCCCGTACCAGACGAGCTGCGCCTCCACGATCGCCGAGCCCCAGCGCGGCCGGCCGTAGAGCGTGTAGGTCACGGGCCGGCTACGGCTTCTGCAGCGGCTGGATCAGGCTCGACGTGTCCCAGCGCCCGCCGCCGCGCTCCTGCACGCGGGCATAGAACTGGTCGACCAGCGCCACCACCGGCATCGCCGCCTTCCAGCGCTTGCCCTCGGCCATGGCGATGCCGAGATCCTTGCGCATCCAGTCGACGGCGAAGCCGTAGTCGAACTTGCCGGCGATCATGTTCTGCCAGCGATTGTCCATCTGCCAGCTTTGCGCGGCGCCCTTGGAGATCGCGCTCATCACCTTGTCCATGTCGAGGCCGGCGCGCTGGCCGAGATTGAGCGCTTCGGCCAGGGTCTGGACGAGGCCCGCGATGCACATCTGGTTCATCATCTTGGTGATCTGGCCCGAGCCCGGCGGGCCGATCAGGGTGACCGCCTTGGAGAAGGACATGGCCACCGGCTTGGCCTTGTCGAACGGCGCCTGCTCGCCGCCGCACATCACGGTGAGCTGGCCGTTCTCGGCACCCGCCTGGCCGCCCGACACCGGCGCGTCGATGAACTCGACGCCGATCTTCTTGGCCGTGGCATGGAGCTCGCGCGCGATGTCGGCCGAGGCGGTGGTGTTGTCGAAGAAGATCGAGCCCTTGCCATGCCGGCAAAGGCGCCGTCGTCGCCCAGCACGACGGCGCGCAGGTGCTCGTCGTTGCCGACGCAGCAGAACACGATCTCCTGGCCGGCGGCGGCTTCCTTCGGCGTCTTCGCCGCCTTGCCCTTGTGCTTCTTTGTCCAGGCCTCGGCCTTGGCGAAGGTCCTGTTGTAGACCGTCACGTCGTGGCCCTTGGCGGCGAGATGCCCCGCCATCGGAAAGCCCATCACGCCCAGACCCAGAAATGCCACCTTCGCCATTCGTTTTCTCCCGTTGAAACCTTTGAAAGCCTTTTGCGGCCGCGATCATAGGGCCAATCCGGGAGGCCTGAAACGGCGCAGCTTGCGCGGCCCCGGCGTTTCGCCTAAACCCGCCGGCGTGCCCCGATAGCTCAGCTGGTAGAGCACGTCATTCGTAATGATGGGGTCGGCGGTTCAATTCCGTCTCGGGGCACCACTACTTTCAACATTTTATGAGAGACGCGTCAGAGTGTGGTTTCGGTTGGGGACACTCTGGGGACACACACGGCGCAACCTCGACGCTGGACCACGCCGGGTCCACCACTATTGCCTCGATTGCTTCCTGTCCGTCGGAGCCTAGCCACAACGGACAAGCGGGTGAGTGCCGAGGCATCGCCAACTCTTCCCGAGCTTACTTGTGATGGCGCAAGTTAGACGGTCCATCGAGGATGGAGTTGCGTCGGTAGCGTAGCCGGTGAAAGCGGTAACCACTGCCAAAATTTGGCTCTACAGAGCAATTGCGAGGTCAGTCAGTAGTTGGTAGCCCACCAAAATCCCAACGGTGCTCCACGCCTCAAAAAGAGGCTTCTCCGCAGGTCCGCTAAACTCGTTAGTCCAGCATGCCCAGACCATACGACTGCGTGGCTGCGTCGCTGGTACCGCTTCCGTAGTTTCGTTAACGAGCACATCGAAGGAACCGGCCGCACCGGCATGGCGGGCCACTAGCGATTTCAAAATGGGCCTCACCTGCGTTGGCGAGCGCGACTTGGTGCAGCCGTCTCACGATGACACACGACCAAAGATTGTCGGGTAGCCGCAGCATGTCAGTCACGACCTTAGTGGCATGCTGGCGCTCATCAGGCTTGTCCGGATCGAACGTCAACTCGCTCTATTAGTGTGTCCCTCGTCTGGCACCGCCATCTTTCCCCAGCTCAGTATTGCTTGTATTACCTTCCGTAGACTCAACTCAGCTACGTGGGACCGTTTTTGGCCGGGCCAACAGGACGAGGCCGGGCACACAACGGGTGTCTAAGCGAGACAAGCCCCAAATGGTGTAATTTCGGCAGTAATACCCCACCATTGACGAGCGCAGGGTGGCCATAAACGGTTGATCGCACAGGATATTCGGCTTCAGGCCACGCTGGCGTTCAAGCCCTCGGATCGCCTCCCACCCATGCATGTCGAGCCGTCTTCCCGCAACTCTTCCTATACAGTCTTTAAAAGAGAGAGTTTCCTGTCCCAAACCTGCACATAGTGGCCGAGTTGGTGCGCAGTAGATGAAATGCTGCCGCAGCAAGCGTTTCATAGGGTTGCGAGGATAAGGACGAGTCACGCTATTAGCACGGAACGCACCGCACCGGAGGCCTTGCAGATGCCGATGGCGCTTACATTTGGCCCCCCCCCCCCCCCCCCCCCCCCCCCCCCCTTTTTTTTTTTCTCATGGCAACTTCTTCACCACCATCTGCGGCTTGGCTTCCATCAGCTACAGCCCTATAGGAAGCGCTCGACTTAAACCCGTCTACTCGTCGGCTTCCTCGGACAGCAATCGCCCGGTAGCCGGGTTTACGATGTGGACCTTCCCACAGGCTCGGCAAAGCACGCCTTCGTATCGGCGGTGACCGTCTGACGGCTTGTCGTCCAATTCGGAGACAGCCTGCACGTGCTCGCCCGTTGTAGGGCAGCGAAAGATAAATGGCTTCCGCATAAACACATGTTACGTCCACTCCTGCCAACTAGGTTTGCTCTAGATCAACCGGCTCGGTTCGTGAACCATCCTCACAGGAAACGCGATGAGACACAGGGCACGGCTCGGCACCACGCAATATCTTCGGATGAGATGCGACCGTCGCCGAGGTAATAGTGAGTTGGCTTATTCCCATCGCCACGGGCCACAAAAGAGACGACTTCCGCTTTGGGTCTTGGCCGTGTGAGAACTCGTTTCGGCCTGCTGACAGCGCCGTCAACAGCGCCAATCTATCCTGAGACGTTCGGAATGGAGCAATTTTTCCCGTCGTCCCTCCTGCGCCCTGGGCGACTCTGTGGGCGTTCTGATGCGCCCAGAGCAGCAAGCGGGCGTATGCGGCGACGCGCACCTACCCCTGGAGCGCCGCCATGATGCCGTCGACACCGACGATATTCAGCACACGCGTCATGTTGTAGCCGAGCACGCAGAGCGCCATCTCAGTCGCAACCTTGGGCAGCGTCTTGCACAAGAAGTGCGTCGCGCCCATGCGCATCTTCAGTGTGCCGAACGGATGCTCGACCGTCTCGCGCCGCGTGCGCATGGCCTCGGGGTTCTTGTCGAGCCGCTGCTGCACCGCCTCGACCACCTGCTCGTGCTCCCAGCGGGTGATCCGCCGCTCTGGGCCTTTCGTGCATGTCGCCTTGAGCGGACAGGCTCGGCACGCATTTGTCCAATACCGGCGCATGTTCTGGCCGTTTTCCACGGTTGTCATTCGATAGGTGAGTTGCTCCCCGGCCGGGCAGCGATAAACATCCTGCTCAGCCAGATAAACAAAATCCTGCTTGCCGAAACGGCCTTCCGCTTTGGCACCGGATGTCATCGGCTTCGGCAACGTCACGGTGACGCCGGCGTCCTCGCACGCCTTGATCTCCTCGCCGTTGAAGTAACCGCGATCGGCGACGGCCTCGAGTTTCTCGACCTTCAACGCTTCTTTGGCCGCCTGCGCCGTATTCGCGAGCTGCGAGCGATCCGAGCCCACATTCGTTACCTCGTGCGCGACGATCAGATGGTTCTCGGTGTCGACCGCCGTCTGCACATTGTAGCCGACGACGCCGGAGCCGCGCCCGCTGGTCGCCATCGAGCGGCTGTCGGGATCGGTGAACGAAACCTGCTTATCGGGCGAGGCCAGAACCTGCTTCTCGATAGCCGCCAGCTTCGCCATTTCAGATCTCAACTTCTCGAGTTTCTCTTTGTAACGCATCTTCTTCAGCGTGACGATTTCCGATGGATCCTGCCGGTCGGCGGTGTCGAGTTGTGCCAGATAGCGTGCCACGCTCTCCTCCAACTGCTTGCGCCGGCGCTCGACTTTCGCCTGCGTGAAGTTCTTGTCGCGGTTATTCACTGCTTTGAACTTGCTGCCATCGATCGCGACGCTGGCCGTCGCGAGCAATCCCATCTCGCGGCACGCCTCGACGAAGCGCGCGCAGACTTTTTTGATCGCCGGCCCTTTGTCCTTGCGGAAATCGGCGATCGTCTTGAAGTCCGGCGCCAGCCGGCCCAAGAGCCACATAACCTCGACGTTGCGGCCAGCCTCGCGCTCGAGCCGTCGGCTCGAATGCACGCGGTTGAGATAACCGTAGATGTAGAGCTTCACATGGATCGAGGGATGATAAGTTGGGCGGCCGGTGTCGGCCGGATCGACGCTGGTGAAGCCAAGATCGCGCAGATCCAGCATCTCGACGAACGCATCGATCACGCGAACAGGATTGCTGTCGTCGACCCAGTCATCGAGGCATTCCGGCAACAGCGTCGCTTGCCCCCGATCTGTCCCCGCAACAAAGCCCGCCATCATGTCCCCCGCCGATTCAGCAGGAGAATCATAGCAGGCTGACAGTTTTCACACAGCCAGGGTCATGAACTGACCTCAGGTGGCGTCGAAAGCATGTCTGCTCTCTCTCGTTAGCCGACGCTAGAACGAAACCGCGCGCCGCGTGAACTGAACGCCGCTGGTGGTCCATTTAGTCGTCGGTTGGCGTCTCAAGCTCGATCGTCGTCGCTCGCCTCGACACCAACTCGGTAAGCACCTCAAGGTGCGCGGTGGGCAGATCAACATCGTGCCGCAGCGCTACGTCGGCCACAGGCTTGCCGTGGCCTCGGTCCAAGAGCTCTTTGGCGACCGCCACCCGACCCGTGCATCGTCGTCGTCGAGCGCGCTGACCAGCTTTGACCCAGAGTTGCCACGGCTGCGGCCTTATTGTGGCGCCCATCCCTCTGATCAATCTTCGCCAACGCGCGGAACGGGGCCATGACTTCGTTCGTTCTAAAGCAGGAGGCGGAGCATGAAGAAGCAAGGGTTTGTCGCCCTGGCGTTAGTAGTGACGACGGCCGCTATCGCCAGCTCCTTTGCGCCGGTTCCGCGCCCCATTGAATCGCCGATGACCTCCGCGCCTCGAGCCACTAGCGGGCCTGCTGCTGGGAATGCATCATTCGAGATCCGACAGGCGCCTGTCCCGCTTCTGATGAAGCCTCGTCCGCCGTTCGAGCAGCCGACCTTCGACGCCGACGCCGTCAACCCCGCTTCGGTCTCAGCACTTTCGGCCACATCCAGCGACCGCGTCAGCCTTGTGGCAAATCTCAAGGATGCACCCGGCGCCAACGGCCGCTATGCCAGCGGCTACCCTACCGCCGGGGGTACTCGCTGGGCTCCTTAGGGCGAGTTTACGACTGACAAGCCCAGACCAAAATATGGGGCCTATTTGCCTTCCCGTAAAAGCCGGTTGCCGCGTGCCGTGCGCCAAGGCGGTCCGTCCGGCCATTCCCTACGTTCGATCAGGCGCAGTTCGTTCAGACGGTCCCTGATCTCGGGGGACATTCGGCGCTGGTTCCGGTCGCCATCAATGAGCGCTGTGAGCGCACCACGCTCGGCGGCGGTGAGAACGACTGGTTTTGCCATCGACAAAACGTAACCGCATTGAAGCCGGGCGTCTGTTCAAGATTGGACGTTCATCCCGCCATTGTCCCGACTACCACGTTTGATGTGGGTCAACGCGCTATGGCGGCCGGATGCTACACGGTTTGATCATGACCAAGGCATTCAAGGCCGAGACTGAAGCCGAGGTGAAGGCTAAAGCCGACGTATGGGTGGCGTCACAGAAGGGGCTGAAGAATATTCAACGGCATACGTACGTTTTCCGGGCGCCTTTTCTCAAGGACGGCCCGAAGAGCGCAGGCGATTGGACCGTCACCCTGCATTACGATCAGGAACTCTAGGTTTTGACCTAGGCTGGTGCCAAGGGGGGCAAGCATGGAGACCGAGAGCGACAAGAAGCTGGCGCGCGACGATCTTTTGGGCAGCACTGCCACGCCCCTCGGCCGCGCTTGGCGCGACCTGTCATTGCGCGAACGCGCTTGGATTGCCCGGCGCTTTTTGGAAACCTTTCAGAACGACATACGCGCGGCCACTGACGCCGTCGAGGTTGGTCGAGCGCAGGGATAGAGTATAGGCTCAGCGATCTAATTGTTCGTGTCCCCCAACGACCTCGATCAACGCTTCAGCTTCACCGGGCGCGCCGTGATCAGCTCGCCGCGGCCGTCATAAAGATTGCCGTACTCGTCATGAATAAAGGTCCGGCCCGTGCGATCCTCCATCACGGGTGCCATCGCTTGCTGCCGGTTGACGCCATTTGCTTGGTCGAGAACGCTGATTGTGTTCTGCGCCATCACGGCGGGCGCCAACAGCGCCAGCACAGACGCGGCAATCGCTGAGGTCTTCAGCATGACGTCCTCCTTTGCCGTAGGGCCTAATTACTCATAGATTAGTAAGTTAGACAACACATTGAGGATATGCGAGTATGCGCGTCACGATGAAGCGAGATGGCCGCACCCTCGATCACGCGACGCTTGAAACCATTCGCAAGATGGCGGTTCAACGTGTTCGCGAAGGCGAATGGCCAAGTGATGTGATCGCCAGTTTCGGTATGCACCGCTGCACGATCTATAGCTGGCTCAAGGCGGCACGCGGACGTGGCCACGGTCTCAAGGCCTTGGCGGCGAAGCCGGCCAGCGGACGGCCGCGCACCCTGACAGCGGGGCAGGAACATCAAGTGTTTCGCTGGATCAACGGCAAGAACCCGCGCCAGTATGGTTTCGACTTTGGATTGTGGACGCGCCAGATCGCGCGCGAACTGATCGCGCAGCGTTTCGGCGTTACGTTGAGGGTCACGGCAGTGGGAGGGTTGCTGGCGCAGCTGGGATTGACGCCGCAGAAGCCGCTGCAGCGCGCCTATCAGCGTGACCCGGACGCGATAACGTGCTGGCAACGGGAGACCTACCCGGCGACTGCCGCCAAGCCAAGCGGGACAAGGCGGATATCTACTTCTGGGACGAGTCGGGCTTTCGCGCCGATGCGGTGCGGGGCACAACGTGGGGCGCCAAAGGGCAGACCCCGGTAGTGTCGGTGCCGGGGCAACGCCAAGCCATCAGCGCCGCCTCGGCCGTCAGCGCCAAGGGGGCGTTCTGGTTCGCCACCTACGCCGGTGGCCTGAACGGAGCCCTGTTCGTCACCTTGCTGCGCCGCATGATGCGTGGCCGGCGCAAGCCTCTGCACCTGATCGTCGATGGTCTTCCCGCGCACAGGACACGCCTGGTACGGGACTACGTGAACAAACTCGATAGCCAGCTGACGCTGCATTTCCTGCCCGGCTATGCCCCGGACCTCAACCCCGACGAACTCGTCTTGGAGCCACGCCAAACGCACCGGCAATGCGCGCCGGCCGCTGCTCAAGGGCGAGCGCCTGGAACAACGGGTAACTCGCACAACTCGCCGATATCGGCAGGCGACCCAGCTTCGTCCGGTCATTCTTCAGGCATCCAAGTGTTGCCTATATTACTGACTGCTGAGTAAAACGCCGTCCCCTTGCCGAAGTTCCACGAGCCTTGCTTCCGCCTTGCTTCAAGTGCGCCCGGCCGCGGATGGCGGGCGACCGTTCTGCACCGGCTGGGTAACCGATGGGGTGGACGCCCTGTCGCGCTACCATTTAAGTCATCCGGGCGTATTGGTTATGGAGGCACGGCAAGATGCCTGTGCTGTCGATAGCGAAGAAGGGAACCTCGCCGCCGCGCTCTGGGCGCAGGGTCAGGCCACCTTCCGAATAGTGACGGACTGCCTGAATTCGCCGAGGAGATCGACCCATGCTTGCACGA
This sequence comes from uncultured Alphaproteobacteria bacterium, assembly GCA_963755595.1. Lineage (GTDB taxonomy): Bacteria > Pseudomonadota > Alphaproteobacteria > Reyranellales > Reyranellaceae > Reyranella. The sequence continues at coordinate 4,228 of CAVWKP010000022.1, read as the reverse complement.
GATTTCACCCGTTTCTCCCAAGAGGTTGCGCGGAACGCGCCACGATCCTGGGTCAGAGATGAAAAAAAGAGGCCCGATCGGGGCCTCGAAGTATTGTTCGGGAAGTCGTTACGACTGGTTGCAGACCGACAGCGGGACGCCTTGCAACGCTGCCGCGTTCAGGCAGTCCTCAGGGGTCGCGTAGGCGCTGGCCTGGAACGACGTCTCCTGCACCGCCTGCACCTGGCCACTGCACTCCCGGTGAGCGCGGATATCGCTCGTGGCATCCACCGTGACGGCGCCCACCGTGAACGCGCCAGCGCCAATGGCGATAAGAAAGAACAGCGGCATGTGCGCCTCCTCAGTTGCTGCCAACGTGCGCCGCGGTCGCGACGCCGTTTAAAGCAAACGTGGCGCGTTACCGAGAGATGCGAGGGTTCTGACACGCTGTCACGACAAGGCCGCGCAACCTTGGGGCTCGTCGAGCATTAGTCGCGACGCTTAAGACCTGCCTTCCTCTTGGCGCAATCGAACGACGGCATCTCAAAGCGCGCGCCACCTGCCGCAGCCGCGGCTCCACTGGCCGCTCCGCCGACCGCACCTGCGTTCGGCCTTGTCCATAGCGTCCTCGCCCGCCGGATACTGGCCCTCCTGAAGGTCCGACCAAGGCGGTGCGAAGCCAGAACAGCTCGCGGCAGTTGGGCAGGCGCCTGGCGCGATCGAGGCCGGTCAGGAAGCGATCGATGCGCTCGGCAACGTTGCGGCGCGCGGTAGCGCGGGCGGTAGGGCTCTGGGTCATCACAAGACTCCGCATCGATTTGTCTCCGAGCGCTAGTGGATCGAAACAACAGGGCGAGCAATATCCTCCAGTTCGCGTGACGTGCGTCATAGCCATAATCACCAGGCAGAAGATGTCCCCGAAAGCCAGCGTCTTGCGTGTCATGTGGGGAAGGGTAGCTGGGCGCTCACAAGACATTCAGTCTAGATGCAATACCGCATGTAGGTTCAATGGAGCGGGCAGGTGCGGCACCCGGAACCCCGTCCAAGACGTTGACAGTAGCGAGCGTTCTTCCGGGGTTGTAAGCGACTTGGCGCCCGGTCTCGCCCACCTGCATCTGTCCATCAAGACAATGCGCTGAGGGGCAATGATGGAGCAGCTCTTCGATCCGGCCTTCTACGCGCGGGAAATCGCGGCCGGGCGGCTCTGGCTGGAAGAGAACGCACTGTCGCTCAGCATCGCGACGCTGGCTCAGGCAGTGGTGATTGGCCTCGCCTTCCTCGCCGCGCGGGTCGCTGCCTCCCGCGTGCGGGCGTTGCTGGCGCGTCCCGCCGACGGCCGGTTCGAGCCACAGATCGTGCGCCTAATCCAGGCGTTGCGGCCCCTCGCTATGCCGATCGTGTGGCTGCTCATCCTGTGGCTCATGGTGCTGCTGGACCTGGCTGCCGGGCTACCCTTCCGGCTGATGAAGACGGTGGTGAGCCTGCCTGGGTGGTGATCCGATTGAGCGCGTCACTGGTGCGCGATCCGTGTGGTCTCGGTTCGTCGCCGTGGTCGTCTGGGGCATCGCCGCACTCAACATCCTCGGCCTGCTCGACCCGACGATGGCGATGCTGGACAACGCCGCCGATCAGCCTGGGCGGCTTGCGTATCTCCGCAGCCCTCACTATCGTCAAGGCGATGCTCTCGCTGGCTGTCCTGTTGTGGATAGCGACCCTGGTGGCCGTCGCCTGGAGCGGCGTATCACCGCGGTGCCCATCTGACGCCCTCGCTGCAGGTGCTGATCGTCAAGCTGCTGAAGATCGTCCTGGTGGTCATCGCGGTCGTCGTGGCGCTGAGGACGGTCGGCATCGACCTTACCGCCTTCGCGGTGTTCACCGGCGCGGTGGGCGTCGGCATCGGTTTCGGCTTGCAGAAGGCTGTCTCGAACTTCATCAGCGGGCTCACCATCCTGCTCGACAAATCGATCAAACCTGGCGACGTGATCTTGGTGGGCGACACGTACGGCTGGGTCAGTTCGCTCGGCACGCGCTACGTCTCGGTCGTCACCCGCGACGCGCACCGAATATCTGATTCCGAACGAGGAACTGATTACCCAGCAGGTGATCAACTGGTCCTACAGCACGCAGCAGGTGCGATTGAAGTGCCGATCGGCATTTCCTGTGAATAGGCGTCCAAAAGTAACCCCTCTATAGCAAGGCGGATCAATAGCTTGGCACGCCGATCGGCGGTGGGACCCCACGCCGATTAATAGTGGGATGTCAGACTGCGTGGCCCTGTTGGCGCTGCAGTTCGGCCACTAGCGCCTTGGCACTTCTCAGTTCGAGCGTATCGAATCCCTCAGTGAACCAGCCATACACCGGAGCCACCAGCGACAACGCTTCTGCCTGTCGCCCACGGTCGGACCAAAGCCTGGCAAGCGCCGAGGCTGCGCGCAGCTCCCAGAATTTCGCCTCTTGACCGCGGGAGACCTTAAGTGCCTCGACGAGACAGCGCTCGGCGCCGGAGGCATCCGGCAACGAACGCGCTAGTAAGGCTTCGGGCCTCCGGTCAAGCGCATGATCTCAGCAAGATAATACATTTCTCCGTTGCGCCGCGCGAGCTCGAGCGCATCACCATACAGCGTCAATGCGCCCTCGATGTCGCCCGCGGCCAATCGAATCTGGCCGACAAAGGCGGTCAGCATCGGGAATTGATATTTCCCGGTGGGCGCGGCCCTAAGCGCGGCCAGCGCCTGCTCGGCACGGCGAAGTCCTTCGGTGGCGTTGCCGCTGAAGGCGCGTATCCAGCCGTCGCAGAGCGCAAGCGGTTGCAGGTATGGCCCCAGCTTGAACTTTTCGCTGACCTCGAGCCCCTCACCGACGCTCTTCGCTGCCAAGCCAGGTTCGTTCAGCATGATGCACAGGGCCACCCGATAGCGGGTCGTATGGGCGATTTCGAGTTGGAACCCCACACCTGTCTGCCGAGACTTAGCGCCTTCAGCTTGCTTGATGCGCCTGGTCCGGGTATCCGAGCATGAGCAACGTCGAGGCTTCCATGCCTAGCGAGCAGCAACCCGGGTCGTGCGCGCCGTAGGTCATGGCGAGATTGCCATGGGTATCTATCCGGTATGCTGAGAGGCACTGGCCAATGTAGTACCTTGCGCGCTCAGCTCGCCCGGCATGTATTTGCGATCCGGCGGCGTGTATGCCTGCACCACGTATTCAGCCTCGTCCGTCTTTTTGAGCAGTTCATACATTTCATCGAGCAGGGGTCCTGCCTTCGCATGCTGGCCGGCGCTGTGCGCGCCCATCCAGAGACCCCAGAGTGACCGGAAGATATCTCCCGTCCTGCCCCTGATACGGTCCGCCAGCGTCCTGGCCCGATCGTATGTGGCGTGGGCATTCAGGCTGTCCCACCCCTCCAACGCCATGTGCGCAGGTCCCATGAGCGTGAGGAACGCAAGTTCCCACTCGTCGCGGGCCGCCCCTCCGGCAACGCCGATATCAGCGCTAGGGCCTTGCGAATATGACCGGTCGCCTCGGCATGCGCCAGGCTTGCGGCGGCGCGCTCAGCGGCCTTGCGCCAGAAATCCAGCGCTCGGTCGACGATGTCCGCCTCGGTGTAGTGGTGGGCGAGAACTTCGGGCTCGGTCCGCGCCAGGTCGGGAAACTGGCTCTCGAAGATCTGCGCCACGCGCTGGTGGAGGTCGCGCTTCCGCGACTTCAGGATTGTCTGGTAGGCTGCATCTCGGATTAGCGCGTGCTTGAAGGTGTATGTCGCGTTCGGCGGCTCACCCCGCTGTGCGACCAGATCTGAACGGACGAGTTGCTCGAGCGCGGCTGTGAGTGCCGAATGCTCCAGGGACACGACCGCCGCCAGTAAGTCGAATGGAAACTCCCGATAATCGACGCAGCGAGTGCGACATCCTTGGCCGTGCCGAGGCGATCAAGCCGGGCAACGAGGCTGTCCTGTAGCGTTGCCGGGATGACGAAGGACGCAGCGTCGTCGAGATGATGCCGTCCGTCTCTGTCCTCACGTGAGCGGGTCTCGAGGACCGACCTCGTGATCTCCTCGACGAACAAGGCAAACGGCCCCGCGCCCTGGCGATGATCTGTTCGATGACCGGTTCGGGCAGCGTCACACCGGCAGCCGTCTTGTCGATCAGCTCGTTGACCTGCCGTTTGCCGAGCTGGTTGAGCGTCAGCAGCGTCGCATTGCCGAGCCCCAGCCAAGAGTGAACAAATTCGGGCCGGAAATTCACGATCACCA
>CAVWKP010000021.1:0-128484 GCA_963755595.1 uncultured Alphaproteobacteria bacterium | reverse complement strand
GAAACAAGAGCATCCCCGGCAACAGGATCGTGCCGAACAGATCGATGTGCTTGAGAGGATTGAAGCTGACACGACCGAGGCACCAGGCGGTATCGTCTCCACACCGGTGTGCTACGAATGCGTGGGCCGCCTCGTGGAGGGTAATCGCGAGGAGGACAGGAACTACCCACGTCGAAGCCATGAAGATCCTCTTCACGGCCAATTCTTGGTTCATTTCGCCTCTGCCTATACGTTGCCGGGAGCTCTTCTACTGCGAGGCATCGATGGTGAATAGCGCGACGGAACGTCGAAAATGATAAACTGTGGCCGCATCTCAGTGTCGCCGTGAGTGGGCTAGCAGGAAGTCGGCGACGTCGAGCGCGGAAGGCGCAATGGACGAATACGGAAAGCCGACGAGATTCTGGTGGGAGTTATGCCCTGAGGTGTTCCTGGGTTGGCGTCTGCCAGAGCCGCATCGATGAAACCTCAGCAGGAACTCTCTCTCAGGAAGTGCTGGCGGGCCTAGTTGAACGTGTGACGTTCCACAACGCTGAGAATGGTTTCTGCGTTCTCCGGATCAAGGCGCGTGGGCACCGCGATCTAATTACCGTCATCGGTCACGCCGCCACCATCTCCGCCGGCGAATGGGTCACCGCCTCGGGCGACTGGGTCAACGATCACACCCATGGCCAGCAATTCAAGGCGCGCTTTATGCGCACCTCCGCGCCGACCTCGATCGACGGCATCGAGAAGTACCTGGGCTCAGGGATGATCCGTGGCATCGGGCCGGTCTACGCCAAGAAGATGGTCAAGGCGTTCGGCGAGAAGGTGTTCGATATCATCGAGGCCGAGCCGGACCGGCTGCGCGAGGTGACTGGCATCGGCCCGGTCCGCGCCAAGCGGATCACCGACGCCTGGGCCGAGCAGAAGATCGTGCGGGAGATCATGGTCTTCCTGCACAGCCATGGCGTGGGAACAGCGAGAGCCGTTCGCATCTTTAAGACCTACGGCTCCGATGCCGTTCAGGTCATGACGGAAAACCCCTATCGGCTCGCTCGCGACATCCGCGGCATCGGCTTCAAGACCGCCGACGCGATCGCCATGAAGCTTGGCATCGAGAAGACCGCAATGATCCGGGTTCGTGCCGGTATCTCCTATGCGCTGACCGAGGCTATGGACGAAGGCCATTGCGGCTTGCCCACGGAGGAGCTAATACCGCTTGGTGTCGAACTGCTCGAAGTGCCGAAGGAGCTGGTCCTGACCGCGCTTGAGCTCGAGTTGGCGAGGGAACGGTCATTGCCGATACGGTCGGCGAGACGTCCTGCATTTTTCTGGGCGGGCTTTATCGGGCTGAGAAAGTTATCGCCGAACGGATAACACGGCTGGTCAACGGCACGCTCCCCTGGCCATTCATTGATCCGGCGAAGGCGTTGCCCTGGATCGAGCAAAAAACCGGGCTCTCATTGGCTGAGAGCCAGATCGCTGCCATCCGACTGTCCCTGTTGTCGAAGGTTCTCGTCATCACCGGCGGACCGGGCGTGGGCAAGACGACGATCGTAAACTCGATCCTGCGCATTCTCTAGGCGAAAGACGTGAAGCTGCTGCTCTGCGCTCCGACGGGCCGGGCCGCCAAGCGCATGACCGAGGCAACGGGGTTTGAGGCCAAGACCATCCACCGGCTCTTGGAGGTCGATCCGAAGGGGGGTGGCTTCAAACGCAACGGCGATAACCCGCTCGACTGCGATCTTCTCGTCGTCGACGAGACTTCCATGGTCGACGTCCTGCTGATGCAGGCGTTGATGAAAGCGATGCCCGACAATGCCGCGCTACTGATCGTGGGCGATATCGACCAGCTGCCGTCAGTCGGTCCAGGTCAGGTCCTGGCTGACGTGATCTCTTCTGGGGCGGTTCCTGTCGTCCGGCTGACCGAGGTGTTTCGGCAGGCCGCTCAGAGCCGCATCATCACCAGCGCGCACGCATCAACCAGGGCATCATTCCCGATCTCTCCAGGCCCGAGGGCGACAGTGACTTCTACTTTGTTCAGGCAGACGACCCCGAGACCGCCGTACCGCGGATTATCGAACTGGTGAAGACGCGCATACCAAAGCGCTTCGGTCTCGATCCCATCCGCGACATCCAGGTCCTGTGCCCGATGAACCGCGGCGGTGTTGGCGCCCGTTCGCTCAACATCGAACTTCAGAAGGCCTTAAACCCCGCAGGCGAACGCAAGATCGAGCGTTTCGGCTGGACCTTTGCGCCAGGCGACAAGGTCATGCAGATCGAGAACGACTACGACAAGGAGGTCTATAATGGCGATATCGGCTATATCGACGATGTCGACCCCGACGCGGGCGAGCTGATGGCCAGCTTCGACGGCCGCGCCGTCACCTACGGCTTTGGCGAGCTCGATACCCTGGTGCCGGCCTATGCGGCGACGATCCACAAGGCCAAGGGTCAGAATATCAGGCGGTCGTGATCCCGGTACTCACGCAGCATTACGCCATGCTGCAGCGAAACCTGCTCTACACCGGGGTCACCCGCGGCAAGCGTCTGGTCGTGCTCGTCGGACAGAAGAAGGCGGTCGCCATTGCGGTCAAGAATGTTTCCGGCAGACGCCGGTGGTCGAAGTTGAATGAATGGCTCGCCACCGCCCCTGTCCTGGCTCGGACCCTGTCCCCGTAAAGACTACACCGTGGTAGCGTCGGACATCCTGCAGGAGACCCATCCCTCAAGCGCTGGCTTGGCGGCATCGACCCGGCGTTCGATAGGGCCAGTACTGCAGCATTAAGCCGCCCACCGTCGCAACCAGCTGGTGCAATCCGACTTGCCTCCAACTTCTCGCCCGATGAGATCGCGAGGTCGGCCGTCGCGCGGAATGCCCTGATCCTTTTGCACACGGTCGCGGCAGAGCCCGGGCTAAAAATGACGGCTACGGGCAACCTGTCCCGCAGCGTCGTGGCTCTTGGTGGGGCGGCAATCTAGGGTTACGAAGCTTACAATTGTTACGGTTACGTGCGGTGACGCAGGTTGATAATCCCTGCTTCTGGGATCAGGGGAACCTTCGCTATGGCACGATTAGCCGGGCCTTTGCCCAAGCGCTGGCAAGACACTCTATGGTTGCTGCTGACTGCGGCTGCCTTCTTGCTGCTCGTACTGACAGCTCTGTCGATTTAGCATCGACGCGACGAGGGCGCTTGGGACGTTAGACTGGTGCCATGGGAAGGTGATCTCAATTCCGATGGAACAGGCGGCGTGGCGGCAATCCAGATGGCCGTGCTCGTCGGAGTGAACGTCCTCTCCAACTCCCAGTGTAGCCCGTTGAGATCGTTAAGGCTCACCGAAGGATGGTGCCTAGGGGCCGACTGCCGCAATCGAGCTGGATCCCTGGGGTACGGAAAGGTGCGACAACCAAACTTCCCACAGTGTTCCAAGGTTTCCCACCAGGCCGTGTCGCACCTTCTATTAGCTCATAAAATCCACCAAACGATAGCGGCCACCAGGCAGATGGAGGCGAGGAAGTTTCGCGCCAGCCTGTCATAGTGTGTCAGCGTCATGTCCGGTTTGCCCTGATCTGCAGAAATCGCACCATCGCCCGGACCCGCCCGCTTGGCTTACGGCGAGCCCTCTGATGGGCTGACATGGGCGCAAAAACTCAAAGCCCTGGAAGTGTTGGCGCGTGTCGATGGCCTGCTCGAAAAAGAAGATTGCAGGCGGCCGATCACATCACAATCGAGGTTGTGCTGGTCAAGTCGCCGCTGCGTGCTGACAGAAAGATCATCGGCGATGCCGGCGGTAAGGTCACCGATGCCCGCACGCGGTCGCGACGCTCTGGCGCGGAACAGCGATTGCTGACCATTAAAGTCTATGCAGGGATTTGAGGGGTGGCGGCTGGGGAGACGGCGCCCGACCCTCCAAATCGAATCCTCAGTCAAATATGCGATCCTCGGAACTCGATTGCGAAGCTAAGCCGGGAAGCCGTCGGGCCCGGCGGCGCATCCCAGATTGCAGCCAACTCGGACCCGACCGTGCCCCTTCCCGGCACGCCCGAACTATGCGCCCAGTCGACTCTGGGCGGGCTATGACCAGCTTGTGCCTTAAATTGAAACGAAAGTTACTTCAGAGCCTGCGACCAAAAATGGTACTTTCGACCCTAGATCAATTGTAAAGCGTACCAATTGTAGCGGGCGTGACATACCGGCTGGATTGGCGATCGGCTTAGCAGACAATCCCGCGCATAAGTGCCCGCGTATCCCAGATAACCGCGAGCACGGATAAAAAAATCAACAGGAAACCTTTTTATCTCGGAGATTTTGAAATGCTGTCCATTTTTCGAAGTTGATGAAGAACGAACGTGGCGCCACTGCCATCGAATACGTGCTGATCGCCTCGTTGATCTCGGTCGCAGCCATCGCCGCCATCACAGTGTCGGCGGCAAGGTCAGCAATGTGCTGAGCAACGTCGCCAATACGATGGACTGGGTATTTATCGCCTTACCGGATTGCAATTTTCGCTCCTTCTCTCGATCCGGCACAGGAGGCCCGCCGCCTTTCCCCAGGATGCGACGGGCTTCTTCTTGTCACCCCAGCGGTCAGATCATCAAATGGTTCCAGCTTAACCCGCCTGGTTCCCTCCACACTTGATTCAGGAGGGGACCTCGCTGGACTGCGGAAAGCTCGTGGGGCTTCACAGGCAGCCGGATCAATGGGTGGGGCTACCCCGTCGCGACGATCGCCATCGCAGTGATGGCGATCACGGAAATCAGCGAAGCGACCAGAACATACTGAAGAACGGCGGCGGCCTTCTCATTATTCATCAGCTTGCGGAAATCAACGCCATGGAATTGGGTCGAAGTTCCATTCGATTGATCGGCCGGAGCCGGAAATTGCGACGGTTTGGAAGAAATGCCCTCGCAATGATCAGCCTGCCAAGCTCGCTCTGAATGGTCCATTTCGATGTCCACTTTTCTATGCCGGCCAGACCGGTTTGTTTAGCCGAATGGATTGTGGGCAGCTCCGCAAAAGATTTGAGGGCACCCCGCAGCTACATGCGGTGCTGCGCATCCCCAGAATGCGGTATCCAATCCCGCGATGACCCTCAATCCCACCGCCCGCGCGACCGCGCGCCGCAATGTCGCTGACCGTATCGATCGTTCCTGAACATCCTCCAAAGCGCCCGGCGCCTGCCGAACCGCCGCGAGCTGTTCTGGCTTCGCGACGCTTTGGTGAACCTCCAGGACGGGCAATATCCCGCAGGCGAGGACGCGATGGACAAGGCCGAAAGGATGCTGCCTATTCCCGAGCACGCCGCCAACGACCTCAGCACCAACGCTGGAGTAACTGTCGAGCAACTTCGGGCGCAGCTCGACCAGATCATGAAGGCCGAGGGGCAGGCAGGCTGGCAACTTCGGAATGCTAATGTCACCGGCGGCGGACGGGAAGAGCGTGTCCGCTTGCCGAAAGGTGGCTAAGAACGGGGCGTTCTGGCGTCGGTGGCCGACGTGCATCAGGCGTGCCGATTTCAGGCCCCCCGCCAAAGCCCTCTTACGATCCGTGGGGAAGGGAGAAGCGCGCAAGAGTTTCATCATCCTCACTCGAAGACCTGATCGGCTTCAGCGAGTAAGGCGGGCGGGATCGTGACCCGATGGCCGCCGCCGCCTTCAGGTTGGCGACCGGGCGAAAGCGGGTCGGTTCCTCCAGGGGCAGGTGGCCGGCGCGGCCCCTCTGAATGCCCGGTCGATAACGTATTCGGCGCGTTCCGTGATTTCTTTCGGTCTGGCCCGTAAGACATCGGGCCGCCGTCGCGGACGAATTGCTCGACTTCATAGATGGCCGGCAATCGATGCGCCGAGGCGGAACTGATACACGCGGTGACGATTGAGGTAGGTCGGGGCATCGGCGACCATGAGAATCCCATGGGCGGGTTCTCGGTCATCGACTTGAACGCCGCCTCGAAATCGTCTGGCTCTCGGACGCCGACGGCTGGACGGTTATGCCGAGCCTCTCGCCACGTCCGCCGCGGCCTCGTAGCGCAAGGTCATGCCGGGATCGTCGGCATTCCACAGCATCTCGACCCGCTTCATGTTCGGGACCCCTTCGATCAGGTAGGACAGGCGCTTCGGCGCGAGCTGGACCGCGACATCCGAGATGCCAGTGATATTGCCGCCCGGGTGGGCGGGGCTGACGATCAGGTTGGTCTTGACCGGGTCGCCGCCGCCGCTGATCTCGCTCGGAATGGTCCGGGTGGCTTTCTGGGCGGCAGCCGCGGCGGGGTAATTGTTTATGGCGATCACATCGACCTTGCTGGCGATAGCTCCGCCGCGAGCCCGGGCAGGCGCTCCTTGTGCGCCTCCGCACCAGCGGCGTCCACAAATCCCGCTCAAGGGGCGTCGAGGTTGTATCGGCCTCGAAGCCAGAAGCTCTGCAGGATCTGCTCGACTACGAAGGCGATATCGAATCACGGCGCGATGACTAGCGCTCGACAGTACTTAAAGTTCAACTGCCCATCGGTCGTGGACATCCCATTCCTCCGGAGACTTCATCACCGATACGGCCTGATAGCATATGTGCTACGACACAAACACGCAAACACGTTGCCCAGTTGCATGGCCTCGATGTCGGCGCAGCGGCGCCATACGATCCGTACGAACTGCTCAACGCTGACAATCTCGACGAGTCGCCTGTGGAGCGCTTGCAGTTGAGCAATTGAGGTGATGGTGTTGAATGCACGAACCCTGACCAACGTACCGGCGCGCCTCGACCGATTGCCGTGGAGCCGCTTCCACCGCCTCGTCGTGGTGGCACTCGGCATTACTTGGATTCTCGATGGTCTTGAGGTGACGTTAGCCGGCTCTGTGGCGGCCGCGTTACAAACCAGCCCGCGTCTCCATCTCACCGCCGAGCAGGTGGGTCTTACCGGCAGTGCCTACCTGGTGGGCGCCGTATTGGGGGCGTTGTTCTTCGGGCATCTGACCGATCGCCTCGGTCGCAAGAAGCTCTTCAGCGTTACACTGAGCTTATATCTCGTAGCCACGGCGCTCACCGCTTTCTCCTGGGACTTCACGAGCTTCCTGTGCTTTCGCTTCCTCACCGGTGCAGGTATCGGAGGCGAGTACTCGGCGATCAATTGGCGATCCAGGAGCTAATCCCGGCGCGACTACGGGGCCGCATCGATCTCGCCATCAACGGCAGCTTCTGGGTAGGAGCGGCGGGTGGTGCTCTTTTTGTCGGTCTGGTTGCTCGATCCCGCTCTGCTCAGCCCTGACATGGGTTGGCGGTTGGCGTTCGGCAGCGGCGCGGTGCTCGGGCTTGGCATTCTCTATCTCAGGCGCTTCCTGCCCGAAAGTCCGCGCTGGTTAATTATCCACGGGCGGCCGGACGAGGCCGAGCGGATCATGTCCGGCATCGAAGCGAGGGTCGTCGCGAGCGAACGTGTCACACTTTCACTGGTCACGACTAACCTTGTACTTGACGGTTCGCACAAGACAACGCTCGCCTCGGTGGCACGCACTCTGCTCAGGGACTATCCCAGCCGCACCACCTTCGGTCTCGTGCTGATGATTTCGCAGGCATTCATCTACAACGCCATTTTCTTCACTTACGCGCTGGTGTTGACGCGATTCTACGATGTACCAGCCGACAAGGTTGGCCTCTACATCCTACCCTTTGCCGTGGGGAACTTTCTCGGGCCGCTGCTGCTCGGTTCCCTATTCGACACGCTCGGTCGCAAGCCGATGATTGCCGCCACCTATGGTTTGTCCGGGCTGCTGCTTGCGGTCACCAGCGAACTATTTTACGTCGGCGTTCTCGATGCCACAACACAGACCGCCATGTGGAGCATCGTCTTCTTTTTTTGCCTCGGCGGCGGCGAGCGCGGCTTACCTTACGGTCGGCGAATGCTTTCCTCTCGAAATCCGAGCGCTTACCATCGCGCTCTTCTATGCCTTCGGCACGCTGCTAGGTGGCGTCGGCGGACCGTGGCTGTTTGGCGTTTTGATTGCCAGCGGCAGCCGCGCTGACGTCGTAGGCGGCTACTTGTTGGGGGCCGGAATGATGGTCGCCGCCGCTCTGGTCACGCTGAAGCTCAGCGTAGCGGCGGAGCGACGCCCGCTTGAGGACGTGGCGCCGCCCCTGTCGAAGGTGCACTGACGGTCGGGCCGCCTGTGCCTGCTCAAACGTCATGGTCCGTCCCGTCGACAAGTCGTTTCAACGCTTCGGTCTGGCCAGTCTGCATCAACGTATCCGGCTTGTGGACATCCCCCGGTCAAGATGGAGAGCCACGCGTCCCGGTCCTCATAAACTCGCCTCTCGCCGGATTACGCCTTCGCACCAATTTCGGACGTGCATCGAACGGTAAGAACCGGATAGAGACGAACTTGCCTCACTACACAAACTACTGTCGCGCCTCGCCTGGTCAAACTAGGTTTCCGAATATCGACAAGGTTCTCTCTTTTGACCTCGCCGCGGGTTTTGGCGTGCCGTAGTGGTCAAAAGCGAGAACTGGACCGCGACCCTTAGGCGTTCGTGAGATCAGGTATATATAGCATTGATTTCAATGGGCCGGCTATCCTGCCAGGTCCGTTGTGGGTCTCAGGCGCGTCGGTTTGAGCTTCTGACCATCACGTCCGGTCTACCCTCCAACATCAGACGTTTCCGGGTCCGGCCAGCACTTCGCATTTGGGCCGATTGTGTTGCAAAGGTCCCCGCTGTGTCGCGAGCGGGCAATAATCGAATTCGATCGAATGGCGTCTTGAGGGCACCTCGAAGAATATCGCATTTCTCCAAGCGATGGCATCTGACGCAGAGATCCTGTTTTCTCGCGTGGGTTTCTCGGCGCCATCAGCGCTGCTTTGATCGTTCGCCTGTCCGGTTGTTGCGGTTCAGGCGGACTTTTCCCGTCAGTCAGCTGCCGATCGTGCGCACAAGGCGCGAGCGGTCGATCTTGGAACTGCCCCCTGGGGTGCATACCCCTGAAACCAAATGCGCCGGCGGGTGCTTATCGAAAAATGGAACCCAACCTGCTGCGCCATTGCCAGTACCTTCGTTTAGGACTCATTCGCCTCAAATTGGTTCGAGCAAGCCCGTCTATTTCTTCGTTAGCCTCGCGTCGAATTTGCAGTAGCCGTCGAGTACGACCCGGCTTTCGCCCTCCTTGATCGTACCTTTGACGTCCATACTGTTGCCGCCGTCGAGTTGAGCTTTGGTCTTGATCAAACCTCCGGGCGCAAGGGTGGTCTCGAAGTGGCGTTGAGCGCGACCTTCCTGCTTGAACACGCCCTTCACCGCCGTGCCTTCGACCGTAACGTTGACGGTCATTTTGTAGCTCGTGCATTTTCCCGACCCCTGGCCCGTGCCGGTCCACGTGTAGGCCGCCTGCTGTGCAGAGTCGCATCAACCATTACCAGCATAGCTACAGCGCCGACAAAAATCGCTCTCAGCATCGACATCTCCTTGACTGGACGAATTCAGCGTCCGCGTACTCCCGGCGAGCACGACGGCAACCGAACCTGAACTACGACGATCTTAACGAGCGGGCTTATAGCCTTTGGCTACGGCGGTAGCCTTCTTCAGGGCTCCCAGAATTTCCGAGCCCGTTATCAGCACGGTCGTCTTGCTGGACTTGATAGCGCCGCCGGCGGCTATGGCCAGCGCGATGGCGGACATGGCTTCGTTGCTCGGCACATCAGCAATGATGACGAGATCATAGTCACCGAAGCAATACCAACCACCAAGCAGCTTGCCACCGACGGCCTCGCACGCTGCGCGGCCCACGGATTTAACGCGGTTCGCCGGCTTCTTGACTTGCGCAGCCCAGGACTCAGCGGTGTACGCTGCCTGATACATGTAGATTGCCATTTCCGATCCTCCCCTCTTAAGATTGGGCCAGTGCCAGCACTCGGCTAATCGTTTGCAGCGTAGGATCGGTTGGTTGCTGAGGGCAAGATGTCTTCTTCGGCGGGCGGATAGAACTCAGCAATGAATAATCAGCTGTCGGAGGCGTGCATCGGCTTGGCAAATGACTGTAAGGGATCGCCCCGGAACGCGCCAAGTAGGTTGGCCTCACCATCCCGCCGTCAATCCTGCTTGCCTGCGTCGAGGCGCGATGATTGGCGCACCTTCATACCGATGACGGGACGCTATGGCATCGTTATCTGACACGAGGCTTTATCGACATAGAACTGGGCCCGTGGACCATTGATGGTGAGGCCAACTCGCTCACCCGCCACCATTGGCGAAACGAGCGCACGTGTCACTGCTACTGGCTTGTCGCCATGGTGAACTGGCAGGTGAGGACGGGGGCAAGCGTAAGTGCGCTGTTGTTGTTCAGGTAGACCAAGAACTCCCATCGCCCGCCGGGGATCACGCGCAGCGAGGCACTGTCCGCTGCGATAAGGGGCACGTTCGGGCCGGCTGTGATGGGCACTGTACCGATATGAATGGCGCGCACGTTCTGCTCGACGACACCCTCGTTGGCGACTTGCTGACCGAACGCGGTACGATCCTGCGGGCGAGTAGTTGTTAATGCAGCTGGGCCCTCGCGCCGATCACAACACGAATGGGGGCTTCGGTCGGATCCGGTGATTGGGGACCAGAGAGGGTTCCCCGGAACCTTCGCCAGTCAGCGTCCATCGGCCAGCTCGCTTTCACAGCATTGAACCCGGCGGAGCGCAGGATATCGACGGTGGCGACTGCCGCCTGGTCCATCGACGGATTGACGCCTTCCTTCGTCAAAACGACAACGCCGGCCATTCCGCTCACGCCGGCCCACTTCCACGTCGATGAGGACAATCCTGCCTCGCTCAGCAGCATATTGATCCAAGAGCCTACCTCGGCAGCCTCAGGCACCTCATCCACGGCATAAATGGCGACCTTTGTGCCCGCAAACTTCTGAAGGCTGCCAATAGGTTGAGGACCCGCGGGAGGCTTCGGTCGTTCAACCGCAGCCAGGCTTTTCTCGTTGCTCGCTTTCGCAGCGGCGACCTCCTTCTCCAGATCTGCAGCCCGAGCCGTTGCTGCCTCAACTGCACTTTCGAGGCGGGCGATCTGTATTCGGTCCGCGGCTACTCTTCCATCCGCTTCAGCAAAGGCCTTTTCCAGCTGGGAACTTCGTTCGCCTAGGGCCGCGACCTCCTTCTCCAGCTTCGCAGTGTAATCCGTGGCTCGATTGAGGGCCGGGTTGTCTCGCGCTTGTAGAGCTTTGTTGTATTTGAACGATAACCAACTCGTAGCGCCTACGGCTATGATTGCGATGCCGGCGACGGCAAGCGCGATGATAGTCACCTTATCGGCAAACTCCACCCAGCTGCGGAGGTGATGTATTTCCATTTATCGAACCATCGATTGATGACGGGCTTGATCGCCTGCCACCCTACCTTCGTCAGCAACACGCTGTGGCTGCTCTGTCCACACACCCCTGGGCGCTGTCACACCCGAGCGTGAGGAGCTCGCGCGGTAGCGCTTGAACGGATATTCAGCTCGGCAGCCGGGCGCAACAATGTGGAAAAGTCACTTGGCGGGGCCAAGCTGCCGAGTTCGGCACTCGTTCAGCTGAGTTGAGATCCGGTAGAAGGCTGAACCGCGTCCGGCGCCTTATCCCTCGGCCTTCATGATCCAGTCGAGCTGGGCCTGGAGTTGCTAACAGGTTGTAGGTCCAAGGGCCGCGCGATGGGCGCCCGAGCCGAACCACGGTCCAGCCAAGGGTGCGCCGCTGAGGATGTCGGCTCAGCGGGGTAGATTGGAAGTGATCAGCGCACCCTCTGAAGGACGCGCCTGACCCACAACGGACTTGGCGGACCCGCTTACTCGATCACTTCGTCGGCGCGGGCGAGGAATGACGGCGGGAGGTTGAGGCCGAGCGCCTTCGCCGTCTTCAGGTTCACAACTAGCTCGAACGTAGTCGGTTGCTCGACGGGCAAGTCGGCCGGCTTGCGGCCCTTGA
The DNA here is from genome assembly GCA_963755595.1 of uncultured Alphaproteobacteria bacterium. Taxonomy (GTDB): domain Bacteria; phylum Pseudomonadota; class Alphaproteobacteria; order Reyranellales; family Reyranellaceae; genus Reyranella. The sequence goes on along the minus strand of CAVWKP010000021.1, from coordinate 116,571 downwards.
GGATCTTGTCGACGTAGACTGCGGTGTTGCGATACTGGGCAGCGAAGCTCGCGCCGTAGGACAGGAGGCCGCCCTCGTCCGCGAAGGCGCGTTGGGGCGAGAAGGACGGCAGGCGATTTGCAGCGCCAATTCGATGGCGCGCTTGCGCGGCAGGCTGGGCTGATGAACGACGGCAATGTCTGAAGTTGAGGGGACACCGGAAGTGACGGGCAGAACGTCAAACCGACGCGCCTCCCCGCCTATTGCTCTACTTCACCGCTAGGACAACCGGTCCCCCGACAGGGTCCGTGAGACCCAGCCCGCCGCCCAGATCGTCAAGCGTCTGACGGAAGCTGTTGAGTGTCGCAATCATGTGAGGCCGACCGGCAGCCAGGGCCTCTACGCTTTCCCACTCCGCAATGATGCAATACCGTCCCTCGTCAGTCTTGATGATGTTGGCGTGGCGCATGCCTAACCAACTCTCCGCGATATTTCGGTGAGCGTTGAGGAAGGCTTCCTCCATGCCTGGCTTGACCTTGAAACGCACGACGTTGAACGCAGTCATTGCTACCTCCGGTAGTTAGGGAACTCTCGAGAAATGTACAGTTGGTACTGGTGACAAGAAGTACACAATCAGACTTTTGGCAGGAAGCGCAACACGACCCGAGCCGAAGAAGTGAAAGGAAAATTATTTCGGCACCTCGGCGGCGCAAGTTTGATCCATGCAAGCGCCACAACTCGCAACCATAAGTCGCCGGAACTTCTAGCCTAATTTTTATCTTTCGGTGAACCGAGGCAGAGCCGAATTTTTCAACAGCATCGACCCAAAGCGGACCTGCACGATGCACGGGCTCGACGGCCAACGTTGCGCGGGAATAAGGTTCACCAGGAGACATCGATGAGCATCGCACTGGAAATGACTACGCCGCTCGCGGATCGGGGGCGGCTCCTTCTGTCGCTGGTTGCCGCCGCTTCTCTCGTTTGCGCAGTCGTGAGCGCGAGAACCTTGCACGTGAAAATGGATGCGCTTTCGGAATTTCCGCTGCCGATCTGTGCCGCCGATGCCTCGTCCGGCTCCTCGCTCAACAAGGTGGAATTGGTCCGCTCGAACGCGTTGCCGGATCTGCCAGGCAAGAGGGTAACGGTTGTCCGTGTGACCTACGGACCGGGCGGCTTTACGCCGCCGCACCGTCATGCCGGTACGGTCACGGCGTACATCACCAAAGGCCAAATCAGGTCGCAACTCAAAGGCGGCCCGGTGGAGGTCTTCGACGTCGGTCAGTCGTTCTTCGAACCCCCGGGCGCGATCCATCTCGTCTCCGCCAACGCGAGCAACACTGACTGGGCCGAATTGATTGCCGTTTTCGTCGCCGACGAAGGCGCACAATTGACGACCCTGATCGAGCCTTGAGGCTGAGGTGGGCCTCCAAAATGCCAGTTCATGCGACGCTTCGCTTAGACGCCTTGTATTTGGCGCAAGCCAGACGAGCCTCTGAGCATTCCGACATCCGAGCTGACCATGCGCACGATGCGCCACACCTGCGTCACCTTAAATCACGATGCAGGCATTAGCCGGGAGCTGATCGGTAGCATCACTGGACATTCGCCAGAGAGCATCGACCAGATCATGGCGCACTACATGGCACGCACAGCAGACCAAGCAGAAGCCGCACTTAATCTTCGCCTGAAGCACGAAGCAAAACCACCCTCTTACCGACCTCACTCGACACCGCCCGCGAAAAGGGCGCGGCGACTTGAAGTCGTTTAGTCCACGTGCCCTCATGGCAGGCCACGGCTTGTCGAGTCGAACGCACTTGAAGAGTCGAACGTCCGAGTTCGAACGTTTACCCCTGTTTGTTCTTTCTGGGGACAAAACGGCACTGCGTTAAAACGCTAACCCGCTTAAATCAGAGCGATGGTGCCCCCGGTCGGACTCGAACCAACACTTCCGTGAGGAAACCTGATTTTGAGTCAGGCGCGTCTACCAATTCCGCCACGGGGGCACGCTCTCGTGCGCCCGGAATAAAGCCGAAGGGCGGAACGGGGTCAACGCCCAGGTCAGCGACAAGCTCGGTGCTTGCGATGCCGAGGCTGGTTCGGTCATATGCCCCTCGCATGCATCCCTACATCCACGCCAAGACGCATCCGGACAAGCCCGCCTACATCATGGCCGCGACCGGCGAGGCGGTGACCTACCGGCAGCTCGACGATCAATCCAACCGCATCGCGCAGCTTTTCCGTGCCGCGGGCCTCAGGGCCGGCGACCACATCGCGCTGTTCCTCGAGAACAACCCGCGCTTCTTCGAGATCTGCTGGGGCGCCCAGCGCTCGGGCCTGATCTACACCGCCATCAGCTCGCGGCTGACCGCCGCTGAAGTCGATTACATCGTGACTGACTGCGGCGCGAAGCTCTTCGTCACCTCGAAATATCTCGCCGACCAGGCGGCCGAGCTCGCGCCACTGATGAAGGGCGTCGCCCACCGCTACATGCTGGACGGCACCATCACCGGCTATCAGTCGTGGGAAGAGGCAGTGGCCCGCCAACCCGCCCAGCGCATCGCCGACGAAACCGCCGGCCACGACATGCTCTATTCGTCCGGCACCACCGGCCGGCCCAAGGGCGTGCTGCCGGTGGTCGAGCCGCAGCCGATCGACGCCGACAACCCGCTGTTCCAGATCACCCGCAAGCTCTACGGCATGGGCGAGGACACGATCTATCTCTCGCCGGCGCCGCTCTATCACGCGGCCCCGCTGCGCTTCAACATGACGGTCATGAAGCTCGGCGGCACGTCGGTGATCATGGAGCATTTCGACGCCGAGGAATTCCTGGCGTTGGTGCCCAAGTACAAGATCACGCACACGCAGGTGGTGCCGACCATGTTCGTGCGCTTCCTGAAGCTGCCCGACGAGGTGCGCCTGAAGCACGACGTGTCGTCGCTGCGCTGCGCCATCCATGCCGCCGCGCCCTGCCCGATCCCGATCAAGGAGAAGATGATCGAATGGTGGGGGCCGATCGTGTGGGAGTATTACGGCGGCACCGAAGGCAACGGGCTCACCATGTGCAACTGCCACCGATTGGCTGGCGCACAAGGGCACGGTGGGACGCGCCGTGCTGGGCACGGTCACGATCTGCGACGACGACGGCAAAGAGCTGCCGCAGGGCGAAGCGGGCACGATCTATTTCGCCGACGGCCGCGCCGTTCGAATACCACAACGATCCCAAGAAGACCGCCGAATCGCAGCAACGCGCACGGGTTGGACGACGATTGGCGACGTGGGCTACCTCGATGCCGACGGCTTCCTGCATCTCACCGACCGCAAGGCCTTCATGATCATCTCCGGCGGCGTGAACATCTACCCGCAGGAGGCCGAGAACCTGCTGATCACCCATCCCAAGGTGATGGATTGCGCGGTGTTCGGCGTGCCCAACGACGAGTTCGGCGAGGAGGTGAAGGCGGTCGTGCAGCCGCGCGACATGGCCGATGCCGGCCCGGCGCTCGCCGAGGAGCTGATCGCCTGGTGCAAGCAGAACCTCTCGGCCATCAAGTGCCCGCGCAGCATCGACTTCGAGGCCGAGCTGCCGCGCCATCCCACCGGCAAGCTCTACAAGCGCCTGCTGCGCGACCGCTACTGGCAGGGGCGGGAGAGCAGGATCGTCTAGTGAAATGACCGGCTGCTCCCGTCGTCCCGACCGAAGCCGAGCGTAGCGAGGCGAAGTGGAGGGACCTCGCTTCAGCGATTTGCCGCAAATCGTGGAAAGAAGGTCCCTCGACTTCGCTTCGCTTCGCTCGGGACGACGGCCGTGTTTAGGAGGCGGCTCTGACGGCGACCGGGCAAGAGCATCGCGCGGTCAATCGCTTGATGCTCTTCTTCGCCATCGTTTATGCCGTCGAGGGCATCGGCCAGGCGCGGGTCGGCATCATCCTGCAGCCTCTGACCAACTACCTGAAGACGCAGCGGCTGGACTCCGCTCGAGGTCACGGCCTATTTCGGCGTGCTGAACTTTCCCTGGGTCATCAAGCCCGTTTTCGGCCTGATCTCCGATTTCGTCCCGCTGTTTGGCTACCGGCGCACCAGCTATCTGCTTCTCGCCAGCGCCGCGCGCGGCGGCGGGCTATGCCGGCATCGCCCTGCTGAACGAGCCGTCGGAGTTCGCGCTATTCCTGCTGCTGACCTCCTTTGCCATGGCGACCGCCAGCACGCTGTGCGGCGCGCTGCTGGCCGAGAACGGCCGGAATTTCCGGCAAAGCAGCTTGTTCGTCAGCCAACAGTGGCTGTGGTTCTACGTGGCGATCATGCTCGAGCGCGTTCCTGGGCGGAGCCCTCGTCGAACGTCTCCGCCATCGGCAGCGCTGAAGGCGGCCGCGACGCTCGCGGCCGTCGCGCCGATCGCGGTCGTCCTGGCCACGCCACTTTTGCTCAAGGAGCCGAAAAGCACCGCGAGCCGGCAGCAGTTTCGCAACACGCTTCACGGGGTCGTCGCGGCGCTCCGCTCGCGACGGCTCTGGCTGGTCGCGCTGTTCCTGTTCCTCTATTCCTTCGCGCCCGGCTTCGGCACGCCGCTCTACTATCACATGACCGACACGCTTCACTTCTCGCAGGCCTATATCGGCGTGCTGGGATCGATCGCCTCGGCGGGGTGGATCGCCGGCGCCGTGCTGCATCGTCTGCTGCTGCGGCGGATGGAGCTCGAAGGCGCTGCTCACGCTCAGCATCCTGCTCGGGACGGTGTCGGCGGCCTCCTTCCTGCTGCTCACCGACGAGACCAGCGCGGCGCTCGTCAACTTCGCCAATGGCCTCGCCATGATGATCGCCACCATCGCCTCGCTGACCCTCGCCGCGCAGGCCTGCCCCAGCCGGGCCGAGGGCTTCGCCTTCGCCGGCCTGATGTCGATCTCCAATCTCGCCGACATCTGTTCCATCAATGCCGGCGCCTTCCTCTACGAGCACGTCTTCGACAACCGGCTCGGCCCGCTGATCGTCGTATCGGCGGCCACGACGGCGGTCGCCATCGTCCTCGTTCCCTGGCTCGGCCTGGAAGGGGAAGGTAGCGGGGCCCGCGCGTTCTATAAGGCGGTTTTCAGATTACGCAAAATAGGAGTCTGACGCGTGGCAGTCGCATTATGTGCGCTGAACGACGAAGCTCATCCTTATGCTTCCTCGCCAGTTTCGTGCCTGCCGGAGCCGATTTTTCTCGAGGGGAGCTCCTCGAGAAACGCGGACGTGAGGGGCCATCCGATGCCGATGCCATCGGCATCGACCCCCGTCCGACGAGCTGGTCGACGATTCGTGGACGCCCATCTGGTCGCTGGAGGAAGATCCTGCTCGACGAGCGATCGGCCGCGAACTTCGTCCATATGACCAAATAGGCCGAGTCGCGCGGACGCGCCGATAATTGGCGGCATGAAAGCGTGTCCCGCCCCTTGGTCCGACAGGCCGCCATTATCCTTTTCCATTATTTTAAGCGTTACCGCAGAGTAACCGTTATATTTGCCCGTTATTTTAACGGTCACCTTTGGTAACTCGCCCGCAAGAGGAAAGTCATGAAAGCAGCCGTCGTCACCGACAAGGGCCTTCAATACACCGACGCGCCCAAGCCATCGCCCAAGCCCCACGAGATCCTGATCAAGGTGAAAGCGGCCTCGCTCAACAGAGCCGATCTCGCCGTCGCCTCGGGCCATCGCCACGGCACGGTGGGCGGCGCCGGCACCATCGTCGGCCTGGAATGCGCCGGCGAAGTCGAGGCGGTCGGCGGCGATGTGAAGGACTTCAAGCCGGGCGACCGCGTCATGAGCTCGGCGGCCGGCGGCTTCGCCGAATACACCGTCACCGACGCGGGCCGCGCCCACAAGATCCCGGCCAACAACATGACCTACGAGCAGGCCGCCTGCATGCCGGTGGCGATCCAGACCATGCACAACGCCGTGGTCGGCGCCGGCCGCCTCAAGAAGGGCGAGTCGGTACTGATCCAGGGAGCGAGCTCGGGCGTCGGCCTCTTGGGCATGCAGATCGCCAAGCACATGGGTGCCGCCATCGTCATGGGCACCTCGACCAATGACGGCCGCCGCGCGCGATTGAAGGAATTCGCCTGCGATCTCGCGCTCGACACGCGCGATCCAAAATGGCCCGACAAGGTCAAGGAGGCGACCGGCGGCAAGGGCGTCGATCTGATCGTCGACCAGGTCTCGGGCGGCGGCGTCATGAACCAGAACATGCAGGCCGCCGCCATCCTCGGCCGCATCGTCAATGTCGGGCGGCTGGGCGGCATGAAGGGCGAATTCGACTTCGACCTGCATGCGCTGAAGCGCATCGACTATATCGGCGTCACCTTCCGCACCCGCGGCCCCGAGGAGGTGCGCGCCATCGTCAAGGCCGCCCGCGCCGACCTGTGGCCGGCCATCGAATCGGGCAAGCTCAGCCTGCCGATCGACAAGACCTTCCCGCTCGCCCAGGCCGCCGAAGCGCTTGCGCACATGAAGGCCAATGCCCATTTTGGCAAGATCGTCCTGGTGGTTTGAGGAAAGGGTTCTCCATGGCAAAAGGCATCAACCATCTCGCCACCGCCGACGCCCTCTTCTTCGGCAAGGGCGCGCTCGACCAGAAGAAGACCGGCAAGATGGTCGATCAGGCGCTGGCCGGCTGCGACGATGGCGAGCTGTTCCTCGAATACGTGCAGAGCGAGGGCCTGGCGTTCGACGACGGCAAGCTGAAGAGCGCCTCCTATGACACCACCCAGGGCTTCGGCCTGCGCGCCGTGTCGGGCGAGGCGACGGGCTTCGCCCACGCCTCGGCGATCGACGAGCAGGCGTTGAAGCGGGCGGCCTCGACCGTGCAGGCGGTGCGCTCGGGCAAGTCGGGCAAGTCCGACGAATCGCCGCGCGGCACCAACCGGCTGCTCTATGCCGACGACAATCCGATCGACGGCGAAGGCTTCGAGAAGAAGGTCAAGCTCCTGCAGGACATCGACGCCTACGTGCGCGGCAAGGAGCCCAAGGCCAGGCAGGTCTCGATCTCGCTCGCCGCGTCCTGGCAGGTCGTCGAGATCATCAGGGCCGGCGGCTGGCGCGCCGCCGACGTGCGGCCGCTGGTGCGGCTGAACGTCAGCGTCGTGTGCGCCGACGGCAGCCGCATGGAAGCGGGCTCGACCGGCAGCGGCCGTCGCGCGGCCTATGGCGACATCTTCCATGCCGACTACTGGAAGAAGGAAGCCGACGAGGCGATCCGCCAGGCGCTGGTCAACCTCGAATCGGTCGACGCGCCCGCCGGCGAGATGCCGGTCGTGCTGGGCGCCGGCTGGTCGGGGATACTGTGGCACGAGGCGGTCGGCCACGGCCTGGAAGGCGACTTCCATCGCAAGAAGACCTCGATGTTCACCCACCTGATGGGCCAGATGATCGCCTCGCCCGCCGTCTCGGTGATCGATGACGGCACGATGGCCGACCGGCGCGGCTCGCTCACCATCGACGACGAAGGCACGCCGACGCAGCGCAACGTGCTGATCGAGAACGGCAAGCTGGTCGGGCTGATGCAGGACCGCATGAACGCCCGGCTGATGGGCGTGAAGCCGACCGGCAACGGCCGGCGCCAGAGCCATTCCTATGCGCCGATGCCGCGCATGACCAACACCATCATGCTGGGCGGCGATAAGGACCCGAAGGAGATCCTCGCCTCGGTGAAGAAGGGCCTGTACGCCAAGAACTTCGGCGGCGGGCAAGTCGACATCGTCTCGGGCAAGTTCGTGTTCAGCATCACCGAGGGCTACCTGATCGAGGACGGCAAGATCACCAAGCCGGTCAAGGGCGCCACGCTGATCGGCTCCGGCTCCGAGGCGCTGACCCGCGTCGGCATGGTCGGCAACGACCTGGAGCTCGATCCGGGCATCGGCACCTGCGGCAAGGACGGCCAGGGCGTGCCGGTCGGCGTCGGCCAGCCGACGCTCGCGCATCGATGCGCTCACGGTGGGCGGCACGGCGACGTAAGCGCCTGATGGCCGAAGCTCTTCCCGCCCTCTGCCTGATCGCCATGCCCGGCCGGCGCCGGGCCACCATAGAGCTCTGCCGGGAGGCCGAGCGGCGCGGCTTCGACGGCATCTACGTGCCGAGCCCGACGGGCAACATGTCGATGTGCGAGGCGCTGGCCTGGCAGACCGAGAAGATCCGCTTCGCCACCTCGATCGTGCCGATCTACCAGCGCACCATGGTCGACTTCACCCAAAGTGCGGCGATGATGCACGAGGTCTCGGGCGGCCGCTTCAGCCTGGGCATCGGCATCGCCCACGGGCCGTCCTACGTGCGCATGGGCGTGACGCCGGGCAAGCCGCTCGCCGACACGCGCGCCTTCATCGAGAAGTTCCGCGCCGAGCAGAGCTTCGGCCCCCTGCCGCCGATCATCGTCGCGGCGCTGCGCAAGAAGATGGTGGCGCTGGCCGGCGAGCTGGCCGAGGGCGTGGTGTTCGCCAATGTCTGCCGCAGCCACATGGCCGATTCGCTCGCGGCCCTGCCGGCGTCCAGGCGCAAGGCGGGCTTCTTCATCGGCAACATGATCCCGACCTGCATCAGCGACGACGTCGAGGCCGCCAAGGCGGTGAACCGGCGCACGCTCACCCGCTACGCCTCGCTGCCCAACTACCGCAACTACTGGAAGGAGGCGGGCTACGTCGAGGAGATGACGGCGATCGAGAAGGCGCTGGCCGACGGCCGCGGCGACGACGTGCCGAAATATCTCACCGACAAATGGCTGGCCGACAACACGCTGTTCGGGCCGGCGGCCAAGGTGCGCGAGGGCATCGCGGCCTGGCGCGCGGCCGGCGTGCACACGCCGATCCTGGTGCCCTCGTCGGCCGCCGGCAACCAGCTGAAGGCGATCGAGGAAGTCTTCGCGGCGTTTGGCTAGGCCTGCTGGTAGAGCCAGGGAAAGCGCTGGCGGTCGCCCGCCTCGAATGACGCGATCTCGGTCTCGCGGGTCCTGGTCTGCTCGATCGGGTCCTGGCCCTTGAGCATGGTCTCGCGGCGCAGCGGGTCGAGCGTGAAGGGCGTCACCTTGCCGGAGGGCGACGTGACGGTGCAGGCTTCGAGGTCGACCGAGATCTTGCCCGTGCCCTGGCTCGCCTCGACCTCGGCCACCAGCTCCTCGATCACCTCGAGCGGCAGCGCCACCGGCAACAGCCCGTTCTGGAAGCAGTTGTTGTAGAAGATCGGCCCGAACGAGGGCGCGATCACGCAGCGGATGCCGAACGCGAACAGCGACCACACCGCCGCCTCGCGCGAGCTGCCGCAGCCGAAATTATTGGCGGCGAGGATGATCCTGGCGTCGCGATACGGCGGCCGGTTCAGCACGAACTCCGGCGCCTCCTTGCCGTCGGGCTTGTAGCGCCACGATTCGAAGGCATAGGGCCCGAGCTTGTCGGGCGGCAGGTCGCGCAGGCGCTCGACGCGGATCACCATGTCGGTGTCGATGTTCTGGCGCATGATCGGCGCGGCGATCGCCGAGAGCTTGGTGAACTTTTCCATCAGAGCGCCCTCACGTCGGAGATCGTGCCGGTGATCGCCGCCGCCGTCGCCATCGCCGGGCTGGCGAGGTGCGTGCGCGCGCCCGGCCCCTGGCGGCCGACGAAGTTGCGGTTGGAAGTCGAGACGCTGCGCTTGCCGGGCGGCACGCGATCGCCGTTGAAGGCCAGGCACATCGAGCAGCCCGGCTCGCGCCACTGGAAGCCCGCCTCCTTGAAGATGCGGTCGAGCCCCTCGGCTTCGGCCTGGCGCTTGATGGTCTCCGAGCCCGGCACCACCCAGGCGGTGACGCCGGGCGCCACCTTGCGACCCTTGGCGAGCGCCGCCGCCTCCTGGATGTCGCTCAGGCGACTGTTGGTGCAGGAGCCGATGAACACCCAATCGACCGGCGTGCCGGCGATCGGCGCGCCGGCCTTCAACCCCATGTACTCGAGCGCCGCCTGCATTGCCCGCTTCTTGTCGGGATCGGCGACGTCGTTGGGATCGGGGATGCGCTCGGTGACCGCCACGACATGCTCGGGGCTGGTGCCCCAGGTGATCTGCGGCGCGATCCGGGCGACGTCGATCTTCACCTCGCGATCGAACGTCGCGTCGGCATCGGACGGCAGGGTACGCCAGTCGGCCACCGCCTTGTCCCATAGCGCGCCCTTCGGGGCATGGCTGCGGCCGTTCAGGAAAGCGTAGGTAATCTCGTCAGGCGCCACGAACCCGATCTTGGCGCCGGCCTCGATCGAGAGATTGCAGAGCGTCAGGCGGCCCTCGACAGGCAGCGAACGAATGGCGCTGCCGGCATATTCCAGCGCATAACCCGTGCCGCCGGCGGTGCCGATCTGGCCGATCAGGTAGAGGATCAAGTCCTTGGCGCGCACGCCCGGCGCCAGCGTGCCGTCGAAGGTGGCGCGCATGGTCTGTGGCCGGCGCTGCACCAGCGATTGCGTGGCCAGCACGTGGCTCACCTCGCTCGAGCCGATGCCGAAGGCGATACAGCCCATGCCGCCATGGGTGCAGGTGTGGCTGTCGCCGCACACCAGGAACGTGCCGGGCAGACTGAGGCCCAGCTCCGGGCCGATGACGTGGATGATGCCCTGCCCCGGCTGGTTGAGATCGAACAGCGGCACGCCGGCCAGCTTGCATTCTTCGCGCATCAGGTCGAGGCGGCCGACGAACTGCGAACGCGTCGCGGCGGTGCGGCCGGGCTCGGTGCTGACCGCGTGGTCCATGGTGGCGAAGGTGAGCTCGGGATTGCGCACCTTGTAGCCCTTGAGCCGATTGCGCTCGAGCGCCGCCGCGCCGCCATCGTGCATCAGATGACGGCTGACGTGCATCAGCGCGTAGCCGCCACCCAGCTCGGCGATGACGTGGCGATCCCAGATCTTGTCGAACAGCGTCTTGCCGGCCATGCGGGCCTCCTATCCGGCTCTGCTACTTGGGCGCAGCCGGTACCTTCGAATAATCGCCGTCGCTGACCGGCTCGAACCAGCTGGTGGCCTCGCCCTTGTCGTTGGTCTCGGACATGGCGAGATGGACCATCATCGTGTCGGGTGCCGCCCCATGCCAATGGCGCGAGTTGGGCGGGATCACCACTGTGTCGCCGGGATAGATCGCCTGCACCGGCTGGCCTTCGAGCTGATACCGGCCGACGCCCGACAGCACGTAGAGGACCTGGCCGACGGCGTGCTTGTGCCAGTTGGTGCGCGCGCCGGGCGTGAAGGAGACGCGCGAGGCGCGCAGTTTCGATGGCTGCTCGGGCGTCCATACCGGGTCGTTCAGCACAGTACCGACGAAGTTCTCGGCCGCGCCCTTGCCGGTCGGCCGCGACGCTGCCCGCATGATCCTCGGTTGCATGGCGTTTCCCCTCATTTGGCTTGAAGGGAAGTCTATCAACCGCGCGAGCCGCCGCAAGGATCGACCGCTATCGCGCCGCGGACTTAGGGTTCGCTAGTGAGCGTAAAGGCCCTTCGAGGCGGCGAGCGTGACGGCGACCGCTTCGATGGCATCGAGCGTCGGCGTGTCGATGCCGACGCTTCGCGCGAAGGCGATCGGCGCGCGCACGATCGATTCGATCTCCATCGGCCGGCCGAGGTCGTAGTCCTGCAGGATCGACGGGCGATGATCGAAATAGACGCGCTTGGGCCCGTAGCGGACGTCTGGGCTGTCGTCGAGGACGACCCCGTGCGCGGCCGCGACGGCCAGCGCCTCGGCATGGGCGCGCCGGCACATCCGGTTGACCAGCGGCGTCTTCTGGACCGACGAGGGCTGTCCCAGGATCAGGGCGACGGTCGAGCCGGTGAGGTTGGCCATCAGCTTATGCCAGATGTCGTAGCGGATGTCGGTGGTGTCGGGCGAACTGATGCCGGCGCCCTTCAGCGCCGCGCGCAGCATTCCGACCCGCTGGCTCGGCCGGTCGTCGATCTCGCCAACGCAGAGCGTGTTGCGGTCTGGAATTTCGTTCACCACGACGCCGGGCTCGGCGACGTGATTGGGCGAACTGATGGTGCCACCCAGCGTGCGGTGCAGCCCGACCGACTTCGCCAGCGCGCCGCCGGGATCGAGCATCGACAGATCGGGCGCCACCGGCCGCGACTTGGAGAGTCCATGGCCGTACCACCAGGGAATGCCGTTCTGCGCGAACACGACCGGCGTGTCCGGCCCGAGCAGCGGCGCCACGCTCGCCGCAAGATCGCCCAGCGCCGTGGCCTTGAGCGTCGAGATCACGGCATCCTGCGGCCCGAGATCGGCCGGCCGATCGGACGCGTGGACCTTGGCAACGATCTTCTTGTCGCCGGCGATCAGCGTCAGCCCGCTTGCGCCTTGATCGCCTCGAGATGGGCGCCGCGCGCCACCACCGAGACCTCGTTACCGGCCTCGGCAAGGCGCGCTGCGAAATTGCCGCCGATGGCGCCCGCTCCGAACACGCAAATACGCATGAACCGTTCTCTCCTCGCCCGCTATCGTAGAGCAAAGCCCGGGAGGAAGAACATGGCCTTAGGCGAATATCGCGGCCTCGCGTATCGCAACAATGCAGATCTCGCGGCCTGGCTGGCCAAGCGGCCGCCGGAGAAGGCGCTCGAGCCCGAGCTGCCGATCATCGATCCGCACCATCATCTGTGGGACACGCCGGCACGCGGCCGCTATTTCCTGCCCGAGCTGCTGGCCGATCTCAATGGTAGTGGCGGCGGCCACAATATCGTGGCGACGGTGTTCCTCGAATGCCAGGCGATGTTCCGCGCCTCGGGGCCCGAGGAGATGAAGCCGGTAGGCGAGGTCGAGTTCGTGAACGGCACGGCGGCGCTCAGCGCCTCGGGCCACTACGGCAAGACGCGGGTCTGCGAGGCGATCATCGGCTGGGCCGACCTGATGCTGGGGTCGCGTGTGCGGCCGGTACTGGAGGCCTTGATTGCTGCCGGCAACGGACGCTTTCGCGGCACGCGCTACGGCACGTCATGGGACGAGGGCATCGCCGGCCAGTTCACCTCGCGGGTGATGACGCGGCACCGCCTGCTCGACCCCAAGTTCCGCGAAGGCTTCGCCGAGCTCGGCAAGCTCGGATTGACCTTCGACAGCTGGCACTTCCATCCGCAGCTGCCCGACCTTGTCGACCTCGCGCGCAAGTTCCCCGACCAGACGATCATCGTCGATCACGTGGGCGGCGTGCTGGGCGTCGGTCAATATGAAGGCAAGAACGCCGAGATCATGCCTCAGTGGAAGAAGAGTATCGGCGAGCTTGCCGCCTGCCCCAACGTCAACATGAAGCTCGGCGGGCTCGGCATGACCTCGTTCGGCTTCGACTTCCATTTCCGAGATGCGCCATCCTCCTCCGAAGAACTGGCCAAAGTCTGGCGGCCCTATATCGAGCCCTGCATCGAGGCGTTTGGCACAACCGCTGCATGTTCGAGAGCAACTTCCCGCCCGACAAGCAGTCGTGCGGCTACACCGAGCTGTGGAACGCCTTCAAGATCATCACCAAGGGCGCCTCGGCCGCCGAGAAGGCCGCGCTTTACAGCGGCACCGCCGCCCGCGTCTATCGGATGACGAAGCCCTAGCGTTCCAGCCAGACGTCCTCGAAGCGCCAGCCGTTGTAGATGCTGTTGGTCTGGATGGTGAGGTTCTTGACGTACGGCTGCCAGCAGGCAGCGCCGAGGCCGTTGGCGATGATCGGCCGCGCGATATCCTCCTGCAGCAGGCGATCGATCTCCCAGACCATTTGCCGACGCTTGTTCTGGTCGACCTCCTGCGACTGCGCCTCGAACAGCTCCGTCATCTTGGGATTGCAGTAGCCGTTGTAGTTGCGCAGCGAGCCGCAGGCATAGCCCTCGAACAGGGTGACGTCGGGATCGTCGACGGCCGAGCCGGTGAGGTTGAGCGCGACGGCGTAATCCTTCTTGAAGACCCGGTTGTAGTAGATCGCGGTGTCGATGACCTCGAGCTCGCCGTCGATCCAGATGTGCTTCAGCTGGTCGATCAGGATCACCGCGGGGTCGCGGAAGGGGGCGATGTTGCGCGTGCTCACCTTGACCTTCAGCCGCTTGTCCGGCCCGTAGCCCGCCTCCTTCATCAAGGCGCGGCCCTCCTCGCGGGCCTTGGCGACGTCGCCATAGCCGATGATCGACTTCAGCATCTCGGGCCGCAGCCCCCACACGCCCTCCGGCGGCGGCAGCATGGCGCCGCTCATGCGGCCCTGACCTTCCTGCAGGATGTCGATGAAGGCCTGGCGGTCGAGGGTCAGCGCCATGGCGCGGCGAATCTTCGGGATCGTCGAACGGCGGCTTCTCGCGATTGACGATCAGGTTGGTGCTGACGCCGGTCGAGCGCATGGTGCACTGGGCGTTGGGCGCATCATTGCGGATGTTCTTCAGGAGCGGCACCGTTACGTCCGCCACGAAGGTCATGTCGAACTTGCCGCTGACGAAGGACAGCATGCGTGTCGAACGGTCGGGGATGATGGTGTACTCGATGCCGTCGAGATAGGGCCGTCCCGGTTTCCAGTAGTCGTGATTCTTCACCAGCTTGATGCCCTCGTTCATCTTGAACTCGGCAAGCTTGTACGGACCGGTGCCGATCGGCCTGCGCCGCATCTCCGCGGGCGGGATATGGCAGGGATAGATCGGCGCGTAGCCCGAGGCGAGCAGCGCCAGCAGCGCGGGCTGGCGACGCTTGAGATGTATGGTGACGTCGACGTCGCTGTCGGCCGTTACCTTCTCGAGGTTACCCCACCAGGCCGCGTGCGGGTTGCGGCGCAGCTTTCCGGGGTCGGTCAAGAGATCGAAGGTGCAGGCGACATCCTTGGCGGTGAACGCCTTGCCGTCATGCCACTTCACGCCCTGGCGCAACTTGAAGCTAAGCTGCCTGCCGTCATCGCTCCAGACCCAGCTCATGGCGAGATCGGGCACGATCGAGTCCAGGCTGTTGCGGGCGACGTGCTGATCGAAGATCACGAGGTTGTTGTAGAGGCCCATGAAGGGCACGACCGTGGAGACGGTGGCTTCCTCGAGAATGGAAGCGCTGGGTGGCGTGTCCATGTGCTCGATTTTCAGCACGCCGCCGGATTTCTGCGCCATGCTCGGGTTCGCCAGAACGGCGATCATTGCCGCGGCAGCGAGGCCGAGGCATCGGGTCGGGATCTTCATTTGTTTCCTCCCTGACGCGTTTACGCTCTACACCTCCTCACCTCGGACTATGGGCAAAAGTCTCCGCCTATGGATGGGCCTCCGCAAGCTTGAACGAGTTCAGGAACCGGTTGGCCGCCTCGCGCGTCTTGGGGTCGGCCGTGGCGGTGACCAGCAGGCGATAGAGCCGGTCCTTCACGATATAGGTTCGCATCATGACCAGGAGGCCGGCGGCATCCTCGATATCGAGCGCGTAGCCGTCCCAGCCCTGCAACTCGACCAGCTCGTCGCGCGTGTACTTATACTTGTCCTTGGGGAACGCCTTTTCCGCATCGCCGCGCCCCAGCTCCTTGGCCATCACCTTGGAGTTGCGTTTGGAGAACCAGCCATCCTCGTAGTCGACGAAGTCGAAATCGAAGATCTGGCCATCGAGCTTGGCCTCCCAGGCGACGCGCGGCGTGGCGTGCCCCTTTTCCTTCTCGTCGGCCGTGGCCTTCTCGACCGGCGGCGGCATCTCGAAGCGAAAGCCCTGGTCGGGTCCCTCGACCGTCTGCCAGTCGGCGGGCTGCGCGTGCGCGGCAAACGGTACTGCCAGCAGGCAGAGGACGACCAGACGGCGTTTCATACCGGACGATAACGCGGGTTCCGATCCAGGGGAACCGCTCGCGGTTCCCCTGGATTGGAAACGCGTGTGGGAAGGTGCCTCGATCATGGGCAAATTCCGGCCCGGCCGGAATTTGCTCTACTCAGTAAGCGTAGTCGCGGAACAGCGGCGCGAAGGATCGAGCCCACTCGCCCTGCCACTTGGCCAACAGCTCGTCGGCAGGTGCAAGGCCGCTCGCCACCGCCCGATCGAGCGGCGCGAGATAGATCGTCTCGTCATTTCCGTGCGCATCGAGGCGCTTGCGCGCGCGCAGGCCGGCATGGGCGATCTCCACCACCTCGCGCGCCAGGTCCGACAGCGGCAGGCCCTGGAACTTGGTGCCAAGGCCGGTGCGCGGCGTGTGGCTGCGCAGATAATCGTGATCCTCGACCGTCCAATCCTTGACGATGTCCCAGGCCGCATCGAGCGCCGATTGGTCGTAGAGCAAGCCGACCCACAGCGCCGGGAGCGCATTGAGCGCCGGCAACGGCCCCGAATCGGCGCCGCGCATCTCGAGATAGCGCTTCAGCCGCACCTCGGGGAACGCCGTGGTGACATGGTCGGCCCAGTCGTTGAGGGTCGGCAACTCGCCCGGCCGCGCCGGCAGCTTGCCCTTGAGGAACGCCTTGAAGTCCTGGCCCGAGGCATCGACGTACTTGCCGTCGCGATAGACGAAGTACATCGGCACATCGAGCATGTAATCGGCGTAGCGCTCGAAGCCGAAGCCCGGCTCGAACACGAACGGCAGCATGCCGCAACGGTCGGGGTCGGTGTCGGTCCAGATGTGGCTGCGGTAGCTCTTGAAGCCGGCGGGCTTGCCCTCGATGAACGGCGAGTTGGCGAACAGCGCGGTGGCCAGCGGCTGCAGCGCCAACGACACGCGGAACTTCTTGACCATGTCGGCTTCGGACTCGAAGTCGAGGTTGGTCTGCACGGTACAGGTGCGCAGCATCATGTCGATGCCGAGCTTGCCCTTCTTGGGCATGTACTCGCGCATGATCTTGTAGCGCCCCTTGGGCATCCAATCGAAGTCCTCGCGCTTCCATTCCGGCGCGAAGCCAAGGCCGATGAAGCCGGCATCGATCTCGCCGGCAACCGCCTTCACCTCGTCGATATGCTGGGCGTGCTCCGCCGCAGTCTCGTGCAGCGTCTCGAGCGGCGCGCCCGAGAGCTCGAACTGCCCGCCGGGCTCGAGCGTGACGTTGGCCTTGCCGCGCTCGAGCGCGATCGGGTTGTTGCCCTCGACCACGGGCTGCCAGCCGAAGCGCGTCATGCCTTCCAGCATGGCGCGGATGCCGGCCGGCCCGTCATAGGGCAACGGCTTCAGCGTCTTCTTGTGGAAGCCGAACTTCTCGTGCTCGGTGCCCATGCGCCAGGCGGCCTTGGGCTTGTTGCCTGCAGCGAAGTACTCGATCAGCTGCCGCCGATTTTCGATCGGCGCGCCGCCGCCCGACGGTGGTGCGGACATGCGATGAGTTCTCCCTGAACATCCCGCGGCGCTCGAGCCGGAGACGGCGCGACTCGCATGAGCTTTCCTCACGCGAGCCTGCGGCTGGTTCATGTTGTTCGACTCCCCCTCTCCCACATCGTCGGGGGCGAGCGCAAGCGCTCAGGCGGTGGCTCTGGATGTGCGGAAATCGTTGGCCAGGCGCGGTGTCGGCTTCTGCCAGTCGCCGACCATCGCCTGCCAGCAGGCAAGCGCGGCCAGCGCCGCGGTGTCGGCGCGCAGGATGCGCGGACCGAGGCCAACTGCCGTGACATCCTTAATGCGACGGAGGGCAGCGAGTTCGCCCGCTGCGAAGCCGCCTTCGGGGCCGATGATGATGGCCCATGGTGCGGCGCGCGCCCTCTCGTCGAGCGCGCCCAGCACGCCGCCGATCGGCGGACCGCCGCCGGTCTCGTCACACATCAGCAACCGCCGGCCCGCCGGCCAGTCGCCGAGCAGCTTCATGAGTTCCACCGGCCCGCGCACCTCGGGCACGCTCAAGCGTTCGGTCTGCTCGGCGGCCTCGACCGCATTGGCGCGCAGGCGCTCGACATTGACCCGGTCGACGGCGGTGTGCTGGGTCAGCACCGGCTGCAACACGGCGACGCCGAGCTCGGTCGCCTTTTCGGCAATGTAGTCGATGCGTGCGCGCTTGATCGGCGCGAAGCAGAGCCAAAGATCGGGCTCGGCCACCTGTTCCCGGGTGCGTTCCCCGACGGTGGCCACCGCGGCCTTCTTGCCGCGCAAGCCGAGCGTGGCCCGCCATTCGCCGTCTCGGCCGTTGAACAGCAACATCGGCGCGCCGTCCTCGCGGCGCATGACATGGCGCAGATAGTGCGCCTGCGCCTCGCTCAAGGGCGCCTCGACCCCGCTCGCGAGGTCGGCCTCGATGAATAGACGCGTTGCGCTCATGCGGCCATGATGCCGGCATGACGGCAGACCGCACAACCGGCTTCACCGACATCGACCAACAGCACTGGTCGTTGCGCTACCTGCCGCCCTGGATGCGGCCCTATGGCCGCCTGGCGCGCTGGGACCGGCCGATCGGCATCTGGCTGCTGGTCTTCCCCTGCTGGTGGTCGGTGGCGCTGGCCGCCGCGCCGCATTGGGACAATTTGGTCGGCTGGATGGCGCTGTTCGCCGTGGGCGCGCTGGCCATGCGCGGCGCCGGCTGCACCTGGAACGACATCGTCGACCGCAAGGTCGATGCCGGGGTCGAGCGCACGCGCGGCCGGCCGCTGCCCTCGGGCGAACTGAAGCTGCACCACGCGCTCATCTGGATGGCGCTGCAGTTGGCGGTGGCGGCGGCCATCCTGTTCAAGCTGAACAAGTTCGCGGGCGGCGTGGCGCTCGCCTCGCTCCTGCTGGTGGCGATCTACCCCACCATGAAGCGGCTCACCTCCTGGCCGCAGGTCGTGCTGGGGCTCGCCTTCAACTGGGGGGCGCTGGTGGGCTATGCCGCCATCACCGGAACGCTCTCCAAGGCGACGGTCGCGCTCTATGCCGGCGGCGTGGCCTGGACCATGGTCTACGACACGATCTACGCCATGCAGGACCAGCGCGACGACGCCGTGGTGGGCGTGCGCTCGACGGCCCGGCGCTTCGCCAACGCCCCGCGCCGATGGCTGAGCTTCTTCGCCGTGCTGGCGCTTGCCTTCTGGACATCGGCCGGCCTGCTGGCATCGCTCGGCCCCCTCTACTTCGGGCTGCTGGGTGCCATCGCCGGCCACTTCACCTGGCAGATCGCGTGGCTCAAGCCCGACGACCAGGCCAACTGCCTCGCCAAGTTCAAGGCCAACGCCCAGGTCGGCTGGCTGATGCTGATCGGCATCATCGTCGGGCATCTGTATTAGCCATGCCGCGCCTGCCAACCGATCCCGAAGGCTTCATCCGCGCCAACACCGCGCTCGAGGCGCCGGCCATGGTGCCGGAGTTCAAGCTGTGGCTGGCCAGCGAATATGTGCCGATCTGGCAGGCCACCGAGGCGTGGCTGGAGGAACGGAACATCGACCCGCCTTACTGGGCTTTCTGCTGGCCGGGCGGCCAGGCGATCGCGCGCTACCTGCTCGACCATCCCGAGACGGTGCGCGGCAAGCGGGTCATCGACTTCGCCTCGGGCTCGGGCGTGTCGTCGATGGCTGCGGCGCGGGCCGGTGCCGCTTCGGTGACCGCCAACGACATCGACACGCTGTCGCTGGTGGCGGCCCAGTTGAATGCCCTCGCCAACGGGCTTGGCTTCAACGTCAGTGCAGAAGACTGGCTGGCCGGGCCCGAAGGCTCGCCAACGGCAGACGTCGTGATCGCGGGCGATGTCTGCTACGAGCGCGACATGTCGGCACGCGCCTTGGCCTGGCTGCGCGGTCATGCGCGGCTCGGTCGACTGGTGCTGCTGGGCGACCCCGGCCGCAACTATTTCAGCGCTCAGGGCCTTGAAGAGTTGGCACGCTATGAGATACCGACCTCCTTGCAGCTTGAGAACCGCGGCATGCGTGAGACCGTGGTCTGGCGCGTGCTGCCTCATCCTTAGGCAAGTCGTTACAATTCCTTCACTGTTCTTTCATATGGCTTTCAGCTAAACGGGCCGCCGCATGCCGAAGGCATCCATCAAGTCAGCTGATTTCGCGAGCCTCTACGAGACTTTCACCGCCCCGGTGTCGCGTTTCGACTGTGGGCGCAAATGCGCCCCGCTGAACGGCGGCGAACCGGTGTGCTGCTCGACCCAGAACGCCGTGCCGGTGGTGCACAAGGTCGAGTTCGACCTGCTGAAGACGCGCACGGACCTGTGGTCGAAATTCAAGCCCTACGACTATGCGACGCGCGAGATCGTGGCCGACATCACGCCCGACTGCACGGCGATCCATTGCAAGGGCGCACGCCACTGCGAGCGGGAGAACCGCACCATCGCCTGCCGTGGCTTCCCCTTCTATCCCTACCTGACCCGCCAGCGGGAGTTCGTCGGCATCGGCACCTACTGGGTGTTCGAGGATCGCTGCTGGATGATGTCCAACCTCGAGCTGGTCGACCGGCCGTTCGTCGAGCAGTTCATCGCTACCTACGAGGCCCTGTTCGTCAAGGACCCCAGCGAATTCAAGACCTATGTCGAATTCTCGGCTTCGGCACGGCGCGTCTATTCGCGCTGGAAGCGCGAGATTCCCGCTGCTCGGCCGCCGTGGCGAACTTTTGATCGTCGAGCCGTCGAGTGGTGAGATCCGGCCGGGCCGTAAGCGAGATTTCCCCAAGGCCAACCCATTCGACTCGGAAAAGGCCTATCGTGAAGCCGTGACGGAAGCCGGCGGCGAGGTCCCCAAGGATGGTCTGCGCGCCGCCTGAGCTCCGCCTGGAAGGAGTCTCGCCATGCGTCGCGCCCTGATCGCTCTTCTGCTTGTTATGATCGCCCTGCCCGCGGCAGCCGAGGAGATCGGCTCGGTCGGTTACCGTTTCAAATGGCTCGGCCCCAACGACAAGATCGTGGTCGAGGCGTTCGACGATCCCGACGTGGCGGGCGTCACCTGCTACATGAGCCACGCCCGCACCGGCGGCCTCAAGGGCGCGATCGGCCTCGCCGAGGACCCCGGCGAGGCCTCGATTGCCTGCCGCCAGGTCGGCCCGGTCGACGTGGCCAAGCTCGACAAGCTCAGGAGCCCGCACGAGGTGTTCAGCGAGCGCGCCTCGCTGATCTTCAAGACCACGCAGGTCACCCGCTTCTGGGACGCCAAGCGAAAGGCGCTGGTCTACCTCGTCTATACCGACCGCATCATCGAGGGCAGCCCGCGCAACTCGATCAGCGTCGTGCCGGTGGGCGCGCGGTAGACTTCCCGGAAATTTCCCACCTGGTGGGAAATCTTCGATGCCGATGGCATCGGCATTTGAGGCGGTTTCTCCCATTTTGCGCTCCCACCCCTGGGGAGGATTTTACCCGGGTGAAATTACCTAAGACATTGATTTGTAGAGGAAAGTCCCGAGCAGCACCCAGCGCGCCGCGTTCCGGCGCCGACCAAAGGCGTGGTGTAGTGCCAGAACGGCAGGCGATAGGCCGTCACCGTGCTGGCCCGCCGACCGGCACGATCTCGCTGAAATGCCCGGCGCGGCTATAGACCAGCCACTGATGCTCCACCGACGGCGTGCTGAAGCTCACATGCAAATCAATGTAGCCCTGCCGCGCGCGCTTGTTCTCGGGATGATGGTCGTTGTGCGGCCCGGCATAGTCGCCCGGTCCGTAGCGCAGCACCTGCAGGCCCCAGCCCGCGGCGAGCTTGCGGCCAGCTCAGCGCCTCGGCAAAGGCGCGGAACGAGGCCGAGCGCATCAGGCGAGCCAGACCGATCCGCTCCGCCGCCTTCACGCCGGGTTCGCGGCGGCTCTCGAAGTAGATCGGTGCGGGCGCGGCTGGTCTTGGGCAGGAGCTCGCCGTAGTCGTGCCGCATGTCCCAGATGCTTTCCGGCGGAATCGGCTGCTCGATCGGCTCGAGCGTGGCGGTGAGCTTTTCTTCCAGCACGCGCCTCAGCCGCGCTGCCTTGCGGCGGTCGATCAAATCATCGGCTGCGAGGAAGCGTCGGCGTGGGTCGGCGAGCGCGCCGCAGAGGGGATGCGTGCCCGCCAGCACGCGGCGGCCGGCCCGGCTCAAGAGGTCCTCGAACTCGGCCGGGATCACGCGAGGTTGCGCTCGGCTTCGGCGACCCACTCGCGATCGGCCGGGTCGAGCCTGCCCGGACGGCGACCGTAGATGCGCACGGCGTCGGCGAAGGCCTCTCGGGCGCGCTCAGTCTCGCCCTTCTTCTTCATCAGCAGCCCGTAGCGCACCTGCGCCTCGGGCCCGAGCGTGTAGCCGATCAACGCGCGCCAGGCATCGGCCGCCTCCTGCGTGCGGCCCGCTCCCTCGAGCGCCCGGGCCTGGATCAAGCGGGCCTCGCGCGACTCGTACTCCGGGCTCGCGCGATAGAGCTGGTCGAGTGCCTCCAGGGCGCCCCGGTGATCGCCGCGGCCGGTCAGGGCCTTGGCGAGGCCGATCAGCAGCGCCGGATCGTCCGCGAGCGGACCGACCAGGGCGGAGCGATAGAGCGCCTCCGCCTCGGCCCACTGGCCGCGCTTCATGCGCTCCTCGGCGAGGTGGCGCCTGTTGTCGGCGGTATCGGCGACCTCGAGGCTGGCCTCGCTCTCGCGCAGGTCGCGGTTGGGATCGAGCGCCTCGCCGATCCCGGCCAGGGCACGGCGGGCGGTGCGGTTGTTGCGCATCCCGGGCAGCACCTCGATCAGCAGATAGGCGATCGAGCCGAGGCCCGGCAGGAAGATCAGGATGAGCAGCCAGTAGTTGATCCGGCCGGTCTTGATCGCGTGGAAAATGCAGCCGGCATAGAGGATCAGGCCCAGGATGCCGAACAGCGAGAAGTTGAGCGCCATGTCGGGCGTTGCCTCTCACATACCGGGCGTCTAAGCAACATCATGCCCTACGCCTCGCTGCGCGATTTCATGGCGCGCCTCGAACAAGCCGGCCGCCTAGTGCGGGTCAAGGCGCCGGTATCGCCTGTGCTGGAAATGACGGAGATCCAGACGCGCCTGCTGGCCGAGCAAGGTCCGGCCGTGCTGTTCGAGAACGTCGTGGGCTCGGACGATGCCGGTGCTGGTCAACCTGTTCGGCACGGTCGAGCGCGTCGCCTGGGGCATGGACCGCGAGCCGCACGAGTTGCGCGAGGTCGGCGAGACGCTGGCCTTCCTGCGCCAGCCCGAGCCGCCCGGCGGCTGGCGCGAGGCGCTCGACATGCTGCCCATGCTGCGCACGGTGATGGCGATGAAGCCGCAGACGCGTGGGCACGCGCGCCGTGCCAGGAGATTGTGCTGACCGGCGGCGACATCGATCTCGGCAAGCTGCCCATCCAGACCTGCTGGCCGGGCGAGCCGGCGCCGCTGATCACCTGGCCGCTGATCGTGACCCAGGGTCCGAACCCCAAAGGCGACAAGCAGGACAGCTTCAATCTCGGCATCTACCGCCTGCAGGTGATGGGCCGGAACACGACCTTGATGCGCTGGCTGAAGCATCGCGGCGGCGCCCAGCACCACCAGCGCTGGAAGGGAGCGGGCAAGCGCGAGCCCTTGCCGGTGGCCGCCGTGATCGGCGCCGATCCCGGCACGATCCTGGCGGCCGTGACGCCGGTGCCCGACACGCTTGTCGGAGTACCAGTTCGCCGGGCTCCTGCGCGGCAAGAAGGTCGAGCTGGTCGACTGCAAGACCGTGCCGCTGAAAGTGCCGGCCGAGGCCGAGATCGTGCTCGAGGGTCATGTCAGCCTCGACGACTACGGCGATGAGGGCCCCTACGGCGACCACACCGGCTACTACAACTCGGTCGAGAAGTTCCCGGTGTTCACGCTCAGCGCCATCACCATGCGCAAGAACCCGATCTATCTCTCGACCTTCACCGGCCGGCCGCCGGACGAACCCTCGGTGCTGGGCGAAGCGCTGAACGAGGTGTTCATCCCGCTGTTCCAGCAGCAATTCCCCGAGATCGTCGATTTCTGGCTGCCGCCCGAAGGCTGCAGCTATCGCATCGCCGTCGTGTCGATGAAGAAGGCCTACGCCGGCCACGCCAAGCGCGTGATGATGGGCGTGTGGAGCTATCTGCGGCAGTTCATGTACACCAAATGGGTGATCGTGGTGGATGCCGACATCGATGCGCGCAACTGGAAGGACGTGATGTGGGCGGTCTCCACGCGCATGGACCCGGCGCGCGACATCACGATCGTCGAGAACACGCCGATCGACTATCTCGACTTCGCCAGCCCGGTCTCAGGCCTCGGCTCCAAGATCGGCCTCGACGCGACCGACAAATGGCCGGGCGAGACCAACCGCGAATGGGGCCGCCAGATCCGGATGGACCAGGCCGTGATCGACAAGGTCGATGCGATGTGGAGCGGGCTGGGGCTGCCGGGGAGCGGCAAGAAGATCTGGAAATAGACGCGGGCGTCAGTCCGCCGGCGCCGTCTCGGGCTTGGCCTGCCGCCAGACGAGCAGCATGGCGGCGAACACCACGCCGGTCACAGCGGTGCTGAGGGCAAGCCCCAGCATCGACCGTTGGGCGAGGAAATCGCCAACACAGGTGCCGGCCGCCCGCACCATCACGACCGTCGCCCAATAGAACGGCAACGACCAGATCAGGCCGCGCGCACCCACCAGGAAGAAGCCGCCGAGAACGACGGAAAGCGCGACCGCGCCGACGCCGTCGCCCAAGTGGAGATTATGGGAGAAGTAGTCGCCCATCACGGTCCCCAGGGTGCCGGCGACGAGCATGCTCACCCAATATGCCGTATCCGCGCGCAGGACGAGCGGCCGGTCGTTGGCTGGATGCTTGTGTGATCGCCACACCAGCCAGGCGACCGTGACGACGATGGCAAGCAGCACGGCCAGACCCGCCATGACCAGCGGGCGTGGCAGTTTCATGTCGCCGCACATGAAGTCCGCGAGGTTGGTGGCCGCTGTCCTGACAATGACGATAGCGATCCAGTAGTAGGCTTCGTGCGCCAGGCGATCGAACCGCTCTGCGATCAAGACGGCTGCGAAAGCGACCGCGAGAAAAGGCAGACCCTTGACGTGGCCGAGCCCTAGATCGTGGGCGAAGAAATCGCCCATGTTGGCGCCGAATATGCTGGCCAGGCACAGCGCACCCCAAAAGCGCCGCCCCAAGGCCGGCAGGTGTCGTCCGTGCATGTAGATCTCCCATTTTAGCGCCGCATGCCGGGCAATACATGCATGGCAATCAGTTCGCGCGCCAGCGCGACATCCTCCGGCGCCGCCCCGCGCGCGCCACCGCTGATCGCCACCTTGTCGAGGCCGAGCGCGGCCAGCGATTGCAAGCGCTCGATGCAGCGGTCGGGCGGGCCGACGATGGCGAAGCGGTCGATGAAGTCGTCGGTCAGCGTGCCGGCCTGGCGGGAATCGCCCTGCGTGTGGGCCTTCATGTCGTAGTTGCTGCGCAGCGCCTCGAGCACGGCGCGGTCGCCGGCCGACACCGGCCCGTTGGCCTTGCCGTGCATCACCGAAAAGCGCGCGAAGGTCGTGAGCCCGCCGCGCACCAGGCTGCGCGCCGTCTCGATGGTCGATGGCAACCGAGGTTCACGTAGGCGCCGAAGGCGATGCCGTCGGGATCGAGGCCGGCGTCCTGGCGGGTCTTCTTTGCGAGCGCGATGCCCCAGGCGAGTCGCTCGACGTCGGCGCCCAAGGTGAACATCACCCGTTCGGCATGCAGCGCCGACATCGCGATCACCTTGGGCCCGCTCGCCGCCACTTCGAGCGGCACCTTGGTCTCTCCGTTCTGGAGGCCTTCGGCGATCCAGCCGATGCGGCTCGACGGCGGCGCATCATGCAGATGAAGTTCGACATCGGCGGCGCCCACTCCGTCGGGATGTCGATCTCCTCGAACGGCACCGCCTTGCCGCGCAAGATAGGCCTGGAGCTGCTCCAGGTAGCGCTCGAACTGCTTGAGGCGCGCCGGCGCTCGGCCGAGATGGGCGAGCGCCGAATCGCCGCGGCCGATGCCCAGCACCGCGCGGCCGTTTGACAGGCGATGGACCGACGTGATGGCGGTCGCCGTCGCCGCGGCATGTCGGGTGATCGAGTTGGTGACTCCGGTGCCGAGCCCGAGTCGCCTGGTGACCGTGGCGGCCAGCGCCAGCGCGACATAGGGATCGCCTGACAGGTTCTGCGAGTCGACCACGAACATTCCGTCCCAGCCGGCGGCCTCGATTTCCTGCGCCTGCCGCCGGGCTGCACGCGCAGAAGCGACGGTAGTGGTCCAAAGTTGCATGCCGTTTCCTTCCGCCCCATATCGATAGCGTGGCCCCCCCCAAAAACAAGCTCCTCGAAGGGCCGATCCTGCGCTCGCTGTTGCTGCTCGCCTTCCCGATCATGGCGGCAACATGCTGCAGATCGGCCTATCAGCTGATCGACGCCTTCTGGGTCGGGCGGCTGGGCGGCGCGGCCGTCGCCGCGGTGTCGGTGAGCTTTCCGGTGATGTTCCTGATGATTCGCATCGGCATGGGCCTCTCGATCGCCGGGCTCGACCCTGATCGCGCAGTATGTCGGCGCGCGCAACGAGACGCATGGTCGATCACGTCGCCGGGCCAGACCCTGCTGATGGTCGCGCTCGTGTCGCTGATGCTCGGCGCCGCGCGGCTTCTCATCGCGCCCGAGCTGCTCGCGCTGATGGACGTGGCGCCCGACGTCTATCACGGCGCGCTCGGCTTCATGCGCGTGTCGTTCGCTCGGCGCTGCTCTTCACCTTCACCTATTTCGTCTTCCAGTCGCTCATGCGCGGCGTCGGCCAGCCGAAGCTGCCGGTCTACATCGTCGCTCGGCACGGTGCTGCTGAACTTCGTGCTCAATCCGCTGCTGATCTTCGGCTGGGATCCGGTGCCGGGCTATCGGCGTGTGGGCGCCACGATGACGACCGTTCATCTCGGCCAGGTGATCGCCGCCATCGTCGGCATCGCCGTGCTGCGGCCGGCCGCACGGCATCCATGCTCAAGCTGCGCGATTTCATCCCCGACTTCACCTTCGTTTTGCGCGCCTTCTTCCTTGGCTATCCCGCATCATCGAAGATGTCGGCGCGCGCGCTGGGCGTCATGGTCATGATGTTTCCTGATCACCAGCTTCGGTACGGTGACGCACGGCCGCCTATGGCGTCGGCTGCAACGTGCTGCAGTTCGTCATCATCCCGGCGATGGGATTGTCGATGGCGATCTCGACCCTGGTCGGCCAGAACATCGGCGCGGGCAACGTCGAGCGCGCGGCGGCGATCGGCCGGCTGGGCGCCCTCATCGGCTTCTTCGGCCTGGCGAGCGTTCGGCATGCTGGTCTTCCTGTTCCCGCGCACCATCGTCGTCGTTCTTCGTGCCGCACGATCCGCGGTGATCGAGGCGGGGCGCAGTTCCTGCGCATCGTGCGCGCCGCCTGGGGCTTTCTCGGCGCTGCAGTTCGCGCTTACCGGCGTATTGCGCGCCTCGGGCAACATGGTGGTGACCATGGTGCTGACCCTGGTCTCGCAGTGGGTGCTGCTGTTCCCGCTCGCCTATGTGCTATCCAAGCATACGGCGCTGGCTGTGCATGGGCATCTGGTGGGCTTTCCCGGTCGCCAACGTCGCGATCGGCCTGATCACGCTCTGCGTGTACGCCAAGGGCGACTGGAAGAAGAAGCGCCTGCTCGACGAGGAGGAGGTGCTGACCCACAAAGTCAGCGACGAGATCCTGAGCGGCGAAGGCGTTCACTAGCGGCAGCCCGAGCGGCGTCGGCGTCTATGTGCGCGGTGACTGGCGAAAGAAACGGCTGCTCGATGAGGAGGACGTGCTCACCGGGAAGGTTTCCGAGGAGATCCTGGTCGGCGAAGTGGTGCGATAAGGACGCGTGCAGCCGGCCGCCGGATGGTCCATAAGAGCGGCCATGGCAAAAGAAGACGTCGTCGGCAAGCACATGGTTTGGGTCGAAAAGCCCGCGGGCAAGCAAATCGGCATCGCCTATTCGACCCTCAAGGAAGCAATGGGCCAGGTCAGCGCCCTGGAGCGCAGTGGCTACACGATCATCGAGATCGTGCCCACGTCGCTGCCCAAGCCGAACATCTGACCCGGCGCCCTCTGCGGCGCCCTGATCGACGAGATTTCGCCCTCAGCGGCGTGGGTGCGCCTTGGCCGCGCCTAATGTAAACTCCCTTAACATGAGCTGGAAACGTCGCGCCCGTGAGGGGGCCTACCATCACGGCAATCTGCGTGAAGCGTTGATGCAGGCGGCGCGCGAGCTGATCAAGGAGAAGGGCCCGGGCGGCTTCACCTTCGCCGACGCCGCACGCTCGGCGGGCGTCAGCCCGGCCGCACCCTATCGCCACTTCCGCGATCGCGAGGCGCTCCTGGCCGACGTGGCACGCGAGGGCTTCGGCCGCTTCGAGGCGATGCTCGCGACCGGCTGGGCCGCCGGCAAGCCCGACCCGATCACCGCCTTCCACAATGTCGGCCGTGCCTATCTCGCCTTCGCGCGCGCCGAGCCCGCCTATTACGCGGCGATGTTCGAATCAGGCTTGCCGCCCGACCTCAACCCCGAGCTGCGCGCTGCGGCCGACCGGGCCTTTGGCGTGCTGCGCGGTGCCGCCGAGTCGCTGGTCACGGTGCTGCCCGCGGGCAAGCGGCCGCCCACCATGATGATGAGCCTGCATGTCTGGGCGATGGCGCACGGCATCGCCTCGCTGTTCGGCCGCGGCGACGCCGGCCGGCGCAGCCTGCCCATGACGGCCGAGGAGCTGCTGGAGTTGGAAATGCTCATTTACCTGCAGGGCCTGGGTTTTCCCCGCAAAAGCCTGAGGCCCCCTTGACTCCTCGGGGTTGAATGCCCAATGTAAATGTCGTTAACATTAACATCGTTAACGCCCGCCACAGGAGGCCCCATGCACGCGGTGATGGACAGACTGGACGACCTGCCGAAGCCCGCCCTGATCGCGCTGGTGGTGATTGGCTTCATCGTGTTCTGGCCGGTGGGGCTCGCTCTGCTGGTCTATTCAATATGGAGTGGACGCATGTTCTGCGGAAGACATGGCCGTTACGGCCGCTGGTATGCACCCGAAGATCGAGATGCCGCGCGCGCGGACTGGCGCGCCAAGCGAGAAGAGTGGCGCGCCTGGAAGCGCCAACGCTGGGGCCACCGTCATTCGTCGGGCAACGTCGCCTTCGACGAATACCGCGAGGAGACGCTGCGCAAGCTCGATGAGGAGCAGCGTGAGTTCCGCGACTATCTCGACAAGCTGCGCTCGGCCAAGGACCGCGCCGAGTTCGACCAGTTCATGAACGAGCGCCGCAACCGCCCGCCCGCCACCGAGCCGCCGCCGCCCGCCCCCACGGCCGGCTACTAAGCCCCCATTACTCCCTGGGCTTGGCTCGATGCGACCGCCCGCGACGCCAGTCGCGGGCGGTGTCGTTTCTAGAGCATATTCCGTCCGGCTGGATCAGCCGGACGGAATATGCCCGTTGGTCGAGGCGCCAAGAGCAACGCGTTTCCGATCGCATGAAGCCGCTTGCGGCTTCATGCGATCGGAACCCGCGCTAGTAGTCGAGCTTGACCGGCAGGCGATGCTCGACGGCCTGCCGCGCCAGCTCGTTCAGGATCGCGAAGGCGTAGCGCGCCTTGACCTCGAGCACGGCGTCATCGGCCGGTGCTGCTTGCGCCCAGCGCACCACGTCACCCTCACTTGCCTTCCAGGTGGCGCCGTTCAGCTCGGCGAGCTGGCGCGCCAGCGTGAGCGCCGAGCCGACCACGATGCGGCGGCCGTCGACATCCTGGCCCTCGAAGGTGAAGTCGAAGGGACTGGGCAGCCACAGCTCGACATTGCGCACCAGGTGGGAGTAGCGCGAGCCTTGGGCATTGCAGCGCAGCAGTGCCGGATCGTCGTCCCATTCTTCCGGCAGGCTGTCGGGACGGCGCAAGGCCGGATGCTCGGCGTAGGCGGCCCACAGCACCAGCGAGCCGAAACCGTCCCATCCCGGCCGGCCGGTGAAATGCGGCGCCTCGGTCGATTCGTCCCAATCGAGGCCCGTGACCACCTTGCTGCCGAGGGAAGCAGCGAGGGCGTCGCGCCAGGCCAGCACGGCAGGCCGCACGCTCTCGGCATCGCGCTGGCGGCCGACCTGCGGAGCAGAGCCGCGCGCGCGGGCCGATCGTTCGGCCACATTTTCCCAATCGCCCGTGTAATAGCGCGTCAGCGAACCGACATAGACGTCCAAGGCCATCGACGAAGGCTTCCCCAAAAAAGCCTGCCACTGGGAGTTGATCTACACCGCAAATCATC
This sequence comes from uncultured Alphaproteobacteria bacterium, assembly GCA_963755595.1. Taxonomy (GTDB): domain Bacteria; phylum Pseudomonadota; class Alphaproteobacteria; order Reyranellales; family Reyranellaceae; genus Reyranella. The sequence continues at coordinate 86,542 of CAVWKP010000021.1, read as the reverse complement.
GCGCCAGAAGACGCATCTGCAAATATCTCAGGGTCAAAAACGCGGGGGTCTGGCTGATTGCACAACCTATAGTCTCGGCATGCCCGACCAACGCCCGTCTCTGCCGCGCCGTGACTTAACGCGTTTGCCGGCGGGCTTGCGCTCGGCGCTGGTAAGCGCAGCGGCAACGGCGGTCGCCGCCTGGAAGCGCGACGTCGGCGCGGAGACCGCGCGCGGGTGCGCTAGCCGCGGACAATGCGGATCGGCTTGCTCGGCCACGCCTCGGCGATGGCGGGCGCCGGCAACAACGAAGGCGCGACGGCGCCATGGCGCAGCACGTCGCGCCGCGATGGGCGAACGATCATCCTTTCCTCCCTGCGGCGCGCTCGTTGTCGACTGACGATCTTAGGCCGTCTTGATCGGCGACTACGCCGACTTGGTCGCGCCCGATTTGAGCATGGCGTCGATCTCGGCACCGCTAAAGCCCGCCTCCGTCAGCACTTCGACGCTGTGCTCGCCCAGTCGCGGCTGCAGGCGGGTGATCTCGGGCTTGGTCTTGGAGAAGCGCGGCGGGATGTCGGGCATGCGCAGCTTGCCTTCGCTCGGATGCTCGACCTCCTTCCAGTAGCCGGTGGCGACGAGCTGCGGGTCGACGAACAGGTCTTCCAGCGTATTGACCGGCCCGTGCGGCACGTTGGAGTTCTTCAGGAGCTCGACCCATTCGGCGTTGGTGCGCTCGGCGCAGAGCCCGGCCAGCGTGGCGTAGTAGGCCTCGACGTTCTTGAGCCGGATGGCGAGCGAGGTGAAGCGCGGGTCCTTGGCGAGATCCGGCCGGCCGACCAGGGTGCAGAACTCCTTCCAGTGGCCGTCGGTGTAGGGCAGCAGGGCGAAGTAGCCGTCCTTCGACGGATAAGGCCGCCGCTCCTTGTTCAGCACGCGCTTGTAGCCGGCGCTCTCGAGCGCAGGTTTGAAGGTCTCGCCGTAGAGATGCTCGACCATGACGAAGGAGACCAGCGTCTCGAACATCGGCACCTCGACCGACTGGCCCTGGCCGGTCTTTTCCCGCGCGTATAGAGCCGCGAGCAACGCGGAGACCACGCCGTTGGAGCTGGTCTTGTCGGCCACGATGGTCGGCAGGAAGCGTGGCTGCCCCGCCACCACGGTCTGCAGCGAGGCAAGCCCGGAGCCTGCCTGGATGATGTCGTCATAGGCAGCCTTGGGCCCCAGCGGGCCGGCCGAGCGGTAGCCGTAGGTCGCGAGATAGACGAGCCGCGGATTGATCGCCTCGAATTTCTCGTATTCGACACCCAGCCGCCGGGCGGGCTCGGGCCGGTAATTGTGCATCAGCACGTCGGCGGTTTCGGCGAGCTTGAACAACGCCTTGCGGCCTGACTTCCTGCTTGAGGTCGAGCACGATCGACCGCTTCGACCGATTGCAGCCGAGATAGAAGGCGGCCATGCCGGGATGGCGTGCCGGCCCCAGCTGGCGCGTGGTGTCGCCCTCGGGCGGCTCGATCTTGATGACATCGGCGCCTAGATCGCCGAGCTGCTGCGCGGCCCACGGGCCCAGCACGACCGTCGTGCAGTCGAGAATTCGTACTCCGGCAAGCGGGCCCGCCATTTTGGTCTTCCTCCGTACCGTCAGCTTTTTGTCAGCTTAGCCGGCAGGTGGGCTCAGCGAAACATGGCCGCAAGCGGGTGCGAAATTCCCCGCAACGGCCCCATTCGCTCCCCACCTCATCGCTGTCGGGAGGCGTTATCCGAACAGTCAGCTAAAGGAGGTTGCCATGCGCAGCATCTGGATGAGCCGATTGGGTCGAGCCTCGACAATCCTCGCCATCGCGGGTCTCGCGATCGTTGCGGGCTGGCGCTGGTGCCGAGGCGCGCAACGACGGCCATTGGGACCACTGGGGCTATCACCACTACTACAGTCACCCGTGGTGGTCTCATGGATACTACTACGGCTACGCGCCGCGCTATTACGGTTACTACGGCGGCTACTACGCGCCGCCGGCCGTGGCCTACGCGGATCCGTACTACTACGGACCGTCGTTCAGCCTGACCATTCCGTAAGCGTGGAGTAAGCGCGCGTTAAGCGTAGAGTAAGCTCGCGTAAATCGGCATCCGGCCGGCCGGCGTATGTGGCCGGCCGGATGAAACGTGGCGAAAACCGGACCAGAGATTTGGCGACAATGCCTCAATTCTTTTTGGGATGAATGGCGAGACACGCTGCGTACCTCTTGATGTCAACGGAGGTATGCCCAATGCGCTTCAACAAGCTTTCGATCGGTGCCGCGATGTTTGCCGGTACCGTGCTCGCCCTCTCCGCCGGTGCGGCCCAGGCCGACGAGCACTGGGATCATCGTGATCATGACCGCTGGGAACACCACGACCGGGGTCGTGACCACTACGAGCGTCCGGTGATCGTGCATGAGCGCGCGCCTGTCATCGTCGAGCGCGAGCGTCCCGTCTACGTGGCGCCTCCGGTCGTCTATCCGATGGCTCCGCAGGGCCCCTCGGGCCTCAACCTAAACTTCAACATTCCGCTGCAGTGAGGCAGCGCTCTGCAGGGCGGCGATGGCGGCAAGCTCCGCCTCGCACGCCTCGCAGACCGGACGCATCGACAGCCTGCGAGCCTGGGCAAGACTTCGTTCGAACTCGCTCGCCGCCCTGGCGAGATCGCCACGCGCTATGGCCAGCTTGCCCTTGAGCGCCCAGCACTGCGCCAAGTGGCTCGGCCTCGCCACGCTCGGTGATGTCCCGCTCGACGTTTTCCAGCAGCGCCTCGGCCTCGTCGGCGGATCCAGAGCGAACATCGCCTCCGCCAGCCAGACTCCACCGATGCCATCGCAGATAGGAGCGCTCTGAGTCTCGGCCGTCGGCCTATTGCCCGAGAGCAACGCGAGCCCTCCTTCCGACGTCGCCGGCGATGAACTTCGCCCGGCCCAGAAAGACCTCCATGATCTCATGACCGCCAGCGCGCCACCGGCCTTGGCGGCGCGCAGTAGTCCCTCGAGAAGCGGAATCGCCGTCGCGACGTCGGATCGCGCGATCGCCAGGATGCAGCGCGGAAGCTGCGCCGAGGCGATGGAGTAGATGTCCCGCGATTCGGCCGCCGAGGCCATTGTCTCGGCGAGACGCTGCTCGGCCTCCTCGAGCTCGCCCATCTCGCAGAGCGCGGTGACCAGGAACCCGCCGGCGATCACCGTGGTGATGCCGCCATGCCGATGCGCTCGAAGCGCAGGCTGCCCGACAGCAGGCTGCACGTTTGCCGGAGTGCCGCCGCCGCACCGGCATAGTCGCCAACGGAATAGAGGCCCAATCCCATGCGGTGCAAGGCAAGCGCGCGCAGGCGAACGTCGCTTGCCTGCTCGGCGATCTCCAAGCTGCGCTGCGCTGCCGCGATGGCGTCACGGTATTCGCCTTCGACCCAGTATTGTGCCGACTGGTCGGCCCAAACCCAGGCCAGCCGCACCTTGTCGTCCAGCCCGCGCGCCAGCTCCTCGGCGCGCGCCAGCATGGCCCGGCTCTCCCTGAGATCGCCCGCGGTGGCGTAGAGCAGGCCGCGCAGCGCGCGCAGCTGGTCGATCGCCCGCCCGGTCGCCTCGGGCGAGGCGGCCGACTGGTCGTACGATTTCAGCGCGGCCCGCATGCCGGCGATCGCCTCGGCGTAGGAGCCGCGCGCCAGCGCCCGCTCCGCCGCCTCGCCCTGGTAGAGCGCGGCCTTGTCCCACAGCTCGCCCTCGGCGGTATGGTGGGCCAGCCATTCGGCCTGGTCGTGCGGCCGCTCGGCGTGATGGCCCTCGATCGCGCTTACGATCCGCCGGTGTGCCTCGACGCGGCGCGCTCGCGTGAGTGAATCGTGCGCCACCTCGCGCAGCAGCGCGTGAGCGAACACGTATTCGACGTCGGGATAGAGGCTGGCCTGCACGAGGATCTCCGCCGTCACAGCCTCGCGCAACGCCCCTTCGGTGGCGGCGGAAGCCTGGCCGGAGACCGCAGTGGCCAGCCACAGCGGTATGCGGGTGTCGACCATCGACAGGGTATGCAGCAGGGCGACGCACTCGGGCGACCGCCGATCGATGCGCGAGGCGATCACGTCGTGCACCGAAGGCGGCACCCTGATCGAGTCCGGCGCCTCCCAGCAGGCATAGCGGCGGCGCGCCGTCGCGCCGTCGGCCCCCACCACCAGCGTGGTCAGCGAACCCGCCTGGGCCAGGGCACGCACGCACTCCTCGACGAACAGCGGATTGCCGCCGACCCGCTCAGTCAGGCGGCCGATCAGCCGCTCGGTTTCGGGCCCCTCGACGAACCAGTCGGCGAGCGCGCGGCGGACATCCTCATCGGTCAGCGGCGCCATGCGCAGGCGCGCGCCGCCCACCGCCGGCAGCCAGGAATCGTCGTATTCCGGACGATAGGTCAGCACGACCAGGATCGGCGATTCGCGCGCCAGGCCGGCCATGGCACGCAGCACTTCCTCGCTGTCGCGATCAACCCAGTGCGCGTCCTCGAACACCAGGACCAGCGGCGTCTTGGCGGAGACGACGCGGGCCAGCTTCACGCAGGCCTCACGGGCGATGACACGCTTCTGCCGCGGGTCCATCGCCAGCCAGTCAGCGGTCGCCGCCGACAGCGAGATCAGCGAGGCCAGCACGGGCGCACTGGGCACGAGCGATGGGTCGAGCTCCACCAGCAGCCCGGTGACGAGCTCGCTCACGCGCTTGGTATCGTCGCTTTCGGCGATCCTGAAGAGATCGCGCAGCGCCGAAGCGAGCGCATGGTAGGGGATGGTGCGGCCAAGCGCGGTTGCGGCGGCGAATATGCTCTTGTGCGCACCCGCGAGGCTGCCCTCGTCGATGGTACTGTGGACCAGCCGCGACTTGCCGAGGCCGGCCTCGCCTGAGATGCCGACCACGCCACCGCGCTTGCGCTCGAGAGCGGCCAACGCCGTCTGCAGTGTGGCGAGTTCGGCCTCGCGGCCGACGAAGGGCGCACGCTCGCGCGTCGAGGAGGCCTGCCAGCGCGAGACATACATCGACGCGCCGACCGCCTCATAGGTCTCGATCGGCGCCGAGGTCCCCCTGACGTCGCGCGGCCCCATGCTGCGCATTTCGATCAGACCCTGGGTCAGCGCCTGGGTCTCGCCGGTGAGGAAGACCGAACCCGGTGGCGCCATCTGCTCCATGCGCGCCGCCAAGTGAACCACCGGCCCCACGACGTCGATCTCCAGGCCGAGGTCCGATGCGATCGTGCGATAGAGCACGTCGCCCGAATTCAGGCCGACGCGCACCATCTCGCCCATGCCGGCCTCGCGCAGCTCGCGCTGCATGCCGAGCGCGGCAAAGCAGGCTCGCACCGCGTGGTCCTCGTGCGCCACCGGTGCCCCGAACAGGGCCAGGATGCCGTCGCCCAGCCGGCGGCAGACCACGCCTTCATAGCGATTGACCAGCCGCACCATGATCTGGAGAGCGGGCTCCAGGTGGTGCATCGCGGCCTCCGGATCGAGCCCCTCGATGGCCGCGGTCGAGCCCTTGAGATCGGCGAACAGCACGGTCACGCGCTTGCGTTCGCCCTCGCCGGCACGACGATGTACCGGATGCCGGGCCGCGGCCTGCGCGTCGGGAGGCGCCGCCTGAAGGGCGATGGCCCCAAGCGCGCTGCCGCAGCCGCCGCAGAAGCGGTCGCCGGGAGCGTTGCTGAAGCCGCAGGTGACGCAAGCGAGTGTCAATTGCGAGCCGCACGCAGTGCAAAACCGGCCCCCGGCCTTGTTGTCGGTTTTGCAGGTCGGGCAAAGCATCAATCGTCCCCGTCGATCCGGATCATCCTACCGCCGCGCTTGCCGCGGCGTCGACGATCGTTTGCGCCGCCGAACGATCGAAGGGCACGTCGTCAAAGTTGCAGTGACTCCGCCGTCATCCCGCAACACGCGCTATTGTGAAGTTGCACAACAGCCGAGCTTACATTACTTGTCCGAGAGGAACGCGCACTGGTTGAAGGACGTGCATCGGTGGCGGTGATGGCAAGATCCGTTTTCGATGTGATCATGATCAAGCCGTCGCGCTATTGCGAAGACGGCTATCCGATCACTTGGGTCCGCTCGCTCATCCCGGCCAACACGCTCGCCGTGCTCTTCGGGACTCGGCGCCGACGCCAAGCGGCGGGCGGTGCTCGGCGAGAACGTCGACATCATCCTCAAGCCCTACGACGAAATGAGCCGGCGCATCCGGCCCGCGCACATCATCGCCGACATCCGCCGCCGCGGCGGCAAGGCATTGATCTGCTTCGTCGGCGTCCAATCGGCGCAGTTTCCGCGCGCCGTCGACCTCGCGCGGCCGTTCCGCGCCGCCGGCCTGCCGGTGATCGTCGGTGGCTTCCACGTTTCCGGCTGCATCTCCATGCTGCCCGAGCTGCCGCCGGAGATCCGGGCGGCGATGGACATGGGCATCTCGATCTTCGCCGGCGAGGCCGAGGAGCGGCGCTTCGACCAGGTGCTGAAGGATGCCTGGGCAGGCGCGCTGAAGCCGCTCTACAACCATCTCGACGACCTGCCCAGCCTCGAAGGCGAGCCGACGCCCTTCCTGCCCGCGATCGAGCTCACGCGCAGCGTCGACGTCCACTCGAGCTTTGATCTCGGCCGCGGCTGTCCGTTCCAGTGCTCGTTCTGCACCATCATCAACGTGCAGGGCCGCAAGAGCCGCTTCCGCACTGCCGACGACCTCGAGCGGATCGTGCGCGAGAACCACGCTCAGGGCATCACGGCGTTCTTCGTCACCGACGACAATCTCGCCCGCAACCGCCTTTGGGAGGCCTATTTCGACCGCTTGATCGAGCTGCGCGAAAACGAGGGCATCGTGCTCAACATGACGATCCAGGTCGATGCCCAGGTCCACCGCGTCCCCCGCTTCATCGAGAAGGCTCGGCGCGCCGGCGTGAGCCAGGTCTTCATCGGGCTCGAGAACATCAATCCCGACAACCTGCTGGCGGTGAAGAAACGGCAGAACAAGATCACCGAATATCGCGTGATGCTGCAGCGCTGGCGCGAGTCGGGGGCGATGACCGTGGCGGGCTATATCACCGGATTCCCGGCCGATACCAGGGCATCGCTGCTGCGCGACATCGAAATCGTGAAGCGCGAGTTGCCCGTCGACCTGATCGAGCTGTTCATGCTGACGCCGCTGCCCGGGTCGGAAGACCACCGCAACATGGTTCTGCGCGGCGAATGGATGGACGGCGACCTCAACAGGTTCAACACGCACCAGCGCGTCACCCATCATGCGGTGATGAGCGACCGGGAATGGGAGCAGGCCTACCAGGAAGCCTGGGACAGCTATTTCTCGAGCGACCATATCGAAACCGTGGCGCGTCGCCAGGCCGCCCTGCCCGACGGCCGCGTGCCCAGGCTCGTGGCGTTCATGACCATATTTCGGCTGCTTCAACGGATTGAGCACGTGCATCCTCTCGAAGGCGGCTTGGTGCGACTGAAATATCGTCGCGATCGGCGTCCGGGGCGACCGATCGAGCCGCCGCTCCTGTTCCATCTCAAGCGCGCTGCCGAGTTCGCCCGCAAGCTCATGGCCTATGGCCATTTGTCGTTCGCGGGATGGCGTATCGCGCGGCGCGCGATGACGGATCCGGCGCGATCGACCTACATGGACACAGCCATCGCTCCAGTCGCGGACGCGGATCTGGATGAACTGGAGCTGTTTTCAGCCACCAGGGGAGCCGAGGCGGTAATCGCCAGGAAACGCGACGAGGATAGACTGCGAGCGAAAGTCGCGATGCGTATTTCGGCGGCGGAGTGAGCAGGCCAGCGCGGGCTTGCGAGGCCAAGGGGAAACGAGGTGGGGGACTTGCAGGAATGATAGCCGACGCTTTTTTGTGGGTCCTCAATCGGACTCCCAGCCTGCGCCGCGCCTTGTGGCGGATATTCTTCGACCTGCTGGCCTCGCGGTTCGGCAACATCGGCTGGTGGACGCTGATGAACTACGGCTATGCCGAAGCCGACAGCGCGAGCCGTCCCTTCGACCTGCAAACCAGGGACGAGGCCGAGCGCTATCCGATTGCGCTCTATCGCCATGTCGCAACCCTGGCGCCCCTGGCCGGGCGCGATGTGCTGGAAGTCGGCAGTGGCCGCGGTGGCGGCGCCTCCTACGTCGCGCGGTACCTCAAGCCGAGGAGCGTGGTCGGGCTCGATCTCAGCGGCAAGGCGGTGGCGTTCAGCAGCAAGCAGCATGCGCTCGCCAACCTTCGCTTTCAGAGGGGCGATGCCGAACGGCTTCCCTTCGCCGATCACAGCTTTGATTTGGTGATCAACGTGGAATCTTCCTTCTGCTACCCCTCCATCGACCGCTTTTTCGGCGAGGTGAAGCGCGTGCTGCGGCCAGGCGGCCATTTGCACTACACCGACCTGCGGCTTGCCCGCGAGGTCGCCGAATGGAAGGAGGCCATCGAGCGCAGCGGCCTCGAACTGCTGGTCGAGCGCGACATCACGGGTAACGTCATCGAGGCGCTGCGGCGCGATTGCGCCCGTCGGCGCGCCGGCAGTCGTCGTATCGCCGGCCGCCTGTTCGGAACCATCGCCGACGTCTTTACCGGGGTCGCCGGCACCCGCATCCCCTCGATGCTGGCGGCGGGCGACATGGTCTATTTCAGCTTCTTGCTGCAAAAGCCGGCGGAATCAGAGCCGGTGAGGGCCTACGCGGCGGGTTGATGGCCCCAGTTGACGGATAGCGCCAAATCGGAGAAGTTGCGCCCAACATGCTGCGACTGACGACGCTTCGACTTATTGGCTGATCCGCCGTCCCGGCCTCCGGGACCCCTGCGGATCGCTGAGTTGTTCGTCTCGTTTCCACCAACAGTCGCCGCCACCCTCTCATTCCATCGCAGTGTTCGTTTCGAGCCATCCGGCCGTGCGCGGCGCGAGGAGTCTTCCGATGTCTGCCCAGAAACCCATGATGCCGACCGCGGGCGAGAAGTACGTTCCCTTCAAGCCCATCGAGCTGAAGGACCGACGATGGCCCAACGCGGTCATCACCAAGCCGCCGATCTGGTGCGCGGTCGATCTGCGCGACGGCAACCAGGCGCTGATCGAGCCCATGGATTTCGACCGCAAGACGCGGATGTTCAAGATGCTCGTGCAGATGGGCTTCAAGGAGATCGAGGTCGGCTTCCCGGCGGCGTCGGAGACCGATTTCGACTTCGTGCGCGAGCTGATCGAGAAGAAGATGATCCCGGACGACGTCACCATCCAGGTGCTGACGCAGAGCCGGCCGGAGCTGATCGAGCGCACCTTCGAGTCCTGCCGCGGCGCCAAGCGCGCCATCGTCCATCTCTACAACTCGACCTCGACCCTGCAGCGCCGCGTCGTGTTCGGCACCGACGATGCCGGCATCATCGACATCGCCGTGCGGGCGCCAAGCTGGTCAAGAAGCTGGCGGATGACGACCCGAAGACCGAGTGGGTGTTCGAGTACTCGCCGGAGAGCTTCACCGGCACCGAGCTCGAGTTCGCGCGCGATATCTGCGCCGCCGTCGGTGACGTCTACAAGCCGACGCCGCAGAAGAAGATGATCATCAACCTGCCGGCAACGGTCGAGATGGCCTCGGCCAACATCTACGCCGACCAGATCGAATGGTGCCATCGCAACTTCAAGTACCGCGATTCGATGATCCTGAGCCTCCACCCGCACAACGACCGCGGCACCGGCGTGGCGGCGGCCGAACTGGGCTACATGGCCGGCGCCGATCGCATCGAAGGCTGCCTGTTCGGCAACGGCGAGCGCACCGGCAACGTCGATCTCGTGACCTTGGGCCTCAACATGTTCACCCAGGGCGTCGATCCGGAGATCGACTTCACCAACATCAACGAGATCCGCCAGACCGTGGAGTACTGCAACCAGCTGCCGGTGCATCCGCGCCATCCCTATGGCGGCGACCTGGTCTTCACCGCCTTCTCCGGCTCGCACCAGGACGCCATCAACAAGGGCTTCAAGGCGCTGCAGGCGTCGAACAGCAAGGTCTGGGAGGTGCCCTACCTGCCGATCGACCCGGCCGATCTCGGCCGCAGCTACGAGGCGATCATCCGCATCAACAGCCAGTCGGGCAAAGGCGGCATCGCCTACATCCTGAAGACCGACTACGGCATCGACATGCCGCGTCTTCTCCAAGTCGAGTTCTCCAAGGTGATCCAGCAGATCGCCGACGACACCGGCAAGGAGATCCAGCCGACGCTGATCTGGGACACCTTCCGCAAGGAGTATCTCGAGAACACCAAGCCGGTCGACTTCGTGAGCCACACTACCGTGCCCGACCCAGGCCATCCCGAGGTGCGTCTTCTCGATGCCAAAGTCCTATTCAACGGCAAAGAACAGACCGTGAGCGGTCGCGGCAACGGGCCGATCGCGGGCTATGTCGATGCGCTCGCCAAGAACTGCGGCATCGGCATCAAGGTGCGCGACTACCACCAGCACGCCACCGGGGCGGGCTCCGACGCCCAGGCGGTAAGTTACATAGAAGCTGAAACGGCCGACGGCCGCGTGCTGTGGGGTGTCGGCATGGATTCCAACATCGTCACGGCCTCCCTCAAGGCCGTGACCTGCGCGGCCAATCGGGCGGCAGGCAAATAGGACATACCCGGCGCCAGTGACACGGTGATAGAGTTGCTGGCGCCGGGAATAGCCCGTGCATTTTCTGTTCAAGGGGGAAATGCGATGTCTCGTTTCGGTTTGATGTCTTCCATCGCCTGCCTGGTCGCTGGCGCCGTCGCCGGTGCCACCATCGCCTTCGCCGCGCAACCGCACATGGTGAACGCACTGGTTCGCTGCAGGCAGCGCGTGCCGAGCTGGCTCGCGCCGAGGCGAACAAAGGCGGCCATCGTGAACGGGCCCTCGCAGCCGTCGACCAGGCGATCGCCGAGACCCGGGCCGGCATCTCCTACGCCGGCAACTGACGCCCCTCTGTCGACGTTCGCCTGCCGTCTCGACGGCGACGGGTTTCAGCGCATGTTCCGTCCGGCTTGAATCAGCCGGACGGAACATGCCTTTAGGTCCCGGTGTCTGACGCAATGCGTTTCCGGTCAAACGGAACCGCGAGCGGTTCCGTTTGATCGGAAGCCGCACTAGCGCGTAGAAACGGGGCATGGCCAAAGCAAAACGGACTGCCCCCAAGAAAGCCCCCCGGAAAGTCGCACGCAAAGCCGTGCGCAAGACCGCGCGCACACCACGCCCGCCCGCCGGCGTCGACGCCAACCTCCTCGCCGATCTGATGAAATGGGCGAAGGCGGCCGGCGCCGATGCGGCCGACGCGCTGTACGTCAATGGCGAATCGGTGTCGGTCGCCCAAAGGCTGGGCAAGCGCGAGAAGCTCGAAAGCAGCGAGGGCCGCGACCTTGGCCTGCGCGTGTTCGTGGGCCAGCGCCAGGCCTTCGTCTCCTCCACCGACTTCGCGCCTAAGGCGCTGCGCACGCTGGCCGAGCGCGCCGTCGACATGGCGCGCGCCGTGCCGGAGGACCCGGTCTGCGGCATCGCGCCGGAAGAGCTGCTGGCGCGTTCCTGGCCCGACCTCGATCTCGACGACAAGCGCAAGCCGCCCTCGGCCAAGGCCCTGCTGGCGCTTTGCGCCGAGGCCGAAGACGCCGCTCGCGCGGTGAAGGGTGTTACCAATTCGGAAGGCGCCGAGGCCGCCTGGGGCCGCACCACGGTGGCGCTCGCCGCCAGCAATGGCTTCTCCGGCGGCTATCGGCGCGGTGGCTATTCGCTGTCCTGCGCGGTGCTGGCGGGCGAAGGCACGGGCATGGAACGCGACTATGAATGGTCGAGCAGCGTTCACTTCGGCGACCTGATGGCCGCCGCCAAGGTTGGCCGCAACGCCGGCCAATTCGCGGTCCGGCGGCTCAACCCGAAGAAGGCGCCGAACGAGCGCCTGCCGGTGGTCTATGACCGTCGTGTCTCAGGCGGGTTGATCGGCCATCTGGCGGGCGCCATCAATGGCCGCGCCGTGGCGCGTGGCACGTCCTTCCTGAAGGACAAGATGGGCGGACAGGTCTTCGCCAAGGGCATCCGCATCCTCGACAATCCGCTGCGCAAGCGCGGGCTGGGCAGCCGGCCGTTCGACGCCGAGGGGCTGCCGACCAGGCGCTATGCCGTGATCGATGACGGTGTGCTGACGACCTGGCTGCTCGACCTTGCCGCTGCGCGACAGCTCAAGCTCAAGCCCACGGGTCATGCCGCGCGCGGCACCTCGGGCCCGCCCGGCCCCACGACGTCCAACTTCTACCTCGAGAAGGGCGAGCTGTCGCCCGACGAGCTGATCGCCGACGTCAAGAGCGGGCTCTACATCACCGACCTGATCGGCTTCGGCGTCAACGGCGTCACCGGCGACTACAGCCGCGGCGCCTCGGGCTTCTGGATCGAGAACGGCAAGCGCGCCTGGCCGGTGAGCGGCATCACGGTGGCGGGCAACCTCAAGGACATGTTCCTGAACCTCACGCCCGCCAACGACCTGCAGTTCAAGAGCTCGACCAACGCGCCGACGGTGCGAATCGAAGGGATGACCATCGCCGGCTCGTGATAGAATCGGCGCATGACCCCTCTTGCAAGAACGATCATCCTTGCCGCAACGACGGCACTCACCGCAGGTCCGGCGCTCGCGCAAAGCGATTTCCAGGCCTGCCTGCAGAACATCAGGGCCGATGCGCTCCAGCAAGGCGTGCCGGCGTCGGTCATCGACACGGCGTTTCGAGGCCTGACGCCGGACCAGAAGGTGGTCGACCTCGATTCGCGCCAGCCCGAATTCTCCGCTGACCTACGGCAAGTATGTCGGCCAGTCGGTGACGCCCGACCGCATCGCCAAGGGCCAGCAGAAGATGGCGCAGTACAGGGGCCTGCTCGACGCGCTGGAGCGCGAGTACGGCGTGCCAGCGCAGTACCTCATCTCCTTCTGGGGGATGGAGACGAACTACGGCACCTTCATGGGCGACTTCCAGGCACTGCGCTCGGTGGCGACGCTGGCCTGCATGACCAAGCGCGTCGCCTTCTTCAGCAACGAGACCATCGCGGCGCTGAAGATCCTGGCCAACAACCACATGACCAGCCCGCAGATGAAGGGCTCGTGGGCCGGCGCCATGGGCAACATGCAGTTCATGCCCTCGACCTTCGTCAAATGGGCGGTCGACCGCGACGGCAACGGCCGGATCGACATCTGGAACTCGATGCCCGACGCCTTCGCCTCGGCCGCCAATTTCCTGCGCGGCATCGGCTTCAAGCCCGGCCTGCCGGCGAGCGACGAGGTCATCCTGCCGGCGAACTTCCCGCTCGAGCAGGCCGACATGTCGGTCGAAAAGCCGGTGCGCGCCTGGGCGGGGATGGGCGTCAAGCGCGCCGGCGGCGCGGCCCTGCCGGCGAGCGACGAGCCCGCCTCGATCATCCTGCCGGCCGGCTGGCGCGGCCCCGCCTTCATCCTCTATCCCAACTTCAAGGCGGTGCTGAACTGGAACCGATCGACGCTCTATGCGCTGGCGGTCGCCATCCTCGCCCAGCAGATCGCGGGCGGCCCGGCGGTGATGCAGACGCCGCCGCCCGACGATGAGCCGCTGTCGCGTGACACCGTGATCGACCTGCAGACGCGCCTCGCTCGGCTCGGCTTCTACACCGACGAGGCCGACGGCCTGTTGGGACCGAAGACGCGTTCGGCGGTGCGCATGTTCCAGAAGCAGGTCGGCCTGCCGGCCGACGGCCATCCCACCGCCGAGCTGGTGGCGCGCCTGCAGCGGGCCGTGCGGTGAAGCTCGCGCCCTATGCCTTCGTCCTGGCCGTGCAGGACCTTGAAAAGAGCGCAGCCTATTTCCGCGACGTGCTGGGTTTTCGCCTGAGCTGGGAAGAGTCCGCCGACTGGCGGCTGGCCGAACGCGACGGCGTGCGGCTGATGATTGGCCATTGCCCGACTGACAAGCCGGCCGCGGAAATCGGGTCGCACAGCTGGTTCGGCTATGTCGAGGTCGACGATGTGGGCGCACTGCACAGCGAGCTGGTGGGCCGCGGCGCCGCCAGCACAGCGCCGCGTGACCAGCACTACGGCATGCGCGAGATCATCGTGACCACGCCCGATGGCCACCGCATCGTCTTCGGCCAGGATATGAACCGGCGCTAGGCCGGCTGCAGCAACCGCACCGACCCCGTGGCGAGGTTGATCGACACCGGCAGCGTCAGCGCGTCGTCGCCGTCGATCTGCACCGGCTGATCCCCCGTTTCGCCGGCATCGCTCAGCACCGACACCCTGACCTCGCGGCCGGCGATCACGCGATAGCCGCCAGCGCGCGGCAGGCGGCCCATCAGCAGCGCCAGGCCGAAGCGCAGGGTGTGCGAGCGGCCCCAGCGCTCGAACAGGCAGACATGCAGCACGGGCTCGCTGAGCGTCGCCAGCGGCGCCACGACAAAGGGCCCGGCATAGTGGCGGCCGCGGGTGACGATCACCGAGGCCGCCTCATGGCGCACGCCGTCGATCTCGACGGCGTAGCGCACCGGCCGGTAGCGCCGGGTCTCGATCATCGAGCGCCAGACATAGGCGCCGCGGCCGAAGCGTCGCTTCATTGGCGCGCTCACCCCCGCCACCACCTTGGCGTCGAAGCCGGCGCCGGCCATCAGCGAGAAGCAGCGCGGCGCGCCGCCATTGCAGGCCTCGCCCGGCCGCACCAGCAGGGCGCGACCCGAGACCATGGTTCGGGCGATCGAGGTCGCCGTGAAGCTGAGGCCGAGTTCGTGCGCCAGCACATTGGCGGTGCCCAGCGGCACGATCGCCAGCGCCGGGGCGCCTTCGCCCCGCTGCGCCAGCCCGTTAACCACCTCGTTGATGGTCCCGTCGCCGCCGGCCACCGCGATCACTGCATAGCGGGTCGCATCGCAGGTCTCGGCCAGACGCCGGGCATCGCCCACCGCCTCGGTGTCCACCAGATCGACCGTCCAGCCCTCCGCCCGCACCTGGCGCACCACCGCATCGACCAGCCCGCGCCGGCGCCGCCCGGCGATCGGATTACGGATCAATAAAACGGCTTTGGGCAGTGTGAATGTCATCCAACCGTCACAGTCGATTCACAGGCACGCAATGGCTCCCATACACAATCCGCTGAGGTTCGTGCAATCGCGCACGACAGATTTTGTGTCGGTCGAGTTGTTATCCACATGACCGTGACCCGATGACCGTGATCGAGCGCCACCAGCCCGCCCGTCACCGCGCAATCTTCCTGTCCGATATTCATCTCGGCACCCGCGGCTGCCAAGCCGAACTTCTGCTCGACTTCCTGAAGAAGAACGAGAGCGACTATCTCTACCTCGTCGGCGACATCGTCGACGGCTGGCGTCTGAAGCGCTGGTGGTACTGGCCGCAGGCGCACAATGACGTGGTGCAGAAGATCCTGCGCAAGGCGCGCAAGGGCACCAACGTGATCTATATCCCCGGCAACCACGACGAGGCGGCGCGGCAATATTGCCAGCTCACTTTCGGCGACGTGCGCGTCGAGGAAGAGGCGATCCACGTCCAGCCCGACGGCAAGAAGCTGCTGGTGATCCACGGCGATCAGTTCGACGGCATCGTGCGCTATGCCCGCTGGCTCGCGATCCTGGGCGACTGGGCCTACAACGCCGCGCTGCGCATCAACACCACCTTCAACTGGGCGCGCCGCAAGCTCGGCCTCAGCTACTGGTCGCTCTCGGCCTACCTCAAGCACAAGGTCAAGAACGCCGTGCAGTTCATCGCCAACTACGAGCGCGCGGTGGCCAGCGAAGCGCGCCGCCGCGGCGTCGACGGCGTGGTGTGCGGCCACATCCACCACGCCGAGATCCGCGACATCGACGGCATCCGCTATTGCAACGACGGCGACTGGGTGGAGAGCTGCACGGCGCTGGTCGAGGACTTCGACGGCAGACTGCGCATCATCCACTGGGCCGAGGAGCATGCGCGCGAGCACTCGGTGCTGCCGCGATACGCGCCTACGCAACTGGCGGCGGAGTAGCGGCGGTTGCGCATCGCCATCGTTACCGACGCCTGGCGACCGCAGATCAACGGCGTGGTACGCACCATCGAGACCGTCGTGAAGGTGCTCCAGGCCGAGGGCCATGAGATCGAAGTGTTCGGCCCCGACCGCTTCCGCACGCTGCCCTGCCCGACCTATCCCGAGATCCGGCTGTCGATGTTCCCGACCGCGCGGCTGCATCACATGCTGAAGTTGTTCGCGCCCGACGCCATCCACCTGGTGACCGAGGGCCCGCTCGGCTGGGCGGCGCGCGCCTTTTGCCTCAAGCGCGACATCCCCTTCACCTCGGCCTATCACACCCGCTTCCCCGAATATGTACGCGCCCGCTGCTGGGTACCGGTCTCGTGGAGCTACGCCTTCGTGCGCCTTTTCCATGCGCCGTCATCGGCGGTCCTGGTCGTCGCGCAATCGATCCGCGACGAGCTCGCTGAGCGCGGCTTCAAGAACCTCGTGCCATGGTCTCGTGGCGTCGATATCGCCGCCTTCCGTCCGCAACCGCGCGAGGAGCTGAAGGATGCGCGGCCGATCTGGCTCTATGCCGGGCGGCTGGCCGTGGAGAAGAACATCAAGGCCTTCCTCGATCTCGACCTGCCCGGCACCAAGTGGGTGGTGGGCGGCGGCCCGCAGCATCGCGAGCTGCAGCGCCGCTACAAGGACGTGCGCTTCTTCGGCTCGGTCGGCACCGAGGAGCTGTCGCGCCGCTACGCCCAGTCCGACTGCTTCGTGTTCCCCAGCCGCACCGACACCTTCGGCCTGGTCATGGTCGAGGCGCTGGCCTCGGGCGTGCCGGTCGCGGCCTATCCCGTCCCCGGCCCGCTCGACGTCGTGACCACGCCCAAGGTGGGCGCGCTCGACGAGGACCTGCGCGCCGCCTGCCTCGCCGCCATCGCCTGCGACCCCGCCGCCTGCCGCGCCCACGCCGAGACCTTCACCTGGGCCCAGTGTGCGCGCCAGTTCCGCGACACGCTGCGCCAGATCCCGCGCAGCGTCTGGCAGCCGCTCAAGCGCCGCGTGGTGCCGAACGCGGCGTCCTGAGGTTTTCCATCATTTCCGCCGTTTTCCACCGCGTGGAAAACGTCCGATGCCGATGGCACAAGGCTTTTGGCCACTTTTTTCCATTTTCCGCCCACCCCCCTTGGGGTCAGGTCCTTGATTTCAAACGATTCTGGTCTCGCGCAGCCTGAAAAATCACGTGAACCACGTAGTCGCCGCACGGCCCTCGCCTAGTCTTTCGGCCAGGTCGCGGGTTCCCCCGCCTTGATCCAGGCCTGATAGGCCGCCTTGGTCGCGTCGTTCGGCGGGTAGGTGCCGGGGATCGGCTTGCCCTGGCCGACGCGGATGGCGACGAATTTCTCCAGCCGCTCCTGCTCGAAGGAATCGCGCGCCACCTCGTCGGCGAGATGGCGCGGCACGACGATGGCGCCGTCCTCGTCAGCCACGATCACGTCGCCGGGATAGACCGGCACGCCGCAGATACCGACCGGCGTCTGCACTTCGGCCGGATGCAGGTTGGCCATGCTGGGCGGCGCGGCGGCCGCGGCGCAGTACACCGGAAAGTCGAACTTCGAGATCACCGGCGTGTCGCGCATGGCACCGTCCGACAGAACGCCGGCCACGCCGCGTACCTTGAGCCGAAGCGCCAGGATGTCGCCCAGGGTGCCCGACCGCGTGTTGCCCTCGGTGGCGATCACGAGCACTGCGCCGGCGGGGGTCTCCTCGATGGCGGCACGCTGCGCCGATGGCGGATCGGCGGGCGTCGGCGGCTTGTCGAGATCCTCGCGACCCGGGATGTAGCGCAGCGTGTAGGCCGGCCCGACCAGCCGCACCGCCTTGGGATTGAGCGGCCGCACACCGTTGATCGCGCAATTGCGAAAACCCCGCTTGAGCATCTGCATCGAGACGGTGGCCGTGCTGGCATACAGGAAGTTCTTGATCGTCTCGGCCGACAGCGGCGCTTCATTGGGCACGATGCTTCCTCCATTCCCGTGTCAGCCCTCGCTACGCTCGGGATGACAACTTTTTCTTGATCGACCGCCGTGCGTTACAGCAGAGACCCCTGATTGCCGCTGCCGCCTTCGCGCTTGCGTGGCGGCGCGGCGGGCTTGGGCGCGACGCCGGTGCCTTCGGTGACCTTGGCGCTGACCCGGCCGTCGGCGAACTCGATGCCGAGCGAGTTGCCGGTGCCGAGGCCCGCTGCCGCCAGCACCGGCTGGCCGTCCTGGTCGCGCACCAGGGCGAAGCCGCGATTCAGCACGGAATGGAAGGAGTAGCTCTCGAGCAGCTTGCCGAGCTGGTCGATCCGATCGGCGCCGCGCGCCAGCAATTCACGGCCGGATCGCTGCACGCGCTCGGCGAACTGCTCCATGCGCTCGTGCGCCCGCTCGATCCTCTGCTTCACCTCGCTCTTGTAGCGCTCGCCCGCGCCGCGCAGGGCCCGCGCCTCGGCGACGATGAGCTGCTGCTTGACCTCGATCACCCGGCGTGGACCTGCGCGCAGATGCCGTTCGGCAACGTCAAGGCGCTGTTGGTACTCCTCGATCAAGCGCCGCGGATCGCCCAACCCGCGCGCCAGGCCGGCGAGTTCGGTGCTGGCCTCACGCAGCGCCCGGTTCAGGCTGGAGATGGTGCGCTTGCCGAAATCGAGCACCTCGGCGATCAAGTCGACGCGGACGGGCACCGCCATCTCCGCCGCCGCCGTCGGTGTCGGTGCGCGCCGATCCGAGGCGAAGTCGATCAGCGTCGTGTCGGTCTCGTGGCCCACTGCCGAGATCAGCGGAATGGTCGACGCCGCGGCGGCGCGCACCACGATCTCCTCGTTGAAGGCCCAGAGATCCTCCAGGCTCCCGCCGCCGCGCGCCACGATCAGCACGTCCGGGCGGGGCACCGCTCCTCCCTTGGCAAGCTTGTTGAACCCGGCGATGGCGGCCGCGACTTCGCCCGCGGCTCTCTCGCCCTGCACAGCCACCGGCCAGACCAGCACGCGGCGCGGGAAACGGTCGGCAAGGCGATGCAGGATGTCGCGGATCACCGCCCCCGACGGCGAGGTCACGACGCCGATCACGTCAGGCAGGAACGGCAGCTCGCGCTTGCGATCGAGATCGAACAGGCCCTCTGCGGCGAGCTTCTTGCGCCGATCCTCCAAGAGCTTTAGCAACGCGCCTTCGCCCGCGAGCTCCAGCCGGTCGATGATGATCTGGTAGCGCGAGGACCCGGCATAGGTGGTGATCTTGCCGGTGGCGATCACCTCCATGCCCTCCTCGACCTTGAGCCCGAGCCGCGGGAGGGTGGTTTTCCAGGCGACGGCGTCGAGCACGGCGTCCGCGTCCTTCAGCCGGAAATAGCAGTGGCCCGAGCGCGGAAAGCTGCGGCTGGCTGATCTCGCCGCGCACCCGCACGCGCGGGAACGCGCCTTCGAGCTGGCGCTTGAGCGCAAAGGAAAGCTCGGAGACGGAAAATTCCGGGACGTTGCCCGCAGCCGGTCACCGGGCGCGACAGGGGGATCGAGGTTATCCATTGTTCGCGGCCTCGAGCCTAAGGAGCGCACTCGCGGCTTGTGTCCCCTCAGCAAACTGTGGTCAAAGCCTCGCCATGCGAATCCTGGTGGTGGGCGGCGGCGGCCGCGAACATGCGCTGTGCTGGGCGATTTCGGCCTCTCCCCTGTGCACAAAGCTGTTCTGTGCCCCCGGCAATGCCGGCATCGCCGAGGTCGCCGAATGTCACGATGTCGGCGCCGAGGACATAGCGGGCCAGGTGGCGCTGGCGCAGAAGCTCAAGATCGACTTCGTCGTGATCGGACCCGACGCGCCGCTGGTCGCGGGCATGGCCGACGGATTCACGAACGCGGGCTTCAAGGTGTTCGGCCCGTCGAAGAAGGCCGCGCAGCTCGAAGGCTCCAAGAGCTTCACCAAGGAGCTCTGCAAGCGCCACAACATCCCGACCGCCGGCTATGCGCGCTTCACCGACGCTGGCCAAGGCCGAGGCCTATATCAAGTCGCAGGGTGCGCCGATCGTCGTCAAGGCCGACGGGCTTGCCGCCGGCAAGGGCGTGATCGTGGCCGAGACCGTCGAGCAGGCAATCGCCGCGGCGCGGGACATGCTCTCCGGCAACAAGTTCGGCGCCGCCGGTTCCTCGGTGGTGATCGAGGAGTTCATGACAGGCGAGGAGGTCAGCCTGTTCGCGCTGTGCGACGGCGAGCATGTACTGCCATTGGTCGGCGTGCAGGACCACAAGCGTGCCTTCGACGGCGACAAGGGCCCGAACACCGGCGGCATGGGCGCCTACTCGCCCGTCCCCATCCTCGATCAGGCAATGACCGACCGCGCCCTGCGCGAGATCGTGCTGCCGACAGCCAAGGCGATGAAGGAGGCGGGCACGCCGTTCCAGGGCGTGCTCTATGCCGGGCTGATGATCGGCGACAAAGGCCCGCGCCTCGTCGAATACAACTGCCGCTTCGGCGATCCCGAATGCCAGGTGCTGATGATGCGGTTGAAGTCCGACATCGTGCCGGCACTGATGGCCTGCGCCGACGGTGGGCTGAAGCATTTTGACCTGCGCTGGTCCGACGAGGCGGCACTCACCGTCATCATGGCGACCAAGGGCTACCCGGACTCCTATCCCAGGGGCAGCGAGATCCGTGGGCTCGACGCGGCCGCCAGGGTCGAGGGCGTGCAGATTTTCCATGCCGGCACCAAGTCCGACGGCAAACGCATCCTGGCCAATGGCGGGCGCGTGCTGAACGTCACCGCCATGGCGCCGACGATCGAGCAAGCCCGTGCCCGTGCCTACAAGGCCGTCGAGCTGATCGACTGGCCGGAAGGCTTCTACCGGCACGATATCGCATGGCGGGCGGTCGGCGGGCGGTCGTGACAGCGGCCCGCGCCCGGGGCTAATTTCAGGCATGCCCGATTTACCCGATCTATCGCAGCGCCTGCTGGCGCAGCTTCGCTTTCCCTGCGGCGAGGTGCCGGAGCCCGGCACCATCAAGAACGTCGCGCCCGGCATCTTCTGGCTGCGCATGCCGCTGCCGTTCCAGCTCAACCACATCAACCTGTGGCTGGTCGAGGAGAAGGACGGCTGGACCATCGTCGATACCGGCATCAATACGCAGGCCACGCGCGACTTGTGGGAGAAGATCTTCTCCGAGCAGCTCGGCGGCAAGCCGGTGACGCGCGTGGTCGCCACGCACCTCCATCCCGACCATGTCGGCCTGGCCGGTTGGCTGTGCGAGCGCTGGAATGCGCCGCTCTACATGACGCTCGGCGAATACATGAGCGCCATCGCCGCGCGCAACGACTTCATCGAGAACGAGGACCTGCGCGCCGCCCACCTTGCGCGCAACGGCGTGCCGGCCGACAAGATCCAGCTCTTCCATCGCCACAAGGGCGGCTACGCGCGCGGCGTGGCGCCACTTCCCCCGGCCTTCCAGCGCATGATCCACGCCCATCCGATCACGTTGGGCGGTCATCGCTGGGACGTGATCGTGGGCCGCGGCCATGCGCCCGAGCACGCTTCGCTGTGGTGTCCCGAGCTCAATGTGCTGATCGCGGGCGACCAGGTGCTGCCCAAGATCAGCACCAATGTCGGCGTATGGCCCAACGAGCCGACCGCCGATGCGCTGACCTGGTTCCTCGACGGCTTCTCGCGCTTCCGCCGCCTGCCGGCCGATGCGCTGGTGCTGCCGAGCCACGGCTTCCCGTTCGTCGGCCTGCATACGCGGCTCGATCAGCTGGTGGCCCACCACGATGCGCGCCTGAACGACATGGCGACGTCGATCGCCCGCAACGGTGCGAAGGGCGCGACCGGCTGGGACATGGTGCCGGTCCTCTTCCCGCGCCATCTCGACAACAACCAGGTGGTGTTCGCCTTCGGCGAGACGCTGGCGCATCTGCATTGCCTGGAGACCCGCGCGCGCGTGAAGCGCAGCGTGGAGGGCGGCGTGCATCACTTCGTCTCCCTGGTCGATCCGCTCACCCAGCCGCCGGCCGACGATTCCGACACCGATGTGATGGATACCGGCGCCGCGTAGATGCGCGTCGACCTCTTTGACTTCGACCTGCCCGACGAGCTGATCGCCCAGCGCCCCGCGGTGCCGCGTGACAGCGCACGCCTGCTCGACGTGGCAGCCGACGGCCTGCATGACCGAACGGTGCGTGACCTGCCGAAGCTGCTGCAGCCGGGCGATCTGCTGGTCTTCAACGACACCAGGGTCATCCCGGCGCGCTTGCTCGGCAAGCGGCGGAGCGGCGGCGAGGTCGAGGCGCTCTTGATCCGCGACCTCGGGCGCGGGCGCTGGCTCTGCTTCGCCCGCCCGGCCAAGCGACTCAAAATCGGCGATTCGCTTGCCTTCAACGACCTCAAGGCGACGGTCGATGACAAGAAAGAGGACGGTTCGATCGTTCTGGCCTTCGACAAGAGCGACAGCGATTTCCTCGCGGCGCTGGACAGCAGTGGCGCCGTGCCGTTGCCGCCCTACATTCGCGGCGGTGTCGCCGATTCTCGGGACCGTGCGGACTACCAGACCATGTTTGCCGAGATCGACGGCTCGGTGGCCGCGCCCACCGCCGGCCTGCACTTCACGCCCGATCTCATGCAGGCCCTGGCTGATGCCGGCGTGAAAACGGCACGCGTCACCCTGCATGTCGGCGCCGGCACTTTCCAGCCGGTCCGGGTCGAGGACACCGACCGGCACACCATGCACGCCGAATGGGGCGAGGTGCCGCCATCGACGGCCGAGGCCATTGCCGCCGCGAAGCGTGTGGTCTGCATCGGCACCACGGCGCTGCGCCTGCTCGAAAGCGTCGCGCGCTCAGGCCCACTCAAAAATGGGGAGGTGCGCGCCTGGAATGGCGAGACCGACATCTTCATCACGCCCGGCTTCCAGTTCCGCGTCGTCGATCTGCTGCTGACGAACTTCCATCTGCCGCGCTCGACGCTGTTCATGCTGGTGGCGGCCTTCGCAGGCCTCGAGCGCATGAAAGACAGCCTATGCGCACGCCATCGCCGGGCGATACCGCTTCTATTCCTACGGCGATTGTTGTTTGTTGCGGCGATGAGCCTCGCCTTCGAGCTTCTCGGCACCGACGGCCTCGCCCGCCGCGGCCGCATCACCACGGCGCACGGCACGGTCGAGACCCCGGCCTTCATGCCGGTCGGCACGGCAGGCACCGTGAAGGCGATGACGCCGCAATCGGTCGCCGAGACCGGGACGGAGATCGTGCTCGGCAATACCTTCCACCTGATGCTGCGGCCGGGCGCAGAGCGCATCGCCGCGCTGGGCGGCCTGCACAAGTTCATGAGCTGGCCCGGGCCGATCCTGACCAACTCGGGCGGCTTCCAGGTCATGTCGCTCGCCGAGCTGCGCAAGCTCGATCCCGACGGCGTGACCTTCCGCTCGCCGGTCGACGGCACGACGCATCGACTGACGCCGGAGCGCTCGATCGAGATCCAGCATCTGCTCGACGCCGACATCACCATGTCGTTCGACGAATGCACCACCTGGCCGGTCGAGGAGCCGGCCGCCGCCTATTCGATGCGGCTTTCCATGAAATGGGCCGAGCGCGGCCGGCGGGCCTTCCTCGAGCGCCAGGGCTACGGGCTGTTTGGCATCGTGCAAGGCAGCGTCTTCCCGGCGCTGCGCGAGGAAAGTGCCAAGGCGCTGACGGCGATCGGCTTCGACGGCTACGCGATCGGCGGCCTCGCCGTCGGCGAGGGCAAGGAGCTGATGTTCGCCACCCTCGACACAACCTTGCCACAGCTTCCCGCCGACAAGCCGCGCTATCTGATGGGAGTTGGTCGGCCGGCCGACATCGTGGGCGCGGTGCAGCGCGGCATCGACATGTTCGACTGCGTGATGCCGACGCGCGCCGGGCGTACGGCGCAGGCTTTCACCCGACGCGGTGAACTGAACCTGCGCAACGCGCGGCACCGCGATGATCCAAGGCCGATCGACGAGCACTGCGCCTGTCCCGCCTGCCGCAACCATAGCCGCGCCTATCTGCACCACCTGATCCGCAGCGAGGAGATACTTGGTGCCATGCTGCTGACATGGCACAACGTGCATTACTACCAGGACATCATGCGCGGCCTGCGCGGCGCGATCGAGGCCGGCTCGCTCGGCCACTGGGTCGCCGCATTCGAGACTGAACAAGGGCGAGGAGACATTCCTGCGCCCTGAGGGCCATCGCTGTGAGGGAGAATTTCGGGATGCCGAACGAGGCGTTGATCGTGATCGACATGCAGAACGACTTCTGCGAGGGCGGCACGCTTGCCGTCCCGGGGGCCAACGCCATCGTTCCCCTGGTCAATCGCCTGATCGGCCGCCTCGACCATGTCGTGCTGACCCAGGACTGGCATCCGCCGGGCCACGCCTCGTTCGCGAGCGCGTGGAAGGATGCCCAGCCCTTCACCAGCGTGCAGTTCCCCTACGGGCCGCAGACCCTGTGGCCGGATCACTGCGTGCAGGGCACCAAGGGCGCGGCCTTCCATCCCGAGCTCAACGCCACCAAGGCGCAGATGATCGTGCGCAAGGGCTATCATCCCGGCATCGATTCCTATTCGGCGTTCCGCGAGAACGATCGCATGACCCGCACCGGGCTCGACGGCTACCTGAAGGCGCGCGGGTTCACGAAACTGACCTTCTGCGGCCTGGCGCTGGACTATTGCGTGGCCTGGTCGGCGATCGACGCCCTGCAGGCGGGCTTCGACGTCGCCGTCGTGGTCGAAGCGACCGCCGCCATCGACCTCGACGGTAGCCGCAAGCGCATGCTCACCGAGATGCGCCAGGGCGGCATTAAGTTGAACGCTACCGCTTAGGCGCTCCGCGCAGCGGAGCGACGGCGTGTAGCGCTGCAGGGAGCGGAGCGACCGAAGCGCGGGCGCCGCTGGTTCAGAACGAATCGGTGTCGATTAACCCGCTCCAGCGCGAGCGCGATGCCCTGGCCGACGCCGATGCACATGGTGCAGAGCGCGCGCTTGCCGCCGGTGGCCTCGAGCTGATTGAGCGCGGTGATCATCAGCCGGCCGCCCGAGGCGCCCAGCGGATGGCCGAGCGCGATCGCGCCGCCATTGGGGTTCACCTTCTCCGCGTCGTCGGACAGGCCGAGCTGGCGCAGCACCGCCAGCGCCTGGGCGGCGAAGGCTTCGTTGAGCTCGACGGTGTCGAAATCCCTCATCGTCATGCCGAGCTTGGCGAAAAGCTTCTTGGTTGCCGGCAGCGGCCCGATGCCCATGACGCGCGGCGGCACGCCGGCGGAGACCGTGGCGAGGATGCGCGCGCGCGGCATCGAGGCCGTTGGCTTTGGCAGCCGCCTCGGAGGCGATGATCATGGCGCAAGCGCCATCGTTGATGCCCGATGAGTTGCCGGCCGTCACCGAGCCGCCCTCGCGGAACGCCGCCGGCAGCTTGGACAGGATCTCCATGGTGGTATCACCGCGCGGATGCTCGTCCCTCTCGACGATGCTCTCGGTCTTGCCCTTCTTGACGCAGACCTTGACGATTTCCTTGTCGAAGAAGCCGCGATCCTGCGCCGCCTTGCAGCGCCGCTGGCTGCGATAGGCGAAGGCGTCCTGGTCGGTGCGGCTGATCTGGTGCTCGGTGGCGACGTTCTCGGCGGTCTGGCCCATCGGGTCGATGCCGTAGGCCGCCTTCATCTTGGGGTTGACGAAGCGCCAGCCCAGCACCGTATCCTCGAGCTTCATGGCGCGGTCGAACGGGCCCTCGGGCTTGCCCATCACATAGGGCGAGCGCGTCATGCCCTCGACGCCGCCCGCGATCATCATGTCGGCCTCGCCAAGTTTCACCGCGCGCGCCGCGTGGCCGGCCGCCTCGAGGCCCGAGCCGCACAGGCGATTGACCGTGGCGCCCGCCACCTCGACCGGCAAGCCGGCGAGCAGACCCGCCATACGCGCCACGTTGCGATTGTCCTCGCCCGCCTGGTTGACGCAGCCATAGATCACGTCGTCGACGGCGCCCCAGTCGACATTGGCGTTGCGCTGCATCAGCGCCTTGATGGGATGGGCGGCAAGATCGTCCACGCGCATGGCCGCGAGACCACCGTTGTAGCGCCCGACGGGCGTGCGGATGGCGTCGCAAATGAACGCTTCGGTCATCGAGGAGACTCCCAACGCTATCGGTCCTGCCCGGTTAGCACCGCGCGGGGCGGCCTGCCAATGCCCTCCCCGGCAGGTGGGCCATGCAGCGGAACGGGAGCTAGCGCGGGTTCCGATCAAATGGAACCGCCCCGCGGTTCCATTTGACGGAAACGCGTTGTACGAGGCGCCTCGACCAAGGGCATAGTCCGTTCGCTGATTCCAGCCTAACGGACTATGCGCTAGGCCAAGCGGGCTAGGCGGGCAGGCGGCGGCAAACGGCGTATTGGGCGTAGCCGCGGTACGGCCGCTCGAAGGTGGTGAGCGCGCCCGACCGCAGGCCGAGCAGCGTCAGCTCGTGTTCGAGAGCGTCACGCGGCTCGACATGGAACAGGCCGAGCCAGCCGCGCAAGGCGACGCGGAACCAGCCCGGCAGCCGTTCCTGGCCGCCGAAATCGACGATGTGCAGCTCGCCCCCGGGCGCCAGCCAACCGAGCGCGCGGGCCAGCACGGCTTGCCAGCCCGGCATCATGGAAAGCGTGTAGGACACGAAGATGCGCGAGAAGCCTGGCACGCCGAACTGCAAGGCCGGCTCGAAGCTCATGGCATCGGCCCGTGCCAATCGGATGTATGGCGCCAAGCCCTCGCGCTCGACGACGCTGCGCGCCGTCTCGAGCATCTCCGAGGAGATATCGATGCCGAAGAAATGCACGTCGGGATAAGCGTGCGCCGCGACCACGAGGTTTCGCGCCGTGCCGCAGCCGATCTCCAGCACGCGGCTGCCGGCAGGCGGCGACAGCCGGCGGATCAGCCGGTCGCGGCCCAGCAGGTAGTATTTGCGCGTGAAGTCGTAGAGATGGCGCTGCCGGCGGTAGATCCGGTCCATCAACTCGGCGGAAGCGAGGATATCGGTCATCGTCGAGCCTTCAGCACGTAGAGGTGGAAGCCGCCGTAGATCGCCGAGCGGTCGCGCGCGGTCAGCGCCTGCGACAGCTCGGCCTCGTAGTGCCAGCGCGCGAGCAGCGCGGGCTCGAGCCGGCCGGGCAGCAGCGAGGGCTCGGCGGCGGTGCGGAAGATGACGCGGGCGCCGGGGCGCGCGGTGCGGGTGATCTCGGTCCACAACGCATCGAGCTGGGCGTCGGTCATCCAGTCCTGGGCATCGAGCAGCACGTAGCGGTCGCGCGAGCCGTCGGGACAGTCCGCGAGATATTCGGTGATCGAGCGGTTCATTACGTCGACTCGATGGGCGCGGGCGCGCACGACGTCGAAATGCTCGCGCCTGAGATAGGGCGGCAGCGGGCCGCTGGCATTGTCGGCGTAGGAGCGGCCGAAGGCCTGCCAGGCGAAGTAGTTGTCGTCGAGGCTGAAGCCGCAGGCCAGCCGCTCCAGCCGCGAGCGCAGCACGTGGCGCATGTCGCTGCCGCCCGCCAGCGCCTCGTACTGGGCGGGCGGTATGCCGAGGCCATAGAGCGAGAGGCGATTGGCGGTGGCCCAGCGCACCGCACGCTTGTCGAACAAGGGCGCCATCGCGGTCTCGAAGAACTGCCGCTGCTCCTCGAGCGTGCGGGCGCTCAAAAGCTCGCGCAGGTCGACGCCGTAGGCCCGGGCAATGGCGTGGCTGAGGCCGATGAAGCGGCCGAGCACGCCGTGGCGGTAGGCGTTGCGCGCAAAGATCGAAATCCGCCGCCGGCCGAGCTGCTGCAGGCTGCGGCCTTCCCAGTAGTGCCGGCTTGGGCCGTCAAGATAGGGCGCGATCAGCCGCTCGTAGGCAGCGATATTGGCCTCGGCATCGGCCGCACCGAAGAAGCGATAGAACGCCTCCCACGACGGCAGGCGGCAGGCTGCCTCCAGCTTCAGCCGATTGAGCGCCACATGGGCCAGGCTGAGATCGAGCGCCGTGATGCGCTCGGGATTTCCAGTGAGATACGACAGCACATTGCAGCCGCCCGAGGCGATCGCTACGACGTGGCTGTCGGAGTGCAGGTCCAGGGCTTCGAGGTCGATCTCGGGGTCTTCCCAGATCTGGGTATAGACCAGGCCGTGAAAAAGCTTCTCGAACAGCCTTTCCAGAAGTCCCTCGCGGCTCAAGGCCGGATGGCGCCGCACGGCCTCTTTGAGGCGCAAATCACTATCGGCCCGCGGATAGACCAATCCAGGGACTCCAAACTAGAACAACTCTCCCAACATACAGGGCGTCAGTGCCAGTTTGATGACAAGGCCTTGATCTATCCACCGAACCATCGGAGCGTATCGTCATGACCGCACTGGGCTTCACTCTGTTCGACACGCCAATCGGCACCTGCAGCCTCGTCTGGCAGGACGGCGCGATCGTCGGCCTGCGTCTACCCGAATCGAGCGCCGCCATGACGCGCACGCGGATCAAACGCCGTTGGCCGGACGCCGAAGAGCAGACGCCACCCGCCGCCATGCAGCGCGTCATTGACCGCGTGCTCGCCCTGCTCGCGGGCGAGCCCATCGATCTCAGCGACGTGCCCCTCGATTTCGGCAGCGCGCCGGAATTCCACCAACGTGCCTACGCCGTCGCCCGCACCATTCCGCCCGGCCAGACCATGACCTATGGCGAGATCGCCAGGCGCCTGGGCGCACCGCAGGAAGCGCGCGAGGTCGGCCAGGCGATGGGCAAGAACCCGATCGCCATCATCATGCCCTGCCACCGCGTGCTGGGCGCCGACGGCAAGATGGGCGGCTTCTCGGCCAATGGCGGGGTCGCCACCAAGCGGCGCATCCTCGAGATCGAGGGCGCGGCGGCGCTGGGCGCGGGCCCGCTGTTCGCGGGCCTGCAACGGCGCAATGGCTGAATTCGGCTTCGATCCGGCAAGAGCCACCCGCCATCTCCGGACAGCCGATCCCGGGCTGGCACACGTCATCGACGCGGCCGGCCCGTTCGCCATGGAACTCAAATCGGCGCGCAGCGTGTTCGGGGCGCTCGCTGAGGCGATCGTCTACCAGCAGCTCTCCAACAAGGCGGCCGCCACCATCTTTGGCCGCCTGTGTGCCCGCTTCCCGCGCGGGCGGTCGGGGCTGACGCCCGAGCGCCTGTTGGCGCTGAGCGATACCAGGATCCGTGCGGCCGGCATCTCGCGGCCCAAGCTGAAGTCGCTGCGCGACCTCGCGCGGCGATCGTGCGGCCGGCGAGGTGCCGACGCTCGCCCGGGCACGGCGCATGACTGACGCCGAGCTCGTCGAGCGGCTGATCGCCATCCACGGCATTGGCCGCTGGAGCGCCGAGATGTTCCTGATGTTCACCCTCGGCCGCCCCGACGTGCTGCCGCTCGACGACTACAGCCTGCGCAAGGCCTATGCCTCGGCCTTCGGCAAGCGCGCCCTGCCCTCGCCGCAGGCCCTCGAGAGGCACGGCGAGAAATGGCGGCCGTACCGGACGGTGGCGAGCTGGTACCTGTGGTCGACGCTGAACCTCAAGCCTTGACGACCCGCAGCCTGGGGACGCGGCTGTCGGCCAGGTCGCGATAGATCCGCAAGTAATCCTCGGCCATGCGGCGGGCGGTGAAGCGCTCCTCGAAGCGGGCGCGGATGCGGCTGCGCGAGAGCTTGGCGAGCCGCGGCACGGCCCCAGCGGCCTCCTGCTCGTTGGCGACGATGAAGCCGGTCAGGCCGTGCTCGACGATCTCCGGCACCGCGCCGCCGCTATAGGCCAGCACGGGCGTGCCGCAGGCCATGGCCTCGATCATCACCAGGCCGAACGGCTCGGGCCAGGTGATGGGCATCAGGAGCCCGATGGCGCCACTCAGGAAGTCCGATTTCTCGGAGTCGCTGATCTCGCCGATATATTCCACGCCAGGCAGGCGGAGCAGCGGCCGGATGTCGTGCTCGAAATACTCGCGGTCCATGGGATCGACCTTGGCCGCGATCTTGAGCGGCAGGCCGCAGCGCTGGGCGATGCCGATCGCCTGGTCGACCGCCTTCTCCGGCGCGATGCGGCCGAGCACGGCGAGATATTTGGGCTCGATCGGTCGCGGCGACAGCAGGTCGGCCGGCAGGCCGTGATGGATGGTGCGCACCCAGTGCGCCTGCGGCACGGGTCCGCGCTGGCTGTCCGAGATCGAGATCACAGGCACTGAATCGAAGACATCGAACACGACCTGATGCTCGGGCAAATCAAGCCTGCCATGCAAAGTGGTGATGAAAGGCGTCGCCTGGCGGGAAAAGATCGAGAACGGATAGTAGTCGAGATGAAAATGCAGCACGTCGAACTGGTCGGCGCGCTGGCGGACCCGTTCCAGCATCGACATGTGCAGGGCCATGGGATCGCGCACCCGCCCATCGAGCCGGAGCGCCTGCGGCCAGATCGGATCGAGCTTGGCGCGCGTCACCGAATCGCCGCTGGCGAACAGCGTCACCTCGTGCCCCAGCGACACCAGCTCCTCGGTCAGCCACGACACGACGCGCTCGGTGCCGCCATAGAGCTTCGGCGGGATCGCTTCGGTCAACGGGGCGATTTGGGCGATGCGCATATGAATGTACCTCCTTCGATGCCGTCGTTAAGTGGTTGAAGGCCGTGCAGGTTCCCCGCCGCGACGAAAGTGATCGTCGATCGATGACGGGTCATCGTCGAACGATGACGGGTCGATGACCGGTCAAACTTTCAAACGAGAATTGTGGTGCGCGCACGGCGGGCACTTTTTGGTCACAAGGCGGTGATGCGACGGCGTGGCAAGCAACTGATCGGAGAGGATCATCATTTGTCAGCCATGGACGACCTCAGCCGACTGGCCGAGCGGCCGCTTGCGTTCATCTTCCGCTACGTCGCTCGCCGGCCGCTGGCCCATGGCGCGATCCTGCTGGCCGTGGTCGGTGCCGCCGGCTGCGCGGTCAGCACCCAGTACGGCGTGAAGTTCATGGTCGATACCTTGGCCAGGGGCCAAGGCAGCAACGACATCTGGCTCGCCTTCACGCTGCTGGTGGCCCTGATGGCCGCCGACAACTTCCTGTGGCGCGTGGCGGGCTGGGTGGCGAGCTACGCCTTCGTCGGCGTGAGCGGCGATCTGCGCGGCGACCTGTTCCGCCACCTGACGGGCCATGCGCCGAGCTTCTTCGCCGAACGGCGGGTCGGCGCGCTCACCGGACGGGTCACGGCGACCTCCAACGCCGTGTTCACGGTGCAGAACATGTTCATCTGGAACGTGCTGCCGCCCTGCATCGCCACGACGGGCGCGGTGATCTACCTGTCACTGGTCGATCCGGTGATGACCGGCTGCCTGGTCGCGGTCGCGGCCGTGCTGCTCTACGGCCTGTTCCGGCTGGCCGCCGCGGGCAAGACGCTGCACATGGGCTTCGCCGATAAGGCCGCCGGCGTCGAGGGCGAGCTGACCGATGTCGTCACCAACATGCCGCTGGTGCATACCTTCGGTGCGATCGAGCGTGAGCTGCTGCGCTTCAATCATACCGTCGACGAGGAGATGTCGGCGCGGCGCAAGAGCCTGCTCTATCTCGAGCGCCTCCGCGCGCTGCATGCGGTGATCACCATCGTGCTCACCGTCAGCCTGCTCGCCTGGGCGCTGGTGCTGTGGCAGCGCGGCAACGCCACCACCGGCGACGTGGTGCTGGTATGCACGCTCGGCATGACGGTACTCTACGCCACGCGCGATCTCGCGGTGGCGCTGGTCGAGGTGACGCAGCACATGGCGCGGCTCGCCGAAGCCGTCGCCACGCTCTTGCAGCCGCACGAGCTCAACGACCGCGCCGATGCCCGCCCGCTCAGCGGCCGGCTGCAGACCGTGACCTTCGAGAATGTCGGCTTCAGCTATCGCGGCGGCCGCGAGGTATTCGACGATTTCTGCCTGGAGATCGCGCCAGGCCAGCGCACCGGCCTCGTCGGCCCGTCGGGCGGCGGCAAGTCGACCCTGCTGGCGCTGCTGCAGCGCTTCCATGATGTCGAACGCGGCCGCATCCTGGTCGACGGCCAGGACATTTCCCATACCACCCGGCACAGCCTGCGCCAGGCGATCTCGCTGGTGCCGCAGGACATCTCGCTATTGCATCGTTCGGTGCTGGAGAACATCCGCTACGGCCGGCCGGGCGCCACCGACCTCGACGTGCGGCGCGCGGCCGAGGCCGCGCGCTGCCTGGGCTTCATCGAGGCGCTGCCGGAGGGTTTCTCCACGGTGGTCGGCGAGCGCGGCACGCGCCTCTCGGCCGGCCAGCGCCAGCGCATCGCCATCGCCCGCGCGCTCCTGAAGGACACGCCGATCCTGCTGCTCGACGAGGCGACGTCGTCGCTCGACGGCGAATCGGAGGAGATGATCCGCCAGGCGCTGGACCGGCTGATGCAGCACCGCACCGTGATTGCCATCGCCCACCGGCTGTCGACCCTGCGCAGCTTCGACCGCATCGTGGTGATGGAAAGCGGCCGCATCCTGCAGGACGGACCGCCCAACGACCTGCTGCGCCGCGACGGTCCCTACCGCGCCCTGATCCAGCACGAGATGGCGCGGCTCTCGCGCGTGGCGGCGTGACGCAACGGATGAAGGGCCGTTCAGGCATGCCTCTGGAGTGACACACGCGCCATGACATAATTGGTTCATGGCTCTTCCCTTTTCCAACACCGCCGGCCGCACCCTCGAGCGGCTACGCCACGCCTTCATCGAAACCGCACGCGGCGCGCGCGCGGTGGTGGGAGCGCCGCTGCGTCCGGATCTGCCCGACGACGACATTCCGCGGCTGAAGAACCGCATCGAAGCCTGCCTGGCTGGCAAGGGCGGCGAGATCGCGCGCCGCGCCCGTGCCGCCGAGTTGGGGCAGGCCTATCTCTCGCTGTCGCCGGCCGGGCGGCGCAAGTTCCTGCTGACGCTCGCCCACGACTACGGCCTGCCGCGCGATGCCGCGGCCGCCGAAGTCGATCGGTGGCGCGCCTCCAAGGAGCCGCCGCGGGCACTCGTCAAGGCTTTGGAGCCGCCGGCGGTGCGGCTGCTGCGCGACTTCGTCGGCGTGCCCCAGGGTGTGAAGTTCGTGGTCGACTTGCGCGCCGAGTTGCTGACGCTGGGCAAGAGCGACGTGGCGGCGCGGACGCTGAGCGAAGACCTGCGACCCTTGCTCGGCGCCTGGTTCGACATCGCCTTCCTCGACCTGGTGCGCATCGACTGGCGCGCCCCGGCGGCACTCCTGGAGAAGCTCGTGGCCTACGAGGCGGTGCATGCCATCCGCTCCTGGCGCGACCTCAAGAACCGCCTCGACTCGGACCGGCGCTGCTTTGCGTTCTTCCATCCGCGCATGCCCGAGGAGCCGTTGATCTTCGTCGAGGTGGCGCTGGTCAAAGGGCTTGCGGGCAACGTGCGGCAGCTGCTCGACGCCAAGGCCGAGACGCGCGATCCGCAAGGCGCCAACACGGCGATCTTCTATTCGATCTCCAACTGCCAGCAGGGGCTGGCGGGCATCAGCTTCGGCAACTACCTGATCAAGCGCGTCGCCGAGGAGCTGGCGCGCGACCTGCCCAACATCAAGGATTTCGCCACGCTGTCGCCGATCCCGGGCCTCCGCCGCCACATCGACGAGCGGCTGAAGAGCGAGGGCGACGAGGCGCTGACCGGGACTGAGATCGCCTCGCTGCGGCCGGTTACCAACGCCGCCGAAGGCGCCGCCGCGGTGCGCCACCTGCTCGACCGGCCAACGTGGTGGGAAGTGCCGGCGATCGACAAGGCCCTGCGGCCGATCCTGACCCGGCTGGCGGCGCGCTATCTCACCAGCACTGACGCCAAGGGCCGCGCGCTCGATCGGGTGGCCCATTTCCATCTCGGCAACGGCGCCATCGTCGAGCAGCTGAACTGGCTCGCCGACACCAGCGCCAATGGGCTCCGCCAGTCCTACGCCATGATGGTGAACTACCGCTACAAGCTGGCCGACGTCGACGCCAACCACGAGGCCTATGCCAATGGCCGCGTGGTTGCGAGCCGCGAGGTGCGGGCGGCGGCGAAGGGCTAGCGCTGGGGGCGCGCCACTCCAGTGGCGCGTCATGCGAAGTCGAAAGACGAAGACGCGCGACTGGAGTCGCGCGCCCCCAGCTACTTGTTCAGGTAGTTGAGCTTCAGCCCTGGCCGCGGCCATTCGAAGCTCACCAGCTTGCCGGTCATGGAGAGCGTGGCGAAGGCGGTGCGCAGGTCCTTGCCGCCGAAGCAGACGTTGGTGACCATCGGATCGGGCAGCTTGTATTGCGTCACCGATTTGCCGTCGGGCGAGATGTCGGACACCGCGCCGGTGATCAGCGTGGCGACGCAGACATGGCCCGCCGAATCGACGGCCAGCGAATCGAACATCTGGTAGCCGCCCAGCCCCGCGATCACCCGGCCCTTCTCGCCGCGATAGGGGCCGTTGGCGTCCTTGATGACGCCGGGGGCCGAGAGTTCGAAGGCCCAGCAGCGCGCAGTCGGCGTCTCCACGACATAGAGCGTCTTCTCGTCCGGCGAGAGGCCGCAGCCGTTGGGCCGCTCGAGCGGGAAGACCTTCTCCTCGATCTTGGAACCGTCGGCCTTGGCGTAGTAGACGACGCCGCGGTCATTGTCGCGCTCGCGCGTCTTGCCGAGGTCGGTGAACCAGAAGCCGCCGGCATTGTCGAACACCAGGTCGTTCGGGCCGTTCAGCTTCCGGCCGTTGCACGCCTCGTACATCGTCTCGAACTTGCCGGTCTCGGGATCGACCACCTGGATCGAGCCGCTCTTGTAGCCGGCGGGCTGCGTGCCGGGGAACAGCCGGCCATCGGGCCGCTCGATCCAGTTGAAGCCGCCGTTGTTGCAGACATAGATCTTGCCGCCGGGCCCCATCGCCGCGCCGTTCGGCCCGCCGCCCAGCTTGGCAATGACGTGCTGCTTGCCGTCGGGCATGACGCGGGTCAGCGTCTCGCGCGCGATCTCGACCAGGATCACCGAGCCGTCGGGCATGGCCACCGGGCCTTCGGGAAACTTGAGGCCCGAAGTGATTTCCTTGTGCGGGGTAGTCATGGTTGTTTGCCCTTTTCCTACTTGCCCTTGAACTCGGCCTTGCGCTTGGCGAGGAAGGCGGAGACCCCTTCCCTGAAATCCTCGGTGCGGCCGAGCTCGCGCTGGAAGTCGCGTTCGATATCGAGCTGCTGGCTGAGATCGTTCTTGGCCGCCTGATTCATCGCGTCCTTGATGCGCGCCAGCGACAGGGTCGGGCCATTGGCGAGGCGCCGCGCCAGCTCGGTCGCGGTCGGCATCAGCGCGGCATCGTCGACCACATCCCAGATCAGGCCCCATTGCTTGGCCTGCTCGGCCGAGATCTGCGGCGCCAGCATGGCGAGTGCCCGCGCCCGCTGCTCGCCGACCAGGCGCGGCAGGAACCAGGTGCTGCCGCCGTCGGGCAGCAGGCCGATGCGCGAGAAGGCCTGCAGGAACGACGCCGATTTGGCGGCGATGGTGATGTCGGCCGCCATGGCGAAGCTCATGCCGACGCCCGCGGCCACGCCATTGACGGCCGCCACGATCGGCTTGGGCAGCGCGCGCATGGTGCGGATCACGGGATTGAAGAACTTGTCCAGCGCCGAACCCGAATCGGCGTCGTTCTTGCGGTCGGGATCGGCGAGGTCGGCGCCGGCGCAGAAGCCGCGGCCGCTGCCGGTCAGCAGCACGGCGCGCACCGAACCGTCGGCCGCCGATCTCCTCCCACGCCTGCTTGATCTCGGCGATCATCCGGCGCGACACCGCATTCAGCTTGTCCGGCGCATTGAGGGTGAGCGTGGCCAGGCCATCGGCCTTGGCGAGCGTGATCTTTTCGTAGGTCATCGTCTTATCGTCCCGTGAATTGCGCCGGCCGCTTGGCAAGGAAAGCTGCCACCCCTTCCCTGCAATCGGCGCTCTGGCCGAGCGCACGCTGGCTGTCGCGCTCGAGATCGAGCTGCTGGTCGAGGGTGTTGGTGGCGGCCGAATGGATCGCCCGCTTGATCGCGGCATAGGAGAGCGTCGGCCCGGCCGCCAGCCGTCGGGCGAGCTTGGTCGCTTCGGCCACCAGGGCCGCGTCATCGACCACCTGCCAGACCATGCCCATGCGCTCGGCCTCCTCGGCCGGCAGCGAACTGCCCAGCATGGCGAGCGCCCGGGCGCGGGCATCGCCCACCGTATGCGGCAGGAACCAGGTGCCGCCGAGATCGGGCATCAGGGAAATGCGCACGAAGGCCTGGTCAAAGCGCGCCGAGCGCGCCGCCAGGACGATGTCGCAGGCCAGCGCGAAGTTGGCGCCGCCGCCTGCCGCCACGCCGTTGATCGCGCCCACGATCGGCTTGGGCAGCTCGCGCATGGCGCGGATCATGGGATTGAAGATGCGATCCATGTCGGCGCCGAGATCGGGCGGCGTGCTGGCCTTGGAATCGATCGGACCGCCGCCCACAAGGTCGGCGCCGGCACAGAAGGCGCGACCGGTGCCGGTCAGCAGCACGGCGCGGATCTTGTCGTCATCGCGGGCGCGCGCCAGCTCGCGGTTCATCGCCTCGATCAGAAGATTGTTCATGGCGTTCAGCCGCTCGGGGCGGTTGAGCGTCAGGGTGAGCACGCCGCCGTCGAGCGCGGCCAGGACCGGATTTCCTTCCATGTGAAACCAAGACTGGCATGCAGAACGGCTCCGCGCCAACCGGTCGCGTCGCAAGGCGGCTCGCCGTCGCCTATTCCGGATGTGATGGCCCGCATCCTGATCCTGGTCGGCACCGAATTGGGCAATGCCCAGATGGTTGCCGATGCCCTGAAGCCGGTCCTGATGGCGGCCGGCCATTCGGTGGATGTGACCGACAAGGCGGCAAGCCCGGCCGATCTCAAGTCGCACGACGTGCTGCTGGTGGTTTGCGCCACCCATGGCTCGGGCGACATCCCGACCAACATCACGCCGCTCGCCCAGACGCTGGAACGCGAGCGTCCTGACCTGTCGGGCCATCGTTACGGTGTTGTTGCACTGGGCGACATGACCTACCAGGACACGTTCTGCGGCGGCGGCAAGAAGGTCGACAAGGCGTTCGAGCTGTGCGGCGCGCGGCGCATCGGCGATCGGCTCGAGGTCGATGCGTCGTCTCAGCCGCTGCCTGACGAAGAGGCGCTCGGCTGGGTCGAGGGCTGGAAGGCGCTGGTCTAGGCCGCCGGACCGTCGGGCAGCGTGAACACCTCGACCGGCTCGGGCACGCCGCGCAAGGTGTGCAGGCCGAGCGACTTCAGCGGCACCGTGGAAGCGGCGTTGAACTCCGCCGAGGCCGCGCACCGGAACGCCGAGCACCTTGGTGAGGCTCTCCAGCCGCGCAGCGCGATTGACGGCGGGGCCGATGACGGTGAAGTCGAGCCGGTCCTCGGTGCCGACATTGCCGAAGGTCACCGGCCCGACATGCAGGCCGATGCCGAAGCGCACCGGATCGAGGCCGCCCGCGGCGCGCGCCTCGTTGGCCGCCTCGATGTCGCTCATCAGGCGGCGCGCCGCGGCGATGGCGCTGTTGGTGACATAGGGCAGGAAGAGCGCATCGTCGGCCGGGAAATAGGCCATCACGCCATCGCCGATGAATTTCAGGATCTCGCCGCCATTGGCCGTCAGCGCATCGCCCACCAGCTGCAGGTAGTTGTTCAAGAGCTCGAGCACGTCGCGACGCCGGCAGGCGCTCGTTGAGGCCGGTGAAGTCGCGCAGGTCGGAGAACCACAGCACGGCGTTGATCTCGCGCCCGTCGCCGCGCTTGATCAGGCCGTCCAGGATCTGCTCGCCGACGATGCGGCCGAGATAGGTCTCGAGCAGAGTCGTCGACAGGCGGTTGCCGATGCGGCTCTCGACGATCGGCGCCATGTAGTCGAGCAGGCGATCGAACTTCTCGATGTCGGCATCGCTGAAGCCGCCCGGCCGGTCGGTCATGAACGTGATCGCAGGCGTTCGCCCGAACGCAACCTTCATCGGCGTGGCGTAGTAATCCGTGCCGCCCATGGTCGCGAGCTCGTGCAGGACGTCGTGGTTCTCGGGCGTCAGCTTGTCGAGGCGGTAGCGCACCGGCTGCGCGTGCTCGCGCCACTTCCTGGATCGGGCTGCCGATATAGGCGGGCGTCTCCTCGATACCGTGCGGCCGGCCGGCCTGCTTGACGCCCTCGCCGTGGCGCCACTGGATGCCCATGGTGCGCCACTGCGGATGAATGGTCTGCAGACCGATCGTGAAGCGCGACAGCGGCGCGCCGGCCGCCACCAGTTGCTCGGCCAACGCCTCGACCAATCTGGCCGGATCGGCTGATCAGACGGCCCTCACGCACCAGCCAGTCGATCACCGGTTGAAGATCCCAGTCGTGCGCGGTGTCCGGTATCTGCTCCGGCGGCGCGACGACGGCCAGGTTGCTGTGATGGCGATCAGTCATGGCCACACCACCATATTGGTCGCAGCCACGACGTTTCAAGCAGCCGAAGCGGCAACTGCCATCAGCTTCGCTGCAGGATCACGACGGCGGGCCGGCGCAAATGCCGGAAATGCCGGAAACTCGACCCGGGCGGGCCTTGAAGGCGCCCTGCCGGCAAGCGATGGTGGTCCCGCATCGCAAGGAGTTAGAGCATGGCCGCCCCGGCCCCCCAGGCACGAGCCCCCAATGTCGACACCACCATCGCCGAGCTGAAGAAGCTCTACGGCGATCGCGTCAGCACGGCCCACGCGGTGCGCGAGCAGCATGGCAAGGACATCTCCTTCCACGAGGCGCACCTGCCCGACGCCGTGGTGTTCGCCGAATCGGCCGAGGAAGTGCAGCAGATCGTGCAGCTCTGCGCGCGGCTCAAGACGCCGATCATCGCCTTCGGCACCGGCACCTCGCTGGAGGGCCATATCAGCGCGCCCAACGGCGGCATCTCGCTCGATGTCAGTCGCATGAACAAGGTGCTGGCCGTCAACGAGGCCGACCTCGACGTCGTCGTGCAGCCCGGCGTCACCCGCAAGCAGCTGAACGAATATATCCGCGCCACCGGCCTGTTCTTCCCGATCGATCCCGGCGCCGATGCCTCGCTGGGCGGCATGGCCAGCACGCGCGCCTCGGGCACCAATGCCGTGCGCTACGGCACCATGCGCGAGAACGTCCTGGCGCTGCAGGTCGTCACGGCGGACGGCCGGCTGATGCGGCTCGGCGGGCGCGCGCGCAAGTCGAGCGCGGGCTATGACCTGGTGAAGCTCTTCGTCGGCTCCGAGGGCACGCTGGGCATCATCACCGAGATCACGCTCCGCCTCTACGGCATTCCCGAATCGATGGCCTCGGCGACCTGCGCCTTCGATTCGCTGGAAGGCGCGGTCAACACCGTGATCCAGACCATCCAGTCCGGCATCCCCGTGGCGCGCATCGAGCTGATGGACACCCACACGGTCGACACGGTGAACAGCTATTCCAAGCTCAGCCTGCCGGCCAAGAACCTGCTGCTGCTCGAGTTCCACGGCACCGAGGCGAGCACCAAGGAACAGGCCGAGATGGTGCAGGCGATCGCCGCCGAGCATGGCGGCGGCGACTTCGCCTGGACCGGCCAGGCCGAGGAGCGCACCAAGATGTGGCAGGCCCGCCATGACGCCGCGTGGGCGGCCAAGGCCGCCAAGCCGGGCTGGGGCATGTGGGCCACCGACGTGTGCGTGCCGATCTCGAAGCTCGCCGAATGCATCCTCGACACGCAGAAGGACATCGAGAAGAACGGCCTCTATGCGCCGATCGTGGGCCATGTCGGCGACGGCAACTTCCACCTCACCATGATGGTCGATCCCGACGACCCGACCTACCTCAAGCGCGCCGAGGGCCTGAACGACCGCATGGTGGCGCGCGCCCTGGCGCTCGGCGGCACCTGCACCGGCGAGCACGGCGTCGGCATCGGCAAGATCAAGTTCCTCTACGAGGAGCACGGCGAGGCGATGTCGCTGATGCGCTCGATCAAGAAGGCGCTCGACCCCGACAACATCATGAACCCGGGCAAGATCATCGGGCCGATCAACTAGCCGCACCAGTCTTGGGGCAGACGCATGATACCGGTCCAGTAACAGTCCACTCCAGGTGGACGGTCCGATGCCGGTGAAATCGGCTTTTCCGCCCTCTCAGTCCGCAAATCCTGGAACTCCCCCCGTCGGGCTCACCGAAGCAGGACAAGTCGTGCGGAGGGAGCGTCGAAGGGGGTAGCGGGGTAGCGCCAACTCAGCCGACTTCCGAAAGAGAGGAAGCGGTAGCGCAATAGCGGAAAGTGCGGAAAGTCGCTGCGACGACGGATTTGACGACGCTGGGCATACGCTACGCTCCCAAAGTTCTCGGCTCGACGCGGCCATTATACTCCCGACGCCCGCTCATCCACCTACTTTGGTCATTAGAAGTTCTACTCGACCGCCATGCCCTTCGCGGCGAGCTCCTTCTTCGCGCTCGCGTTCTTGGCCAGCCGCGTCAGCCCCATGCCGCGCAGCACGTTGGGCGCCTTGGTGAACTGGATGTTGTCGTAGCCGACGATCTCGATCCGGTTGCCCCAGGGATCGCGGAAATCGAGGAACCGCCCGGGCAGCACCTTTACGCCGGCCGCCTTCAGGGCCTGGCGCGCCGCCTCCTTGTCGTCGACCACCAGACCGAAATGGCGGCCGTCGTCGGGCGGCTGCTTGCGGCCCTTCTGAAGGGCGATGAACTGGTCGCCCAGGTCGATGAAGGCCATGGTCTCGCTCTTGCCGCGCAGCTCGAACTCGAACAGCCGGCCGTAGAACGCCAGCGCCTCCTCGATGTCGCCCACCTCGAGCGCCACATGGTTGAAGCCCACGACGCGCGCCTTGGCTGCGCGCGGCTTCATTGGAGTCTGCCACTGCACCCTCCTCTGCTGATCCGAGATCAGGTAGGAACGCGCGCGTCCGTCCGTGCAACCCAGGGAATCAAAAAAGGGCCGGCGAATGCCGGCCCTTTCCCGTCACGGCAAGCGCCTACGAGAGCGCCGCCTGCACCATGATCTCGACCTTGAGCGCGGGATTGGCGAGCTTGGCCTCGACCGTGGCGCGCGCCGGCGTGTTGCCGGGCGACACCCAGGCGTCCCATATCTCGTTCATCTGGCCCCAGGTGCCGATGTCGGTCAGCCAGATGTTGGCCGACAGGATCTTCGACTTGTCGGTGCCGGCCT
Source organism: uncultured Alphaproteobacteria bacterium (assembly GCA_963755595.1). Taxonomy (GTDB): domain Bacteria; phylum Pseudomonadota; class Alphaproteobacteria; order Reyranellales; family Reyranellaceae; genus Reyranella. Next base: position 45,362 of record CAVWKP010000021.1, on the reverse strand, counting down.
CCTTCAGGAACTTGTCGATCTTGTCGAGGATCTGCTTGGTCTGGCCCTTCACGTCGGCCTTGGTGTCGTCGGCGGTGAGGCCGGCCAGATAGACCGTGTTGCCGTGCACCACGGCGCTCGACATGCGGGGACCCGCGTTGACTCGCTTGATTGCCATCGTCTCTTCTCCCTCAAATAGGCGCCGGACCTTAGCAGAGGAAGGATGACGATGGCACTCTATGAACTGCGGACCTACACGCTCTACGTCGGCAAGATGGCCGAGGCGACGAAGCTCTACCAGGAGCTCGGATTTCCGGCGCTCGAAAAGGGCGGACATTCGAAGCACCTGATCGGCTACTTCCAGGGCGACACCGGCACGATCAACCAGATCGTCCATCTCTGGAAGCACGACGACGACGCCGGGCGGCGCGCGCATTGGGCCGCGGTGGCCGCCAACAAGGATTTCGCCGAGGGCTTCGCCTCGAAGTTCCGCCCGCTGGTGATGACGCAGGAGGTCAAGCTGCTGCATGCGGCCCCCTGGGGGCCGCATCCCTGAGCTAGATCGCTGCCACGACCATGATCTCGATCTTCATCTTCGGATCGTTGAGCCTGGCCTGAACGGTGGCGCGAGCCGGCGTCTGGCCGGGCACGACCCAGGCGTCCCACACCGCGTTCATGGCGGCGAAATCGCCGATGTCGGCGAGCCAGATCACCGCGCTCAGGATCTTGGTCTTGTCGCTGCCGCCTTTCGCCAGCAGGGAATCGATTTCGCCGAGCGCCTGCTTCACCTGGCCGGTGATGTCCTGCGAGGTGTCCTCAGGGATCATGCCCGAGAGGAACATGCGGTCGCCGAAGACACTTGCTTCGCTAAGTCGCGGGCCGGGATCGATTCGCCTGATGTCCGTCATCGCGACCTAAGACATTCCGCCCAGCCGGCACGTGCTTCCGTTCTCCACGGCCCGCCGGTTCGCGATAAGGTCGCCGCCGGAGGGAGCAATCCATGACCGATGAAGAGGCCGGCCGCGTCCGCGACTTCGTGGGCTACGGGCGCCATCCGCCCGATCCCAAGTGGCCGGGCGGCGCGCATGTCGCGGTCAATTTCGTCATCAACTACGAGGAAGGCGGCGAGCTCGCCGTGCCGGACGGCGACGCCGCCTCCGAGACCGGCCTGACCGAAGGCTCGACCGCCGGCGTCAAGGGCCGCGATCTCGGCGCCGAGAGCATGTTCGAGTATGGCAGCCGCGTCGGCTTCTGGCGCCTGCACCGCATGTTCAGCAAGCGCAAGCTGCCCTGCACCATCTTCGCCATCGCCCGCGCGCTCGAGCGCAACCCCGAGGCCTGCGCCGCCATGCGCGAGGCGGACTGGGACGTGGCCGGGCACGGCTACAAGTGGGAGATCCACGGCAACATGGCGCCCGACCACGAGCGCAAGCAGATCGAGCTCGCCACGGCGAGCATCACCAAGACCATCGGCACGCGTCCGCTCGGCTGGTACAGCCGCTACGCGCCGTCGCTGCACACCCGCAAGCTCCTGCTGGAGGCGGGCTACGAATACGACAGCGAGACCTACAACGACGAGCTGCCCTACTGGGTGAAGGTGGGCGCCCGCCAGCAGCTGGTCGTGCCCTATTCGCTGACCCACAACGACGTGCGCTTCGCCCGCATGGGCATGACCTCGGGCGACGACTACCTCGCCTACATCAGGAACGCCGTGCAGTGCGTGCTTGAGGAGGATCCGCCGCGCATGCTGAGCTTCGGCCTGCACGACCGCATCATCGGCCATCCCGGCCGCGCGCTGGGGCTGGCCCGCGTGCTCGACTGGCTGGCCGACCAGCCGAAAGTCTGGATCACGCGCCGCATCGACATCGCGCGCCACTGGAAGAAGGTGCATCCCGCATCATGACCGCCATACCATCCGCCGCCCGCTCGACGGGATGCTCGTGTTGGATCTCGGGCAGATCTACAACGGCCCCTATTGCGGCCTGCAGCTCAGCTTCATGGGCGCGCGCGTGCTCAAGATCGAGCCGCCGGAGGGCGACGTCGTGCGCCGCCGCAAGCGCGAGGTCGAGCCCTATCCGCTGGTCATGCTGAACTCCAACAAGGAGTCGGTGGTGCTCGACCTCAAGCAGCCGCGCGGCAAGGAGATCTTCCTCGCGCTGGTCGCCCAGGCCGACGTCGTGATCGAGAATTTTGCCGCCGGCGTCATGGATCGCCTCGGACTCGGCTGGGAGAGCTTGCGCAAGATCAACCCACGCCTGGTCTATGGCGGCAGCTCGGGCTTCGGGCTCGACGGGCCCTATCGCGATCTTGCCGCCATGGACGTCACCATCCAGGCGATGAGCGGCATCACCAACGCCACCGGCCAGACCGACGGACCGCCGACCAAGGCGGGCTCCGCCGTCTGCGATTTCCTGGCCGGCATCCATCTCTGCGCCGGCATTCTAGGCGCGCTGGTGCAACGGGAGCGCACCGGCCAAGGTCAAAGGGTCGAGGTCGCCATGCACGAGGCCGCCGTGATCGCGCTCGCCTCGGTCCTGGGGGCGGTGATGGACGGCGACACCAACGTGCCCGACCGCACCGGAAACCGGCATCCCGCGCTCGCCATGGCGCCCTACAACACTTATCGCTGCAATGACGGCTATGTGGCGATCTTCACCTCGGCCGAGCGGCACTGGCATTCGATGTGCCACCTGCTGGGGCGCCCCGACTTGCTCGACAACCCCGACTATTCGACGACGCCGGGCCGCGCCAAGCACATGGCGGAGATCGACGACCTCGTCGGCGCCTGGACGATAGAGCGCATCGAAGGACGAGATCCTGAAGCTGCTCAACGAGGCGCACGTGCCTTGCGCGCCGGTCAAGACGGCGCGCGAGGTGGCGCGCGATCCCCATCTCGAGGCGCGCGGCTTCTGGGTCGACATCGATCACCCCAGGCGCGGACGCACGCGCGTGCCGATCTCGCCGATCCGCCTGCACACCGGCGGCAAGTCGGAGATCCGCAGCCCAGCGCCGACGCTCGGCCAGCACACCGAGGCGGTGCTGGGCGAATTGCTGGGGCTGAAGGCCGACGAGCTCGCCAGGCTGCGCGCCGAGAAAGTCACGAAGCCGGTGGCCGTAGGTCCCGAAAGACGAAGGAGGAGACACCCAATGCCGATCATCGATAGCCAAGTCCACGCCTATGAGGCGAACACGCCGAAGCGGCCCTGGCACAACGTGCCGAACTGGCCGCCGCACGTCACGGGCGACGAGATGGTCGCGGCGATGGACAAGGTCGGCGTCGACGGCGCGATCTTCATCTCGGCCTTCTCTCTGTACCAGTACGACGCGAGCTACGCGGTGGAAGTGCAGCGCAAGCACCCGGACCGCATGGCCATCGTCAAGCCGGTCGACCCGGACGATCCCAAGGTGGCCGACGTCATCGCCGACTGGAAGAAGACGCCGGGCGCGGTCGGCGTCCGCATCTTCCTGAGGGACGAGAACCCGCGCCCGCCGACCGATCCCGGCTTCGACCGGATCCTCAAGGCCGCCGTGCAACACGATCTGCCGGTCAACTTCCTGTGCTGGGGCAAGCTCGACCAGGGCACCCAGCTGATCGACCGCCATCCCAACGCGCGCTTCATCATCGACCACCTCGGCCTCCAGCAGCCGCGCGTCCCGCCCGCCCCGGCGCAGCCGTGGGCCGACCTGCCGAGGGTGCTGGAACTCGCCAAGCGCCCGAACGTCGTGATCAAGGTCAGCGGCGCCTGCACGCTGTCCAAGCAGCCTTACCCCTTCCCGGACATCTGGGATCCGCTGCAGCGCATCTTCGATGCCTGGGGCTTCGAGCGCTGCCTGTGGGGCACCGACTGGACGCGCGCGTTCGCCGTCGTCAACTACGAGCAGGCGGTGAAGCCCTTCCTCGAGACCAAGCGCCTGAGCAACTCCGAGCGCGCCATGCTGATGGGCGGCGCCTGCGCCAAGGCCTACGGCTGGTCGCCGAAGAAGGGGTAGAGCGGCTGATTCTTCCTCCTCTCCCCCGCTAGGGGGAGAGGTTGGGAGAGGGGGTTACAGACGATCTTCGATGCCCCCTCTCCTAGCCTCTCCCCCTAGCGGGGGAGAGGAACAAGAGGAAGACTACGACCGCTCGCGGATGTCGGAGAATTTGATCTTCGGGCTCTTCTCGGCGATGTAGCCCAGCTCCCAGGCGTTGCGCGCCAGGAAGACCGGCGAGCCGTCGCGGTCCTCCGACATGCCGCCGCGGTTGGCGGCCATGAATTCCTCGAGGTCGGCCTTGCTCTCGGCCGAGATCCAGCGCGCGGTCTCGAACGGCGCCGGCTCGAGATCGATCTTCACCGAATACTCGGCCTCGACGCGGGTCTTCAGCACGTCGAGCTGCAGCTCGCCCACCACGCCCACGATGTTGTCGCCGCCGATCACGCGGCGGAACACCTGGGTCACGCCCTCCTCGGCGAGATCGTCGAGCGCGCGCTTGAGCTGCTTGGACTTCATCGGGTCCTCGAGCCGCACGCGGCGCAGGATTTCCGGCGCGAAGTTGGGGATGCCGACGATCTTGACGATCTCGCCCTCGGTCAGCGTGTCGCCGACCCGGAGCACGCCGTGGTTGGGGATGCCGATGATGTCGCCCGGCCAGGCCTCGTCGACGATCTCGCGCTCGCGGGCGAAGAACAGGATCGGCGAATTGACCGACAAGGTCTTGCCCGTGCCCATCTGCGTGAGCTTCATGCCGCGGCGGAACTTGCCGCTGCACAGGCGCAGGAAGGCGACGCGGTCGCGATGGTTGGGGTCCATGTTGGCCTGGACCTTGAACACGAAGCCCGTGACCTTGGGCTCGGTCGGCTCGATCGGCCGCGGCTCGGCAGGCTGCGGGCGCGGCGGCGGCGCCCAGGCGGCCAGCGCGTCCAAAAGCTCCTTCACGCCGAAATTGTTGTAGGCCGAGCCGAAGAACACCGGCGTCAGGTGCCCCGCGCGATAGGACTCCATGTCGAAGGCGGGATAGCCCATGCGCACCAGCTCGACCTCCTCGGCCAGCCGCGTGTCGGTGATCTCGTAGTTCTCGATCACCTCGCCGATGCGGCTGCGGTCGGTGTTGTCGAACACCAGCATGCGGCTGTTGACGAGATCGTAGGTGCCCTTGAACGCCTTGCCCGAGCCGGTCGGCCAGGTCATCGGCGCGACGTCGAGCGCCAGGGTCGAGGCGATCTCGTCCAGAAGCTCGATCGGGTCCTTGGCCTCGCGATCCATCTTGTTGATGAAGGTCACGATCGGCACGTCGCGCAGGCGGCAGATCTCGAACAGCTTGCGGGTGCGCGCCTCGATGCCCTTGGCGGCGTCGATCACCATCACCGCCGAATCGACGGCGGTCAGCGTGCGGTAGGTGTCCTCGCTGAAATCCTCGTGGCCCGGCGTGTCGAGGAGATTGAACACCGCGCCGCCATACTCGAAATGCATCACCGAGGTGGTGACCGAGATGCCGCGCTGCTGCTCGATCTTCATCCAGTCCGAGCGCGCCCGCCTGCGCCTCGCCGCGCGCCTTCACCGCGCCCGCGACATGGATCGCGCCGCCGAACAGCAGCAGCTTCTCGGTCAGCGTCGTCTTGCCGGCGTCGGGATGCGAGATGATCGCGAACGTGCGCCGCAGCCCGGCGGGATGGCCGGCCAGGGCGCTATCGGACGCAACAGGAACGAGCGGAATCGGGCACTTTTTGCGAACCTTGAGGGGTGCGAGGGGGTAGCGGAGGCTTGCCGCTACGTCAACTCATGCCTCCTCTCCCCGCTAGGCGGTCTGCACAAATAATCCGACAGGTGCACAAAAACTCGGGTTACCAGATCGACGCGGCGCGTAATGATCGGTGCACTCTTAGTTCTAGTCTCGACCTGCCCCCGTCGCGATTCGCATGACGTGGACGGCTCCACCGATCACATCGGCCGGACGCTTCTCGCCCTTGGGTCCCTTAGGCATCGTCTGGTCCTAACCCCGCTAGGCTGGCGTCGATTTCACGGAGAGCGTTCCTGAGGCTGATAAGCAACTGCTTGCTGTCGGTAGAAGCGTGGGGGGGGGGCGAGCGACCCCAGCACCTCCCGCGAGGATGATCCGCGCTGGAGCGCATCAATCACTCTCTGAACATTCGTGCGGGCTTCCATCAACTCGCGGCGGGGGCCCGGCCTAGGGCGCGTCATGCTCGCATTATACGGCGCGGTGGGGTCCTAGGCGATAACCGTCAAGAGGGGCTAGATTTCAAACTGAGGCAGTACCCGGGATCGCGCCTAGCTACCTATCCGAGGTCGAGAACGGCAAGCGCGGTCCGACCGTTACGTCACTGGACGATCTCGGCAAGGCGCTGCGGACGCCGCCCAAGGGGCTTCCTCGAGGTCATCGGACCCGGAAATACCCCCTCTTGAACTCAAGTCGCAATCTGCTCATCTTCGGCTAAGTGACTCGATTTGGAGAGGTCTTGCTACGCGGATGCCGGTGTCGCTGCGGGCACGAGTGGCTTCCGAGGGACTGGGCGGAGCCTCCCCGGGTGTGTCCGAAGTGCAAGAGCCCGAACTGGGACCGCCCGAAACGGGAAAGCGGTGCAAACACATCCACGCGGTGGAATACGTGATCCGCCGCGAGCACCATGAGGACGGCTCGGAGACCGTCACCGAACGGCTGACCGTCGAGACCGTCCGTAAGACCTATCCGCAGGACTGGACCGCGTACAACGCGGCGCAGACCGCCGAGAAGCACGAGTTCCAATCCCTGTTGTTCGACCTCTGCCAGACCGTACCGAGCCCGCCACAGGGCAAGGGTCGGCCCCGCCTGCCGATGTCGGACGCGGTGTTCTCGACCACGTTCAAGGTCTATTCGACGTTCTCCGGGCGTCGGTTCATGTCCGACCTGAGGGATGCGCACGAGCGCGGCTATATCAGCCGGGTCCCACATTTCAACTCGATCTTTAACCATTTGGACAACCCCGACCTCGGCCCGATCCTGTCCGGGCTGGTCGCGCTCAGTGCGAGGCCGCTCAAGGTGCTGGAGACGGATTTCGCCTGCGACAGCACCGGGTTCACCACGAACCGGTTCGTGCCGTGGTACGACAAGAAATACCGGGCATGGGACAAGCGCGAGCACGACTGGGTCAAGGTCCACCTGATGTGTGGAGCATCCCGCACGAACGTGGTCACCGCCGTCGAGGTGCACGAGCGCGACGCCTCCGATACCAAGCAGCTACCCTCGCTGCTGGCGACCACAGCGGAGAACTTCGACGTGCGTGAGGTCAGCGCCGACAAGGGCTATTCCGGTGTCTACAACCACATCGTAATCAACCAGCACGGGGCCACGCCCTACATCGCATTCAAGAACAACGCCAACGGTGCCCGAGGCGGCGTCTGGCAGAAGGCGTTCCACTACTACAGCCTGCACCGGGCCGAATTCTTGCAACACTACCACAAGCGCTCGAACGTCGAGTTCCACCATGGCGATGATCAAGGCGAAGTTCCGCGATGATGTGCAGTCCCGTACTGATACAGCCATGGGCAACGAGGTCCTGTGCAAGGTCCTTGCCCATAACATCTGCTGTCTGATCCAGAGCACGCGCGAGTTCGGCATCGACTTGGATTTCCAGCCCCGGTTGGCCGCCTAAGTCAGGGCGGGTTCGCTTCATCCTCCTACGGCATCTTCGCCAATCTGTCTGGGTATGACTCCGCGATTCACGAATTTGTCGATCTGCTCGCCCTTCAGGGTGTGCCAGACCATCCCATATCGGTCCTGATCCGCTCTACTCTCCACGCAGAACGCCACCTCTTGGACCTCGGGATGCTTCTGCATGAATATCCGGATTGCGGCTCGGATGTACCAGAGCTTCGATCCGGTGAACGCGTGCTTGGCCTCGTCCCCACTGACGCGGACCCATCCGACTTGGTAGGCGTGGAAAATTACCGCTTCGTAGTCGTACTCGCTGTCTTCTGGGGGATAATTCCGAGTCCCCATCGGGACCACGCATGTAATCGTCTCCCGGCGTCAATCCAAATTCGTCACGGCGACCCTCCGCGTACTTGGCATGGCTCAATCCGGTCGGGTCAATGTTGGTGATCTCCCCACTAGTGATGTTGATCCAGTACCTTGGTAATTCCGTGGAGTCTTACTCGGCAAAGTCCTCGCCCAGCAGGCCCCGGTATAGCGGACTAATTCGGAACCGCTTCTTCAGGTACGCGTCGGTCTGCACCGGACCGTTCCGGGTCGAATTCCCCGTTCTGGTCGATCAGCAATCCCTTCGCGCCGACCTTGGCTTCGGCGGCCGGAGACGACCGTACAGCTATGATGAACTCGCGCAGTCTCATGGATACTATTTAGAACCCCACGCGGGGGGTCGCCGATTTTGGAGTTTTTGTGCAAAATCGCCTCCTGCACAAAAAGTCGATCATTTGTTTGGGTTATTGTGCAAAGCCCCCGCTAGGGGGAGAGGTCGGGAGAGGGGTTGCACACGGCCTTCGGTGCCCCCTCTCCTAGCCTCTCCCCCTAGCGGGGGCTTTGCACATTAAGCCCTAGTCACCTGGAACTGAAGTTCATTTCATTATAAATTGGCGCTCGGAGCGATGGAAGGAGAGCGCTGATGGCGAAGGCATTTGCGAGAGGCCGTCCGATCGCGCCATTAGTTCTGAGTGTGCCGGAGCGGGCCTATCTGGAGCGGCAAGTCCGTCGCCACCGTGTCGCCCGGTCGCTGTCCGAGCGATGTCGTGTTATTCTGCGATGTGCGGACGGCTTACCCAGCAGGTCGGTCGGCGCCGAGCTAGGTCTACACGAGCATACGGTTGGCAAGTGGCGGCGACGCTTTCTGAAGGATCGCTGTGAGGGCCTGCTCGACGAGGCTCGCCCTGGCCGGCCTCGAACCATCGACGACGATCAGGTTGCTGCCGTGATCGAGCGGACGTTGCGCACCACGCCTGCGGACGCGACGCACTGGTCGATCCGTTCGATGGCGGCCGAGACCGGCTATTCGCATACGACGATCCGCCGTATGTGGGCAGCGTTCGGCCTGCAGCCACACCGTAGCCAGACCTTCAAACTGTCGACTGATCCGCTGTTCGTCGACAAGGTACGAGACATCGTCGGCCTTTACCTCTCGCCGCCCAACCGGGCGCTTGTTCTTAGCATTGACGAGAAAAGCCAGATCCAGGCGCTGGATCGCGAGCAGCCGATTTTGCCGATGATGCCTGGCGTACCCGAGCGCCGGACGCACAATTACATGCGGCACGGCACGACTTCATTGTTTGCGGCGCTCGATGTCGCATCGGGCTTCGTCATCGGCAAGTGCTACAAGAGACACCGGGCGGCCGAGTTCTTGAACTTCCTCAAGGAGATCGATGCTCGCGTCATCGAAGGGCTCGAGGTCCATATCGTCATGGACAACTACGCTACCCACAAGACGCCCAAGATCAAGGCATGGCTCGCCCGTCGTCCGCATTATCATGTCCACTTCACGCCGACCTCGGCATCATGGATCAATCAGGTCGAGCGCTGGTTCGCCGAGCTCACCAGAAAGCGTCTCCGGCGCGGCGTTCATACCTCAGTCAGGCAGCTCCAAGCCGATATCCGCACTTTCATCGACCGGCACAATGAAAACCCCAAACCTTTCAAATGGGTCAAATCAGCCGACCAAATCCTGGCCTCGGTCAAGCGCTTCTGCCAGAAAACCCAACAGACACCTTATGCCGCGAACTTTAAATTCACGTGACTAGCGGGGGAGAGGAATATGAGGGTCAGCCGCCCAATTCCTCGCGCAGCATCTCGAGTTCCAGCCATTCGGTTTCGGCGGCCTCGAGTTCGGCGTGGGCGCTGCCGAGCCGCTTGGTCTTGGAGGCAAAAGTCTTGGGATCTCGGCTGTAGAGATCGGCATCGCCAAGGGCCGCGTGGAGGGCCGCGATCTCAGCATGCAGCGCCTCGATCTTCTTGGGCAACTCGGCGAGCGCGCGTTCGCGCTTGTAGCCGAGACGTTGCGGCGCTGCCCGCTCGCGCATCGGCGCCGCGACCTTCTCCTTGCGCGGCGCAGCCGCCGGACGCCTCCGCGCGGACCGCGCTGAGCGAGATAATCGCTATAGCCGCCGGCATATTCGGTCGCCGTGCCGTCGCCCTCGAGCGCGATGGTCGAGGTCACCAGGCGGTCGAGGAAATCGCGGTCGTGGCTCACCAGCAGGACGGTGCCGTCATAGTCCGACAGCGCCTCCTGCAACAGATCGAGCGTGTCGGCGTCGAGGTCGTTGGTCGGCTCGTCGAGCACCAGCATGTTGGACGGCGCGGCGAGCGCCTTGGCCAGCAGCAGGCGGTTGCGCTCGCCGCCTGAGAGCGTGCGCACCGGCTGGCGCGCCTGCTCGTCGCGGAACAGGTATTCGCGCAGGTAGGTCATCACGTGGCGCTGCTGGCCGCGGACCAGCACGTGGTCGTTCCGGTCGGCCAGGATCTCCCACGGCGTCTTGTCGGGATCGAGCGCGGCGCGGCGCTGGTCGATCACCACCGGCATCAGGTTGGCGCCGAGCTTCACCGAGCCCGTGTCGGGTTCGATCTCGCCGATCAGCATCCTGAGCAGCGTCGTCTTGCCGGCGCCATTGGGGCCGATCAGGCCGATCCGGTCGCGGCGGAAGATGCGGGTCGAGAAATTCTCGACGATCACCTTCTCGCCCCAGCGCTTGGAGATGTTGCGCGCGGTGATGGCGAGCGCGCCCGACTGCTCGGCCTGGCCGGCCTCGATGGTGGCGCGCCCGGTCGGGCCGATCTGCTGGCGGCGCTGCTTGCGCAGCTCGCCGAGCGCGCGCAGCCGGCCTTCGTTGCGCGTGCGGCGGGCGCGGATGCTCTTGCCGGCCCATTCGGTCTCGCGCTCGATCAGCCGGTCGAGCTTGTGCCGCTCGGTCGCCTCGCGCTCGAGGATCTCGCTCGACCACTCCTCGAAGGCGTCGTAGCCCTTGTCGAGCCGCCGCACGATGCCGCGATCGAGCCACAGCACGGCGCGCGCGAGGTTCGACAGGAACCGGCGATCGTGGCTCACCAGCACGTAGGCGCCCTTCCAGTCCAGAAGCCTCGCCTCGAGCCATTCGATGGTCGGCAGGTCGAGATGGTTGGTCGGCTCGTCGAGCAGCATGACGTCGGGCTCGGCCACCAGGACACGCGCCAGCGCCGCCCGGCGCGCCTCGCCGCCGGAGAGGGCGGCGGGATCGCGCTCGCCCTCGAGCCCGATCTCCGACAGCAGCGCGGTCAACCGGTAGTCGGACGGCCCGTGCAACTCGGCCAGGGCGGAAGCGACGTAGTGCGCCACGCTGGAATAGCCCGTGAAATCCGGTTCCTGCGGCAGGGTGGCCACGGTGGTGCCGGGCTGGGCGAAACGGGTGCCGCCGTCGGCTTATCGGCTCGCCCGCCAGGATGCGCAGCAGGCTCGATTTGCCGGCGCCGTTGCGGCCGACCAGCGACAGCCGCTCGCCCGGTGCCACGGCGAGGTCGACGCCGTCGAGGACGGTCTGGTCGCCGAGGTGAAATCGGATGCCGGCGAGGGTCAGGAGGGGCGGCTGGGCCATGGAGCGGCGTGTTTGGCCCAACCTGTCCACAGCGGCAAGAACAACTCTCGGAGGTATTGTCTCGCATGCTGCAGGTCGTGGGGGACCCGAGGCGGATCGACAAGGCCATCAGGCGCCTGCAGGGCGCCCTGAAGGGCGTCCCCGCGCGCAGCGTGCGGCTGACCTGGCGCGGCGGCGAATTGCGCACCACCATCCACTGGGCGCGCGACAATTCCTTCTGGTGGGCCTTCGAGCCCCGCACCGCGCGCAACGCGCTACTGCTGGGCCACGCGCCCGACGCGCCGACCAAGCGCGAGAGCATCACCTGCGAGATCAACCTGCCGCGCGAAGGCGCCGACCGGAAGGTCGCGGGCATCATCGCCGCCGACGAGACCGGGCGCGCTGTTCCTCGCCCATTCCGGCCGCATGGGCGGCGCGCGGCCCGGCCAGCGCAAGTCGGCGTTCCGCGAATTCCTGGCCGACGGCGTGTGGCGGCCGGTGATCTGGCCCGACGGCGAGGAGACCGATGCGCTGATCGTGGCGCCGCTCGACAGCCCGCGGCTCACCCGCCTGCTCGGCCGCTTCGTCGATGCCGTGCGCAGCTTCAAGGCCGGCGACGCGCCGATGCACCGCACCGGGCTTTGCGTCGAACCCTCGGCGCGCGACAACGCGGCGGCCGCCTGCGACCGGCGCCTGGTCGACGTCGCCCTGCACGAGGAGCTCAGCAAGCGCGGCCTGTTCGGCGGCGCCGACGATCTGTTCTCGTTGCGCGGCGAGCGACCGCAGCCGTTGTTCGCGCTGGTCGCCGACGGCCGGCCGGAGGAGCTGGCGATGGCCGTGGGCTCGCTGTCGCTCGCTTCGGCGCGCGGCGGGCCGGACGTGCGGGCGATCCTGATCGCGCCGGCCACGCTTGCCGAGCGCGACGGCGCCGCCCTCGATTCGCTCCCCTTCACCTGCGTGCGCTTCCATTGGCGCGGCGCACGCGCGGTCTTCGATGGTCTCGACGACGCGTTGGAGTAGGCTCGGCCCATGGTGATGGGCCTGAACACGGGATTGTGGGTGATGGCGCAGGTGCGGATCTGCGACCGCAACTTCATCCCTGCCACCATCGTGCGCCGCGGCGATTCCGACGCCGGCACGGTGCTGCTGAAGCTCAACCGCTTCGAGGACGGCGTCACGGTCTATACGCAAGCGGCCGCGATGAACGACGAACCGGCCTGGAGCCGCGGCACCGGCCCCAAGCCCGTCAGCGAGGCCGAGGCCGACGCCTACATCGCGCGCCAGGTGAAGTACGACCCCGACGTCTGGGTGCTCGAGATCGAGGACCGCCGGGGGCAGTACAAGTTCGACGGCAAGGTGGTCTAACGCTGGGGGCGCGCCACTCCAGTCGCGCGCTTCTCACGACTCGATGGATCGCGCCACTGGAGCGGCGCGCGCCCCAGCGCTACTGCGACGGCAGCATCGACACCGGATCGATGGTCTGGCTGCCGCCGCGGCGGATCTCGAAGTGCAGCCGGGGACTGGGCGCGCCGCCCGAGCTGCCGGCACGGGCGATCGTCTGGCCCTTCTTGACCACATCGTCCTTCTTGACCAGCAGCAAGTCGTTGTTGCCGTAGGCGGTGATGTAGCCCGCGCTGTGCTCGACCAGCAGCAGGTTGCCGAGATGGGGCACGCCATCGCCGGCATAAACCACCTTGCCGCCGTCGGCGGCCTTCACCGGCGCGCCGTTGGTGGTCGCAATGTCGATGCCGTCGCTCTTCTGGCCGCCCGCGTTGCCGTAGGGCGTGATGACCTTGCCCTGCAGCGGCCACTGGAAGCGCGGCGTGGGTCCGGGCGGAGGCGCCGTGGCGGCGGCCGGGCTGAGCGGCGTCGGCTCGCCGGCGGCGGGCTGCGGGCGCTGCGGCGGCGGTTCGGCGGCCGCCTGCTGGCCAGGCGGCGGCAACGCCTCCTTCTTGACCGGGCCGCCGGGCGGGCCGGCCGGCTGGGCCGCGACGTCGGTGTCGGTCGGTGCGACGTACTTGGCGCCGGGCACCTCGATGGTCTGGCCGGCGCGCAGCGGATAGGGCGGCTGCAGCCTGTTGCGGTCGACGATGGATTGCACCGAGACGCCGTAGCGCTCGGCGATGCCGTCGACCGTTTCCTTGTTCTTCACGACATAGGTCGGCACGGCATTGGGGCCGGCGCCGGAGCCGGGATATTCCATGGTGCCTTCGCGGCCACCATAGAGGAGGTTGTCCATGGACGTGCAGGCGCCGAGCCCGGTCAACGCCGCCGTTATGATCAGCGTGCGCCACCGGCCGGCCCATCGCGAGGGGTAGCGAAGGGCTCTTTTCATGCGGGTAGTCTACTGCATTGCGATTCCGGCGGGAATCCGGCTCATGCGGTATTTTGGCCCGGACTCAACCTTGTCCCAGCACCGGCAGGGCGCCCGTCACCAGGGGCACGAAGCGCACCGGCATCAGGGTATCGCGCTGCAACCCGCTCTCGCTCTTGACGATGCGCTCGACGACCTGCGCCGTGGGGTCTCGCCCCACCGGCACGATCAGGATGCCGCCGACGCTCAGCTGGTCGATCAGGGCCTGCGGGCGCTCCTCGGCCGCGGCGGTGACGATGATGCGGTCGAACGGCGCCTGCGCGGGCCAGCCTTTGCTGCCGTCGCCGACATCGAACACGACGTTGAAGATGCCGAGGTCGATCAGCAGCCGCTCAGCCTCCTTCGACAAGGGCTTGAAGCGCTCGACCGAGTAGACGCGGCGGGCGAGCTTGGCCAGCACGGCGGCCTGGTAGCCCGACCCGGTGCCGATCTCGAGCACCTTCATGCGCGGACCCACGCGCAGCGCCTCGGTCATGGCGGCCACCACCAGCGGCTGGCTGATGGTCTGGCCGAAGGCGATGGGCAGTGCCGTGTTGTCCCAGGCGCGCTCGGCGAACGGCGCCGACACGAAGCGCTCGCGATCGACCGCACCGATTGCCGCCAGCACGCTCTCGTCGGAGATGCCCGACTGCCGCAATTCGGCGACCAGGCGCTGCATGGCGGGGACGTTCATCGCCCGCTCCCCGGCTCAGGTCGTCTCGAACTGGGCGGCGAGCTTTCGCCGCGTCGCCTCATGGGTGAGATCAAGATGCAGCGGCGTCACCGAGATGAAGCCGCCGCGCACGGCCGCAAGATCGCTCTCGTCGTCGAACTCGTGCTCGCCCGGCGTATAGCCGATCCAGTAGTAGGCGCCGCCGCGCGGATCGGTGCGCTCGACGATATGGCCGCCGAAGCCGCGCACGCCCTGGCGCGTCACCTTGATGCCCTTGACCGAGGCCGAGACGACGTCGGGGAAGTTGACGTTGACGAACACGTTGCGCGGCCAGTCCATGCCGAGAGCGCGCCGCGCCACGTCGGCGCCGTGATGGGTGGCGGTGCCCCACTTCACCGGATGGGGATGGGTGTAGGCCTGGCTGAAGGCGATCGAGGGAATGCCGAGCAGGCAGCCTTCCATGGCGCCGGCGATGGTGCCCGAATAGGTCACGTCGTCGGCCATGTTGGTGCCGCGATTGACGCCCGACAGCACGATGTCCGGCTTGTGGGCCTTCAACAGGTGCTTGACCGCGAACAGCACGCAGTCGCTCGGCGTGCCCTCGAGCGCATACTTGGCCTCGCTCACCTCGCGGCTGCGCAACGGCCGCGACAGCGAGAGCGAATGGGCGGCGCCGCTCTGGTTGACCTCGGGCGCCACCACCCAGACGTCGGACGAGAGCTGGCCTGCGATCTCGATCAGGGCATCGAGGCCGGGCGCATGGATGCCGTCGTCGTTGGTGACGAGGATGCGGGCCTTGGCGATATCGGCCGGCGTCACTTGCGCGCCGCCGGCCCGGGCAGCACGTCGAGGCCGCCCATGTAGGGGCGCAACGCCTCGGGGATGGTCACCGAGCCGTCCTCGTTCTGGTAATTCTCAAGAACGGCAATAAGCGTGCGGCCGACGGCGAGGCCGGAGCCGTTCAGGGTGTGCACGAAGCGCGTTCCCTTGCCCTCCTTCGGCCGATAGCGCGCACCCATGCGGCGGGCCTGGTACTCGCCGCAGTTCGAGCAGCTCGAAATCTCGCGATAGGCGTTCTGGCCGGGCAGCCAGACCTCGATGTCGAAGGTCTTGCGCGAGGCCGGGCCCATGTCGCCGCCGCACAGCACGACGGTGCGGAACGGCAAGCCGAGGCGCTTCAGCACCTCCTCGGCGCGCGAGGTCATGCGCTTGTGCTCGGCGTCGGACTGCTCGGGCGATGTGATGCTGACCAGCTCGACCTTGGGGAACTGGTGTTGGCGGATCATGCCGCGGGTGTCCTTGCCGGCCGCGCCGGCCTCCGAGCGGAAGCACGGCGTCCAGGCCGTGAAGCGCAGCGGCAGCTGCTTCTCCTCCAGCATCGTGTCGTTCACCAGGTTGGTGAGCGGCACCTCGGCGGTCGGGATCAGCCAGAAGCCGTTGTCGGTGTGGAACATGTCTTCGGCGAACTTGGGCAACTGGCCGACGCCATAGACCGCCGTATCGCGCACCAGGAACGGCGGGTTGACCTCGGTATAGCCGCCCTCCTCGCTGGTATGGAGGTCGAGCATGAACTGCGCGATGGCGCGCTCGAGCTTGGCCAGCCTGCCCTTGAGGAAGACAAAGCGCGCACCGGAGATCTTGCTCGCGGAGGCGAAATCCATCTCGCCGGTCGCCTCGCCCAGCGCCACGTGGTCCTTGGGCGCGAAGCTGAAGTTGCGCTGGCTGCCGACGCGGCGGATCTCGACGTTGCCGGTCTCGTCGGTGCCGTCGGGAACATCGTCGAACGGCAGGTTGGGCAGGACTTCCAAACGCCGCGTCAGCTCGGCGTCGAGCTCGGCCGCCAGCGCTTCGCCCGTTCTTGAGCGACTCTTCCAGGCCGGCGACCTCGGCCATCAGCGCGTCGACGTTCTCACCCTTGCGCTTGGCCATGCCGATCTGCTGGCTGAGCGCCTTGCGGCGGCCTGGACGGTCTCGCTCTCGGAGATGGCGGCGCGGCGGCGCTTGTCGATCTCGAGCAGCTCGGCCGACAAGGGCGCCAGGTTGCGCTTCTTGAGGCCGGCGTCGAAGGCTGCCGGGTGCTCACGGATGAAACGGATGTCGTGCATGGCTAGCCGTCTGCCGCCGCCTCGGCCTTCTTCTCCTCTTCCTCGCGCTTCTTCTCGATCCAGCTTCCGATCAGGATGCTGATCTCGTAGAAGCCGAGCAGCGGCAGGGCGAGCGCGAGCTGGCTGATCACGTCGGGCGGCGTCAGCACGGCCGCGATGATGAAGGCGAAGACGATGGCGTAGCGACGCTTGGAGCGCAGACCCGCCGTGCTGACAATGCCGACCCTGACCAGCAGCGTCAGCAGCACCGGCACCTCGAAGGCAAAGCCGAAGGCGAACACAAGCTGCAGGATGCGCGAGAGGTAGTCCGACGAGCGCAGCGTCTTTTCGATGTCGGCCGGGACGTAATGCGCCAGCATCAGATTGATCACGTAGGGCAGCACCACGTAGTACATGACCGCGCAGCCGGCGTAGAACATGAACGGCGTGGCGATCAGGAACGGCAGGAACGCCTTCTTCTCCTGGCGATAGAGGCCGGGCGCCACGAACAGCCAGATTTGCACCGCGATCAGCGGAAAACCGACGATCAGCGAGACGAAGGCCGACAGCTTCACCGTGACGAAGAAGAACTCGAAGATGTCGAAAACGCTGACCTTGTAGCCGTCGGAGATGGCCGGCTCGATCAGGAACGAGAAGATCGGCTTGGCGAAATAGAAGGTGACGAAGAAGATCGCGAAAAAGCACAGCAGCGCATAGATCAGGCGTTTGCGCAGCTCGATCAGGTGATCGAGCAGCGGCATCGGCTTGTCGTCTTCGGGTCCGTCGTGCGCCTGAGTCACAATGGGTGGTCACAATAGGGTTTGCGGCAGTGAGTGGCGCGTTATGCCGCCCTTTGGGCCGCAATTCAAAGCGCTATTTGGCCCCTATTCAGCCGCCGCTTTGGCGGGTTTTTGCTCGGCCGGCTCGCCCTCGGCGGCGGGCGGCGCTTCGGCGACCACCGGCGTCTGCTCGGCGGCGGGCTCGGCGGCAATCTGTTGCGGCTCTTCGGCGGCGACTTGCGGCGCGGATTCGGGTTCGGCCAGCGGGTTATCGAGGTTGGCCTTGGCCTCCGCGATCGCCTTCTCGCCCTCGGCCATGCCTTCCTCGATGTGCGAGCGGATCTGCTTGGTCGGATCGAGGTCCTTGAGGTCAAAGCCTGCGGAGCCCTCGAGCTGTTTCTTCACGTCGTCGAGCTCGGACTGGCGCACCATCTCGTCGACATGGCCGCGGAACTCCGACGCCATGGCGCGCATCTGCGCCATCCACTTGCCCCAGGTGCGCAACAGGCCCGGCAATTCCTTGGGGCCAATGACGACCAGCGCCACGATGGCGATGAGCAGGAGCTCGGAACTGTCGATGCCGAACATGACAGGACGCCGCCGACCTCGTTAGAGCTGTCAGACCTTGGCGGCGGTGTCTTGGTGGACCTGGCTGCCCGGCTGCGAGGTCGTCGTTTGCGCCGAGATCGGCTTGGCGGTGTCGCCCGGCTGGCCCGGCTGGGCCTGCTGCAACTCATCCTGCGCGCCGACGCCCTTCTTGAAGGCCTGCAGGCCCTTGCCGAAGTCGCCCATCAGCTGCGAGATCTTGCCGCGACCGCCGAACAGCAGCAGCACTACGGCCAGCACGATGATCCAGTGCCAGAGGCTGAGGCTACCCATTTACAATGCTCCCAAAAAAACGTTTGCGATCGCTCGCGGGGATTATCGCACCCGCGTGGAAGGCCCGGCAACCTGTCTAATAAGGCGGTATTTGGGCCTATCGGCCCTGCTCTTCGGTGGCCAGCGGCTCGTCCGCCTCGTCCTCTTCCGCTTCCAGCGGCAGATCGGGCTCCTCCGGCCTGAATATGGGGGGCTGGGCGCGCGCGTCCAAGAGGCCGGCGGCTTTCATTTCCTCGTGACCCGGCAGGTCATCCAGCGCGGGCAGGCCGAAATGCTCGAGGAAGAAGTCGGTGGTGCCCCAGGTGACCGGGCGACCCGGCACGCGACGGCGGCCCATCGGCCTGATCCAGTTCTGCTCGAACAACAGGTCCAGCGTGCCCTTGCTGAGGCCTACGCCGCGCACCTGCTCGATCTCGGTGCGCGTCACCGGCTGGTGATAGGCGATGATGGCCAGGGTCTCGATCGCCGCCCGCGACAGTTTGCGCGTCACCGGCCGCTCGATCTTGAGCTTCTCCGAGAGGTCCGACGCCGTCCGGAAGGCATAGCCGCCCGCTACCTTCACCAGATTGACGCCACGGTTGGCGTAGAGCTCGCCGAGGTCGGCCAGCAGCCGCTGCACATCGGCGTCGTTGGGCAGGCGCTCGGCCAGCTCCTTTTCGTCGAGCGCCTGCGTGCCGGCAAAGATCAGCGCTTCGAGCAGCCGCAGATGCTGGGCGTGGTCGGGAGAGAGGACGTCGGTCACTTTTTCTTCTGGTTCGCTTTTGGCCATGGGAGCACCGTCACCGTTGCTCGGTACGTTTGCGCAAATAGATGGGGCCGAAGCGTTCGGCTTGGCGCAGCTCGATCGATCCGTCCTTGGCGAGCTGCAGGCCCGCGACGAAGGTCGAAGCGAGCGCCGAGCGCCGGCGTGTCGGGTCGGTGAGGCCGGCCGGCATGAAGGCTTCGAGCGACTGCCAGTCGATGGCGATGCCCAGCATCTTACCCAGCCGCTCGGCCGCTTCCTCGACCGAGAAGAACTGCATGGGCTCGATCTGATAGGTGTCGGCGTCCTTCGGCCGAAGCTGGTGGCCATAAGCCGACAACAGATCGAACAGCTTCACGTCCCAGATGGCGCGGCGCACGACCACCACGCCTTCGGGAGCACCGCGTGAAAAGACGTCCTTGCCGAGCTGCGGGCGGGCCATCAGGCGCACGCCCGCCTCCTGCATCGCCTCAAGACGGCGCAGCTGCCATTGCAGGGCGTCGGCCATCTCCTGGCCCGACGGCTCCTCGCCGGCCGGCGGTTCGGGCAGCAGCAGGCGCGACTTCAGGTAGGCAAGCCAGGCCGCCATCACGAGATAGTCGGCGGCGAGTTCGAGCCTCATACGGCGCGCCTGGGCGACGTGCGCCAGGTACTGGTCGACCAGGGCCACCATGGAGATGCGCCTGAGGTCGACCTTCTGGTCGCGGGCGAGCGTCAGCAACAGGTCGAGCGGGCCTTCGAAGCCCTCGAGATTGACGATCAGCTCGCCCTCGCCCGGCGCGATGACGTCCGGCCCGGCGGTGCTGAAACTGTCGGCAGGAGGGGGACTGACGGGCTCGTTCATGTTGCTCCGGTTTAATCCAGCGGATGCGCCCACGGCTACTGTAATTGGCCCCGCCTTATCCCCATTCGCGCAGCAGCGAGGTCACGCGCCGGGCGGCATCGGCAAGTCCTGCCCGTCCCAGCGGATCGCGGTGCCGGGCCAGGAACCGCCGTCCGGCCTCGAAGCGGCGCTCCGCGGCCTCCGTCAGGGTGTCGGTATCGACGGCCACCTCCTCCATTTCGGCCATCCGCCCGTTGCAGTGAAGCGCGATGTCGCAGCCCGCTGCCAATGCCCGCGCCGCGCGTTCGCCGAGGCTGCCGCCCAGCGCCTGCATGGAGAGATCGTCGGTCAGCAGCAAGCCGTCGAAGCCGATATGGCCGCGAATCACGTCCTTCACGCCCCCTGCCGAAACGGTGATGGCGGCCTTGGGGTCGACCGCCTCGAACAGCAGGTGGCCGGTCATCGCCCACGGCAGATCGGAGAGCAGCTTGAAAGGCAGGAAATCCGTCCGCTCCAGCACCTCGCGCGAGGCCGAGACGGTGGGCAGGTGACTGTGCGAATCGACGGTGGCGCGGCCATGCCCTGGAATGTGCTTGATCACCGGCATGACGCCTTCGGCCATCAGGCCCTCGGCGGCGGCGCGGCCCAGCGCCGCCACGGGCTCGGGTTGGCTGGCATAGGCGCGGTCGCCGATCACGGCATGGGTTTCGGGAAAGGCGATGTCGAGCACCGGCAGGCAATCGACATTGGCGCCGATCGAGACCAGGTCGGCGGCCAGCAGGCGCGAGTTCAGCTTGGTCGCCTCCAGCCCCTGTTCTGGACTCCGGGCATAAAGCTCCCCCAACTGCCGCGCCGGCGGCGCCTTGCGCCAGAGCGGCGGCCTGAGGCGCGCGACGCGGCCGCCTTCCTGGTCGACCAGCACCGGCGCCTCGGCGCGAGCGACGCACGAGCGCAGCTCCTCGACCAGCCGGCTCGTGCGCTCGGGCGTGTCGATGTTGCGCGCGAACAGGATGAAGCCCAGCGGATCGGCGTCACGGAAGAACGCGCGCTCGTCCGAACTGAGGTCGGGGCCGGCGCAGCCGAAGATCGCCGCGCGCGGGCTTCTCATGGATTGTCGATCACTGCTTGGCGGGCGGGACGATGACGCAGTCGGTCTTGCGGCTCTTCAGGGTGCCGCAAACGCTCTGGGCCTGCTTCTCGTCGAGCGGGCCCGCCTGCACGCGGTACCACACGCCCTTGTCGCCGAGATCGACCCTGGTCGGCTGCATGCGGAGATTGCCCAGCACGTCGCCATGCGCCGCCTGCAGGCGCGCCCAGGTCGACTTGGCGATGTCCTCGCTCTTGACCGACGCAATCTGCACGCGCCAGCCGCCGGCCGGGCCCGACATGCCCTCGATCAGGCTGGCGATGCTGGGGGCGGGCTCGCTTGCGGGCGCCGGAGTCGGCGCCTGGGTCACGGTTGGCTGTTGGTCGGGCGGCGGCTTGTCGGCCGGGGTCCCCGCTGGCGGCGGCGTCGGACCGCTGCCGCTGGCCGGTGTCGCCGCGGGCTGAGCGGGCTGGATCGGCGTCGGCGTCTTGGCGGCCTCGGGCTCGGGCTTGGGCGCCGCCGGCAGCGGCAGGCCGCTGGCCGGCAGCTTGGGCGTGGTCGGCCCGGGCAGCAGCTTCTCGGGCTGCACCGGCACCGCGCCCGGCGAGATGCGATTGTAGACTTCCTTGTCCTGGTTGGGCGGCACCAGGCCGCCGGCATTCTCGGGCTTGGTCCGCGCGGGCGTGGCCGGGGCCTGGACCACCAGCGGCTCCAGCCCCTTGCCGCCCGCCCTCACATCCTGGTTATGGGCCCACCACACCACCGAGCCGAAGCTCGCGATGGCGGCGATCGAGACCATGATTGTAAGGATCTGGCCGCGGCGGCGGTTGACGCGGGCGAGGAGGGAATCCCGCGGCGGCGGGGGGATCGAATTCGGGCTCATGGGCGACGGGCCGGGGCGACGGTTCGAGCCGCACGGCAACCGACTCGTTGGGTCGGTAGATCCTTGGACCGTCGCCGGAGGGGGACCGGCGGATGTGCATCTCTTCCTTATCTCATTTCTTCGACGGGAGTGACGCCGAAGACCTTTAACCCTGATCCTATCACAATTCCCACCGCCTGTACCAAGGCCAGCCGGGCGCGCGTCGAGCTCGATATCTTCCTCGACGATGAACCGAAGGCCGGATTCATCGCGCCCGCGGTTCCAGTGGGCGTGGAAGGCCGCCGCAAGGTCATAGAGATAGAAGGCGATGCGGTGCGGCTCGTGCGCCGAGGCGGCGGCTTCGACCTGCCGCGGCCATTGGGCGATCAGCCTGATGAGGGCGAGTTCGCCGGCATCGCCCAGTCGGTCGATAAGAGCGCTGTCCAACCCTTCGACCGCGATGCCGGCGGCGCTCGCTTGCCGCATGACGGAGCGTGTCCGCGCGATTCCGTATTGGACATACCAAACCGGGTTGTCGCGTGACTGTTCTGTGGCCTTGACCAGGTCGAAGTCGAACGGCGCGTCGTTCTTGCGCGTAAGCATCGTGAATCTCACGACATCCGGCCCGACCTCGTCGAGCAGATCACGAAGTGTAACAAATGTACCAGCGCGCTTGGACATGCGGACCAGCTCGCCGTTGCGCATCACGCGCACCAGCTGGCAGAGCTTCACGTCGAGTTCACCCTTGCCGCCGGTGACGGCGCTGACCGCGGCCTTCATGCGCTTCACGTAACCGCCGTGATCGGCGCCCCAGACATCGATCATGTCGGCAAAGCCGCGGCGGTATTTGTCGTGATGATAGGCGATGTCGTTGGCGAAGTAGGTCCAGCTGCCGTCCGACTTCTTCATCGGTCGGTCGACCTCGTCGCCGAACTTGGTCGCCCTGAACAGCGTCTGCTCGCGATCCTCCCAGTCGTCGGGCGTCTTGCCCTTGGGCGGCTCGAGCCGGCCCTGGTAGATCAGGCCCTTGCCCGCGAGGTCCTGATAGGAGCGGTCGACCGCGCCGCCTTCGACCAGCGCGCGCTCCGACGAATAGACGTCGATCCGGACGCCGAGCGTTTCGAGGTCCTGCTTGATCTCGGCCATCAGGCAGGCGATCGCGAAGCCGCGCATCTCGGGTAGCCAATCGGCCTCGGGTTTGTCGATCCAGCGCGCGCCGTCGCGCTTGGCGAGCGCCGCGCCGATCTCCTTCAGGTATTCGCCGGGATAGAGGCCTTCGGGAATCGTGCCGATGTGATCGCCCAGCGCCTCCTTGTAGCGCAGGAAGGTCGAGCGGCCGAGCGTGTCGACCTGGGCGCCGGCATCGTTGATGTAGTACTCCTTGGTGACGGCGTAGCCCGCCTTGGCGAGCAGGTTGGCGAGCGCGTCGCCCACCACCGCGCCGCGCGCATGCGCAACATGCAGCGGCCCGGTCGGGTTGGCCGAGACATACTCGACATTCACCTTCTTGCCGCCGCCCATCTGCGAATCGCCGTAGGCGATCCCTTCCCTCAGGCAGTCGCGCAGCCGTTCGCGCCAGAAAGCGTCGCTGATCTTGAGGTTGATGAAGCCTGGCCCCGCCACCGAGCCATCGACCACGTCCGGGTTGGCCCTGAGGCGCGCGAGCAGCGGCTCGGCGATGTCGCGCGGCTTCTTGCCCGCGGCCTTGGCCAGCACCATGGCGGCATTGGTCGCGATGTCGCCATGCGCTTGATCGCGCGGCGGCTCGGCCGTGATCGCGGAGAAATCCAGCGCCGCCGGCAGCTCGCCCGCCGCCTGCATGGCCCTGAGCGCGCCTTCGATCTCGCCGATGAAATGGCGATAGGGGTTCATGGGGCGCGGGTTATTGCCATTCGGGCAGCTTTGTCATCTTGAGGCCTTTGTCCTCTCCGCCCGCGATAGCGGGGAAGGGACCCGCGCGTCAGCGCGGGGAGGTGAGGTGGGTCTCCGCCTTACCGCAACCGCCGCCACCTGGGCCAGCACCTCACCCTCCCTCTCCCCGCTTCGCGGCGGAGAGGGGGCTTGCGGCCTACTGATACAGTCGAACAGCCGCCGGTGCTCGTCGAGAGCAAAACGGTCGGTCATGCCGGCGATGTAGTCGGCGACGATGCGCGCCCGGGCCGACCGCTCGGCCGCCTCGGCGCGCTCGCGCCAGGGTGGCGGCAGGCAGTTGGGTTCGGCGAACAGCAGGCCGAACAGGTCCATCACCACGCGCCGCGCCTTGGAGTGCGAGCGGTTGAGATGCCAGTGCTCGTACATGCGCTTGTAGAGGAAGGCCTTGATGGTGCGGTCGGTCGCCGTCATCGCCGGTGAGAATCCGACCACCGGCCGGCCGAGCGCGCGGATGTCGGCCACCGACTTGGGCGCCGCCTCGGCCAGGCGTCTCGTGGTCTCGGCCAGCACATCCATGACCATGGCGTTGATCATGCGGCGGATCGCTTCGTGGATCAGGCGCGATGGGGCGATGCCCGGGTATTTCTTCTCGACAGCCACGAACATCTCGCCGACCAGCGGCAGGCCCCGGAGGTCGCCCACTTCGAACAGCCCCGCGCGCAGGCCGTCGTCGATGTCGTGGTTGTTGTAGGCGATGTCGTCGCTCAAGGCGGCGATCTGCGCCTCCGGCCCGGCGTGGCCGCCGAGCTCGAGGTCGTGGTCGCGGCAATATTCGACGATGGCCGCCGGCAGGTCGGTGAGCACGCGGCCGTCCTTCAACAGCGGCCCGTTGTGCTTGACCGCGCCTTCCAGCGTCTCCCAGGTGAGGTTGAGTCCGTTGAACTCGGCGTAGCGCTCCTCGAGCTTGGTCAGGATGCGCAGCGTCTGGGCATTGTGGTCGAAGCCGCCGAACGGCTTCATGGCCGCGTGCAGCGCCTCCTCGCCGGCATGGCCGAACGGCGTGTGGCCGAGATCGTGGGCGAGCGCCACCGCCTCGCCGAGATCCTCGTCGAGCCGCAGCGTGCGGCAGAGCGTGCGGGCGATCTGCGCCACTTCCAGCGAGTGCGTCAGCCGCGTCCGGTAGTGATCGCCCTCGTGATAGACGAAGACCTGCGTCTTGTGCTTGAGCCGCCGGAACGCCGTCGAATGGATGATGCGGTCGCGGTCGCGCTGGAAGGGGCTGCGCGTCTCGGCCTCGGCTTCCTTGTGCAGGCGGCCGCGGCTTGCCCATGGCAAGGTGGCATAGGGCGCGAGCGCCTGAAGACGCCACATTTCATCGGCCATCCGCCGATTTTCTACGCTTTCCCCGTTGCCGCAACAACCTCGTGGGTGCCGTCCCAGATCATGTCGCCGGCGACATAGAGGATGATGGCAAAGCCGATCCAGGCGATCCAATGGTAGCGGTCGAGGATCTTGGCGATGGCATTCGAGGCGATCGCCATCAGCACGATCGAGAGTGCGAGGCCGGCCCACAGCACGACCTTGTGGTCGCGCGCCGCCCCCGCCACCGCCAGCACATTGTCGAGCGACATCGAGACGTCGGCGGCGATGATCTGCAGCATCGCCTGGCCGGTCGTCTTGGGCTTGGCCGCAGGCTCACCCTCGCCCGCTTCCGGTCGGCCCTTCGAGCGCAGCTCGCGGAACATGCGATACGCCACCCACAAGAGCAGCAGGCCACCCGCCAGGGTGAGGCCGATGATCTGCAGCAGTTCGGTGGTGAGCGCCGCGAACAGGATGCGCAGCACCGTGGCGCCGGCGACGCCCCAGAAGATGATCTTGGTGCGGTTCTCCTTGGGCAGGCCCGCCACCGCCATGCCGATGATGATGGCGTTGTCGCCCGACATCACGAGATCGATCAGCACGACCTGCAGCAGGGCGACGGCAGCACCCTGCGGTACACCCAAACTCTCAAGCATGGAACAACCCTAAGCGGGCTTCTTGCTGCGGCGTGCCAGGTAGAGGCCGACCACCAGCACCAGCCCGGCGCCAAAGGCCGAGCAGGCGATCTCGGCGTTGGGAATCGTGGCGTCGAGCCACGCCGCGATCGAGCCGGGCAGCACCTTCTCGACCAGATGGCCCTTGGCGTCGGTTTCGTCGAAGCGGCCGTCGCCCGCCATCACCTCGCCGGCGATCCAGCCGATCAGGCCGGCGCCGATCATGGCGATCCACGGGTAGCGATCGAGCACGCTGGCGATGATCGTCGCCCCCAGCATGATCACCGGCACGCTGATCACCAGGCCGATCGCGATCATGGTCATGTCGCCGTGCGCCGCCGCCGCCATGGCGATGGCATTGTCGAGGCTCATCACCGTATTGGCGATCATGATGGTGCCGATCGCCGCCCACAGCGTGCCATGCGCCTTGATCTTGCCTTCGGCCTGCTCCTCTTCCTCCGACAAGAGCTTGACGCCGATCCATAGCAGGAGCGCGCCGCCGACCAGCTTGAGGTACGGGATGGCCAGCAGGAAGTTCACGATGCCGCAGAAGATGATCAGCAGCACGATGGCACCCAGGCTGCCGAACAGGATGGCAGGACGCCTGAGCTTCTCCGACAGGCCGTGCGCTGCGAGCGCGATCACCACGGCGTTGTCGCCGGACAAGATCACGTTGGCGACGATGATCTTCCACAACGAACCCCAGAACAGGCCCGACGCCGGGTCGGGAATCGAAAAATGCATTCCCCCTCCGCACTTCCCTAGCTTTTCATTGCCGGGCACCATATCGGATTGACTTGGGCTGTAAAGAAGCAAGGGACGGAACGACATGGCGAGCGCGAGCGGCTACAGCAAGATGTTCCCCGTGTCGTGGACGGAACTGCATCGCGATGCGCGCGCGCTCGCCTGGCGGCTGGCCGACCTCGGGCCGTTCAAGGGACTCGTGGCGATCACCCGCGGCGGGCTGGTGCCGGCCGCCATCATCGCCCGCGAGCTCAATCTTCGCCTGATCGACACCGTGTGCAGCTCGACCTACGACCGCATGGAGCGCGGCGCCAAGGTCGAGATCCTGAAGGGCAGCGCGGCGGAGCAGGACAAGGGCAAGGGCTGGCTGATCGTCGACGACCTGGTCGATACCGGCGTCACCGCACGCGCCGTGCGCGCGCTCTTGCCCGAGGCGCATTTTGCCACCGTCTATGCCAAACCCGCGGGCCGGCCGTCGGTCGACAGCTACATCACCGAAGTGAGCCAGGACACGTGGATCCTGTTCCCTTGGGACCAGGAGGCGGTCATGGCCAAGACGATCATCGAGATGAAGAGCGGAAAGTGAAAATGAAACGTCGTGTCTTTGCGGTGGGCCTGGTGGCCGCACCATTCGTCAAGTCTGCGTTCGCGCAGGCCTGGGCGCCATCGGCGCCGATCCGCATGATCGTCGCCTATCCAGCCGGCGGGCCGACCGACGTGATCGCCCGCATCGTTGCCGCCGACATGACGGGACCGCTCGGCCAGCAGGTGATCGTGGAGAATGTCTCCGGCGCCGCCGGCGCCATCGGCACGCGCACCGTTGCCAAGGCCAAGCCCGACGAACTCACCATAACGTTCGGCAACAACCAGACGCATGGCAACAACATGTTCATGCTGAAGGACCCGGGCTATGACGCGGTCAAGGACTTCGCGCCTCTGGCCGGCGCCGGCGCCTTCGAGCACGTGTTCGTGGTGCGCAACGATCTGCCGGCCCAGAACATCCAGGACGTGATCAAGCTCGCCAAGGAAAAGCCCGGCGCGCTGAACTACGGCTCGACCGGCATCGGCTCGGGCTCGCACCTCTCGACCGAGCTGTTCATGGCGCGCA
Organism: uncultured Alphaproteobacteria bacterium; assembly: GCA_963755595.1. Classification (GTDB taxonomy): domain Bacteria; phylum Pseudomonadota; class Alphaproteobacteria; order Reyranellales; family Reyranellaceae; genus Reyranella. Next base: position 17,821 of record CAVWKP010000021.1, on the reverse strand, counting down.
CCGGCATCAAGATGACCCACGTGCCCTATCGCGGTGCGGCGCCGTTGGTGCAGGACCTGGTCGGCGGGCGGATCGACCTCTCGAATTCGACGCTGCCCAGCGTGCTGGCACAGATCAAGGCGGGCCAGATCCGCGCCGTGGCCATCGGCAGCCCCAAGCGCAATTCCAAGCTGCCCGACCTGCCCACACTCGAGGAGCAGGGTGTCAAAGGCGCCAACGCCTCGTCGTGGGCCGGCTTCTTCGCTCCGGCCGGCACGCCGCAGCCAATTCTCGATCGTTTGTCGGGCGAGATCCTGGCCAGCCTCAAGAAGCCCGAGGTTGTCGCGCGCATCGACAAGCTCGGCTTCACCGTCGAGCCGCGCGAGCCGGCGGCTTTCCGGCCCTACCAGGTCGAGGAGATCGCGACCTGGATGAAGATCGCCAAGGATGCCGGCATCCAGCCGGAGGAGTAATAAGGCGGCATGGAAAATCTCTGGAAGGACAGCGACGCCAAGGCCGCCATCGCCCAGCACGCCAAGAAGGGCATCGGCGAGGACCTGGCGCTGCGCGTCTACACCACTCGACTGCTGGGCGGCGAGCCCAGGCTGGTGCTGCATGGCGGCGGCAACACCTCGGTGAAGACGCGCATGCCCGACATCACCGGCACGACCATCGACGTGCTCTGCGTGAAGGGCAGCGGCTGGGACATGGGCACCATCGAGGCGCCCGGCCTGCCCGCGGTGCGGCTGGCGCCGCTGCGCGAGCTCGAGGGCCTGCAGGCGCTCTCCGACGAGGACATGGTCAACGTCCAGCGCAGCAACCTTTTGGACGCCAAGTCACCCAACCCCTCGGTCGAGACGCTGCTGCACGCCTTCCTGCCGCACAAGTTCATCGACCACACGCATTCCAACGCCGTGCTGTCGCTGACCGACCAGCCCGACGGCGAGGCGCTGGCGGCCGATCTCTACGGCAAGCGCGCGGCGCTGGTGCCCTACGTCATGCCGGGCTTCGCGCTCGCCAAGAAGTGCAGCGAGGTCGGCCCGGCGAACCCGACGTCGAGGGCCTGATCCTGCTGAAGCACGGCATCTTCTCGATGGGCGCCACGGCCGAGGAAGCCTATTTGCGCATGATCGATCTCGTGACCCTGGCCGAGCAGCGGCTGGCCAAGGCGACGCGCAAGATCTTCCCGGGCGCCTCGCTGCCGGCGAAAGCCGCGACGGCGGCCGAGGTGGCGCCGATCCTGCGCGGGCTCCTGTCCCTTCCTGCCAAGAGCGGCGGTCGCGAGGCGGCGCAGCGCTTCGTGTTCGAGTTCCGCACCAATCCCGGACATCCTGGCCTATGTCGGCGGCAAGGAGATCGCGCGCTACAGCCAGCAAGGGCCGGTGACGCCGGATCACGCCATCCGCACCAAGGGCACGCCGCTCGTCGCTGCCGGCGCCCGAGGCGGGCAGGCTCGACGACTTCAGGAAGGCGGCAAAGGCCGCGCTCGACAAATACGTCGCCGGCTACCACGCCTATTTCTCGCGCCATAACGCCAAGCAGATGCCGCCCAAGACCAGCTCGACCCGATCCCGCGCGTCGTGCTGGTGCCGGGCGTCGGCCTGTTCGGCGTCGGCAACAGCTCGAAGGACGCCAAGATCGCGGCCGACCTCGCCGAGACCACGGTCGCGGTGATTGCCGACGCCGAGAGGCTCGGCACCTACCAGTGCATTCCCGAGCCGGACATTTTCGACATCGAGTACTGGTCGCTCGAGCAGGCCAAGCTCGGCGCCGCAGCGGAGAAGCCGTTGGCGCGCCGCATCGCCGTCGTCACCGGCGGCGGCTCGGGCATCGGCGCGGCGACCGCCGCAGCCTTCGCGAGCGAGGGCGCCGACGTCGTGGTGCTCGACCGCGACGTCTCCAAGGTGAAGGGTTTTGCCGTTGCCTGCGATGTCACCGACCCGCGCAGGTGCGCGCCGCGTTCGACAAGATCGCGGCTACCTACGGCGGCGTCGACATCGTCGTCTCCAACGCCGGTGCCGCCTGGCAGGGCAAGATCGGCGACGTCGACGATGCCACCCTGCGCAAGAGCTTCGAGCTCAATTTCTGGGCGCATCAGAGCGTGGCGCAGAACGCCGTGCGGATCATGCGCGCGCAGGGCCTGGGCGGCTGCCTGCTGTTCAACGCCTCCAAGCAGGCGGTGAATCCCGGCGTCGATTTCGGGCCGTATGGGTTGCCGAAGGCGGCGACGATGTTCCTGTCACGCCAGTACGCGGTCGATCACGGCGGCGAGGGCATCCGCTCCAACGCCGTCAATGCCGACCGCATCCGCTCGGGCCTCCTGACCGACGAGATGATCGCCCAGCGCTCCAAGGCGCGGGGCTTGAGCGAAGCCGACTACATGGGCGGCAACCTGCTCGGCCTCGAAGTGACGGCCGACGACGTGGCGCAGGCCTTCGTGTCGCTCGCCAGGGCGCCCAAGACCACGGGCGCGGTGATCACGGTCGATGGCGGCAACATAGCGGCCGCTCTGCGATAGGGCCTATCCACCTGAGCTGTCGCGCACCCGACTTAGCGTCATGCGCCCTGCGCTCCGACGCTCTATGATATCGCGGCTATGTTCCACCTTATCTTTTTTTTTTTGAGTATTATATTTTTTTTTATTTCTATCGATACTCAGTCCTTCACCGACCCATTTGCGCCCGGACGCATCACCGACATCGACGCGCGCAGGAAGCTGACGCCGGCCGAGGTGGCGCGCATCGAAGCCTCGATGGACGCGCATGCCGTCACCGTGCTGCCCGGCCAGGACATCAACGACGAGCAGCAGCTCGCCTTCTCGCGCAATTTCGGCCCGCTCGAGGAAGGCGCCAACTCGGGCGCGCGCAATTCGGAGCTGCGCCTGCCGGGTGTTCGCCGACGTCTCCAACCTCGACAAGGACGGCCGCATCGCCGAGCGCAACAACAAGAAGCGCATGGCGGCACTCGGCAACCGGCTCTGGCATACCGACGCCTCGTTCCGCGCCGTCCCGGCCAAGTACTCGCTCCTGAGCGGCCGCATCGTGCCGAGCGAAGGCCCCGACACCGAGTTCGCCGACATGCGCGCCGCCTACGACGCCCTCGACGCCCGCGACCAAGGCCGAGGTCGAGGACCTGGTGTGCGAGCACTCGCTGATCCATTCGCGCGGCCAGCTCGGCTTCACCGAATTCCTGCCCAACGAGCGCGTGGCCATGAAGCCGGTGCGCCAGCGCCTGGTGCGCACCCATCCGGTGACAGGACGCAAATCGCTGTTCCTCGCCTCGCATATCGGCACCATCGTCGGCTGGCCACGCCCCGAGGCGATGGCCTTCATCCGCGACCTGATCGAGCACGCCACCCAGCCGCAATTCGTCTACGTGCACAAATGGCAGCCGTTCGACCTGGTGATCTGGGACAATCGCACGACCATGCACCGCGTGCGCCGCTTCGACGATCTCACCATCGTGCGTGACGTGCGACGCACCACCACCAAGAGCGACGGCCCGACGGCCGCGCAGGAGGCTGCATGACTTTGCCCAAGCGCCGCGTCGGCAAGACCAAGCTCGAAGTCACCACGCTCGGTCTCGGCGGCGCGCCGATGGGCGGCTTTCGCGCCACCATTCCCGAGGCGGAAGCGGTGGCGCTGACCGACGCGGGTTACGAAGGCCGGCATCCGCTACTTCGACACCTCGCCCTACTACGGCTATGGCCGCAGCGAGTTGCGCATGGGGGCGGCGCTGCGCGAGAGGCCGCGCGACAGCTTCGTGCTGTCGACCAAGATCGGCCGCATCCTGCACGCCATGAAGCCCGGCGAGAAGCCGCCGGCCGACTTCCGCGACAACGGCCTGCCGGGCTTCGCGCCGGTGTTCGACTACACCTATGACGGCGTCATGCGCTCGCTCGAGCATTCGCATCTCCGGCTCGGGCTTGCCAAGATCGACATCGCCCTGGTGCACGACGTCGACTTCTGGACGACCAAGGACCGCGAGGTCCTGAACCAGCGCTTCAAGACGGTGATGGATTTCGGGCTTCAAGGCGCTCGACGAGCTGCGCAAGGCAGGCGTCATCGGCGCGATCGGCGTCGGCATCAATGAAAGCGATACCAGCCTGCGCTTCATCCAGGCCGGCGACTTCGACTGCATGCTGCTGGCCGGCCGCTACACGCTGCTGGAACAGGGCGGGCTGAAGGAATTCCTGCCCGAATGCGTCAAGCGCAACGTCTCGGTGATCCTGGGCGGACCCTACAACTCGGGCATCCTCACCGGCGGCGTGAAGCCCGGCGCCACGCACGACTATGCCGCGGCCCCGGCCAACCTGATCGAGAAGGCGCAGAAGATCGAGGCGATGTGCCAGCGCCACGGCGTCGAGCTGGGTGCGGCGGCCATGCAGTTCCCGCTGTTCCATCCCGCGCTCTGCGCGGTGATCCCGGGCGCGCTGAGCGTCAATGAGGTGAAGCAGAACGTCGAGCGCATGGGCGTGAAGATCCCGAGCGATCTCTGGAGCGAACTCAAGCGCGAGAAGCTGCTCGATCCGAGCGCTCCAACACCCAATTGATATCTGCGTCGCCCTGAGCGAGCGAAGCTCGAAGCGGCCTTCGAGCCAGACGCGCCTAGGTCTTCTCCACGACGCAGCGCCGGCCGGTCGAGACGACGGAGGAGGCATGAAGATCATCGACGCGCAGGTCCATATCTGGTCGCAGACCGTGGTGCCGACCACGGGCAAGCATCGCAAGGTCAGCCAAGTGACCGCCGAGGAGATGCTGAAGGAGATGGACGAGGCGGGCGTCGACGCCGCCCTCATCCATCCGCCGATGAGTTGGGATCCGAAATCCCAGGACATGGCGCTGGCGGCGGCCGAAGAAATATCCGGACCGCTACGCCGTGATGGGCCAGTTCGATCCCAAGAATCCGGCCAACCGCAGCCTGATCGCGGGCTGGCGCCAGCAGCCCGGCATGATGGGGCTGCGCTGGGCGTTGCTGCAGCCGGCCGAGCAGAAGCTGCTGCACGAGGGCGCGCTCGACTGGATCTGGCCCGAGGCCGAGAAGGCGGGCCTCGCCGTCGCCATGATGGGCGGCATTTTCCTGAAGCAGTTCCGCTCGATCGCCGAGCGCTATCCCGGCCTCAAGCTGATCCTCGATCATTGCGGACTTAACCGGCTCGGCCAGGATGCGCGAGGCCTTCATCCATCTCGACGAAATGACGGCGCTTGCAAAGCTGCCGAACGTCGCCGTGAAGGCCACCGGCGCGCCGCACTATTCCACGCAGCCCTATCCCTTCAAGAACATCCAGGATGGGCTGCATCGCATCTTCGATGCCTACGGCCCCGACCGCGTCTTCTGGGGCACCGACATCACCCGCATGCCCTGCACCTACCGCCAGTGCGTGACCTTCTTCACCGAGGAGTTGCCGTGGCTGAAAGGCCAGGACCTCGAGAAGGTCATGGGCCGCGGCCTCTGCAAGTGGATCGGCTGGAACTACAAGTTCGCATGAAGATCATCGACGCCCAGGTCCACCTCTGGTCTCAGACCGTGATCCCGCCGGGCGGCGGGCATCGCCAGGTCAAGAGCTTCACGGCCGAGGAGCTGCTGGCGGAGATGAAGGAGGCCGGCGTCGATGCCGGATTGAATCATCCTCCGGCAAGCTGGGATCCGACGTCGAACGCGCTGGCGATCGAGGTCGCGAAGAAATACCCGGACCGCTTCGCGATCATGGGCCAGTTCCCGCCCGAAGATCGCAGCAACGAGCGGCTGATCCCGGGCTGGCGCAACACGCCGGGCATGATGGGGCTGCGCTGGGCGATGCTTTACCGCGAGCAGCCGCGACAGGTGAAGGACGGCACGTTCGACTGGATCTGGCCCGCCGCCGAGAAGGCGGGGGTACCCGTTTCGCTGCAGGCCGGCGTGTTCCTGAAGAAGTTCCGCTGGATCGCCGAGACCCATCCGCGCCTCACGCTGATGATCGACCATTGCGGGCTCAAGGTGCTGACCAAGGACGCCGACGCTCTCGAACATCTCGACGAGCTGCTGACTTTGGCCAAGCTCCCCAACGTCGCCATCAAGGCCACCGCGGCGCCGGCCTATTCCTCGCAGCCCTATCCGTTCCGGAACCTGCACGATCCGCTGCATCGCATCTTCGATGCCTTCGGACCCGACCGCTTCTTCTGGGGAACCGACCTGACCCGCATGCCCTGCAGCTATCGGCAGTGCGTGACCTTCTTCACCGAGGAGCTGCCGTGGCTGAAGGGCCCGGACCTCGAGAAGGTCATGGGCCGCGGCCTCTGCCAAGTGGATCGGCTGGGACTACAAGGTCTAGGCGGTCAATTTTACCCGGGTAAAACCCTCCCGAGGGGTGGCGCAGAAATCTGGGAAGAATCGCCCAAAGGGCTTATGCCATCGACATCGGAGGCTTCCCAGGAAGGTGGGAAGTTCTGGGAAGTCTTCCCGCCTAGCGCCCGGGCCAGCGGTCGTCGGCACCAGCGGCCCGCGGATCTCGCCGTTGGGGAACTTCTCGGTCTTGATGTTGACGTACCAGCGGCCGGCGATCAGGTCGGCCGCCTGCTGGTCGGTCAGGGTCACCGCGCCGGGATGGGTGCCGCCCTCGAGCTCGAGATTGATCGGCACCAGTTCGGCATTGTCGTTGCCCACGCCGTCGGGCCCACACAGGAAGGCCCAGGTCACTGGCCCGCTGAGATCGCGCAAGGTGAGCGTCCAGTGCAGGATCTTGGTGGCCGGCAGGTAGTCGCCGACCAGCGCGCCGCGGGCCGGACTGGTGGTGGCCGGCACCTCGTTGGCGCCATTGAGCGCTGCATCGAAGCGCGGCCGCGGGCCCATCGGCTCGCCGGGATAGAAGGTGCCGCAGCCGGACAGCAGCAGAGCGGCAAGCAGCAGAGGTTTGATGCGGTTCATGTCTTGCGCCCTATAGTGCCGCGCCCGCCGCTCCCTCCACAAGGTGGTCCTGATGATCAGCCCGCGCGTTGCCGCGCTCACCCTGTTCGCCATGTTGGCGTTTGCCGGCAATTCGCTGCTCTGCCGGATCGCACTCCGTGACACCGCGATCGATGCGGCGAGCTTCACCTCGCTTCGCCTCGCCTCGGGAGCCCTGGTGCTGGCCGCGATCATGCTGGCGCGGAGGTCCCATCCCCTGTCAGGGGGAAGCTGGGCAATGGCCGCCATGCTGTTCGGCTATGCCGCGTTCTTCTCCTTCGCCTACCGCCAGCTCACCGCCGCGACCGGCGCGCTGCTGCTGTTCGGCGCGGTGCAGACCTCGATGCTGGGCTACGCGCTCGCCAAGGGTGAGCGGTTGCGGCGGCTGCAGGTCGCGGGCCTCGTGGTCGCGGTCGGCGGGCTGGTCTACATGCTGTTGCCCGGCCTCGCCGCGCCGCCCCTCGTCAGCGCCGCCTGCATGCTGCTGGCCGGCGCGTCCTGGACCGTCTACTCCGTGCTTGGCCGCAGCGTGAAGGATCCGGTCGCCGCCACCGCCGGCAATTTCCTGCGCAGCCTGCCCTTCACCCTGGTGCTGAGCCTCGCCACCGTCGGCGAGGCCCGGATCGATCCGGCGGGCGTGGGCTATGCCGTCCTGTCGGGCGCCATCACCTCGGGGCTGGGCTACGTGCTTTGGTATGCGGCGCTCCCGGCGCTCAAGGCGACCTCGGCCGCCACGGTGCAGCTCAGCGTGCCCGCGCTCGCGGCACTGGGCGGCGTCGTGCTGCTCGCCGAGACGATGAGCCCGCGTCTGCTGGTCGCATCCGCGGCGGTCCTGGGCGGCATTGCCCTCACGATCTCGCGTCGAAAGTAGGATCGCGCGCCACTAATGGCGCCAGTCACAATCGGGGACCAACTGTCACAGGTCGCTCGGCCCCGCTCTTGCTCTATGGCCTTCGAACGCGGGGAACGAACGGCGTTGGTCGCCGTTTGCCCTTTTTCGGAGGCTTGCTCGTCACATGGAAAAACCGCGCATCACGGCGAAGATCGCCGGCCGTCCCCTGCATCCCCTGCTCCGTCCCTTTGTCATCGGCTATTTCTTCGCGGCCTGCGCCTGCGACCTGGTCTATTCGCAGGCCAGCATCTTCGCGCAGAACGATGCCGGCAACTTCGCTTCGATCACCGAGTGGCTGTTGGGCGCCGGTCTGGTCGCGGCCGCGCTGACCGCCCTCGTCGCCCTGATCGACCTCTTGGGCGAACGTCGCTTCCGCCGCCTGCCCGATGCCTGGATGTATGGCGTAGGTGGCGTGCTGGTCGCGGTGCTGGCCCTCTACAATCTCGACATCCGCTTCTCCGCGGGCAGCCAGGCGATCCTGCCGATGGGCCTGATCCTGTCGCTCTCGACGGTCGCCGTGCTGCTCGCCACGCCCAGCCGAAGCTGGGCACGCATGTATCGCTGAGCGATCCTTAAGGGGTTGGCTGGCGCGGCCTTCGGGGCGATGATCGCTCCCGGAGGGCCGTGCCCATGAAATACGATGTCATCTCCGCTGATGGCCACGTCGACCTGATCTGGCTGCCGCCCGATCTCTTCACCAAGAACGCCTCGGCAGCGCTGAAGGAGCGCATGCCGCATGTCGTCGACGGCCCCAAGGGACCGGAATGGGTGTCGGCCAAGGGCGCCAAGTTCGGCCTGGTCAACGGCATGGGCTCCGCCGGCCGCGAATACGTGCCGGGCGTCATCCATCGCTCTGATCGCATGGCGTCCACCGGCCTCTATGACGACGGCAAGAAGGGCATCCGGCGCCTGACCGACGTCGATCTCCGCCTGAAGGATCAGGATCGCGACGGCGTGCAGGCCGAAGTGCTGTACGGGGTTCTGGGCTCGAGCGGCCGGCTGAACGACCCCGAAGCCGCGCTGGAAATGCTGCGCATCTACAACGACTGGCTCCACGACTTCTGCAAGGCCGCACCCGACCGGCTGATCGGGCTCGCCAACCTCCCCAACTACAACATGGAGGAGTTGGTTGCCGAGGCGATGCGCAACGCCAAGCGCGGCGTGCGCGGCTTCGATATCGCCAACCGGCCCGACATGACGCCGCTGTGGGACGAGCACTGGGAGCCGCTGTGGAAGTTCGCGCACGAGACCGGCATCCCGCTGCACTTCCACACTATCGGCGGCCGCTCGCCGGACTATTCCAAGATGCCGCAGCACATCGTGCGCCGCGTCCAGGCCGTGCACATCACCGGCTTCCAGATGCACATGAGCACCATGCTGATGGGGCTGATGTTCTCCGGTGCGCCGGAGCGCTACCCGAACCTCAAGATCGTGATCGGCGAGGCCGGCATCGGCTGGATCCCCTACGTGCTGCAGCACATGGACCTCGAGTGGGAGGACCAGTTCAAGGACCTCGACCTCAAGATGAAGCCCAGCGAGTACTGGTACCGGCAGTTCTATGCGACCTACCAGACCGACCCGGTCGGCGTCGAATTGCTCCATCACCTGGGCGAGGACAACGTAATGTGGGGTTCGGACTTCCCGCATCCCGACGGCATCTGGCCGGACAGCCAGGATTTCCTCGGACGCGAGCTCTCGGACATTTCGCCCGAAGCGCGCCGAAAGGTCGTGCGCGACAATGCGATGAAGCTCTATCGGCTCAGCAACTGAGAGCTAGATGGACTTGATCTCGGCCACCTGCTTGGCGAGCCCGAGCTTCTTGGAGCATGCCGGCCAATTGTAGAGACCGTCGCGCTCGAAGATGATCCACTTCGCAAGCGCAGCCGCCTGGTTGTAGTCGTGGGCCAACTCGGTCGCTTGCCTCCAGTTTAGCTCGCGGCCGTCCATCTGCTGCACGTAGGTGATCACCGTGCGCGGCGTGAACTGGAAGCGGCCAATGTAGAGGCCGTGACCACCGATCACCGGCACAGCCGCGTCACCGTGCGCGCCGCTTTCGCAGACCGCGAGCTGACGCAACATCTCGTCCTTGCGGTCATCGATCAGGCTCAGGCGCATGTCGGCAGCCGACGGCACATGCGCTGGCACCAGCGACATGACGGGAGAGGAAGGTCGCGTGCAACCGGTGACGGCGAGCAGCGCGATCAGAAGGGCTGAACGGGCGAACGACACGCAGCCCTAGTTGGCACAATTGCCGGTTGCCGTAAACCCCGGGCGCCGAGGTTGATTTCACAGCCCGCGAGTCAACGCTCGGCGCTCAACCCGCCGCGGGATGAACCTTCATCCAGTGCCGGGCGATCTCCTCGCGCTTGGCCACCCAGACCTTGGGCTTGGAGGCGACATAATCCAGGAAGCGCGCGAGTGTCGCGGCGCGGCTCGGCCGGCCGGCCAGGCGGCAATGGATGCCGATCGACATCATCTTCGGGCTGCGCGCGCCCTCGGCGTAGAGATAATCGAACGAGTCCTTCATCGACTGCAGCCAGCCATCGCCGGCGGTGAAGCCGGGCGGTACGGCGAACTTCATGTCGTTGACCTCGAGCGTGTAGGGGATGATCAGGTGCGGCGTGCCCTCGACCCGCACCCAGTAGGGCAGGTCGTCGTTGTAGGCATCGCTCGAATAGAGGAACCCGCCGTGCTGGACGACGGCCTTCAGCGTGTTCATGCCGTAGAGGCCGGTGTACCAGCCGAGCGGCGGCTGGCCGGCGGTCTCCCTGATCACCTTCACCGTCTTGGCGATGTGGTCGAGCTCCTGCTCCAGCGTGAAGTCGCGATACTGGATCCAGCGCCAGCCGTGGCTCGCCACCTCATGGCCGCCATCGGCCATCGCCTTGCCGGCGGCGGGATTGAGCTCGAGCGCGCGGCCGACCGCCCATGAGGTGAAGCGCATGTTGCGCTCGCCGAACATGCGCAGGATGCGCCAGAAGCCGGCGCGGCTGCCATATTCGAAGATCGTCTCGGTCGAGAGATCGCGGCCGCCCATCACCGGCATGAGGCCCGACACCTCGGTCAGGCGCACTTCCGGAGCCGGCATCGCCGTTCAGGATGGTGTTCTCGCCGCCTTCTTCGTAGTTCAGCACGAAGCTCACGGCGATCCGCGCCTCGCCTGGCCATTGCGGATCGGGCGGGTTGGGGCCGTAGCCGATCAGGTTTCGTTCGAGGTGATTGTGCATGGCAGGGCTCCCGACTATAGCTCGCGCAGAAATTGGAGGATGCATGAGCGGTGCCAACGCGGTCAAAGAGGACCGTCTGTGGCAAAGACACGCCGACATGGCGAAGCTTGGCGGCACGCCCAAGGGCGGCGTCAATCGCCAGGCGCTGTCGCCCGAGGATGCGGCGGCGCGCAACCTGCTCGCCGCATGGGCAAAGGCGCGCGGCTTTGGCGTGTTCACCGATGCCGATCGGCAATCTCTTCGTGCGCCGCGAGGGCAGCGACGCCAAGGCGCGGCCGGTGATGAGCGGCTCGCATATGGACAGCCAGCCGACCGGCGGGCGCTTCGACGGCATGTTTGGCGTGCTTGCGGCGTTCGAGGCGCTGGAGGCCCTCGAAGACGCCAGGATCAGGACCAAGCGGTCGGTAATCGCCGTCGCCTGGACCAACGAGGAAGGCTCGCGCTTCCAGCCGGGCGCCATGGGCTCCGCCGTGTTCGCTGGCCACAACAAGCTCGAGGACATGCTGAAGGTGAAAGACTGGAAGGGCGTGGTGCTGAAGGACGCGTTGGCCGAGACCTTGAAGGCGGCTCCGGCGCCGATGCGCGAGGGCAAGCCGGGCTTTGACCTCGAGGGCTATGTGGAGGCCCATATCGAGCAGGGCCCGCGGCTGGAGAACGAGAAGAAGACCATAGGCGTGGTGACCTCGATCCAGGGCAGCCGGCGCTACGTCGTCGAGATCGAAGGCGAGGAGGCGCATGCCGGCACGACGCCGCGCGCTGCACGCAAGGACGCCTTCGCCGCCGCCACGCGCATCGCCGCAGCGATGTACGAGGCGACGACCGACGCCGACGATACGCTGCGCTTCACCATCGGCCGCGTGGAAGTTGCGCCCGGCTCGCCCAACACCGTGCCGGGCAAGGCGAGCTTCACCATCGACATGCGCCATCCGCGGGACGCCGAGCTCGAGGCGCACGAGAAGAAGCTGCGCGATATCGTGGCAGCGCGCGCCGCACCCTGCCCCGCGACGATCACGCGCGTCACCGCCGTGGCGCCGACCGACTTCGATCTCACCGTGATCGACCTGGTGCGCGCCAAAGCCCACCAATTGAAACTGTCCAACATGGACATGCCGTCGGGCGCGGGCCACGACGCCATGCACATCGCCAAGCTCTGCCCGGCCGGCATGATCTTCGTGCCCTGCGAGCGCGGCATCAGCCACAACGAGAGCGAGAATGCCACGCCCTCCGACCTCGCCGCCGGCGCACGCGTGCTGGTCGAGGTGCTGGAAGCGCTCGCCAACGCCTAAGGAAGTGAAATGAAGAAAGAGTTGGTTTCGATCCTGTCCGATCTGATCGCGCGGCCCAGCCCCTACCCGCCTGGCAGGTCGGTCGAGATTTGCGCCTATGCCGCGAAGCGCCTGAAGAAGGCGGGCTACAAGGTCGAGATCGCGACCAAGACCAAGGGCGTCGACAACGTGGTGGCGCGGCTCAAGGGCAAAGCCAAAGGTCCGGCGATCGCCTTCAACGCGCATGTCGACACGGTGGGCGTGGGCGAGCGCGCCAACTGGAAGAGCGATCCCTACAAGGCGCTGGTGAAGGGTGGTTTCGTCCATGGCCTAGGTGCCGGCAACTGCAAGGGCAGCATGGCCGTCCAGCTGTGGCTCGCCGAGGAGATCGCGCGCCGCGGCGGTCCGGCGAAGGGCGAGCTGATCTTCACGTTCGTGGCCGACGAGGAGAATCTCGGGCCCGACGGCATGGCGTTCCTCAGAAAGAGCGGCAAGGTACGGCCCGACGCGCTGATCCTGGGCGCGCAGACCGAGAACAACCTGATCGTGGCCGAGCGCGGCGTGATGTGGGCGCGGATCACGACCAAGGGCCGCGCCGCCCATGCCGGCAATCCATCGGCCGGCGACAACGCCATCCTGCGCATGATGCGCCTGATGAGCGCGCTCCAGTCCTACTACGACAAGGCGCTGGCCAAGCGCATCTCGGGAGCCATGAAGTCGACGGTGAACATCGGCATGTTCCATGGCGGCCACAACACCAACGTCGTGCCGTCGGCCTGCACGGTAGAGATCGATCGGCGCCTGCTGCCCGACGAGAAGGTCAAGGACGCGTTCACCGAGTTGAAGCGCGTGGTCGTTGGCGTCGGCGAGCCCAAGAGCCAGTACAGCGTCGAGTTCCTCACCGGCACCAACGGCTTCTTCGCGCCGGAGAACGGCCGGGCGGTAAGCGCCTTCGAGGCGGTCGTGAAGAAACAGACCGGCCGCAAGGTGAAATTCCTCAACGCGACCGGTGTGTCGGATGGCCGCTACTACGCCGACGACGGCATAGAAATCATCAACTTCGGCCCGGGCTCGGGTGCGCAGGGTCATGCCGCGAACGAGAGCGTGCCGATTGCGGAGATGGTCGAAGCGGCGCAGATTCAGGTCGATGTGGTGCGACGACTATTGATGTGAGGTGAGATGGACTACGACGCCATCATCATCGGCGCAGGCATTTCTGGGCTCTACCAGCTCCTGCAGCTGCGCCGGCTCGGCCTGAAGGTGCGCGTGCTCGAGGCCGGCACCGGCGTCGGCGGCACCTGGTACTGGAACCGCTATCCCGGCGCACGCTTCGATTCGGAGAGCTACTCCTACGGCTACTCGTTCTCGCAGGAACTGCTCGACGAATGGCACTGGACCGAGCATTTCTCGCCGCAGCCGGAAACGCTCAAGTACCTGAACTACGTCGCCGACAAGTTCGACCTGCGCCGCGACATCCAGTTCAGGAGCCGCGTGACGGCGGCGCATTTCAAGGACGCGACGAGCAGCTGGGAGGTGACGCTGGAGAATGGCGACCGCCTGAGCGCGCGTTATCTGATCACTGCCATCGGCCTGCTGTCGGCGCCGACCATGCCGCAGATCCCCGGCGTCGAGAGCTTCAAGGGCCAGAGCTGCCACACCGCGCGCTGGCCGCATGAGCCGGTGAGCTTCGCGGGCAAGCGTGTGGCGGTGATCGGCACCGGCGCCACCGGCGTGCAGACCATCCAGGAGGTCGCCAAGACCGCCAAGACTCTGACGGTGTTCCAGCGCACGCCCAACTGGTGCGCGCCGCTGCACAACGCCAAGATCGACGAAAGGAGATGGCGAGATCAGGCCGCGCTATCCCGAGATCTTCCAGCGCTGCCGCGAGACCTTCGCCTGCTTCCTGCACACGCCCGATCCGCGCGCCGCCACCGATCTGACACCGCAGGAGCGCGAGGCGCATTGGGAGAAGCTCTATGCCAATCGCGGCTTCGGCATGTGGCAGGGCAACTTCCGCGACATACTGATCGACCGCAAGGCCAACGCCCTGGTGAGCGACTTCATGGCCCGCAAGATCCGCGAGCGCGTGAAGGACCCCAAGGTCGCCGAGAAGCTGATCCCCAAGAACCACGGCTTCGGCACCCGCCGCGTGCCGCTCGAGACCAAATACTACGAGGTCTATAACCAGCCCAACGTCAGCCTTGGTCGACATCAAGGAAACGCCGATCGAGGCCATCACGCCCGCCGGCATCAAGACCAGCGATGCCGAATACGCCTTCGACATGATCATCTATGCCACGGGCTTCGACGCCATCACCGGCGCCTTCGACCGCATCGACATCCGCGGCGACGACGGGCTCCGGCTGAAGGACAAGTGGAAGGGCGGGCCGAAAACCTATCTCGGGGTGCTGGTCGAAGGCTTCCCCAACATGATGATGCTGATGGGCCCGCACACGGCATTGGGCAACATCCCGCGCAGCATCGAATACAACGTCGAATGGGTGACCGGCCTGATCCGCCACGCGCGCGATCATCAGCTTACGCGCATCGAGGCCACCGCAGCCGGCGTCGCCAACTGGACCGACCACGTCCGGTCGCTGGGCGAGGGCCTGCTCAGCAACGAGATCGATTCCTGGATGACCGGAATCAACCGGAATATCGAGGGCAAGGATACCCGCATCGTCGCGCGCTATAGCGGCAGCGCGCCCGCCTATCGCGAGCGCTGCGACGCCGTCGCGGCGAACGGCTATCGCGAGCTGGCGCTGTCCTAGCGCCGACTTCTCAACGGAAGGCCGACTGGAGCCAGTGGGTGATCTGGGCGCCCGCGACCTTTACCGGCTCGAACGGATCGAACGAGCGGCGGGCCGGCGGTGGCGACGAACCCTGCGCGGTGCCCGGATCCGGCCGGCTGGCACGTTGGACAACTTGCGGCGGCGCGACCTGCGGCGCCGGATCCTGGCGTAGCTGCTCGAGCAGCTGGGGCTCGGTCGGGGGCATCTGCGGTTGGCCGCGTACCTCCAGATAGTGCTGGGTCGCAATTTCAGTCTGCCGCCCCGCGACTCCATCGATCGGGCCGGGATTGAAGCCGAAGCCCGCCAACCGCTTTTGCACTTCACGGATTTCCTTACGGCTGAGGGCGGTCGCTGCGGGTGGCAGCGCGGCCGGCGTCGGTGCGGCTTGAGGCGGCGGTTCGCTCGTCGGCGCAGCGGCCGTTTGAGGAGCCGGCGGCGATGACACCACCGGCGGCGGGGCCGGAACGGCGGGCGGTGGGGTCTCGACGACCGGCGTCACTACGGGCGTCACCGGCGGCGGCGCTTCGACCGGTGGCGGCTGAGGCGTCGGCACAGCCGAGGCCGTTACAATCGGCGCTGCGGCTGGTTCGACGGTCGCCACCGGCCCGGGAGCCGCCGGCGTTGTCTCGGGTGCGCCGAGGACCACGACGAACCAGGCGATGCAGGCCGTGGCGACGACCGCTCCTGCGCCGCCCAGCATCAATCGCAAGTGGCGAGCGCGCTCCAGCTCGTAGGCCTGCATGGCGCGCCGGCGCGCCTCGGCGCTGGCCTGGGCCTCGCCCTCCGCTTGCCGGCCCGCCCGATCGGCCAGCCGGCGCGACAGGTCGGCGATCGACTGCCGGAAGAATTCCTCACCCGGCTGCGGCGTGACCGGAGCGGGACCTGAGTTCGCTACTGGATCGACAGCCATGACCCCACCTGCTTCATGAAGCGGGAACGCTCGCGCCGAATAACGACACAACTTGGGGCGCGGCCGTGACCAATCTGGGACAAATGCGCGCCGCGAGCCGACCGGCATGTAGCGGCGGCCACGGGGTTACTGCGCGGCCGCCTGGACGTAGACCGGAACCTCCGCCTCGACGAACTGCAGGTGCGGCGGGGCGGTGCCGGGCTTGGCTTCGATCACGATGAACTTGTGGTGGCCCGCCGGCACCATCGGCACGCGCAAGGTCGCCTGGACACCGCCGACAGGACCGACCGGTGCGGTGGCGATCCGCGAGGCCTTGATGTTGTCGAGGTAGATCCCGACCTCGCCGTTGGGCGCGAAGCCCGCGCCGCGCAGGGTGACGTTGCCGCCCACCACCACGACGGCATTGGGCGGAAACATCGTGCCATTGGCGGGATTGACCACGCCGACGGTCGCGCGCGCAGCCGGCCGGCTGACAGACCGTGATCGGCGCGCTCGCCGGCGGCCGGCCGTAGATGCTGGCGTAGAGCATGTGCTGGCCGGGCGGCGTGGCGGCCGGTATGCGCACGTTGGCGGTGAAGTCGCCGCCGCCGGGCGGCGCGGGGAACTTGCCCACCGGATGGGCGGCATCCTTGTCGAGCCAGAAGATCACCTCGTTGGCGCCGCCCGCCTCGGTCTTCACGCTGAGCTGGTTGGACGGCGGCGCGCAGGAGAGGCCGTCGCATTCGTGCACCGAGAACTCGTAGGTGGTGAGCGGCTTCAGCCCGTTGACGTCGAAGGTGAGCGCGCCGGTCGTCGCCTGCGTGGTGCGGCGGACCATAGGCGATCACGGTCGCTCGGCTTGCCCAGCACGGTCTTGTCCCAGCAGAGCGGGATCGCGGTCGCGTAGGTACCGCGGAAGCTCGAGGCCTTGACCGGCAGGAGCTGCCCCGCCAGCACCTCCGGCTGCAGGATGGCGATGGTGGGCGCGATGATGCTGCCGGCGTTCTGCGAGGCGATGGTGTTCTTGAGCTGCGTCTTGGCCGGCGTCGGATAGACCAGGCCGAAATCGAGCGACAGCCCCTTGCCGATGCCGACCGCGAAGGGCCGCATGCCGTCCAGCCAAGTGTTGTAGAGATTGGTGAACAGCGTGTTGAACTGGGTGCTGACGCTCGCCGCATTGGCGTTCAAGGTCCCCGAGCCCATCGGCCCGAGCGCCGACGACACCTGGTCGCGCAGGTGCTGGTCGTCGAGCAGCGCGATGCCGACGCCGATGCCGTCCACCAGGGCCTTGACGCCGCTGACGACGATGGCCGCGGCCGCCTCGGGCAGCGAGGCGCCGCCGGTCGCCACGGCACCGGCGCCCTGGACGAGGACCGTGCCGGCCAACTGCGCGGCGGCCTGCTTGAGCTGGCCGGTGACGTCGCCGCCGAACACGTCGTACATGTCGATCGAGGTCAAGCCCTGGCAGGAGATCGGCAGCGCGAACTGGGTGACGGTGGGGGTCGGCGAGGGCGCGCAGATCACCATGATGTTGGCCGTGAACGCGTACACGAACATGGGATCTCCCGGCTGGCCGGGATTGCACGAGCCGTTGTGATGGCAGGTGTGCGGCGAGGTCACCCAGAACTGCACGCCGTTGAAAGGCACGGTCAGGTTGATCATCAGCCGCCGCCCGGTCACCTGCTTGAACTGATCGTTCTCCCACTGGTGTTGAAGGTGGCGATCACGTACGACTTGGGATTTATGACGCAGGGCTGGATGTCGTAGGCCGAATTGGGGCTGCGATTGACCCGCTGCGGGGACGTCTTCGTCGTCATCGTCCGCTGGCTCGCCCGCTTCGCCGGGTCTCGCCGTCC
>CAVWKP010000020.1:0-227526 GCA_963755595.1 uncultured Alphaproteobacteria bacterium | reverse complement strand
CGTCCGCCGCGACGGACGTGGTGGAACGTATTCCAGATCGACCGCAGGATGATGAGGTTGGCAATCGCGATCACGAACAGGAACGAGGCGGAGATGAGAGTGCTTGCGATCTCGCCGACGCTCTTGAAATGCTCAAAATGACCTCTGATTGCCGTCGTCGCTAGTGCGATCACGGCCGCCGCAAGAGCGACGACGGTGGAGTGACCGAGCGCAAAGAAGAAGCCAATGCTGACCGGCCGCCGGCCTTCCTGCATGAGCTTGCGCGTCACGTTGTCGATGGTTGCGATGTGGTCCGCATCAACCGCATGCCGCAAGCCTAGCGTATAGGCGAGCAAGGCCGTGCCGAGATAGATCGGCTGATGTTCAAAAAGGATAACGGCCCACGCCCACGCGCCCAGATTGGCAGCGATCAACAGACTGTAGAGACCAATCAAAGGTAGGATCAGAGATCCGGCACGTTCGTCGAATATCTTTGAAAAGAGGCTCGACATGGTCAACTTCCTGAGGCGAGGCGGGCTGTCACAACTGAGAGGCGTCCAATCAGAAATCCATTCGCAACCGCCCGCTGAAGACATTGGCGGGTCCGCGGTCGGCGTTGTAGGCGGGGTTGGCGAGGTACTGGTAGTCGGCGGTGACGGTGACGCCCTTGGTGACGTGAAGGGCGTAGTAAAGTTCGAGCACGCGCTCGGCGGAGTAGTTGAGCGATCCGTCGCCGACCAGGATGCCGGTGCCGCCCTGGGCGAGGAAGCTTGCAAACGGCGCCGAGATGAAGTTGACGGCGCCACCTATGCCCACCGTGTCGTCCGGCCGCCCCCAGCGCGCGCCCTTGATCGACAGACCACCTGAGAGGCTGGCATTGATGTCGCTGAAGGCCGACAGTTCGCTCTGCCCATCGTTCCAGCTCCAACGGGCGAACGCGCCGAGATCGTCGGCCAGTTCCTGCTGCAGGTTGACGTAGTAGCCCCACATCGCCTGGACGTGGCGCACTTGGGCGACGGCGTCGTCGGCGTCCAGACCGGTCGAGAAGATCAGCTTGAGCGCATCGTTGTAGTTGCCGGCGAAGGTCTCATGCGTCCAGCCGCCGAACCTGGCGACGCCGGGCCGCCTGCCGAGCCTGTAGCGCAGCTCCAGTTCGGCGTTGTAGGCGCCGAGTAGTGAACAGATTGAGGTCGTATACATTGGAATTGGGATGGTCGCCGACCAGGAAGTAGCCGGCCCTGATCGCCCAGTTCGCCTGGTTCAACGCGACAGTGACACCATAGGTCAATCCTACCTTGTCGGCGGCGTAGTCGAAGGCACCCGCGGCCCAGATCGACCAGTTCATGAAATCTTCGCGAGGTTCCCGCGCGTAGACGTTGCGGTCGAAAACATCGTGGACGGCGAACCTCCCGATTTGAATGGTGATACGGTCGATGTCTTTCACGCCCGAAATCTGAGCGTCGTAGTCGCTCTCGACCTTTTCGGTTTCGCCGCCCAAACCGATTTCCTGGCGCAGGAACAGCCGCGAGGTGCTGTAACGCGGATAGGGGAAGTTCGACTTCTGCGCCTCGCCGTTGGGAAAGCCCGCCGCACCAGTGGTGTCGGCGAGGCCGAAGCCCTGCAGCAGCTCGGGATTATAGTAGAGCTCGGCGCCCTTCCACAGACGCACGCCGAGCATCAGCGACGTCGTCCAGGTGTCGCGCGACTGGCCGAGCGAGGGCAGGCTCTGCGGGCCATCGGGGATAGCGCTAAAGAAAGCGGGATAGCCCTGATAGATGAACGTCGTTTGGCCGTGAATTTCCCAGGTGCCCGGACCGCGGTCGTCGTTCGAGCCGTCATGCTTCTTGTCGTCTCCGTCCACCCCGAAATGATAGTTGAGGCCGACGCGGAAGCGCTGGAAGTCGTACTGCGAGTCGTAGCGCGCCTGGGGATTGAACGAGAAGCCGGAAAGCCCGAGCGCCGTGTAGATATACTCGAACCTGGCCGACCATCGCTTGTCGAGCGCCTTGTCGACGCCGGCGCCCACCGCATAGCCCAGGCGCAAATTGCCGGGCGTCGCGTTGTCGAGGCCGGCACCGGTATCGCTGAGATTTTCGCGAATGCTGGCCAACGCTAGGCCGCCGGTGAGGTAGGGCGTCCAGCCTCCCATCGAATAGCCGATGCGCCCGCGCAGGGTGGTCAGGAACTCGAGTTGCTCGTTGGCGCTGACCACGGGCGTGAAGCGATACGACAGGATCGGCGAGAAATCCATGTAGTCGGTGAATGAGGCGTCGAGCTCGACGCCCAGCATCAGGTGAGACGGGAACACATGCTCGTAACCCGCCTGCACGCCACCGAACAGGGTGCTGATCTGGTTGCCACCGCCAGCGGTGGCAAAGCCGATCGGGTCGGCCAAGGTGGCGGTTGCATTGCCGAACATGTAGCCGACATGGCCGCCGGCATAAAACCCAGACGACGGAGCGACAGGATCGGCCGCCAAGGCAGGCTCGGCCGCGAGCAGAGGCATCACCAACAAGAAGCGACGGAAAGACGTCATCGACGATCTCCCAAGCATGACACGCACAAAGCGCGTCACCGCTCGGTTGACCGTTCCGTTGGATCGTCCCGCCCATCGGAAGAGCGACGCTATCGCCGGCAGGTCTTCTGGCTTGCGGGTCGTCGCTCCTGCCCGCCTTCCCGGACCGAAATCCAGTGGCCTGTTGGGCATTCGCTCGCCGCTCACAGCTGCGGGTACAGCCGCCGATTAGCCCGCTGGATTTTGTCCGTCGGGCGGCACGGCATTCCCTGTTCGCCTCCGTTTCGGGAGGACCGTCGATGTCTAACTTATACCAGCACCTGGGGTGCCGATCAATTTGACGCCCGCGACGAGCCCCTTTGAAGATTCACAAAGCCTTGGTTACGGTAATCACCATGGGCCATATCCCCGGCGAAGGTATCGAGTAGTTGTACCGTTTGCTGCGGTGCATGAGTCCGCTTTTGGCACAAAGCAGACGCTCCTCGGACATGGATGCGTGTCCGCTATCGGAGCATAGCGGACATCAAGTCGATGTGCGCCAACGTCCTGAAACAACTCAAAGCGAACATGGTGACCTGCTCACTCGATCTCTGATTTGGCCTTAGGCCAGATGCCGTCGCGGGCCTGTCAGCTTCGGTCCCAGGTGTCCCGCCACCGGAAAACTCTAGGAACATCAGTCGCTTGCAAAAGCGATGAAAGCGAATTGGTGCCCCCGGTCGGACTCGAACCACCCCTTCCGTGAGGGAACCTGGTTTAAGTTCAGGCCGAGCAGAGCCTTGATCCATTCCGGATCCAACACTGAGCATACGCACGCTCGCGAAAGGTTCCCGCCACCGCTAAAGATCGGGCAACTTGTCGTAGAATTCGACCTGCAGGCGCACGGCGCCGAGCGGCTCGACGCGGTGCGGTCGGTCGGGCAGCACGAGGCCTGGCCGGCCGGGCTCGAGGATCGTTTCGGAGGTGATCGTCTCGGAAGCCGGGTCGAGCACGCAATAGCGCAGACGGCCCTCAAGCACCCGGATAACTCCCCACACGCCGGGCTTGGTGCGATGCGCCCGCCGCAATCCGGCCGGCAACGTGTTTTCATCGAATACCGGAGTGCACCTGTAGGGCTCCGCCACCGTTGGGGACAGCGGCGGCGCGCTCATGAAGGAGCCTTGATCCGGAACTGACCGGCTCGTTCAACAAGATCGACCATCTGGGCTGCCGCCTGGATCGTCAGAGGATGATGGGCGGAGCCTGATCTTGGAGAGATGTACGCCGCCATTTCGCGAACAAGGCCAAGCTGCCGATCCGATGATTCTGCGAGCAATGCGATCACCAGGTTCTCGATCGCGATAACGCGAATGCGAAGCTGCACCAGCTCGGCATTTGTTAAGTGAGGGATCTCGGATTGCATGTCGCCGGAAACCGAACCTTTTTGCGGGCCACTGGGTCCCGCGCCACCCTCGGTGTCCCATCGCGAAAGTGCCATTTGGTGCTGTTGTGAAGGGTCCACGAAATCCGGCTCGGCTCTTTACCAGGCATGAGGAAACCTCCGTAAACACGGGGGGAAGGAGTGTGATCGGCTTCGATCGCCCATCGTTATATCAATTCCAACCAGATCTTCTGCTGATGGGTGCTTAGGGGGTCGATCATTTGCTCGAGTGTCATCGCAAGTCGCATAAGGATCCTACGATTTCTGGCTTGATATTCGCTGCCGCAATTCTCACGCTCGTCAGCATCCGGAAAGAAGCCGCCGGGCATACTCTCAACCGTTGGTCTTGTTCAGTACTCCACCTTTGTGCATCGCGATGTGGTCGGTCTTATCGCTTTTGATCTCGTACTGTGGTTCATCCCTGCTGGCGCGATGCATGTGCCCTTTATAGTCAACGTCCTTCGTGTGCACCTTGATAATCTTCCCGCTGACGTGTCCGGCCTCCGAGTTCCAGGTCACGTGATCGCCGACTTCAAATCTTTTTTCCATCAAAGCTCTCCCCGCGAGCTTTCCGCGCCTTGCAGCATTCGCAAATGCTCAAGGTAATCATCGAGGCTTAGCGACAACTGTGGCCACATTATGTGGCGCCCACAAAATCGGTGTTTCTGGTTCGTTGTCGGCGAAGGAGTGAGCGTTGCCAACGATTGATGATTGATTTCGGCGATCGTCAACTCCCTATCTCCGTGCGCAGTTTCGGCGCATGAATGTGGACAAGAGAAGGTCTCCGATGATCATTCGATCTTCAGATCAAGTACCTCGCGTCACAGCGCTGAAACGTTTTCCATTGCCGAGGAACTTTGGCGTGTCGCCGGAATCGCGCATCGAGCGCGGGCGGGCGTGGGCGGCCCCCGGCGC
This sequence comes from uncultured Alphaproteobacteria bacterium, assembly GCA_963755595.1. Taxonomy (GTDB): domain Bacteria; phylum Pseudomonadota; class Alphaproteobacteria; order Reyranellales; family Reyranellaceae; genus Reyranella. Next base: position 222,700 of record CAVWKP010000020.1, on the reverse strand, counting down.
CACCCGAGTGAAAGTACTTGAAGTCTATCGTTACGATCCGGACTCGGAGAGCAATCCGCGTCTCGACACCTTCGAAGTCGATCTCGACGACTGCGGCCCGATGGTTCTGGACGCCCTCTATCTGGATCAAGAATAAAATCAACTCGACGCTCACCTTTCGCCGCTCATGTCGCGAGGGAGTCTGCGGTTCGTGCGCGATGAACATCGATGGAACGAACTGGCTCGCCTGCACGAAATTCATAGCTGACACCGGCGAGCCGGCAACGATTTACCCTCTGGCAAACATGGAGATCGTAAAGGACTTGGTTCCCGATCTCACGCATGTCTTTGCGCAGTACAGCCTCATCGAGCCCTGGCTTCACTCGAAGACGCCAGAGCCTGGGAGAGAACGGCTCCAATCCCCAGCCGAGCGAAGCAGGCTCGACGGCTACTATGAGTGCATTCTTTGTTTCTGCTGCACCTCAGGCTGCCCGAGCCACTGGTGGAACGGCGAGCGCTTTCTGGGCCCCGCGGTTCTCCTCCAGGCATACGATGGCTTGTTGACAGTCGCGACGAGGCAACGGGCGAGCGGCTCGATGCCCTTGAAGATCCGTTCCGGCTTTACCGCTGCCATACCATTCTTAACTGCACGCGTACCTGTCCGAAGGGGCTGAACCCCGGAAAGGCGATCGCTGAGATCAAAAAAATGATGAACGAGCGCCGAAGTTAACGATCTGCAAAGGAGGGTATCCTACAAATGGCGAACTTCGCACCAAAGCGTAAGCGGCCACTCTCTCCCTAATATTCAGATCTACCGACCGCAGCTCACGTCGGTCTTGTCGATTGCGAATAGGATAACAGGCGTCGCTTTAAGCATTTGTGCCGTCGCACTGGTTGTTTGGTTGATTGCAGCGGCTGCCGGGCCGCAGGCCTACTCCACGGTACATGCCTTTATCCGATCGTGGGTCGGCCAGGTCTGGCTGTTCGGTGCACTTTTTCCTTTTTCCTGCACCTCTGCGGAGGCATCCGGCATCTGTTCTGGGATGCAGGCTACGGTTTCGAGCTTCGTGCGATCTACGCATCCGGATGGACGGTCCTGATGATGAGCGCGACGCTTACGGTGGTCACCTGGATCGCCAGTACAGTCTTGGCAGGGTAGATCCGATGAACAGGAAACGAATGCGTTCGCCGCTCGGCCGCGCGCTTGGGCTCGGCTCGGCAAAAGACGGCGTCGAGCGGTGGTGGCTTGAGCGCGTCACGGCAATAGCGCTGGTCCCATTAACGGTATGGTTCGCTGCCTCGATCGTTGGGCATATGGGCAGCGACTACGTCACCCTCATCGCTTGGCTGCGAACACCGATCGCCACCGTTCTAATGGTGCTACTCCTGATTGGGCTCTTTTATCACATGGCACTCGGCCTCCGAGTGGTGATTGAGGATTACGTTCACTCCGGAATGAAGATTCCAGCGCTGTTAGGAATACGCTTTGGCTGCTTTGCTCTGGCCGTCGCCGGCATCCTGGCGACGCTGCGCATCGCTCTTGGCGGCTGACCGATAATCAAGAGTTCGCGCGGTGCTTGCGAGGTGCAGAATGGGTCGGGGACCGAACGGCCGATCGGCCGAACAAATCCGACAAGCACGAACTTCGCGCAATATGCGTGTCACGGACATTCCGAGTGCTCTTTGTGAGAATTTGCGGTGTGTTGCTGGATACTACGGCAACACTTCTGCGCGGCGAAGGTTGTTGCACGATGTGCCGTTCTCCACATTGAGCCGGCGGTTGGAGAGCCAGAGTCGGGTCAGCGTATTGCTTTGACCTCATCCTCCGCGGCAGGATAGACGAGCGTCCCACCGGGTAGAGCTCGCGCGCCAGGCGTGGGATTCGCGGGGTCGATCTTGTTGCGCCCCATGATGTGCGCCACCGGAATCCCTTCCGCCAATAGGTAATCGGCGATGATGCGGCGATGACAGCGCCACCACACGGCCTCAGCACACATGATGGCGCAACAATGGTCACGGGCGAGCACGTGTAGTTCGTTCAATCCCATTCGAAACGCGTCGGTCGCCGCGTAGTCGGCATAATTTCGGAAGGCCGCAACCCGCCATAGCGTGTTGGGTGAGGGCGCTGCTCCTCTCTTCCGATGGCGCAATCCCCCAAGAGCCGGCAGATGATGATAGGCGATCCCGACACCAATAAGCGCTCCCGGAAGGACATCGGCATTGAACTGCGGATTGGTTCGTGAACGCGGCATCGAGCGCACATCGACGACCAAGTCGACCGCGACCTGCTGGAGCAACGCCTCAAATTCGACGATGGTGCGCGTCGAGTGGCCTATCGTGAAGATTGTTGGCATTGCCTGGAGACAGCCTCACTTCGTTTTCTGGGAGCTCATACTCGGTGGCGACCCTAGACCTTTGGCGAGTGAGGCTCCACTAAGCGTCTCAGGCGACACCCGTTCGCCGCTCCCGAACTTCTAATGATCAAATTACGTACCTGACGCCTTGCGGATTTTTATTCGCCGATGAGGCCACGTTGCCGGTCTCCCAACGCCGTTTTGTCCGGAAAAGCGTAACCATGCCCCTCGACGAATCCCCTGACCAAACCGCCACTCCATGGCCTGAAATCGACCGCAGCCTGCTCGAGGAGAACTCAGTCGCCGCCAGTGCCGTTCGCCGCTCGAACTGCTGCCCGATATAGGGCGCACCTGGGTGGAGCGCTCGGGACCGCCGTGTCGCGCGCCGACGGCCTGCCCTTTTTCTTCGCCGGCATCCGGGCGGGACCAAGGCAGCAGCGAGGGGTGATCGCAGCGCTAGCGCAGGCTCAAGATGTAGGCGACCAGCGCGTCGCGCTCTTGGGAGCTGAGTGAGAAGTCGGGCATGAGCGTGTGCCCTATGGAGAGGTAGCGGTCGAGCGAGCCCGCCGTCGTGCCCGGCTGGGCGGCGATTGCCCGGAAGCTCGGGGCGTTGTCGGTGGCCGTGCTCTGGTTGGGTTCGACGACGTGGCACGCCATGCACCAGCGTGTGGCCAGACGGTGTCCGACCGAGGGATCCTGCGCGGCCGCCGGTAACGACAGCAGTGCCAAGGCCAATACCACCGCCATTGATCTTCGCATCTGTTTCACCATCCGTTGGCGAGCGTTGATTGCAAGCATTGCCACAGCTTGCACACTCTGCCCGCGCAGGTTGCTGCCGCCCCGATTTGGCTTCCCGCCAGGCGGATCTTGTCCTTCGACATTGCCCCGGACTATTCGCGCAACAGGGCGCTCAGCAGCGAGCTGTTGACCTTGAGGGTGCCGTTGTATTCGATGAAGCCCAGCGTCCTGAACTTGTTCATGAAATGACTGACGCGCGGGCGCGTCGTGCCGATGATCTCGGCCAATGTCTCCTGGCTGATCTTCGTCGTGATGGGTTGCGGCCCGTCGGCCTTGCCGAAATTGGCGAGCATGAGCAGCGTCCGCGCCAGCCGCTTTTCGCTCGAGTTGAAGAGCTGATCGACCAGGTCTTCCTCGACCTTGCTGTTGCGGACCAGCAGATGGGCGATAAACAGCTCGCCAAAGGCAGGCTCGTGTTGGACCACGCGCATCATCTCGGCCTTGCCGACCCGCATGACCACGCTGTCGGCCATGGCCTCGGCCTTCGCCAGCCGCAGCGGCTGACCGATCAGGCAGCCTTCGCCGAAGAACTCGCCGGGCCCAAGGAGCGCGATCACCGCTTCCTTGCCCTGCTTGGAGGCGACCACGATCTTGATCCTGCCCTTCTGAACGTAGAAGACCGCGTCCGCCGGGCCCCCCTGGCGGAAGATAACGTCCCCCTTGCGGTACTTGGCCACCGTCCGGTTGTGGTTGACCGCGGCGAGAAACGCCTTCGGATCGAAGGGCGCGTCGGCTTTGCGGGCGGTGGTACTGACCATGATCGATCCTGCTCCGGCACGGAATTGCGCCGTCGCAGTGTACGACATCGCACAGAGCGAGTCCGAACGGGCTGGCAAGCTGCAGATCAGCGACGCCGCCAGCTATGAGGAAGCGGAGCGCCAGGTCGCCACTTTCGAGGCTAGGCCAATCGGCCCGGTTTCCAGCCGCCTCCGCAGCAGACTTGGCGACACAAGTTCGCCGCTCGCGAACTTCTAATGACCAAAGTAGGTGCCCGACGCCGTGCGGACTTATATTGGCTGGCGAGACCCCCTTGCCGGTCTCCCAACGCCGTTTTGTCCGGAAAAGCGTAACCATGCCCCTCGACAAATCCCCCGACCAAACCGCCACCCCTTGGCCCGAAATCGACCGCCGCCTGCTCGAGGAGACGCGGCCGCCGCCGGTGCCGTTCCCGCTCGACCTGCTGCCCGACCGATGGCGCATCTGGGTCGAGCGCTCGGCTCAGGTCTTCACGCCGGTCGACTACTACGCGCAGGGCCTGCTCGGGGCCGTGGCCGCCGCGTGCGGCGGCGGCATCGTGGTGCGGGTCACGCCGCAATGGTCCGAGCCCTTGCTGCTGTGGCAGGCGCTGGTCGGCCCCGCGTCGAGCGGCAAGTCGCCGGCGCTCGCCGCGGCGCGGCGGCTGGTGGACGGCATGGCTGTCGAGGACGAGCCGGAGCCCGAGGCAGATCCTGAGCAGGATCCCGCGCCGACCCTGTCGGCTTCTGCGCTGGCGTCCACCCTGTGGCGGGAAGACCTGGTGGAAAGACTGAGCGATGCGCGCAGGAACCGGGTCCTCGCCAGCTGGCTGGACGGCTGGGATGGCGCAGAAGTCGGCGCCGAGTCGCCCATCGATTGCGATATCGAGGAGTATCGATCTCCCCGCAACGTCATGGGCGGCCTGGCGCCCGGCGATCTCGCCGAGGTCTTCGGCCAGGCTAGCAAGGGGGCAGGGGGCGAGGCGCTCGCCGCCCGCTTTCTCTATGCCTGGCCCGAACCATCGGCTCGCGCGGCGTTGAGCGCCAACCCTGCCGACGACGACAGCGTGCGCGGCATGCTGCGGCGCATCGTGGGCATCGGCGGCACGCTGGCTGAGCCCGGGACGATCGATTTCGAGGCGGAGGCGATCACGCGGTTCGAGCAATTGTTGCCGCTGGTGCGCGAGCGCTGGCGCGACGCCGAGGGCTGGGAAGCGGCCTGGCTCGGCAAGGGCGCCGGCATGATCGTGCGGCTCGCGGGCCTGCTGACGCTGATGCATTGGGCACAGGAGTCGAGGGACAAGGTGCCGCCGGAGGGCGTGACGGCTGAGCGGCTCGAGGAGGCGTACGCCCTGTGGGCCGACTATTTTCATCCGCACGCGCAGAGCGTCTTCCAGGGCGGCGGACGCGGCGATCGCGACGGCACCGCCCGCCGCGTCGCGCGCTGGCTGCGCCGCGCCGGGCTCGATCGGGTCTCGCGCGAGGACATCCGCCGCGACGCGCTCTGCCAGACGGTCAATGCCGAGGGTGCCGAACACGTGATCGCACGGCTTGAGGCCGGCGGGGTGCTGCGATCCATTCGCGCCGAAGCCGGCGGCAGCCGCGGCCCGCTCAGGCGGCGCTGGGAGGTAAATCCCGCTCTGCGATGAAACTCCGCAATTAGCGCTACCCCGCTACCCCCCTCATCTTTCTCCTCTCCCCCGCTAGGGGGAGAGGTGGGGAGAGGGGCGCAACGACGTGCGCAACCCCCTCTCCTAGCCTCTCCCCCTAACGGGGGAGAGGAATGCAAGTCGCTAATATGAGCAGCTACAGAATCGCCGTGTGCACCAGGTTCGCCACCTGATCGAGGCGCTTGGAGTGCCAGGGATCGGGGATGCGGTTGTTGGTGATGTAGGCGAACGACACGCCCGACTGCGGATCGCCCCAGCAGTACGACGTGCCGACGCCGCCATGGCCGAACACGCCCGGATTGGCGAAGCCGCCCAGCCCGCGAATGTTCTCCGTCGTGCCACGCAAATGCGGGCCCAGCCCGCGATGCATCGGCATGCCCATGAACTCGTCGATCCGATCGCCGGTGTGGTTGCGCAGCGCGTATTGCAGGGTGCGCGGCGAGACCAGCCGCGTGCCGTTGAGCTCACCGCCCGCCAGCATCATCTGGTAGAGCGCGGCCATGGCGCGTGCCGTGCCGTAGCCCGCGCCGCCCGGTGCGCCGCCCTTGCGCCAGTCGGCGGCATTGGCGTCGGCGCTCGGCTGGAACTTGTCGCCTTCTGCCGTCGGCTCATGCATGTCGGCGGCGCGCGCGAACTCGCTCTCGGGCAGGCCGACATAGAGCTCGCGGCCGAGGCCCAGCGGCTCGGTCACCGTCTCGCGGATGACGTCGCGGAAGTCGCGGCCGGTCACGGCCTCGATCAGCACGCCCAAGGTCCAGTGCGCGGTCAACCCGTGATAGTGGAGCTTCGAGCCCGGCGTGAATTCGAGCGGGAAGTCGCACACCACCTGGCGCAGCCGCTTGTGGTCGGCCCAGGCATCCTTGCCGACCACCGCATTGGGGAAGCCGGCCTGGTGGGTGATGGTCTGCAGCACGGTGATGTTGCCCTTGGCGTTCCTGGCGAACTCCGGCACATGGTCGGCGATCTTGTCGGAGAAGGAAAACAGCCCGCGCTCGGCCAGCACCCACAGCGCCACCGCGGTCACCACCTTGGTGTTGGAGTAGAGCAGCCACAGCGTGTCGTCGGCCGCCGCGCGCGGTTTCGGTTCGGTGACCGCATTGCCGAAGTTTTTATACAGCGCGAGCTTGCCGTGGCGCGCCAGCGCGATCTGGCAGCCGGGATAGCGGCCTTCGGCGATGTGGCGCTCGATCAGCTTTATCAGCCGATCGATCTGGTCTTTGCGAAAGCCCAGCGATTCCAAATCGGCTGCAGGCAGGGGAAAGTTTGTGCCCGTTGTCGGGCGAATGGCTGTGTCCATGGTTCCTCCGGAAGACGATCTTATTACCTTTCGGAGACACGTCGATGACCACTATATCGACATATTGTGTTTCCAAAAAAGTTTGCCACAATGCGCGCCATGTTCGACCTGACCCTCGATCGCATCGACTTCCCGAGTAGTCGCTGCCCACGGCGGCGGAGCTAGCCGTGTCGCCGGGCCTTGAGTTCCTGCCATGCGCTGGTCCTCAACGCCGACTTTCGGCCGCTGTCGTATTTCCCCCTGTCGATCTGGTCGTGGCAGGACGCCGTCAAGGCGGTGTTCCTCGACCGCGTCAGCGTGATCTCCGAATACGAACGCAAGATCCACAGCCCGAGCTTCGAGATGAACCTGCCGAGCGTGATCGCGCTCAAGGAATACGTGCCGGCGGCACGGCGGCCGGCGTTCACGCGATTCAACGTCTTCCTGCGCGATCACTTCAATTGCCAGTATTGCGGCGGCGATTTCGCGACCAACGAGCTCACCTTCGACCACGTCGTGCCCAAGTCGCGCGGCGGGCGCACGATGTGGACCAACGTCGTCACCGCCTGCAGTCCGTGCAATCTCCTGAAGGGCAACCGGCTTATACGCGAGAGCGGCTTGCATCTGCACCGCTATCCGTCGGAGCCGACCACGCAGGAGCTGCAGGAAAACGGCCGCGCCTTCCCGCCCGGCTACCTGCACGAGAGCTGGCGCGACTTCCTGTACTGGGACAGCGAGCTCGAGAACTAGGCGCATTCACATGCGCCGGCGGGCGGCAGCGCTTGTAACCAAGCGCGAGAGCCCGCGCCGCGCAGAAAAGACAAAGATAGCGCCACCCGATTGGCGCTCTTGTCTCAACCTTGACTCTTTCTGCGCCGTGCGGCGCCCGCGCTTCGGTCGCTTGTCTCGCGTCTGTCGCGCGACAGCTCCCTGCAGCGCTACACGCCGCTGGCGCGCTCGCTCACGCGCGGACTACCGCGCGATAGCTGCGCGCGCCTAGATCCTCGTCGACAGCCAGATCGCCAATCGCGAGCCGGCCTTGATGGCGGCGGTCAGCGCGCCGTAGGCGGGCGCCTGCTCGGCGCCCGAGGCCAGAGCCTCGTCGCGGTGGGCGAGTTCGTCGGCGCGGAATTTCTCGACCGTGCCGCGCAGCTCGGCCTCGTCGTCGCCCAGCGACGCGGCCTGGCTCGCATAGTGCTCGTCGATCGTCTCCTCGATCGCCACCGTGCAGGCCATCGCCGCCTTGTCGCCCATCAGCGCCGTCGCCGCGCCGAGCGCGAACCCCGCCAAGCTCCAGAGTGGCGACAGGGCCGTCGGCCGCACGCGGCGCTCGGCGATCAGGCGGTCGAAGACCTTGTTGTGCTCGCGCTCGGCCCGCGCCATGACGGCGATCTTGCGTCCGGCCTCGCTGTTGGAGCGCCCGGTCCAGCGCAGCGCGGCGAGCTGGCCCTGGTAGATGCGCACGGCACCGAACTCGCCCGCCTGGTCGACGCGGATCACGCGCTCGACCAGCTCGCGCCGATCGGGATCGCCGGGATTGCGTTGGCCTGCTGTGTTCATGACGATCCTTCATGTGGCGTGCGACGCCTGCCGCCAGCAGGATCGCCAGACCACCCGACAGGATGGCGTTCCAGCCGGCCATCGAGATGCTCCACATCTTCCAGGCTGCCTCGTCGCAGCGCACCATGCGCGCCGACAGGAGATACTTCTTCAGCTCGGCATCGCTGAGGCCGGCCGGGACGCGGCCCGAGCAGGCCTGCGGGCCTGCCCACCAGTGCTGCTCGACGCCGGCATGGAAGACGCCGAGGCCCGCCGTCACCAGGAGCGCGGTGATGGCCAGCAGCGCGAACACCAGGGCGAGCCTCGGCCGCAGGAACGAGGCGCCGGCGGCCAGGCCGACCGCGATCGCGGCCATGTGCGGCCAGCGCTGCCAGTAGCACATGTCGCAGGGGGCGAGCTTCTCGACGTACTGGAAGTAATAGGCGCCCAGCAGCAGGGCGCCGCTGCCGAGGGCCGCCAACAGGCCGATCTTGCTGGAGTAGGGCAGTTGCTGGGGCATGGACACGGACTCTAGAACAGGTAGCGGAAGGCGACGAAGCCGCCGACCAGCGCAATCAAGAAGACCCATGTGACCAGAGTGAGGCGCTTCTCGATGAAGGTGCGGATCGGCTCGCCGTATCTCCACAGCAACGCTGACACGATGAAGAAGCGTGCGCCACGCGTCACGATGGACGCCCACACGAACGTGAAGAGGTCGAAGTGGGCCGCGCCCGAGGCGATGGTCACCAGCTTGTAAGGAATGGGGGTGAGGCCCTTGATCAGGATGATCCAGGTGCCGTACTCGGCGAAGCCATGGCGGAAGTTCTCCAGGCCCGCCTGCAGGCCGTAGGTCCGGACCAGCCAGGCGCCGATCGTCTCGAAGAAATAGAAGCCGATGGCGTAGCCCAAGAGCCCGCCCACCACCGAGCAGACGGTGCAGACCAGCGCGATGCGGAAGGCCTTGGTGCGGTTGGCCAGCACCAGGGGGATCAGCATCACGTCGGGCGGGATGGGGAAGAACGAGCTTTCGGCGAAGGCCACGACGCCCATGGCGGGAATGGCGTAACGCGAGCTCGCGAGGCGGATCACCCAGTCATAAAGACGGCGCAGCATGTGACACGTTATTAACGTGTCATCCCGAGCGAAGCGAGGAACCTTTGTTCGCGATTATTCTGCCGCTTCCTTGAGCCGCGTCGGCACCGTCTCGCCGGCGAGCAGCGCGGCGCGCGCCGCCTCGTACTCGGCCTTGAGCCGCGCCACGATCTCGGCGGCGGGCGGGGCATCGAAGATCTGGCCGACGCCTTGCCCCGCGCCCCAGATGTCGCGCCAGGCCTTGGCCTTGCTGTTGCCGCCGGAGCCGAAATTCATCTTGCTCTTGTCGGCCACCGGCAGGTCGTCGGGATCGAGGCCGGCGGCGGCGATGCTCTTCTTCAGGTAGTTGCCGTGCACGCCGGTGAAGAGGTTGGTGTAGACGATCTCCTCGCCGGCCGAACTCGATGATGCACTGCTTGTTGGCATCGGTGGCATTGGCTTCCTTGGCGGCGATGAAGCGCGTGCCGATATAGGCGAGGTCGGCGCCGACCGCCTGCGCGGCGAGGATGCTGGCGCCGTTGGCGATCGAGCCCGAGAGCAGCAGGCAGCCGTCGTAGAATTGGCGCACTTCGGGCACCAGGGCGAAGGGCGACAGCGCGCCCGGCATGGCCGCCGGCGCCGGCGCAGACCAGGATCAGGCCGTCGACGCCCGCCTGCAGGGCGCGCTTGGCGTGATTCGACGTTGGTCACGTCGTGGAACACCAGGCAGCCGTAGCGCTTGGCAGACTTCACGACATCGTCGGGCGCGCGCAGCGAGGTGATCTGGATCGGCACCTTGTATTTCTCGCAGAGCTCGACGTCGTGCGCCAGGCGATCGTTGGAGCTGTGCACGATCTGGTTGACCGCGAAGGGCGCCACCTTCCGGCCGGGGTGCTTCTTCTTGTAGTCGGCGAGCTCGGTGGTGATGCGCTGCAGCCAGGTCTCCAGCATCTCCTTGGGGCGCGCGTTCAGCGCCGGGAAGGCGCCGACGATGCCCGCCTTGCACTGCTCGATCACCAGGTCGGGATTGGAGACGATGAAAAGCGGCGCACCGACCGCCGGAATGGAGAGCGAGTTGCGCAACAGAGCCGGAAGAGCCATTTGTCCTGTTCCTATTTCATCAGTTCGTAAGGGCCGCCCTTTTTCAGGGCGCGCTGGTAGGCGGGCCGCGCGTGGATGCGATCGAGGAAGGCGGAAAGCTTGGGCATCTGCCGCACCATCGGCGCGCGGGCCGCCGCGGCCTCGAGCGGGAAGCTCATCTGGATGTCGGCCGCCGTGAACTCGGCGCCGGCGAACCACTCGCGCTTGGCGAGCTCGCCTTCGAGGAACATGAAGTGGCTGCCGATCTGCGGATCGAGCAGGGTCGTGTTGGCGCCTTTGGCGATGGCGCGGCCGACCGGCTTCATGAAGAAGGGCAGGCGCGAGGGGATGCGGCTGAAGATGAGCTTCATCAGCAGAAGCGGCATCAACGAGCCTTCGGCATAGTGCAGGAAGTAGGTGTAGTTGATCTTCTCCGCCGTGCCGGCGGCCGGCCGGAACCGCCCGTTGCCATAGGTGTCGACGAGGTATTCCAGGATGGCGCCCGATTCGGCCAGCGTCCGGTCGCCGTCGGTGATGACGGGCGACTTGCCGAGCGGATGCACCGCGCGCAGCGAGGCCGGCGCCTGCATCGAGGGCTCGCGCTCGTAGCGCTTGACCTCGTAGGGAACGCCAAGCTCCTCCAGCATCCACAGGATGCGCTGCGAGCGCGAGTTGTTGAGATGATGGACGATGATCATCCTACAACGTACCCGGCCGCCAGTTGCCGTGGAAGCCGGCGGGGACACGGCTCGAGAGATGGGCACGAGCGATCGGTCCCTTGGCAAGATCGGTTGCCTCGAACACCGCGAGATCGCTGGTCTTCTCCTCGCCGCGATAGAGCACGCTCAGGAGCCAGCCGTCGCCTTCGGGCGCACGTGTCCGAGCGCGGCACGAAGATCGGCTCGCCGAAGCGGTCGTCGGGACCGGCCGCCCAGCTCGTGCTCTTGCCGGTCTTGAGATCGTAGTGCACCAGCCCGTTGGTGGCCGGATCGGTGCTCTCGGCATCGGTAACGTTTTGGCCGACGATCCAGCCGTGCCGGTAGTCGCTCATGCAGAAGCGCTCGTCGAAGCGCGGGAACTCGCCGGCGCGGTCGTCGAGCTGCTCCTCCTTGAAGGTGTTGGCCTGGCCGGAGAGATCGAACGTCCAGCGGAACAGCCGCGCCGGCGGGCTCTCCTTCGCCGACGGCGAGCCATCGGGAAGCGGGAACAGCGGCGCGATGTCGTACTTCATCACGTCGACCACGACCTTGCCGTCCGCCGTCTCGTAGTGGTTCATCGGATGGAACACGTACGAGGCGGGCGCCGTCACCCACTTCACGTCGGCGACGGTGCCCTTGCGCGGGATGAAGGCGATGTGCGTGCCCTTGTCGGGTTCCCAGGCGAAGGGCGGCTTGCCGCTCATGGCGCGCTCCATCGAGCCGGTGAGCGGGAAGATCGGCACCACGATCCAGTTCCGCGTCACTGCGAAGTCGTGGACCATCGAGGAGTAGGGCGCCTCCAGGATCTCGGCGCGCGTCACCTTGCCGGCCTTGTCGACGTCTGGATCGAGACCTCCTTGGTGAAACGTCCTTTGGCCGAATAGCCGAAGAACACCATCTCGCCGGTCTCGGGATCGAGCTTGGGATGGGCCGTGAAGGGACCGCAGAGCTTGTTGCCGTAGGTCTCGTAGCCGCCGTCGGGACCCGACGGCATCAAGGTCGCGGGATCGAGCATGAAGGGCGCGTGCGCCTCCTCGAGCGCCAGCAGCCGGTCGGCGTGCCAGACGATGTTGGTGTTGGCGATGGTCGAGTTCAGCGCCAGCACCCGCGGGTCGGTGTACATCGGATGGCCGAAGACGCCGGAGAGCCCTTCGCCCTCCTTGTTCTCGAGCACCCATTTGGGCGTGCGCACCCAGCGGTTCTTGTAGGAGACGTTGCCGTTCTCGATGTGGAAGGCGTGGATCATGCCGTCGCCGCCGAACCAGTGGAAGAACGGCCCGCGCGCGGCGAATTGCGGGTTGGGGCCGTTGCGGTAGAGCGTGCCCAAAAGCTCCTTCGGCATCTCGCCGGTGATCTGCAGATGGGCGGCGTCGGCCTCGGTGTTCACCGGGCCGTAGTAACCCTTGAGGAAGGGATTGTCGGTCGGGAAGGGCTTGGCCATGGCGTGCTCCTGCTCGCAAGCGGTAAGGGAAACACTGTGTATCTATCCGACGCTATCAATACACACTGTTCCCCGCAAGAGACATTTTAGAGACGATTTGCCCGGAACGGGACAGGGATCTGCGGCACCCGGGGAGCATCGGGTCACTTCACCCACACCCCGCCATCCTTGTTCTTGTAGCCGAGCGAGAGGTAGGCGGCGTCGATCAGCGGCTGGCCGCGGTCGTTCATCAGAAGGCCGGGGCCCATCTGGTTCATGGTGTAGCCGAAGGAAAGGCCGACGGCGGGATCGGCGAAGCCCAGCGAGCCGCCGGCACCGACATGGCCGAAGGCGGCGCTGCCCATGATGACGCTGTCGCAATCCTCGCCGAACACCTTGGCCCCCACGCTGCGCCTGCGGTTGTCCATCGACTTCATGAAGCCGAGCGCAAAGCGGGTCGGCATGCGCAGCGTCGCATCATCATGCGTCGCCATCGAGACCTCGGCCATGCGCGCCAGCGTTTTCGGCGTCGACCAGTTTGCCGCCGCCCCTATCAAACCGCTGTTGGCCAGCGGCGCGTACATGCCGGCGAGGCCGCGCGCGTTGGTGATGCCGTTGGCTGCGCCGATCTCGGCGGCGTGGCCCGCACGGGTATTCGGCCCGCCATCGAGGATTGCGCCGGCGTTGAAATAGAAGAGCGCGGGGATCGATTGCTTGTCGGTCGCGAGGTCGCGCAGGAAGGGCGTGACCGCCTGTTCGGGCTTGTAGGCGATAGGGCGTCATCGGCGCGACGCGCGGCTCGATCGCCTCGGGCAGGCCGATCCAGAAATCGAGGCCGAGCGGCTTGGCCATCTCGTCCTGGAAGAAGGTGCCGAGCGATTTGCCGCTGGCGCGCGCACCATCTCGCCCACCGTCCAGCCGAAGGTGAGGCCGTGATAACCGTTGCGCGTGCCCGGCACCCAGAACGGCTCCTCCTCGGCGAGGCGCTGGGTCATGTACTCCCACTCGTAGAGGTCCGGTGTCCTTCACCTTGGCGCGCAGCGCCGGCACGGCCGACGAATGGTCGAGCATCATGCGCGTGGTGACCGCTTCCTTGCCCTTCTGGCCGAACTCCGGCCACAGCTCGGTGACCGGCGCATCGATGTCGAGCTTGCCGCGGCTCGCCAGCATATGCGCGCAGAGCGCGGTCGCGCCCTTGGTGCAGGAGAAGACGATGCTGAGCGTGTCCTTCTTCCACGGCGCCTTGGTCTTGCCGTCGGCGACGCCGCCCCACAGGTCGACGACGGTCTCGCCGCCCGCCGTCACGCAGACCGATGCGCCGAGCTCGCCCTTCTCGGCGAAGTTCTTGGTGAAGGCTTCGGCGACGCGCTCGAAGCCCTTCTTGCAGATGCCGTCGATCTTCATGGCGATTTTCCGGAGTGGGGACCGGGAGCTTGAAGACATCGAGCAGGAAATGGGCGGCGCGCGCGAGGCCGGTCTCGTCGATGCCGTGGCCGACGCCCGGGGCGATATGCGTGCGCACCGCCACGCCGTTCTGGCGCAGCACCTCGGCGGCGCGCTCGGTGAGCTGGTGCGGCAGCATCTCGTCGCTGTCGCCGTGCAGCAGCACGACGGGAGGGCGCGACTTGATCTCGGCGCCCAGCGACTTCCGGCCCGGCCAGCATGCCGGAGAAGCCGACGATGCCGGCGAGCTGCTTCGTCCGCCGCAGCCCGACATGCAGCGCCATCATGGTGCCCTGGGAGAAGCCGACCAGCGCGGTCTTGCTCTCGTCGAGCCCATATTGCGCCAGGGTATCGTCGAGGAAGCTCTCGACGAAGGGCGCGGCGGCGCGCACGCCCGCTGCCGCGACCGCCGGATCGAGGCGCGAGATGCCGAACCACTGGTAGCCGAAGGGGTTGCCCTCGCAGGGATAGGGCGCGTTCGGTGCATGGAAGACGGCGTCGGGCATCAGCGGCGCCAGCACCGGGGCCAACCCGATCAGGTCCTCGCCATCGGCGCCATAGCCGTGCAGCAGCACGACGAGATGGCCGGGCTTGCCGCCAGCGTGGGGACCGTGACTGGGTCCCTCAAGCTTCTGGCCTTCGAGCTTTTTCATTTCTTCTCCGCCTTTGGTGGCTTGGCGCTCCAGTCCGGCATGTTGCGGCGATAGTGCCAGAGCAGCAGCGCGGCGGCACTGCGCCAGGGCCGCCACGCCTCGGCGATTTTGAGAAGCCGCTTTGCGTCGGGTCGCTTGCGCAGCTTCTTCAGGTGCTGGGCGGCGATCACCAGGCCGAGATCGAGGCCGGGCATGATGTCGGGCCGGCCGTGCGCGAACATCAGATAGATCTCGGCCGTCCACGGGCCGATGCCCTTGGCCTGGGTCAGCATGGCGATGGCCGCGGCATCGTCGAGCTCGCTGAGTGCCGCGAAATCGATGTGGCCCTCGACGATGTCTGCCGCGAGCGCGCGGCCATACTTCATCTTGGCATTGGAGAGACCGACGGCACGCAGTTGCTCGTCGCTGAGCTTCAGGAAGTCGGCCGGCTCCATCGACGGTACCGCCGCCTCGAGCCGCAGCCAGATGCTGCGCGCGGCATGCACCGAGACCTGCTGGCCGACGATCGACCGCATCAACCCGCCGAAGCCTGACGGCACGATGCGCAGTTCGGGATGGCCGACCTCCTTGATCGCGCGGGCGAAGTCGGGATCGACCTTGGCGAGATGGCGCATCGCCTTCTTGAGATTGGCGGCGTCGAGGACAACTTGGGCCATCCGGTTCGCATAGCACGGCGGAAGAACCGGCTGTAACGTCCGAAAATGCCTGTGGTGACGCGTTTTGCCCCCAGCCCGACCGGCGAGCTGCATCTCGGCTCGGCCTATTCGGCGCTGGTCGCCTGGAAGCGGGCGCGCGCGGCCAACGGCACCTTCCTGCTGCGCATCGAAGACATCGACATCCGCCGCAGCCGGCGCGAGTTCGAAAGCTCGATCCTGGCCGATCTCGAATGGCTGGGACTGGCCTGGGACGGCGCGGTGCGTCGCCAGTCCGAGCATTTCGGCGACTACGGCAAGGCGCTGGATGGGCTCAGCAAGCGCGGCCTGATCTATCCCTGCTTCTGCACGCGCGCCGACATTGCGGCTGGTCGGCCGGCGCGCCGCACGGGACCAGACGGACCGATCTATCCCGGCACCTGCCGCCATCGCACTGTCGAGGAGCGGCGGCGCCTGATCGCCGAGGGCCGGGAATTCTGCCTGCGCCTCGATGCCGGCAAGGCCGCCGCC
This sequence comes from uncultured Alphaproteobacteria bacterium, assembly GCA_963755595.1. GTDB lineage: Bacteria > Pseudomonadota > Alphaproteobacteria > Reyranellales > Reyranellaceae > Reyranella. Next base: position 206,822 of record CAVWKP010000020.1, on the reverse strand, counting down.
GCGGCCGGGCCCTATCACTTCGTCGACGAAGGCCGCGGCCGCATCGAGGGCGAACCGCTGCTGTTTGGCGACGTCGTGCTGGCGCGCAAGGACACACCGACCAGCTATCATCTGGCGGTCACGGTCGACGATCATCTGCAGGGCGTGACCCTGGTGACGCGCGGCGAGGACCTGCTGCCCTCGACGCACGTGCACGGCCTGCTGCAGCGCCTGCTGGGCTACGACGCGCCGGCCTACGCTCACCATCGCCTGCTGCTCGGACCCGACGGCAAGCGCCTCGCCAAGCGCGACAGCTCGCTCACCCTCCGCGCATTGCGGGAAAGCGGGTTCACGCCGGCGCAAGTATTCGGCCTGATCGAAGGACAGAATGCTGCAACTGCGCCACCTCCTGCGTGAAGAGCTGCCCGAGCCCGCGGCACGGCTAGCGCGGTGGTTGATCGGCAAGACGCTCGTTCGTGAGCATCCGGCTGGCCGGATGAGCGGCCGCATTGTCGAGACCGAGGCCTATGTGGTCGGCGACGCCAGCGGCCATGCCTACCGAGGCAAGACCGCGCGCAATGCGTCGTTGTTCCTCGAACGAGGGCACGCCTACGTCTACTTTGTCTATGGCTGCTGGTTTTCGCTCAACGTCAGCGCCGGCCGCCGCGGCATCGGTAGCGGCGTTCTACTGCGCGCTCTTGAGCCCCTGGAAGGCCTGGAGATGATGGCGGCGAACCGGCCCGGGGCGCGCCCGACCGACCTCGCCCGGGGACCAGGGCGCCTCGCCACAGCCCTCGGCATCACCCGGGACCTGGACGGGCAGGACCTCTGTGGCAACAGCGGTCCGCTTTGGCTGGCCGACGCCGTGCGCAAGCGCGGCCGCATTGCCGTAGGCCCCCGTATCGGAATCAGCCGCGAGACCCATCGCCGGCTGCGATTTTTTGAGCTCGGCAATCCCTCCGTGAGCGGTCCTCGGAGCTTTCGGCCCTAGCTCCCGAAGCCGAGCCGTCCTAACGTGCGCTCATGGAACGACAAGAAGAACTGGCCGTCGGGAGGCGGCTGCTCGGCCATATCGACGGCCGCACCACCGATCTCGCCGACGCGCTGTTTCGCAACCGCACGATCAACTATTCCTGCCGCGAACGCGCGGCGCTGGAACGCCAGCGGCTGTTCCGCGATCAGCCGATCTTCATGGGCCTCTCGACGCGGCTCGCCAAGCCGGGCGACTACCTCGCCGAGGATGTTGCCGGCATGCCGGTGCTGATGACGCGCGGCGCCGACGGTGAGGTGCGCGCCTTCGCCAATATCTGCCGCCATCGCGGTGCGCCGGTGGCGCAAGGCTGCGGCAACGCGCGGGCCTTCACCTGCCCCTATCACGGCTGGACCTATGACGCCGCCGGCAAGCTCTTGGGCACCACCGACAAAGTGGGCTTCGCCGGCACTTGACCTCGCAAGTCACGGGTTGGTGCGCCTGCCGGCGGTCGAGAAACACGGCCTGCTGTTCGTGCGGCCCAAGCCCGTGGCGGCGGCGAGAGCGCGGTGATCGATATCGATGCCGGGCTCGGCCCGTTCGCCGCCGATCTCGCGGCGCTGAAACCCGAGACCTATCCGCTCTTCTCGACCGACCGCGTCATGCCGCGCATCAACTGGAAGTTCGCGATCGACACCTTCCTCGAGGGCTATCACATCCCGCATCTTCACCGGAAAACCATCGCGCCGTACTTCATCGGCAATAGCGGCACGTTCGATGCGGCCGGCCTCAATGGCCGCTTCTGCGTCGCCAAGACCTCGATCGACGAGATCCGCGCCAGGCCCGAGGCCGAACGCAACTACCGCCAGCATATCGTGGCGGTCTACCAGCTCTTCCCCAACGCGTTGCTGATCTGGCAGCTCGACCATATCGAGGTCTGGCGCGCCTTCCCGGGCCGCGATGATCCGAGCCACTGCGAGGTCGAGATGACGATCTACAAGCCGGCCGAAGTCGACGCGGCCCGACTCCTACTGGGAGAAGAACCGCGACATCGCCATTCGTACGGTCATGGAGGAAGACTTCCCGCTCGGCGAGCGCATGCAGATCGGTTTCGAATCGGGCGCCACTCCAGGAAGTGATCTACGGCCGCAACGAGCCGTCGCTGGTCCACTTCCATACGTCCATTCGCAACGCCCTCGGAGTATCCGCGTGACCCAACGTAGCAAGCCGCCATTCCGTGCCGACCAGGTCGGCAGCCTGCTGCGCTCGGGTCCGGTAAAGGAGGCGCGCACCAAGCGCGCGACCGGGGAGATGACGCCGGCCCAGCTTAAGGCGGTCGAGGATGCCGAAATCAAGAAGCTGGTCGCCAAGCAGGAATCGATCGGCCTGCAAGGCGTGACCGACGGCGAGTTCCGCCGCTCGTGGTGGCACTACGATTTCCTGGCCAAGCTCGATGGCGTCGAGCTGGTGAGCGTGACCCAAGGCCTGCAGTTCAAGGGCACCGAGACCAAGGCCGAGGGCCTGCATGTGCACGGCAAGATCGACTTCTCGCCCTCGCACCCGATGATCGAGCACTTCAGGTACCTGAAGTCGGTCGCCAAGCAGACGCCCAAGATGACCATCCCGTCGCCGACGGCGCTGCATTACCGCGGCGGCCGGCAGGCGATCGAGAAGTCGGCCTATGCCGAGATGGAGCCGTTCTTCGTCGATCTCGGAAAGGCCTACACCAAGGCGGTGCGCGCCTTCGGCGAGGCGGGCTGCACCTACCTGCAGCTCGACGAGGTGTTCGTGGCCTATCTCTGCGATCCGGCGCAACGCGACTATCTGCGCGGCCGCGGCGACGATCCCGACAAGCTCCTGCACATCTATGCCGACCTGGTGAACGCCGCCTGCGCCGGCCGCACGCCCGGCATGACCATCTCCATGCATCTCTGCCGCGGCAACTTCCGCTCGACCTGGATGGCGCAGGGCGGCTACGAGCCGGTGGCCGACATCCTGTTCAACAAGATGAACGTCGACGCTTATTTCATGGAGTACGACACCGACCGCGCCGGCGGCTTCGAGCCGCTGCGCTTGCTGCCCAAGAACAAGCACGTCGTGCTGGGCGTCATGACCTCGAAGACCGGCGCGCTGGAGAGCAAGGACCAGCTCAAGCGCCGGATCGACGAGGCGTCGAAGTTTGCGCCGCTCGAGCAGCTCTGCCTTTCGCCGCAGTGCGGCTTCGCCAGCACCGAGGAAGGCAACCTGCTGGCCGAGGAGGAGCAGTGGGCCAAGCTCTCGCGCTGTGTCGAAGTTGCGCGCGAGGTCTGGGGCTAGGCAGCCTTCGCCTTGCTGCCCTCGATCGCCCGATGGATGGCGGCGCGCGCCAGCAGGCGGGTCGAATCGAGCGTCGGCAGCGGCGAGTTGCCGTCATTCATGATCAGCGGGAGCTCGGTGCAGCCCAGCACGACGGCGTCGCAGCCCTCGACCTTCATGCGCTCGATGACCTTTTGCAGGTAGGCGATCGCGTCGGGCTTGAAGACGCCGTAGACCAGCTCGTCCATGATGATGCGGTTGATCTCCTCGCGCTCGGCGAGGCCCGGGCGCATGTAGCCCAGCGCACGGCGGGCGAACTTCTCGGGATAGACCTCGCTCTCGGTCAGCCAGCGCGTGCCGGTGATGGCGATGCGCAGGAAGCCGCGGCGGTCGGCCTCGGTCGCGACGCACTCGGCGATGTGCAGCCATGGCAAGGGCGAACGGGCCTCGATCAGCGGCAGCGCCTGATGGATGGTGTTATCGGGGCAGATCAGGAAGTCCGCGCCCATCTGTTTCAGCTTGTGCGCCGAAGCCAGCATCATCTCGCCCACGCCCGCCCAGTCGCCGCGATAGATCAGCGCCATATAGTCGGCGAGCGACGGCGTGTGCAGGCTGACCTCGGGATGGGCGTGAGGGGCGATCAGCGCCGGGGCTTCCGTGCAGATGGTGCGATAGCAGAGGGCGGCGCCCTCGGCCGAGCAGGCGGCGATGCCGATGTGCAATGGCTTCATGCCGCCATTGTCGCCGGGCGCGCCGCCGGCCGATAGTTTTTTCCGATAAGGCATGGGCGCGAGGCATAGGGTTGGCGCGCCGTCATGACGGTGGCAAATGCCACACTACGCTGAGGGGTGCCCGAACTCCCGTCGCGGCAGCGAAAGGCAAAGCCTCTTTCGTACGAAAACGTACGAGAAAGGACGGTCAGCGGCCTTCGAGCTGCTGGTTGACCCAGACCTGCACCTTGTTGGACTCGAGGAACCGGTGGGCGAACTTGGTTGTCGGCTCGTCATCGACCTTGCCCAGCACGATCGCCACCACGAGATCACACTTGTAGGAGACCGCGATGCCTTCGGCGAGGCGCGGCTTGCCGTCCTTCATCTTGAGGCGGTAGAGCCGCGCGCGGCCGAACAGGTCGGTGATGCGCACGCGGCTGCCCTCCCTGAGTGGAGCGAACTTCTCGTCCAGGAGGTCGATGTCGGTCACGCGGTCGACCTCATCGTCGGTCACCACGCCGGTATCGCAATTGCCGCAGAAGCCCAGTTTGGGCCGGACATAGACTTCGAGATCGTGGCCGCGCCAGGCGCGGCCCGGCGGCCAGCCGTCGCGCGGGAAGGGCCAGGCTATCGGCCACCAGCCGTCGGCGGGCTCGGGTCCCTGCGCCAGCCGCCAGTTGGCATACATGGCGATGCCGGCCAGGCCCGCCACCGTGCCGACGGCCAACGAGGTCTGCACGATGGTGCGCCGGCTCAGCATCGCCTCACTTCAGGCCGGCCACCTGCCGGGCCTCGCCGGCGAGCTCGAGGATGTGCATGCCGGTGTTGGCGCGATCGACGATGTAGATCAGGCCGCGGTCGTCGGTCTCGACGTTGTTGGTCTGGATCGCGACCTTGCAGCGATCCTTGCCGTCGACCTTGACGCAGCGCTTGTCGGTCTTGTCGGTGATGGCCGGGATGAAATAGCCGACCTCCTTGGGCTGGAAGGGATCGCGGATGTCGAGCGCGCGCACGCCGCCGTTGAACCAGGCGATGAAGGCCATCTTCTTGTAGTAGATCGGCGCCATGCTCTCGTTCGAGGAGTGCGAGCCGAACCGCCCGCCGCGCTGGCAGAAGTTTCCGGGCATCTCGGGGGCGGTCCAGTTCGACACGATCATCGGGCGGTTCTCGATCGAGACGTCGGCGAACCACACCATCTGCCGCGCCTCCTGGCACTCGTTCAGGATCGCCTCGTCGACGATCATGACGATGTCGCGCTTGGCGCCGTCCTTGTCGTGCGCGAACTCCGCGATCGGCATGCCGAGCATAGGGAAGGTCGTGTGCGCGCCATTCCATGCCGACATCATGAGCCGCGAGATCTCGGGATAGCGCAGGTTATCGGGCGTCGGCTCCTTCGGGCCCTTGAGCAGCTTCTCGCGGTCGACGATCTGCAGGACGCCGCCCTTGTTGGTGCCGTAGCCGAAATAGACGCGGTTGCCCTGTGGTCCGGTCGAGATCGGGCCGTGCAGCTCGGTGGGCACCGCGCCGGTGGCGCCGGGCTCCTGGCCGGGCAGGCCGAAGTCGCGGATCTTCACCGGATGGGCGGGATCGGAGAGGTCGTAGACCTGCGTCATGCGCCTGGTGCGCCAGTCGGGCGCGCCAGAGACCAGGAAGGCAATGCCGGTGTCGCATTCCCACCAGCTCTTGTGCGTGTCCTTCAGCCCGCCGAGCCGGGTGACCAGCTTGGGATTGGCGGGATCGGCGACATTCCAGATCTCATGCGCCTCGCCGCCGAAGGTCCGCAGCATGTAGACCGCGCTCTTGTCGGCTTTGGGCAGCGCGCTGCCATCGCACACCCGCACCATCTGCGCGCCGCCTGCCTCGTAGGTACCGGGGGCGCCGGGGATGTGCTTCAGATATTTTGGGTTGGCTGGATCGGTCACATCGACAATCGAGGTGCCGTTGGGCTCGGCCTTGCCGGTCATGGGATTGACCGGGTTGGGAATCTCCTCGGTGCCACCGTGATGGCCGATATAGGCGATCCAGCGGCCGCCCTGCTGATGGATGGTCGGCTGGTAGGCCGAGCGCGCTTGCAGGTCGCTCCAGCCGGCCAGCTTCATGTTGGAAGCTTCGGGCGGCGCGCCGACCTTCTGCTGCTGGGCGTGAGCAACGCTCGCCGCTGCCAAGAGACCGACGACCAGCAATGCCTGACGCGTCATGACGTTTCTCCCGTTTGGTTGGCGGCATTATATCCACCTAGAGCATAGTCCGCCCGGCTGGAATCAGCCGGGCGGACTATGCCCGTTGGTCGAGGCGCCAGGGGCAACGCGTTTCCAATCAAATGGAACCGCGAGCGGTTCCATTTGATCGGAAGCCGCGCTAGCGCCACGGAGGGCTACGAGCGCGGCGGCGGGTCGAGCTTGGCGTCGCGCAGCTTGCGTTCGAGGATGGCGATGCCGGCATTGGTGTCGCCCGCCTGGCATCGGGCTTGGGCGAGGGCCGCCTGATTGTCGTTGGAGAGCTTGCCGGGAGTGCCGGGATACTCCGTGACGCCGGCGTAGCGGAGATATTTGTCGAGAAGGGCTGCGCAATATTGCTGATCCGCCGCCAGGTTCTGGGCAACGGTGACAGCCGGCGGCACCAACGCAATCAGCAACACCGCCAAGAGCCTGGACAAATTGCTAGCCGCGCGGCGGCAGGTCGACCTTGGCGGTGCGCCGCCTGCGCTCAAGGATGGCGACAGCACGACGAGAAAGCCGACAGCAATTCGAACGCATGTCATGGCGCTCCTTTTGCGGACGATACCAAGGCACCGGCCAGCCAAAGGTCACAAGTGCGCGATGTCTGAAGCTAGGGATCGCGCTCCTTGTCCGTCGGGTCTACCGCCGGCGGATCGTCGTAGCCGCGACGGCTGCTATAGAAAATGAGCACCATCAGCCCTGCGCCAACCACCATCGTGAACAGCACGCCCAGTGCCATGGCGATGTAGCCCGGGCCGGAGACGCCGGCGGCCAGATCGTCGGTGCCCGAATAGTAGACGCCGACGATCGCAACCACGAGCACCACGACCAGCGCCACGATGGCGACCCATGCGGCTGTGCCGAGCCGCTTGAAGTCCCTGAGCAGGACCTCGAGCGGGCGCGTCTTCGCGTCGTTCGCCATGCCCTAACCTCCGCCCGCCCCGACGGGCTGTCCAGGCGAGGCGTTACCAACCGGTAACGAACCCGTCCGCCGACTTCGTCTTGCAGATATAGAACAACGGTTCTTGACGCCCGTTCCGAGCGCTGTGCACGATTGGGATAACGCTCGAACAAGAGCAAGCAACAAAAGAAAGTACGCATCCAAGCATCCCAAGAGGATGCACAAGCGATGCGCGCGTCGGCTAAAGCGACACCAAGCGTCAAGCCACGGAGGAAACAGGACATGCTCACACTTACCGTCAACGGTCAGTCCAAGCAGGTCGATGTCGAGAGCGACACGCCGCTGCTTTGGGTCATCCGCGAGCATCTGCAGATGACCGGTACCAAATTCGGTTGCGGCGCGGGTCTCTGCGGCGCCTGCACCGTGCATCTCGACGGCGTCGCCGTGCGTTCCTGCCAGACCTCGGCGAAGGACGCCGCCGGCAAGAAGATCACCACGATCGAAGGCCTGGGCAACAACCATCCGCTGCAGGTCGCCTGGGTGGCCGAGCAGGTGCCGCAATGCGGCTACTGCCAGTCCGGCCAGATCATGCAGGCCGCTTCGCTTCTGTCGAAGAATCCCGATCCGACCAAACAGGAGATCGTCGATCACATGGACGGCAACCTCTGCCGCTGCATGACCTACGGTCGAATCCAGAAGGCCATCATCCGCGCCGCCGCCGACATGCGCGCCAAGTCGGGGAGCTGAGCCATGACACACATTCCTGATCTCAAGCGGCGTTCCTTCCTGGTCGGCGGCACCGCAGCCGGCCTCGCCTTCGGCTATGTCGCTGTCGAAGGCATCACAACCGCCCTGGCGGCGGGCACGTTCGGTCCGACCGCGTGGTATTCGATCGGCCCCGACGGCATCGTCACCGTGATGGTCGGCAAGGCGGAGATGGGCCAGCACGTCTCGAGCGCGATGGCGCAGATCGTGGCCGAGGAGCTCGAGGCCGACTGGAACAAGATGCGCATCGCGCTGCCCGACAACGATCCAAAGTACAACGACCCCGTGCTCGGCGCGTTGATCACCGGCGGCTCGTGGTCGGTGCGCATGAACTTCGACGCCATGAGTCGCGCGGGCGCCGCCGGCCGCATCACGCTGATTAACACCGGGGCGCAGATGATGGGCGTGCCGGCCGCGGAGTGCCGCGCGTCGAACAGCCAGGTCATCCACAGCAAGACCGGCAAGAAGGTGAGCTACGCCAAGATCGTCGCCGACGGGAAGGCGAACAAGGTGTGGACCGCCGACGAGCTGAAGGCGATCAAGCTCAAGACGCCGGGCCAGTATGTGCTGGTCGGCCAGGCGGTGCCGCAGCTCGACGTTCCGTCCAAGACCAACGGCACGGCCAAGTACGGCATCGATGTCATGGTGCCGGGCATGCTCTACGGCAAGCCGGTCGTGCCGCCGGTGCGCTATGGCGCCACGGTGACGGGTGTCGACGAGTCCGAGGCCAAGAAGGTCAAGGGCTACGTCAAGGCGGTCACCTTGGACGACAAGACCCAGACCACGTCGGGCTGGGTGGTGGCCGTCGCCACGACCTATGAAGGGGCCAAGAAGGCCGCCAACGCGCTCAAGGTCAGCTACGACAAGGGCCCCTACGCCAAGGTCTCCGACATGACCTTGATCGACGAGGCCAAGAAGCTGCAGGCCGACCCCGCGTCGGGCCAACTCTTCGTCAGCGCCGGCGATCCCGCCAAGGCGCTCGAAGGCGCGGCCAAGACCTTCGAGGCCGAGTACCTGACCTCGATCAACATCCACGCGCCGCTCGAGCCGATGAATGCGACGGCTTATGAGAAGGATGGCGTATGGCATGTCCATACCGGCAACCAGTTCGCCTCCCGCACCGGCGGCATCGCGGCCGGTGCGCTGGGCGTCGATCCGAAGAACGTGGTGCTGCACCAGTACTTCATGGGCGGCGGCTTCGGCCGGCGCCTGGATGCCGACATGGTGATCCCCGCCGTCCTCGCCTCCAAGGCGGTCGGCAAACCGGTCAAGCTGATCTATGCCCGTGAAGACGACATGGCCATGGATTTCACCCGGCCGCTCACCTACCAGAAGGTGAAGGCCGGACTCGACGCCGACGGCAAGCTGGTTGGGCTGCAGCACGACGTGGTCTGCGCCTGGCCGACGGCGCGCTGGGGCATCCCGGCGTTCCTGACGCCCGCGGTCGACAAGAAGGGCTCGCTCGACGGCTTCACCGTCAACGGCGCCGACTTCTGGTACACCGTGCCCAACCACAAGGTGCGCGCGGTGCTGAATGAACTGGCCCAGAAGGCGACGCCTTCCGGGCAACTGCGCTCGGTGGCGCCGGGCTGGACCTTCTGGGCGGTCGAAAGCATGGTCGACGAGCTGGCCCATGCCGCCGGCAAGGACCCGGTCGACTATCGCCTCGCTATGCTGGACGGCGCGGGCGACAACAAGGGCGGCGCCAAGAAGCTCGCCAACGCGCTTCGGACCGCAGCCGGCCGTGCTGGCTGGGGCTCGGTGACCCTGCCCAAGAACTCCGGGCTCGGCATCGCCTGCGTCTCGTCGCAGGAGCGCGCTACGGCGACCTGGACGGCCTGCGCCGCCCAGGTCACGGTCAATCCCGCCGACGGCTCGTTCAAGGTCGACCGGCTGACGCATGGCCATGGATCTCGGCACGGTGGTCAACCCCGACGGCGTGAAGGCGCAGATCGAGGGCTCGACCCTGTGGGGCATGTCGCTCGCACTGTTCGAGAAGGCACCGCTGGAAGGCGGCGCGCTTCAGGTCAGCAACTTCGACGGCTACACGCCCATGCGCATGAGCCAGATGCCGGACCTCGACATCTCGATCATCGCCAACAACGATCCACCGTCGGGCTGCGGCGAGCCCGGCGTCACCGTGGTGGCGCCGGCCATCGCCAACGCGATCTTCAATGCGGTCGGGGCGAGGGTGCGCTCGCTGCCGATCACGGCGGACGCCGTGAAAGCGGCGATGAAGGCCTGAAGACGGGAACCTGAAGACGAAAAAGGGCGGTCGAAAGACCGCCCTTCTTCTTTCTAGTCGTGCAGATCGACGTGCATCGTGCGGCCGGCACGAACCCAGCCAACGAGCGAGCGCCCCATCAGATAGCTGCCACTCAACGTCAAGAGCAGCACGACGCTCACCATGTAGGGATTGACGTCGCGCGTGATCATCTCGACCACGAAATGGATCAGCGCGAATAGCGCGAACGCCAAGGCGGTCCACAGCGTGTCCTTGCCGTAGCGCAACCGCACCAGCCCCCAGGCGTGGTCGGACTCCATGCCCATGAAACCGGCGCGCGCCGCGCCGATCAGCAGGCCGGCCGCACCGATCAGCCACATCTCGAGCTCCAACAGGTCGCGGGGATGCGGATAGACCAGCGCTGCCACCGCGGAGACGGTCGCCAGCACGCCGGGTAGGAGAAGTTGCCAGCGCGGCACGACCTTATGGCGGCTCTCCGGCAGGGCGCTCGCGACCACTGCGATCGCCAGAGCCACCATGAAGATATCGGACAGGTAGAACGCAAGAGGCATGTGAGCCGTCCTTTATCCGATCCTACTCGTGCAGGTCGGTGTGGGCGATCGAGCCGGCACGGAACCAGGCGACGATCGAGCCGCCCAGCAAATAGCCGCTGGCCAGCACCGCGGGCAATTCCACCGTGGTCTCGAAGGGATTCTGCTGTCGCAACCTGATCTCGATGGCGAACTGCAGGATGGCGAGCAGCAACACCGCGATCGCCACCCACAGCCAGTCATGCGCCCAAGTGAGGCGCACCAGGCCCCAGTTGTGGTCCGAATCCATGCGCATGAACTGGCCGCGCGCGGCGCCTACCAGGATGCCCGCCGCCGCCAACGACCACACTTCGAGCTGCAGGAGGTCGCGCACGTCGGGATAGGAGAGCAGGGCGATCGCCGCGAGGCTCGCCAGCACGCCGGTCGCGAGCACCATCCAGCGCCTGACGATGCGCTGCTTCATTTCGGCGATCGCGCAGGCCGTCGCGGCTGCCGCCAGCAGCAGCATGGCCCCGTCGACGGCATAGAACAGGTCGAACATGCGCCGTGTCAGACCTGGTGCGCCATCGGCGGCGCCGGGATCGGCCGCACGCGCTCGTAGGCCGCGGCGGCGCGCAGCACCAGCGCATCGCGCGCATGGCCGCTCACGATCTGCAGGCCGATCGGCAGGCCCTCGCGGTCGAGGCCGCAGGGGATGGTGGCGGCGGGCTGGCGCGTCAGGTTGAAGGTGAGGGTGAAGGGCGTCCAGCCGATGTCGACGCCGTCGCCGCCCCAGGCGCCGTTCTGGAAGATCGGGAAGGCGGTCACCGGCATGGTCGGGGTGAGCAGCAGGTCGTACTTCGCCATGAACTGATTCATGATGACGGCGAGCTGCTGGCGCTGATGGATTGCCGTGACGACCGCCTCCTGGCCGAGATCGGCCCCGACTTCCGCGGCCTTCAGCAGGCCGGGATCCATCAGCGCGCGCTTCTCTTCGCTGAAGCCTTTCACCAGCACGGCGACGTTGGACTGCCAGTGCGCGTTCAGGATCTGGCGCGGATCGAGCCCCATCAGGTCGGGCGAGTCCTCGACCACCTTGGCGCCCAGCGTCTTGAACACCTTGGCGGCATGCTCGACGGCGACGGCCACGTCGCGGTCGATCTTCTCCTTTTCCACGAATCCGAGGTTGGGCGAGTAGGCGATCGTGAGATGCTTCACGCCCTTGTCGAAGCCCTTGAGGTAGTTCTCCTCGTCGTCCGGCCGGCCGTAGGGATCGCGCGGATCGGGTCGGGCCATGACATTCATCATCATGGCGGCATCGAGCACCGTGCGGGTCATCGGCCCGACGTGGGAGAGCGTGCCCTGCGCCGACGGCGGATAGACCGGGACCCGGGCCTGGGTCGGCTTCAGCCCGAACAGGCCGGTGAAGGAGCAGGGGATGCGCACCGATCCCGCGCCGTCGGTGCCGACGGCCAGGCTGCCCATGCCGACCGCCTCGGCTGCCACGCCGCCGCCGGATGAGCCGCCGGGCGTGCGGCCGATCTTCCAGGGATTGTGGGTGGCGCCGAACAGGGCCGAGTCCGTCACGCCCTTCCAGCCATATTCCGGCGAGGTCGTCTTGCCGAGCAACACGGTGCCCGCTTCGCGCAGGCGCTGCGCTGCCGGCGCGTCAATGTTCCATGGCCCGTCGGCGTCGGTGGCCAGGCTGCCCATGCGCGTCGGCAGGCCCTTGGTCAGCACCATGTCCTTGATGGTGACGGGCACGCCGTCGAGATCGCTCAGTCGCTTGCCGCCCTTCTTCCAGCGCTTCTCCGAGGCGCGCGCGGCGCGTAGCGCGCCGTCGGGGTCGAGGTGCTGGAAGGCATTGAGCTGCGGGTTGAACGCCTCGATGCGCGCGAGCGCCGCCTTGGCCGCCTCGACTGGAGAGGCCTTGCGCGACTTGAAGAGCTTGACCAGCTGATGCGCCGGCATCATCGCAAGGTCGGCAGTCATTTCGCTTTCTCCGGCAGGACGGGGAATTTCAACGGATGCTCCTCGGTGTAGCGCCCCGCAGCGGCGAGCAAGGCAGCGTCCTTGAAATAGCCCGACACGATTTGCAGGCCGACCGGCAGGCCGGCGCTGCTGAGGCCACAGGGCAGCGAGGCCGCAGGATGGCGCGTCAGGTTGAAGGTCGCGGTGTAGGGCGACCACAACGCGTTGGCCTTGCCTTCGGGCCCGTCGGGCATGTTCTTCAGCACCTCGAAGGGCTGCACCGCCACGGTCGGCGTCAGCAGGAAGTCGTATTTCTCGAAGAACAGGTTCCAGGCCACGGCCATCTCGCGCCGGCCGGCATGGGCGGTCGACGACGTCGTTCATGGTGTGGCGGCGGCCCGCTTTCGCACCCGCCAGAAGGTTGGGATCGAACTCGCCGTGCCGAGACCTCGGGATAGAGGTCGAGCAGGCGCTGCAGGTTGCTGAGCCAATGCGTCACGAAGATGCGGCCGGCATCGGCGTGCGGGAAGGGCGGGCCAGCGATCTCCTCGACCTTGCAGCCCATCTTGTCGAAGCGCTTGGCGGCCTTGGTCACCAGCGCCGCCACCTCGATGTCGAGCGGATGCTCGGACATGCGCAGCAGGAAGGCGACGCGCGGCTTCTTGAGCTTGGCCTTCAGCGCCTTGACGTAGTCGGTGTCGTCCTCCGGCAGCTGCGTGGGATCGCGCGGATCGGGCCGGGCGATGGCGTTCATCATCAGCGCACAGTCGTGCGCCGTGCGGCACATCGGGCCGGTGTTGGAGAGATCGCCATTGAGCGTCGGCGGCCAGTTGGGCACGCGCCCGTAGGTCGCCTTCAGGCCAACCAGCCCGTTGAAGCTCGACGGGATCCGCACCGAGCCGCCGCCGTCGGTGCCGATCGCCAGCGGCCCCAGGCCTGCGGCAACGGCCGCGCCGGCGCCTCCCGACGAACCGCCGGGCGTGCGCTCGAGGTTCCAGGGATTGCGCGTGACGCCGTTCAAGGGCGTGTCGGTCACACCCTTGTGACCGAACTCCGAGGAGGTGCTCTGCGCGAAGACGATGGCGCCGGCCTCGCGCAGACGGGCCACCGCCGGCGCGTCGGCATCGACGGGGGTCTTGTCGGTGAGCTTGCTGCCCATCGAGGCCGCCCAACCCTTCACCCGCACCAGCTCCTTGATCGAGACCGGCACGCCGTCGATCGCCGACAGGGGCTTGCCTTTCTTCCAGCGCTTCTCCGACGCACGGGCCGCCGCGATCGCCTCCTTGCCGTCGACGCGGCAGAAGGCATTGATGCGCGGATTGACCTTGTCGCTGCGCGCCAGCACCGCACTCATGACCTCGACCGGCGAGGTCTTGCCGCGGCGATAGAGCTTGGACAGCTGGGCGGCGGTCATCTGGGTGAGGTCGTGGGTCACGCGGCAGCTCCTTTGGTCGCGCGATATTGCCGCGCGAGTTGTTCGGCCTGGTATTCAGCGGTCATTGCCTGCTCGGCGCGGCCGAGCTTGCGCAACAGGTCGGCCAACGCGCGCTTGGTCGCGGGCACCGTCGGCCGCTCGCGATCGTCGGCCTGCAGGATTTTTAGCGCCGCGTCGTTCCAACCCGAGCGAATCAACGCATCGAGATGGATGGCGCCGAACAGCGCACGCTGGGCAATGCTGCCGCCGATCGGCGTCAGGTGCGGCATGGCCTGGCCGAGAAGGCGCGCGGCTTCGGCATGGTCGCTTTTTGCGTGAGCGGCGAGACCGTGCGCCGCCGGCACCGTGCAGTCGGCCCACGCCTCGCGTTCGCCGGCCTTGGCCTGCTCGGCGCGGTCCTCCAGACTCGCCAGCATCTCGGTGACGGCGCTCTGCTCGCCGGCCCGCGCCAGGCCATAGAGATAGTGCAGGTCGAGGAAGGGCGAGAAGTGATCGTGCAGGCGTGGCTTCACGTATGTGGCGATGTCGGCCCAGCGCGCGCCGACGTCGGCGCCGTGCAACTCCAGCCGCGCCAGCAGCGAGATTGCGTTGATCTGGTCCTCGGAAAACTCCTTGTCGACGCCCCACACGCGCCCGTCGAACAGCTTTAGCGCCTCGTCGGTGCGGTCGAGATCGATCAGGAAGAGCGCGAGATGCCACCAATTGTGGGTGTACATGAAGGAGTTGCAGTCCTCCCAGGTGTCGGACATCGACTGCATGAACGCCACACCCTCCACCATGTGGCCGCGCGCCTCCAGGCAATGGGCGACGACGTGATGCGCCCAGGGATCGCGGCGCTCCATCTCAATCGCCTTGCGGGCATGGGCATCGGCCTCGTCGATGCGGTTGCATTCCTCCAGACCGAAGGCATGCATGGCCCAGACGTAGTGGTTGTCGCGATTGGCCGGCAGGATGCGCTCGCTCACCCGCAGAATGCCTTCGGCGTCGCCGCGATCGATGGCGTGGATCTGGCCGACCTTGGCCGAAACCAGGTCGCGCGGCCATTCGGCGACGATGTCCTCATGGATCTTCTGGGCGCGATCGCGTTCACCTGCGAACCAGGCCTCGGTGCTCGCGAACCAGGCCTGCTCGCGCGCATTGACGCCGGCGGCAAGCTTCTTGGCCTGCGCGAACTGGCGCTTGGCCAGCTCGAGGCCGCAGGCGAGTTCACCGTCAGCAGGAGATTGGCCGACATCAGCGGCAGCAGGGCGCTACGCTCTTCCTTGTCGGCAGCCGCCGACGACCTCGGGCAGGCGCTTGCCGAAGGCCAGCCACTCATCGCGCAGCAAATCGAGCGCCTCGATCGCTTGTGCGCCGGCATTGCTGACATCCAGGCCCTGACCGTCCCGTGCCACCCTGATCCCCTCGTTGCGCCAGTGCGGCTTTCGATCAAATGGAACCGCTCGTGTTTCATTTGATCGGAAACGCGTTGCGCCAAGCATCCCGACCCCCGGCATATCCGGTCCGGCTGATTCAGCTGGGCCGGATATGCCTAGCTTCGCACGGCATGCCACCCTGGGCAAAGTTCGGGAGGAGATAATGAAGCGCCGTTCCGTGTTGGCGGCCGCCGGCCTCGCGGTCATTTCGCGATCCGGTCGAGCGCAGGCCTATCCCGACCGGCCGATTCGCATCGTCGTCCCTTATGCGCCGGGCGGCGCCACCGACACCGGCGCGCGCGTCCTCGGCGAGCGGCTGGAAAAGATCCTGGGCCAGCCCATCGTCGTCGAGAACAAGGCGGGCGGCGGCACCATCATCGGCACCGAAACCGTCGCCAAGGCCAAGCCCGATGGCTACACGCTGCTGCTGGCAACCGGCGCACTCGCGAGTCAATGCCGCCTTCGACATGCCGCTGCCCTACGACACCTACAAGGACCTGACACCAGTCGTGCACTTCTTCGACGTGCCGATCCTCGTGGCGGCAAGCAACGAAGCGCCGTTCAAGTCGATGGCCGAACTCGTCGCCCGGGCCAAGAGCGAGCCGGTTTCCTATGCCTCCGCTTCGGGCGGCAGCATGCAGCATCTGTGGGCGGAGCTGATCAGGATGCGGCTGGGGCTCAGGCTCGAGCATGTCGGCTACAAGGGCAGCTCCGAGGCAGTGCGCGACGTGATGGGCGGCCACCTGCCGCTGCTCGTCGATCTCGTGGTGCCGACCGGTGCGGCCGTGAAGTCGGGCAAGCTACGCGGCCTTGCAGTCGCCACGTCCAAGCGCTCCGCGTTGCTGCCGACGTTCCGACCGTCGGCGAGGTCGGCCTCGCCGGATGGGAAGGCGCCATCTTCAACGGCCTCATGGCGCCGTCCGCCACGCCGCCCGCCGCCGTGGCCAAGCTCAATGGGGCCGTCAATCAGGTGCTCACCGAGGCTGACTTTGCACGTCGGCTGGGCGAGATGGGCCTGAGCCTGGTCGGCGGCACACCGCAATCGTTTGGCCAGAAACTCACCGAGGAGACCGCGAAATGGCGCAAAGTCATCCAGGACGCCCACATTCCGCCGCCGGCATGAGGGTGCGGCGGCGTGCTCTGCTGGGCTCGGCGGCTGCGCTCGTGCTCGCGCCTCGGCTTGCTCGCGCACAGGCTTTTCCCGATCGTCCCATCCGCTTCATCGTGCCCTATGCGCCGGGCGGCTCGACCGACACCTCGGCGCGCATCGTCGCCGAGCGCTTGACGGCGATCTTCGGTCAACAGGTCGTTGTCGAGAACAAGCCGGGCGGCGGCACCATCATCGGCACCGACGTCGTGGCCAAGGCGAAGCCGGACGGCCACACGATCCTGCTCACGCCGGGCGCTTTCGTGGTCAATGCTGCCTTTGGCATTGCACTGCCCTACGATCCTCTCGCTGACCTGGTGCCGATCGTTCAGATCGTCGACATGCCGACATTGATCGCCGCCAACAACGATGCACCCTACAAGTCGATGGCCGAGATGATCGCCTGGTCGAAGGCCAATCCCGACCGCGTGGTGCCTTTCGCCTCGGCGGGCATCGGCAGCGTGCCGCACCTATGGGGCGAGCATCTCAAGGCGCTGAGCGGCGCCAAGCTCGAGCATGTCGGCTACAAAGGCAGTGCCGAGGCCCTGCGCGACACGCTGGCCGGTCATGTGCCGTTGCTTGTCGATGCGCTGATGCCGACGGCGACTTCGGTCCGGGCGGGCAAGCTGCGTGGCCTTGCCGTGGCGATGGCCAAGCGCTCATCGTTGCTGCCCGATGTGCCGACCACGTCCGAGAGCGGATTGGTTGGGATGGAGGCCGCCGTGCGCTTCGGCATCTCGGCGCCGCGCGGCACGCCGGCTGAGCTGGTGGCCAAATTGAACGCGGCCACCAATACAGCACTGTCCGATGCCGGCGTTCGGCGGCGCCTGGAGGAACTCGGCTTCATCATGGCCGGCGGCACGCCGCAGGCCTATGCCGAGACCCTACGCATCGAGATTGCCAAGTGGCGCAAGGTCATCAAGGACTCGAACATCCCGCCGCCGAGCTAACTCTTGGGTGAGCCACCCAGGAAGCAGTAGATCAGTCCGCTGCGGCTGGCGCAGATGTGGCTGTTGCCGTCGGGCGCGAGCTGCTTCAGCACGACTCGCGGCGGCACCTCCACCCAGCTGCCGTCGATCAGCGCCCGCCAGGTGCCATCGTCCTGGAGATAGGCGCGGGTCGGCCGACAGTCGCCTTCGATGCCGTTCACCGTGCCGTTGCAGCACGAATAACCGGTGCCGGGCTGCTTCAGCTCCTTGTACCAATCATGATTTTCGGCATGACCTTGGCCATGTTGCCCGCTGTATTCGGCGGGTTTGCGATCCTGCGCATGCACTCGCAGTCCCACTGCAGCGCAGACCACCAATGTGACAAATGACACCACAACTGTACGCGTGCGAAAGGGCATGAGGGTGCCGCCTTTCCGCAAAGCCAGTCGAGCCGGTCACGTATTCCTAGCGACGCGCCATTGCGCTCGGCTGAATCCGTTGCATCGATGTTACATCAACAGGCTGTGGATGGCGATGCTAACTCTTCGGCGAGCCTCCGATGAAGCAGTAGATCATGCCGCTCTTTCCGGCGCAGATATGTGAATTGCCGTCGGGTGCGAGACGCTGCAGCACCGCGCGCGGCGGCACCGGTTGCCACTGTCCGTCGACCAGCGCGCGCCACGCACCATCCTCGGTCTGGTAGGCGCGCGTCGGACGGCAGTCGCCGTCGACGCCGTTGAAGGTGCCGTTGCAGCACGAGTAACCCGTGCCGGGCTGCTTGAGGTCCTTGTACCAGTCGTGGTTCTCGGCGTGACCGCGGCCCCATTGGCCGTCGATCGTCGACTGACCGCCGTGGTCATGCGCCGATCGGTCTTGCGCTGTAGCGCCCAGCGAGAGGGCGACGGCTGCTGTGACAAAAAAAGGCAACAGGGCACGCATGAGGACGACCTCCTCCGCGTGTCACAACGTGACATTTCCGCGGAAGTTGCCGGGCTACTGCCGCATTTGGCGCAGACCTGACACGATTGTCGCGAAGTCGGGATCGTCGGCACTCAGCAGGCCGTGCCGTACGAAAAAGTCGATCAGCACCAGATTGCAATTGTATTTGAATTGGTTGCTATCGCGTACCGTCTCGAAGACGCGGGCCACCGGCCACAGCTCGAAGGCCTGCACCTCGCCGTCATTGGCCTGTGGCGTGAAGTCCCCCGGCAGCTCGAGATCGAAGCAGGTCATGATGTCCGGCTTGAGCTGCGGGCCCGACTGGTTCCAATAGGCGATAGCGCTGACTGCCTTCGCGCGCTCGGCGAGCTCGCGCGGGATGGCGGCCTCCTCGTGGCATTCCTTGATCAGGTTCTCGCGGATGCCGATGCCCGCCGGCTGGCCGCCGGCCACGGTGTTGTCGAGTTCGCCGGGGAACGTCGGCTTCTTGTAGGAGCGACGCGGCACCCAGATGTGCAGGCCGTCGCCCTTCTTGACGTAGCCCGTCATGTGCGGCCCGTAGGCGCGCACGCCGAACCACGGCACGGCGGCACGCTCCATGGCCATCAATGGCGGGTCGGTGAACTTCACACTGACCGGATAGACCTCCTCGCGCCAGGTGTCGCCGAACAGGCCATCCGCGCGGAGCTTCAGCAGGAACGCGCGCATCGCCGCCGTGCGCTTATCGGGTGTGTCGAGCGAAGGATCGAGATGCCAGGCGCCGTCGCGATGCGCGAACAACGGCGCCGGCAGGCGCGGCGCGAAGTCGCGATGGATGAAGCCGGCGCGCTGGCTGTCGATGAACCATGGCTCGAACTGGCTCAAGTCGGCGTTGTTGCAGCGAGCGATATGGTCGAGGAAGGACATCGGAAGGGAGATAGCATAGCATCGCGCCGATGACCGAAGACGAACTGCAGGCGCTGCTCGAAAAGACGACGCCGGAGCGCGACCGCTACGAGCTGTTCGTCGAGCAGTGCCAGGACCAGGACGTGCGTGTGCGGTTTTCACCCGCGAAAGGCGCGGACTGGGCGACAGCGGCACTGCTGACGGTCGCCGAAACCTCGCTGCGGGCGGCGGCCGGGCCTGAGGCGCGCGTGACGCATCTCAACGTCACGGTGCTGCGAGCCGCACAACAGGCCGACGTGATCGCGCTGTCACGCGTGCTGCGGCGCGACCGCGATGTCGTTCATGCCGAGGCCTGGCTGTTCAGCCACGCCGTGGTCGAGCCGATGCTCCACGCGACGGCGACGCTGGAGAGCTAGGCCGCTTTCTTCCAGGCCTGGTCCACGACGGCCACGATGTCGCGCATGATTTGCGTCAGGTCGAAGTCCTTGGGCGTGTAGACGCGCGCCACGCCGGCTTTGAGCAGCGCCTCCGCGTCGCCCGGCGGGATGATGCCGCCGACGACAACCGGCACCTCGCCGATCCCCGCCTTCGCCATCCCCCCAAGCACGTCGGCGACCAGCGAGGCATGGCCGCCCGACAGGATCGAGAGGCCGACGACATGCACGCTCTCCTCGAGCGCCGCGTTGACGATGCGCTCGGGGGTGAGGCGGATGCCCTCGTAAACGACTTCCATGCCGCAGTCGCGGGCACGCACGGCGATCTGCTCGGCGCCGTTGGAATGGCCATCGAGGCCCGGTTTCCCGACCAGGATCTTGATGCGCCGGCCCAGCCTGCGCGACACGGTCTCGACCTCCCGGCGGGCCGCTTCGAGCCGGCCATCGCTGACGCCCATGGCACGCGCGACACCGGTCGGTGCCCGATACTCGCCGAACACCGAGCGCAGGGTCTCCGTCCATTCGCCGGTGGTAACGCCGGCCGTTGCGCAGGCGATGGAGGCGGGCATGACGTTGCGGTCTTCCTTGGCCGCTGAGGCGAGGTCGGCCAACGCCTTCTTCACCGCCGCCGCATCGCGTGAGGCGCGCCAGGCATTGAGGCGCTCGATCTGCCCACGCTCGACCGAGGCATCGACGGTCAGGATGGAGCCTTCGCCAGTGGAAAGCGGCGAGGGCTCGGCTTCAGTGAAGGCGTTGACTCCCACGACGGTTTGTTCGCCCGCTTCGATGGCGGCCAGCCGCTGGAGGTTGGACTCGACCAGGCGCTGCTTCATGTAGGCCGATTCGATGGCGGCGACGGCGCCGCCCATGTCGGCAATGCGGCTCATCTCGGCTAAGGCCTCGGTTTTCAGGCTCTCGACCTTGGCCGCAATCTCGCTGCTGCCATCGAAGATGTCGGCGTATTCCAGAAGATCGGTCTCGTAGGCAACGATCTGCTGCAGCCGCAGCGACCACTGCTGGTCCCACGGGCGCGGCAGACCGAGTGCCTCGTTCCACGCCGGCAACTGCACCGAGCGGGCGCGGGCGTTCTTGCTCATGACGACCGCGAGCATCTCCAAAAGGATGCGATAGACGTTGTTCTCCGGCTGCTGCTCGGTCAGCCCCAGCGAATTCACCTGCACGCCGTAGCGGAACAGCCGCTGCTTGGCGTCGCTGACCCCATAGCGCTTCGCCGTGATGTCGTCCCACAGCTCGGCGAAGGCCCGCATCTTGCAGATCTCGGTGATGAAGCGGATGCCGGCATTGACGAAGAAGGAGATGCGGCCGACCACCTGCGGAAAGTCGGCCTCGGGCACCTGGCCGCGCGCACGCACCGCGTCGAGGACGGCGATGGCATTGGCCAGTGCGAAGGCCAGCTCCTGCATCGGCGTCGCGCCCGCCTCCTGCAGGTGATAGCTGCACACGTTCATCGGGTTCCACTTGGGAACCTCGCGATAGGTGAAGCCGATCGTGTCGGCGGTGAGCCTGAGCGACGGCTCGGGCGGGAAGATGTAGGTCCCGCGCGACAGATATTCCTTGATGATGTCGTTTTGAGTCGTGCCCTGAAGCTTGGCGCGCTCGACGCCCTGCGCTTCGGCGGCGGCGATGTAGAGCGACAACAGCCACGCCGCCGGCGCGTTGATCGTCATCGAGGTGTTCATGCGGTCGAGCGGGATGCCATCGAACAGGGTGCGCATGTCGCCGAGATGGCTGACGGGAACGCCCACCTTGCCGACTTCGCCCTTGGCCAGCGGATGGTCGCTGTCATAGCCCGTCTGGGTCGGCAGATCGAAGGCGACCGACAGGCCCGTCTGTCCGCGCGATAGGTTCTTGCGGTAGAGCTCGTTCGACTTGGCCGCGGTCGAATGGCCGGAATAGGTCCGGATCAGCCAGGGCCGGTCTTTTTGCGGCCGGTCTTTTTGCGGCGTATCGCGAGGGGCGGCGGTCATGGTGTAGACTCCGTACACCAGTCCATGTTGCATTGCAGCATAAAAGCTTTCGCGGTGGCGGCGTGACGGATCTTCCTGGCCCTTCGGACTCAACGCCGCCGCCCGACTTGACGCCCAGCCGCCCGCTCTATGACGGCACGTTGGCCGAGCTCTACGGCATCTATTTCCGCCATCTGGCACTGATGGTCCTGACGCTGGGTTGGTCGCGCTTCTGGGGCCGCACGCGCCTGCGCCGCTATCTCTGGAGCCACTTCGCCGTGCTGGGCGACCGCTTCGAATATCGCGGCCGCGAACTCGAGCTGATGATCGGCTTTCTGCTGGTGCTGTTGATGCTCGGCATCTACGGCGGCCTGCTGTGGGCGTTCTGGGAATATGTCCTGCACGAGAAGTCGATCCCGGGGCTCGGCCTCATCGACCTCTTCACCTTCTCGCTCTTCTTCCTCGGCATTCCGCTGGCCTTCGTCGGTCACTATGCCGGCTTGAGATACAAGATGACGCGAACCCGCTGGCGCGGCATTCGCTGTGACCTCGGCGGCTCAGCCTGGGGTTACGGCTTCAAGGCGACCTTTCTCCATCTCGCCAACGGCCTGTGCGGCCAGTTGCTGACACCCCTGATGTCGGTGCTGCTTGCCCAGCCGCGCATCGCCAACGCCAGCCTCGGCACCCAGCGCTTCGAGTTCGCCGGACGCGCCGGCGATATCTATGGCCGCTTCGTCGGCTACTACTTCCTGAACATCCTGGCCTGGATCGTCGCCATCACGATCGGCGTCACGGCCATCGTCTGGGGCGGCGAGAGCCTCGGCATCACCCAGAAGGACATCATCGGGCTGTTCACCCACTTCACGCCGCGTTCGGTGCTGGTGCTGCTCGGCATTGCCTTTGCGATCTACATCTTGTTCGGTGTCATGATTCTTCCCCTGCGTTGCTGGTGGCAGGCTTACCTCTACCGCTACCTCGTCTCGCGCACGCGCGCCGGCAAGGTGCTGTTCGCCTCCGCACTCTCCACCCGGCAGATGTGGGGCTTCCTGGTTCTCAACTACCTGATCGTCATGTTGACGCTAGGGCTCGGCTGGCCCTGGGTCGCGCATCGCTCGGCCAAGCTCATCGCGGGCCAGCTCTGGCTCTATGGCGTTCCTGATGGGACCACTATCCATCAGCCCGTCGAGCGCCCGCCGCGCTTCGGCGAAGGGCTGCTCGACATGTTCGACGTGAGCGGCGTCTGATGGCGACGCGTGCCCGCTATTACGACGGGGTGACGGCGGAGGCGCTCGACGTGACGGTGCGGCCTTCCACGCTCGAGCTGGTGATCTCGCGCACCGAAAGCGTCGACGTGGTGGCGCGCTGGCCGATCGGCGAGATCAAGATTCTGGGCGACAGCGAGCACGAGGCGGTACCGCCGCTGGCGCGCGGCGATGAGCGGTTGATGGTCGAGGATGCCGAGCTTCGCCGCCAGATCAGCCTTGCCGTGCCGCAGCTGGCCGGACTCGGCGCGGCCAAACCTTCCGCCGGCGGCCGCATCGCCATCTTCGGCACGACTTTCGCGGCACTGCTCGGCCTGTTCTGGGTCGGCATCGACTTCGGCAGCGAGTATGCGGCGGGGCTCGTGCCCTATCCCTTGCAGGCGCGACTCGGCAATAGCGTGATGAAGGAGATCATCGCAGGCCATCAGACCTGCACCAATCCGGCCGGCCTGGCCGCGATCAACGGACTGGCCAATCGCCTGGCCAAGGCCGCGGACTACGGCCATCCGGTCAAGGTCACGATCATCCGCGGCGGGCCGGTCAATGCCTTCACCTTGCCGGGCGGGCAGCTCCTGTTCTTTTTCGACCTCATCGACAAGGCACACGACGGCAACGAAGTGGCGGGCGTGGTGGCGCACGAGATGGGGCACGCCGTGCACTACCATTCGATGAAGGCCCTGGCCCGCCAATACGGCTTCAACCAGCTTCTGCGCGTCATGACCGGCGGTTATTCCGACTTGAGCACCGTGGGCGCGGGCGGTGGCGTGCTACTGGCCTTGCGCAACGGCCGCGACTTCGAGCGCGATGCCGATACCACGGGCGTCGCGCTGCTGGAGAAGCTCGGGCTGAGGGCCGATGGCATGTCGGAATTCTTCGCCGACATGCAGAAGGCACATCCGGCCGATGCCGCGGCGGCGGCCGGCATCTGGTCCACCCATCCGCCGACCGCCGAGCGCATTGCCGCGACCAAGCGGCCGCCCAGTGGGCAACCGGCGTTCAGCGACGAGGAGTGGGCAGCGCTGAAGGCCGTGTGCGGGCCGGTCAAGGAGAACAATCCGGTGCCCGACCGCTTTCGCGAGAAGCCGCTGGCCACCGTTCCAACCGTGCCGCAGGCCAAGGAGCCGGCTCAGCTGCCGCCGCCCGGCAAGCGCTGAGACGAAGTCAATGATGGGACGCCTCACACTGCAATTTGTGAGTGCAAATAGCGCTTCCCTCTAACTGGTTGCCCGACATACTCTTTCGGCGATGCCGCCCGAATGGAACCTCGATCGTGCCGAAAGTCTGGTCACCGTGACCGTCGAGAATGACGTCACTCTCGTCTGTAGCATCATCGGCGAGGCTGTGGCCTGGCCGGCTAAACAGAAGGCCTAACCAGGCGTGCCGATCACCTGGAAGATCCTGGCCGACGAGCGGATGGTGATTGCACATGCCGACGGGCCGGTGACGCTGCAGGAGATCCAGGACTATCTCGACGCCGTCGTGGTGGCCAACGCCCAGCCCTACGCCAAGCTGTTCGACGCGGGCACCATGGTGCTGCGGCTCAGCGACGATGAAATGATGCTGTTGGGCGCGCGCATGAGCGCCTATTCGAGCGCCTTTGACACTGCGGGGCCGCTCGCCTTCGTCGCCACCACGCTCGCCGTCGAAGGTTTCGCCAAGCGTTTCCTCAACGTCGCCTCGGTGCAGCGGCCGGCCAAGATCTGCAAGACCGTGGAGGAAGCCAAGGTCTGGCTGTTCTCCCGCAACAGCCGCTAGGGCTTATTCCGTCCGGCTGGGCAATCAGCCGGACGGAATATGCTCTTGAAGTTGAGATGCCTCGAGCAACGCGTTTCCGATCAGACGGAACCGCAGGCGGTTCCGTCTGATCGGAACCCGCGCTCGTGTTGCGCCGCCTTCAGTCTCACTCGCTCCCCGGCGACGCGGCGCCAACCACGGTCCCGGCGTAAGGCGTCTGTCCCTGCGGCGCGACCGTTCCGCCGGCGATCTGGGCGGGCGTGGCGATGAGCGCATCGGACACCGGCGGTACCGGCGCGCTGGTGGTCGAGCCCATGTGCGAGCCGCCGATGCGGTGGTCCTTCAGCACCTCGGGCCGGAATGCCAACCCATGGCCCGGTCGCTCCGGCGGGATCATCATGCCATTGCTGTTGGGCTTGATCGGCTCGATCCAGAGGTCGTCGTTCCAATCCATGTATTCGAGGTAGCTCGCGTTGGGGATCGCGGCCAGGAGATGCACCATCTGCTCGTGGAAGAGGTGCGGCGCGATGGTGATGCCCCAAGGCTCGGCCGCTGCCGCAATCTTCCTGAGTTCGCTGTAGCCTCCGCGCATCGGGTCGGGCTGCAGGATGGGCACGCTCGCCGGCGCCTCGAGGAATGGCCGCAGATCGTTGCGCGTGAAGTGGCTCTCGCCGCCCACCACGCGCGTACGAAGTGCCGCGGCGATCCGCCGGTAGCCCGCGAAGTCCTCGGCGATGACCGGCTCCTCCAGCCAGTAGGGATCGAACTCGTCGATGCGGTGGCCGGCCTGGATGGCGGTGTCGGCGTCCCAGCCCATGTTGACGTCGATCATGATCTCCACACCGCCGCCCATCGCCTCGCGCATCGCCTTGACGTTCTCGACGTCCTCGCGCCAAGGCCGGATGTGGGCGACCTGCATCTTGATGGCCTTCAGCCCCATGGCGGTGAATTCCTTGGCGCGCGCGATCATGCCGTCGCGGCCGAGACCGCGGAAGCAACCCGAGCCATAGGCGGGGACTTCGCTCCTCGCCGCGCCCCACAGCCGAAAGAGCGGCAGGCCCGCCCGCTTGCCGACGATGTCCCAAAGCGCCATGTCGACCGCGCTCTGGGCGAACAGCGTGACGCCCATGCGGCCCAGCCAGAAGTTGCTCTTGTAGAGCTGCTGCCAGATCGCCTCGATCTCCGTCGCGTCGCGGCCGAGCACCTGCGGGGCGATCAGCTCCTTCATGCAGGCATCGATCGTCTGCAGGCCGCCACGCAGCGGCTGCAGGTAGCTCATGCCGACGAGCCCGCCCTGGGTCTCGATCTCGAGCATGTAGATCTCGCGCGGGCCGGGCGGCACCACGCCCGCCGCCGGCGGAGCGCCGCGCCAGGGGATCTGCAGGAGCGTCGAGCGCAGTTCAGTGATGGTGGTGGGCGTGGTCATGGCGTTTTTCTCCCGTCCTTGGCCGCACTATAGGGGAAACCTGCCGGCCCGCGTCATCGTTAAGTCGCCATGAGACTCTACGTCATCGGCGGCAGCGGCCGTACCGGCCATCACCTGATCGACCAGGCAATCGCCCGCGGGCATGAGGTTACCGCCCTGGTGCGCCGGCCAGACGCGCTGAAGCCGCGGCCTGGTCTGCAACTCATCGAAGGCAATGCCGCCCGGCCCGAGGATGTCGCGGCATTCCTCGACGGCCATGACGCGGCGCTGTCCTGCCTCGGCCATCGCCACCACGCCGATGTGCATGTGCTGCAAGACGGCGCCGACGCACTGCTCGATGCCATGGCCTGCCGGGGCATCAATCGCTGCCTGTTCGTGTCGCAAGGCCTGTTGTTTGCGACCCACAATCCGCTGATCGGGCTGTTGCGCGTGGTGTTCGCTCGCCACGTCGCGGACTCGACGGCCATGGAGCATCTGGTCGAGCTCAGCGACACCGACTGGACGATCGTGCGGCCGCCTCGCCTGGTCGATCACGGCCATCCGCACGGCTACCGGGCCGCGCCCGGCACGCTGCCCGACGGGCCCGCCTCGCTGGAACGCGCCGATCTCGCGGCGTTCATGCTCGATGCCGTCGAGAAGCACCAATATCCAAGGGCCATCGTCGGCGTCACATCGGCCTGAGGCCCCTGCAGGGTGATCCGTGTATGATGCCGCCGGCATGACCGACCGGCTCTATCTCTTCGACACCACCTTGCGCGACGGCGCGCAGACCCAGGGCGTGGATTTCACCGTGGCCGACAAGGCCGCCATCGCGCGCGAGCTCGACCTTCTCGGCGTCGACTACATCGAGGGCGGCTGGCCGGGCGCCAATCCGACCGACGACCGTTTCTTCGCCGATCCGCCGGACTTCAAGAATGCCAAGTTCGTGGCCTTCGGCATGACGCGCCGCGCCGGCCGCAGCGCCGCCAACGATCCCGGGTTGAACGCCATCCTCCAGACCAAGGCGCGCAGTGTCTGCATGGTCGGCAAGACCTGGGACTTCCACGTCGACGTCGCGCTGGAAGTGGACCGCAAGGAATACGTCGAGATGATCGCCGACTCGGTCGCCCATGCGAAGGGCCGCATGGACGAGGTGATGTTCGACGCCGAGCATTTCTTCGATGGCTACAAGGCCAATCCCGACTATGCGATGTCCTGCCTGCTCGCCGCCGAAAAGGCCGGCGCGCGCTGGTTGGTGCTGTGCGACACCAACGGCGGAACGCTGCCGCACGAGGTCGAGCGCATTGTGGGTGAGGTGGCCAAGAAGATCCCTGGCGATCGCCTTGGCATTCACACGCACAACGATACCGAGAACGCCGTCGCCAACACGCTGGCCGCGGTGCGCGCCGGCGTGCGCCAGGTGCAGGGCACGATCAACGGCCTCGGCGAGCGCTGCGGCAATGCCAACATGATCGCGCTCATTCCCAATCTCGTCCTCAAAATGGGATTCGAGACCGGGCTGAAGGAGGGTGCGTTGCAGCGGCTGACGCATCTGTCGCGCCTGCTCGACGACCGGCTGAATGTGCCGGCCAACCGTAGCGCCGCCTATGTCGGCACGCGCGCCTTCGCCCACAAGGGCGGGCTGCACGTGTCGGCGGTCGAGAAGAATCCCAAGACCTACGAGCATGTCGATCCCGAGGTCGTCGGCAACCAGCGCATCATCGTAGTCAGCGACCAGGCCGGCCGCTCCAACATCATGGCTCGCTTCCGCCAGATCGGCCTGGAGGTCGATGCCAAGGACCCCGGCGTCGCGCGCTTGCTGGAGATCGTCAAGGAGCGCGAGGCCGAGGGCTATGCCTACGATGGGGCCGACGCGTCCTTCGAGCTCTTGGCGCGCCACGAGCTGCACACCGTGCCCGACTACTTCGCACTCCAGAGCTTTCGCGTGCTGGCCGAGCGGCGGGTCAATGCCCGTGGACAGCTGGTTGCGCTTTCGGAGGCCACCGTGAAGCTCGACGTTGCAGGCCGCCGCGCCATGGAAGTCGGCGAGGGCAACGGCCCGGTGAATGCTCTCGATGCTGCGCTGCGAAAAGCGTTGATTCCGGTCTATCCCGAACTGGCCGACATGCGCTTGATCGACTTCAAGGTGCGTATCCTGGACTCCGCCGGCGGCACCGCGGCGACCACGCGCGTCATGATCGAGAGTGCTGATGCGAAAGGTCGGCGCTGGTCGACCATCGGCGTGTCGCCCAACATCGTCGACGCCTCCTACAACGCGCTGTACGACGCTATCACGTATAAGTTGTTCCGGGACGGCGCGAGGCCGGCGGAGGCCAAGAGCTAGCCGGTACGGTCAATAGTACTACTGAGGCGCCCTAGCAGCCATGTTCCGCCCTTAGTTGACGGTTCGGGCCCCTCGGCAGACCATATATAGAGTGGACGGACAGAACCTCGAACCCTCACTAAAGCCGGGGGTGACACAACCTATACCAGTCATCCCGCGACGCCCGCGCGTCAGCGGTCGCGTGGTTGCGCGCGCGATCATGTGGTCGCTGCCGTTCCTGGCTGCCGGGTTGGCCATATTCTTCTGGATGACGTCGGGCCGCTTCATCGAGACCGATAATGCCTACGTGAAAGGCGACCGCGTCTACCTCGCCACGGAAATCAGCGGTCCCATTGTCGAGGTGCTGGTCCATGAGAACCAGCACGTCTCGCGCGGCCAGCTCCTCTATAAGATCGACGACACGCCCTATCGCATCGCGCTCGCCAAGATCGAATCGGAGATCGATATCCAGCGCTCCGAGATCAGGGGCTTGCGCGCGCAATGGCGCACCAAGCGTGAGGAGATCAAGTCGGCGCTCAGTCAGCAGGTCTTCGCCCAACAGGAGTTCGAGCGCCAGAAGGACCTCGCCGAGCGGAAGTTCGCGCCGACCGCCAAGCTCGAGGAAACCCGCATGGGCC
This sequence comes from uncultured Alphaproteobacteria bacterium, assembly GCA_963755595.1. GTDB lineage: Bacteria > Pseudomonadota > Alphaproteobacteria > Reyranellales > Reyranellaceae > Reyranella. The sequence continues at coordinate 177,745 of CAVWKP010000020.1, read as the reverse complement.
TCGACGTCGCTCGTCAGCGCATCGCGGCGGCCGAGGAAGACCTGCAGCGCATCGAGGCACAGCTCGCGGGCGATCCCAAGATCAAGGTCGACGATCATCCTAAGGTGAAGCAGATGATGGCGGCGCGCGACGAAGCGCTGCTCAACCTGCGCCGCACCACCATCGAGGCGCCGCTGGACGGCCTCGTCTCCAAGGTGTTGGTGCCGGGCAGCTACGCCGTCATGGGTGTGCCGTCGATCGCGGTGGTCGCCGACACCGACCTGTGGATCGAGGCCAATTTCAAGGAAACCGAGCTCACGCGTGTGCGCGTCGGCCAGCCGGTCACCATCCGCGTCGACACCTATCCCGACATGCAATGCACCGGGAAGGTGACCTCGCTTGCCCAGTCGACCGGCGCGGAGTTCTCCGTGCTGCCACCACAGAATGCCACCGGCAATTGGGTCAAAGTCGTGCAGCGCATCCCGGTGCGCACCTCCGTGAACTGCCGCGAGGGCGATCCGCCATTGCGCGTGGGCATGAGCACGACCATCGAGATCGACACCGGCCATCGGCGCACGTTCAGCGATCTGCTGAAAATGATCGGGCTGTGATGGCCTGACGATGGACGCCGACGCGCTTCGCCGTCGCCGCTGGCTCACCGTCGTGGTGATGATGGCCACGATCATGCAGGCTCTCGACGGCACCATCGCCAACGTCGCGCTGCCCAACATCCAGGGCTCGCTGTCTTCGACCCAGGAGCAGGTCGCGTGGGTGATCACCTCCTATATCGTATCCGCCGCGATCGCCACGCCGCTCGCCGGCTTCTGCGCCGTGCGCTTCGGCGTGCGGCGTATCCTGGTCTCCTCGGTGATCGGCTTCACCATTGCCTCGATGCTGTGCGGCCTGGCCCAGACGCTGCCGCAGCTCGTGCTGTTCCGCGTCATGCAGGGCGTCTGCGGCGCCTCGCTGGTACCGCTCAGCCAGACATTGATGATGGACGCCTATCGGCGCGAGGAGCAGGGCAAGGCGATGGCGATGTGGGGCGTCGGCACGATGCTCGGCCCTATCACCGGCCCGACGCTGGGCGGCTGGCTGACCGACGAATATACCTGGCGCTGGGTGTTCTACATCAACCTGCCGGTCGGCATTCTGTGCGCGATCGGGCTCATGATCCTGATCAAGAACAAGGCGAGCGACAATCCGCGGCCGTTCGACCTCCTGGGCTTCACGCTGCTCGCCATTGCGATCGGCACGTTCCAGCTCATGCTCGACCGTGGCGAGACGATGGACTGGTTCAGCTCCAAGGAGATCATCGTCGAGGCGATCGTGGCTGGCGTCGCCGCCTGCATGTTCGTGATCCATATGCTGTCGAACGACCATCCGTTCCTGCCGCGCGACCTGTTCCGCGACCGCAACCTGACGCTCGGCATCGTCTTCACCGCCATCACCGGCCTCCTGATGATCGTGACCGCGACGCTGCTGCCGCCGTTCCTGCAGCAGCTCAAGGGTTACCCGGTGTTCACGACAGGCATCGTCATGGCTCCGCGCGGCGTCGGCACGATGCTCTCGATGCTTGTGGTGTCGCGCCTGATCGGCCGGGTCGACGCGCGCGCGCTGATCGCCATCGGGCTCAGCCTCTGTGGGGTCTCGCTGTACGACATGACGCTCTTTACGCTTGATGTCAGCGAGGGCCGCATCATCTGGAACGGTTTCCTGCAGGGCGTCGGGCTCGGGCTGGTCTTCCCGCCGCTCACGACGCTCGCCTTCGCCACCATTTCCGCGCGCGTGCGCACCGAGGGTGCGGCGCTCAACGCGCTGATGCGCAACCTCGGCGCCTCGATCGGCGTCGCCGCCCTGGTGGCGCTGCTCGATCGCAACGTCCAGATCAACCGCTCCGCTCTGGCCGAGCACCTCAACGTCTTCAACCCGCTCTGGCGGCTGGGCAGCATTCCGGTCGAGAACGGCATCCCGGTCGACCGCTCGCGCATCATCGGCCATCTGATGCCGTTCGGCGGCAGCTGGCCGTTCGGGGCGGTGCCGACCGACGATCCGTCGAAGCTGATCGCCATGTGGGGCGAGGAGCTCAACCGCCAGGCGGCGACGATCGCCTACCTCAACGACTTCCGCGTGCTCGCCTTGGCGACCGTGGTCTTCATCCCGCTGCTGCTCTTCATGCGCCGTCAGGCGATGTTCGCGCGACCGTCACGACGTTGATGGGGCGCCGCCAGGCGCTATAAGACGCCATGGGTCGGGCTTCGAAGGGCCGTGCGACGGCGAACGCCGCGCCGGTGATCATCTTGGTGCGTCCGCAGCTGGGCGAGAATATCGGCATGGCCGCGCGCGCCATGCTGAATTGCGGCGTCTCGACCCTGCGCCTGGTCAAGCCACGCGACGGCTGGCCCAATCCGAAGGCGCAGCGCGCCGCCTCCGGCGCCGATGTGGTGCTGGAGAAGGCGAGGGTCTTCGACTCGGTGGCCGATGCCGTCGCCGATCTCGAGCACGTCGTCGCGACGTCCGCCCGCAACCGCGAACTCAGCCAGCGCATCCTGACCGCCCGCCACGCGGCGGCCGAGATGCACGCCTGGATCGGGCAGGGCGAGAAGGTCGGCATCCTGTTCGGGCCCGAACGGACGGGCCTCGAGAACGACGACATGGTCCATGCCGACACCGTGCTCTCGATCCCGCTCAACCCGCAATTCTCGTCGTTGAACGTGGCCCAGGCCGTGCTGCTGGTCGCCTACGAATGGGCGGCGGCCGGGGAGGGCACGTCCGCCGAGCGCATGTCGGATCATTCCACGCGGCCTGCGACCAAGGACGAGTTGGTGAACCTGTTCGCCCACCTTGAGCGCGCCCTGGACGAATCGGGCTTCTTGCGCAACAAGGCGATGCGGCCGGCGATGGTGAACAACCTGCGTGCGCTGCTGCAGCGCTCGGCCATGACCGAGCAGGAAGTGCGCAGCTTCCACGGCGTCATCAAGTATCTGGCCAAGCACAAGCACAGCGAGGAGTGATCATGTCCACCATCGCCAAGGTCTCGTGGGTCGACGGTGCCCTGTTCGTCGCCGAGGGCGGCAGCGGCCACACGCTGACCATGGACGGCGCGCCCGACATCGGCGGCCGCAACCTCGCCTCGCGGCCGATGGAAGTGGTGCTGATGGGTATGGGCGGCTGCACCGCGATCGACGTGGTGTCGATGCTCAGGAAGCAGCGCCAGGACATCGAGGGCGTGGAGGTCTCGCTCAGCGCCGAGCGCGCGACGGAGCATCCGATGGTCTTCACCGAAGTGAAGCTCGTCTACACCGTGCGCGGGCGGAAACTGAACAAGGCGCTGGTCGAGCGCGCCGTGTCGCTCTCCGACGAGAAATACTGCTCGGCCACGGCGATGATCAAAAAGTCGGCCAAGGTCAGCCACGAGGTGGTGCTGGTCGAGATCTAAACCATTGATCTGCAAGGCCGAACGGCCCCTTGCCCTTTCCCTTGACGGGGCTGGTTTGGCCAGTATGTTCCGCCCTTCTTCCGGAGAACGTGGCTGAGGGCTTTTGCGCCTCCATCCCGCCCCAAGCGCCGCTTGGACCAAGGCCTATCCGGACAACAGCGTCGTATGACGCACAACGATGGAGCGACCGCGTGAGCAAGCGCGAGAATTCGAAGTACAAGATCGACCGCCGCCTCAGGGTCAACCTGTGGGGCCGTCCCAAGAGCCCGATCAACAAGCGCGAATACGGTCCCGGCCAGCACGGCCAGGGTCGCCAGAAGCCGACCGACTATCGTCTGCAGTTGATGGCGAAGCAGCGGCTGAAGGGCTACTACGGGTCGGTCTCCGAGCGTCAGCTGCGCCGCTACTATCTCGAAGCGGTGCGCCGCCGCGGCGACACCGGCGAGAACCTGGTCGAACTGCTCGAGCGCCGGCTGGACGCCGTCATCTACCGCATGAAGTTCGCGATCACCGTGTTCGCCAGCCGTCAGCTGGTGAGCCACGGTCACGTCAAAGTGAACGGCAAGCGCGTCAACATCGCGTCGTACCTGGTCAAGGACAACGACGTCATCGAGTTGACGCCCAAGGCCAAGGAAATGGCGCGCGTGCTGGAAGCGACCCAGACCGCCGAGCGCGATGTGCCGGAGTACGTTACGGCCGACCATACCGCGATGAAGGGCACCTATGTGCGCGGGCCCAAGCTCGCCGACGTGCCCTATCCAGTGCAAATGGAGCCGTCCCTGGTGGTCGAGTACTACAGCCGGTGATCCGCTGAAAACGCTGAAAACCCGCCCATCCGTGGCGGGTTTTTTGCATCTGTATCCGAGACAAAAGGCCTCTTCCGACTGTCAGGGTTGAGGCGGGCCGTTTATAATCAGGCCGGGGTTGGGGTTTGGAGCAGATTACGATGCGGATGGTCGGTTGGGCGATCATCGCCTCGGTGGTGGTGGTGGTTGGCGGGGCGGCCTACACCTACCGCGCCGAAGTGGCCCAGAAGCTTGGTTTTGGCACGCCGGCGAATGCGGCGTCGACGGCCAGTCCGGCCGCTGCCGCGCAACCGCCGGGACGGCGTGGTCGTGCCAATCCGGCTGGACCGGTGCCCGTGGTCGTCACCACGGTGACGCCCAAGGCCATGCCGATCATCGTCGAGGCTGTGGGCACGGTGCAATCGATCGCCTCGATCCAGCTCAAGACCCGCATCGACAGCCAGATCATGAAGATCCATGTCGAGGAGGGCGCCTTGGTCAAGGAAGGTGACCTGCTGTTCGAACTCGACGCGCGCACGCTCAAAGCGCAGCTCAGTCAAGTCGAGGCGCAGATCCGCAAGGATCAGGCCCAGCTCGAGCAAGCGAAGCGCGACACGGTGCGCGCCGGCGATCTGCTGACCAAGGGCGCGGGCACCGTGGTGCAGCGCGACACCAATTTCACCACCGAAAGAGCCGCCGCTGCCCAGCTCGAGTCCGACGAGGCGATGCGCCAGAACATCCTGGCGCAGATCAGCTACACCGAGATCAGGGCGCCCGTGTCGGGCCGTATCGGCTCGGTCCCCTACAAGGTCGGCACGATCCTGCGCATCAGCGACAACACCACGACGGCGGTGCTCGCCACCATCAACCAGGTCGACCCGATCTTCGTGTCGTTCGCCATCCCCCAGGTCTTCCTGCCCGACCTGCGCGCGGCGATGAAACAGGGCGAGGTCAAGGTCAACGCAGTGATCGATGAGACACGCAAGCAGTCGGGTGTGATGGCCTTCATCGAGAACACCGTCGATCCCAATACCGGAACGGTCACCGGCAAGGCCAAGATCGCCAACGCCAATGAGGGGTTGTGGCCCGGCCAGTTCGTCAAGGCCGAGATCATCATGGGCGTCGAACCCGAGGCGCTTTCGGTGCCGGCCGCCGCCGTGCAGCTTGGCCCGCAGGGCGCCTATGTCTTCGTGATCAAGGACGGCAACGTGGCCGAAGTCCGCCCGGTCGACGTCAAGCGCACGCAGCTCGGCGACTCGGTGATCGGCAGTGGTTTGAAGGCCGGTGAGAAGGTCGTGGTCGACGGCCAGCTCCGCCTGGTCAACGGCGCGCCGGTCGCCATCCGCCCGGCCCAGGCCGAGACCCCGCCTCCCGCGCCGACACGCGGCTAAACGAGGCCGACATGCTCTCGGCGCTTTGCATCCGCCGGCCGGTGATGACCATCCTGGTGATGGCCTCATTCATCATCGCCGGCATCTTCGGCTACAAGCAGCTTCCCGTCGCCGCCATCCCGCGCGTCGATTTCCCGACCATCCAGGTCACCGCCCAGCTGCCCGGCGCCAGCCCCGAGACCATGGCGGCCTCGGTCGCCTCGATCCTCGAGCGGCAGTTCTCGACCATCGCCGGAGTGACGTCGATGACCTCGACCAGCTCGCTCAGCAACACGTCGATCGTGCTGCAGTTTGACCTCAACCGAAACATCGACGGCGCAGCGCTCGACGTGCAGTCGGCGATCTCTTCGTCGATGCGCCGCCTGCCGGTCGAGCTGCCGACGCCGCCTTCCTTCCGCAAGGTCAACCCGGCCGACTACGCCATCATGTTCATGGCGCTCAGCTCCTCGCAGGTGCGCCTGAGCGACATCGACGCCTTCGCCAACCGCTCGATCCTACCGCGCCTGTCGACGCTGCCTGGCATGGCGCAAGTGTTGATCTTCGGCACCCAGAAATATGCGGTGCGTGTGCGCGCCAACCTTGACCAGCTCGCCGTGCGCGGGCTGACGCTGAACGAGCTGCAGACGGCGATCGTCAACGCCAACTCGACCAAGCCGCTTGGCGCCATCGCCGACCAGAAGCAGAACGCGATCCTCGATGCGACAGGTCCGATCAACAAGGCGGCCGACTACAATCCGGTGATCGTCGCCTTCCAGAACGGCGCGCCGGTGCGCATCTCCGACGTCGCCACCTCGATCGACAGTGTGGAAAACGACAAGGTGGCGAGCTGGCTGAATGGCACGCGCGCCATCCTGCTCGCCTTCTATCGCCAGCCCGACGCCAATACTGTCGAGGTCGTTGACCGCATCAAGGGCATGTTGCCCGCGATCCGCGCCGAGCTGCCGAGCGGCGTCAGCATCGATGTTCTCGCCGACCGCTCGGTATCGATCCGCGATGCCATCGAAGACGTGCAATTCACGCTCTGCCTCGCCGGTATCCTGGTGATCATCGCGATCTACTTCTTCCTGCGCAGCGCTCGGGCGACGCTGATCCCCGCGATCGCGCTGCCGATCTCGGTGATTGGTACCTTCGCCGGCATGTACCTGTGCGGCCATTCGATCGACAACATCTCGCTTCTGGCGCTGACTCTCGCCGTCGGGTTCGTCGTCGACGACGCCATCGTCATGCTGGAAAACATCGTGCGCCATATCGAGGCGGGCGAGAAACCCATGGACGCCGCCTTCAAGGGCTCCAAGGAAGTGGGCTTCACCATCATCTCGATGACCTTGTCGCTGGTCGCGGTGTTCATTCCCGTGCTGTTCATGGGCGGCGTGGTCGGCCGCATGTTCAACGAGTTCGGCCTGGTCATCTCGATGGCGATCCTGATCTCGGGCATCGTGTCGCTGACCCTGACGCCGATGCTCTGCTCGCGGTTGCTCAAGCCGGTCGATCATCACGAGAAGCACAATTTCCTGCTGCGTACCTTCGAATGGAGCTTCGACCGGGTCACCGACAGCTACCGCTGGGCGCTGGGCCGCACGGTGCGTATGCCGCGCCTGGTGCTGGCCATCACGCTGGCGACGTTCGTCATCACCGTCATCCTGTTCCAGATCATCCCAAAGGGTTTCTTCCCGTCGGAGGACATCGGCCAGCTGGTCGGCTCTACGGTCGGCCCCGACGATGCCTCGTTCGACGCCATGGTCGTGCGGCAGGGCGTGGTGGCCGAGATCATCAAGCGCGATCCCGATGTTGCCGCGGTGCTCTCGACGGTAGGCGGTGGCAACGCCGCCAACACGGTGAACTCGGGCCGCATCTTCATCGTGCTGCGCGACAAGCCGGAGCGCAAGGACAGTGCCCAGCAGGTCATGGCGCGGCTGCGCCGCTCGACCGGCACGGTGCCGGGCATCAACATCTTTTACCAACCGATTCAGTCGATCAACATCGGCACGACGCAGACGCGGGCGCAGTATCAGTTCGGCATGCGCTCGAGCAATCTCCTCGAGCTGCGCGAGTACGCGCCGCAGATGGAAGAGCGCATGCGACGTCTGCCCAACATCCTCGACGTCAACTCCGACCTGCAGGTGAGAGCGCGCCAGACCTCCATCGAGATCGACCGCGACATCGCCTCTCGGCTCGGACTCTCGGTCGACCAGATCCGGCTGTTGCTCTACTCCGCGTTCGGCACGCGCCAGGTTTCGACCATCTACGCTCAGGACGACACCTACCAGGTGATCCTCGAGGCGGATCCCAAATATGCCGACACCAACGAGGTGCTGCGTCGTATCATGATCCGGACACCGAGCGGTGGACTGGTGCCTTTGGACACCGTGGCCAAGAAGACCGACAAGCCGACGTCGCTCACCGTGAATCACATCTCCCAGCTTCCGGCGGTCATCATATCGTTCAACCTGGCGCCCGGCGTCGCGCTCGGCGAGGCGGTGAAGTCGATCGAGGAGGTCGCGGCAGAGGTCGGCGTACCGGCCACCATCACCACCAGCTTCGAAGGGAGCGCTCAGGTCTTCCAGCAGGCCGTGGCCAACCAGGGCATGCTGCTGTTCGCAGCGGTGCTGGTGATCTACATCATTCTCGGCATCCTCTACGAGAACTTCATTCATCCGCTCACCATCCTGTCGGGCCTGCCGTCCGCCGGCATCGGTGCGCTGGCGATCCTCATGCTCTTCGGCATGGATCTCTCAGTCATTGCCATGATTGGCGTGGTCATGCTGATCGGCATCGTGAAGAAGAACGCCATCATGATGGTCGATTTTGCAATTGAGCGCCGCAATCAGGGCGCGCCAGCCGAGCAGGCGATCGTCGAGGCGGCACTGCTGCGTTTCCGTCCCATCATGATGACCACGACCTGCGCGCTGCTTGGCTCGCTGCCGATCGCCATCGGTGCAGGCGCAGGCGCCGAGCTGCGCCAGCCGCTCGGCATCACCGTGGTCGGCGGCCTGCTGGTGTCGCAGCTCCTGACGCTGTTCATCACGCCGGTTGTCTACATCTGGTTCGACAGGCTCCTGGGCGTGAAGTTCGGCGAGCTTAGGTTCTTCGGCCGCAAGCGCGACAAGGCCCAGCCGGCCGAATAGCGAAACCCTGACCCTCGACAGCGCCTGCCAAAGCGTGTTCCGCTTCGTCGAAAGACGAAGCAAGGCGAGGAACCCATGAACGCGCCCAGGACACCGACGCTCGGCAACGTCATTGCCCCCGACCCTGCGTGGGTCGCCAAGCTCTCGGAGCCGGCGCTCGAGCCCGGGCTGCCGATCGTCGATCCGCACCATCATCTCTGGCAGCGCGCCGGCAACGACTACATGTTCCACGACCTGCTGGCCGACACCAAGACCGGACACAACGTCGTTGGCACCGTCTTCGTCGACTGCCATTCGATGTACCGCAAGGAGGGGCCGGCCGAGCTGCGCTGCGTCGGCGAGACCGAGTTCGCCAATGGCGTGGCGGCCATGAGCGCCAGCGGCATCTACGGCAATCTGCGCGCCTGCGTCGGTATCGTAAGCCATGTCGATTTGCGCCTGGGAGCGAAGGCCGGCGCGGTGTTCGATGCCCAGATCGCCGCCGGCAACGGCCGCTTCAAAGGCATCCGCTACCAGACGGGCTGGGATGCCGATCCCGACATCCGCAATTCGCGCACCGACCCGACGCCGGGGCTCACCCGCGACAAGACCTGGCGCCAGGGCTTCGCCGAACTCGCCAGGCGCGGCCTCACCTTCGATGCCTGGCTCTACCATCCGCAGCTTGGCGAGATTGCCGAGCTTGCCGACGCTTTTCCCGCCACCCCGATCGTCCTCGACCATGTCGGTGGTCCGTTGGGCTACGCCTCCTATGCCGGCAAGCACCAGGAGGTCGTTGCCACGTGGAAGAAATCGATGGCCGAGCTCGCCAAGCGGCCCAACATCACGGTGAAGGTGGGCGGCCTCGGCATGGCCATGGGCTGGTTCGACTTCTACCAGCGGCCGTCGCCGCCCGGCTCGCAGGTGCTGGCCGACGCCTTCAGGCCTTGGGTCGAGACCTGCATCGAGCTGTTCGGCGCCGACCGCTGCATGTTCGAGAGCAACTTCCCGGTCGACAAGATCACCTCGGGCTATGGCGTGCTGTGGAATGCCTTCAAGCGGCTGGCGGCCAAGGCTTCGGCTGCGGAGAAGACTGCCCTGTTTTCAGGCACCGCGGCCCGCGTCTACAAACTGGCCCTGCCGTAAGCCGCATCCTAAACTTTCTCCGTCGCGTCTAGGAGAGGACAAGTCATGCGTCGTTTCATTCTCGCATCGGCCGTGGCGTTCGCCGCGGCTTTCGTCTCGCCGTTCGCATCCGCGGAGGTAGTGCTCAAGGCGGTGATGGAATCGGATGTGAAGGTGCTCGATCCGATCTGGAGCGGCGCCTACATCACGCGCAATCATGGCTACATGATCTATGACACACTGTTCTCGATTGACGATAAATTCGAGGTCAAGCCGCAGATGGTCGATAGCTGGATGACCAGTGCCGACGGCCTCACCTGGACATTCAAGCTGCGCGACGGATTGGAGTGGCACGACGGCACGCCGGTGACCTCGGAGGATTGCGTGGCTTCGCTCAGGCGCTGGTCGGCGCGCGATGCCATGGGACAGAAGCTGGCGGCGTCGCTGTCGGAATACAAGATCGTCGACGACAAGACCTTCCAGATCGTGCTCAAGCAGAAGTTCGGGCCACTCCTCCAGGCAATCGGAAAGCCCTCCGTTGCCGTCCCCTTCATGATGCCGAAGAAGGTCGCCGAGACCGATCCGTTCAAGCAGATCGATAACTATATCGGCTCCGGTCCGTTCATTCTCAAGACGGACGAATGGAAGCCAGGCGAGAAGATCGTCTACGTCAAGAATCCGAAGTACAAGCCGCGTGCCGAACCGGCATCGGGCTTGGCCGGCGGCAAGGTGGTCAATATCGACCGGGTGGAATGGGTTTGGATCCCCGACCCCGAGACCCAGGTCAATGCACTGATCAAAGGAGAGATCGACGTCATTGGGAGCCTCGGCTACGACTACCTGCCGATGTTGGAGAAGACCAAGGGCATTAAGATCCTGACCAGCAGCGTGTCGGGTCAGTACGTGTTCCGCATGAACTGGCTCCAGCCGCCTTTCGACAACGTGAAGGTCCGCCAAGCTGCCGCCTATGCGCTCAGCCAGCCTGAATTCCTCCAAGCCAATGTCGGCGACAAGCGCTACTACCGGACATGCAAGGCGATGTTCACCTGCGGCTCGCCGCTCGAATCGACGGCGGGCATGGATGGCTTGATCGAAGGTAATGTCGCCAAGGCCAAGGAGCTTCTCGCCGAGGCGAAGTATGACGGCACCGTAGTGGTGATGCCGCAGCCGAGCGATCTCGGTGTCATCAAGCAGCTGGCACCCGTTGCCAAGTCCCAGCTCGAAAAGGCCGGCTTCAAGGTCGAAATCCAGCCGATGGACTGGCAGAGCATGGTGACGCGATTGATCTCCAAGAAAGGCCCGCCATCAGAAGGCGGCTGGAATGCCTTCGGGACGAGTTGGTCGCAGATCGACATTCTCGATCCGCTGATGACGCCAAACCTCGCCGCGACCTGCGAAAAGGCCCGCGCGGGCTGGCCGTGCGACGCCAATCTCGAGAAGCTGCGCGACGCGTTCGTGCAGGCCGACACCCTGGCCGAAAAGAAGGCGGCGGCCGACGCCGTCCAAGTCTACGCCATGCAGGTCGTCACGCATGTGCCGCTCGGCGAGTGGTTCCGCTGTCATTCGGGCGTGCGCGCCAATATCGTTTCCCGATGGCCGTGCCGCCGCCGGTTCACTGTGTTCTGGGGTGTTACCAAGAAGTGACAGCCCGAGCGGCGCTCTCAGTCGTCGACTATTCCGCCGCTCTCAACTCTGACGGCTTCTGCGCGCGCCGCTTCTTGTCCTCGGCCTCCCAGCGGTTGCCGATCTCGGCGAGCTTGGCCAGCACCTCGTCGAGCTCGTGCCCGCGCTTGGTGAGCGCATAGGTGACCTTGGGCGGGATCGTCGCCTCGTAGTCGCGCGTGACCAGGCCCGCGCCCTCGAGCGTGCGCAGGCGCTCGGTCAGCATCTTGGCCGAGATGCCGGCGACGCGGCGCTTCAGCTCACCAAAGCGCTGCGGCCCGGAGCTCTTGAGGTTGTAGATGATGTACGTCGTCCACGGCCCCATCAGCATGCGCAGGATGAAGTCCATGGGGCAGGAAGCGCCGCCTTCCTTGTGCTCGATCTGGGTCATGGAATTTTCCCAAGGTTACGAATTGGTACCTACTAGCAAAGATATAGTGCCACTCCCAAATCTTTCCAGTCACTTTGAGTAATCAAAGGAACTGTCAACGAAATCAAAGGTTTGGAGATCATCATGAGCAATGTCGCCATCGTTTATCACTCTGGATACGGCCATACCAAGGCTCTGGCCGAAGCCGTTGCCAAGGGGGCCGAGGGGGTCGCCGGCGTCAAGGTGAGCCTCATTCCCGTGGCCGAAGCCGAGGCACGCGAGACCGAGCTCGACGCCGCCGACGCCGTCATCTTCGGCAGCCCGACCTATATGGGCGGTGTCTCCGCCGACTTCGCGAAGTTCAAGGACTGGACGTCCAAGCGCTGGATGGAAGGCAAGTGGCGCGACAAGCTCGCCGCAGGCTTCACTTCCTCCGCTCGTTGGAACGGCGACAAGCACAACACGCTCTATCAGCTGCTCACGCTCGCCCTGCAGCACGGCATGGTGTGGGTTGGCCTCGGCCTCCCCGGCGGCTTCAATCATTCCAAGGGCTCGATCGAGGATCTCAACCGCCTCGGTGCCTCGGTCGGCGCGATGGCGCAGGCCAATGCCGACCAGGGCGTCGAGGGCATCGCGGCATCTGACTTCCGCACCATGAATGCTCTTGGCAAGCGCGTCGCCGAAGCTGCACAGCGGTGGCGCGAAGCACCGCTGGCGAAGGCGGCGTGACGATGGCCGGGCGCTCCTTGCCACGAAGGAGCGCCCTTCGCCTACTGCTTCTTGCTGATGTTCCACCACACTGCGGCGGGACTCTGTAGCCAGCCCTCGACGCGATCCTTGCGGTAGGCGCCGAAGGCCTTGTACTGGCCGAGCGGGACATACATCGCCTGCTCGATCACGCGATCCGACACGGCGAGCGCGATCGCCTTCTGCTTTTCGGGGTCGGTCTCGCGTGCGAAGGCTGAGCGCAGCTTTTCCATCTCGGCATCGCACGGCCAGCCGAACCACGCCTTGTCGCAGCCGCCGCTGGTGAAGGAGTTGACCGCCGGGCTATCGGCGTCGACCGTCGTGGTCGTGGTGTAGAAGATGTTCCAGCCGCCCTTGTCCGGCGCCTCCTTGCGGGCGCGGCGCGACACCACGGTCTGCCAGTCCGACGACACGACCTCGACCTTGAAGCCTGCCTTCTCAAGCAGCTGCTTGCCCACTGCCGGCAGCTGGTTGGACGATATCAGGTCGGTCTGGTGCAACATCACGATCGGCCGGCCGTCATAGCCGCTCTCCCTCAAGAGCGCCTTGGCCTTTTCGAAGTCGGGCTTGATCAAGAGGTCGCCGTAGCTCTTCTCGTAGCGCAAGCCGCAGACCAGCGGCGCGTTGCATGTCCGGTAGATCTCGGGATCGCCGACCTGGGCACGGAGGAAATCCTCCTGGGCGATCGCATACATGACCGCCTGCCGCGCCTTCACGTTGTCGAACGGCGGATGCAGGTGATTGAGCCGCATGATGATCTGGCTGCCGGCCTGGTTCCAGCCGTAGAGCGCGATGTTCTTGTCCTTCTTCAGCATCGGGAAGAGATCGGGCGGCGGCACCTCGACGATGTCGACCTCGCCCTGCAGCAGCGCATTGGCGGCCGTCAGCGGGTCGGATATGGCGAGCCATTCGACGCGATCGACCTTGGCGAGCTTGGCGCCGGCCAGCATCGAGGGCGGCTCGCTGCGCGGTTTGTACTTGGGATTCTTCGACATAGACGATCTTCTCGCCGGGCTTCCATTCATCCTTCTTGAGGATGAACGGGCCCGAGCCCGTGTAGTCTTCGATCTGTTTGTAGGGGTCGATGTCGGCGACCCGCTTCGGCATCATGAAGGGCACGTTCGACGAGGGCTTGCCCAGCGCCTGCAGCAACAGACCGAACGGCTCCTTGAGGGAAATGCGGAAGCTCTGCGCGTCGAGGGCCTTGATTTCCGCGACGACCGCCATCATCTGCTGGCCGAGCGAATCGCGCACCGCCCAGCGCTTGATCGAGGCGACACAGTCCTCGGCGGTAACCGGCTGACCGTCGTGCCACTCCAGGCCGGGGCGAAGGGTGAAGGTCCAGGTAAGCTTGTCCGGCGAGGTCTCGTACTTGTCGACCATTTGCGGCTGGATGTTGCCGTTGGCATCCCTGGCGAACAGCACGTCGTAGATCATGTAGCCATGGTTGCGGGTGATGAACGCCGTGGTCCAGATCGGGTCGAGCACCTTGAGGTCGGAATGCGGCACCAGCCGGAGCGTCGTTTGCGCCATGGCCGGCGCGGCCAACAGCCCCCATATGGCGACTGAGAGGGCCGTCAATTTGCGCAAAGCGGGCATGGGCGATCCTTTCCTTTGCCGATTGCCTATGTTGTGTGAGGATTGAAGCAATGTCGATGCCGACCGTCTTCGTGTCCCATGGCTCGCCCATGTTGTTCCTGGAGCAGGACCTGCCGGCGCGCGCTTTCCTGGCAACGCTGGGCAAGCTCGTGCCCAAGCCAAAGGCGATCGTGGCCGTGTCGGCGCACTGGAATACCGAGCAGCCGGCCGTCTCGCTGGCGGCGAAGCCCGAGACCATCCACGATTTCTATGGCTTTCCCGACGCGCTCTATCGCCTGCACTACGATGCGCCGGGCGCGCCCGAGCTTGCCGAACGCGTCGCGGAACTAACGGGCGCCGGGCGCGATCCCAGCTACGGGCTCGATCACGGCGCCTGGGTGCCGGCGATGCTGGGCTGGCCCGAGGCCGACATCCCGATCTTCCAGCTTTCGGTGCAGCCCTACATGACCCCGGCGCATCACATTGCGCTCGGCCGCAAGCTCAGCGGATTGCGCGAGGAGGGCGTGCTGGTGATGGGCAGCGGCAGCGCCACCCACAATCTGCGCCGCCTGGTGCGCGGCCAGCACGACATGCCGCCCGAGCCGTGGGCCAAGGCCTTCGACGACTGGGTGGCGGAGACGGTGGAGAAGGGCGACGAAGCGGCGCTGGCCAACTATCGCAGCGAGGCGCCGCATGCGCGCGATGCCCATCCGACCGACGAGCACTTCCTGCCCCTGCATGTCGCCTTCGGCGCAGCCGGCAAGGGCGCGCACGGACGCGCGCTGCATCGCAGCTTCACGTCCGGCAATCTGTCGATGGCGGCTTACGCGTTTGCGTAGGCGCCTTCACACGCGCCGGCGGGCGGCAGGCGTTGTAATCAACGCCGAGAGCCCGCTGTGTGGAGCCTTGCAGGCGGTGCAATTCTTGCCCTTTCTGCACCGCGCGGGCTACCGCGCCTCAGAAGGCGCTTGCGCCCGCCAGCGCGATCCGGTGGATCGCGCTTAAGCCGCGTCGGCCAGCGAGACGCCCTTTTCCTTCAAGAGCTGCTCGAGCTCACCGGTCTCGAACATCTCGCGGATGATGTCGCAGCCGCCGACGAACTCACCCTTCACATAGAGCTGGGGAATGGTCGGCCACTGGCTGAATTCCTTGATGCCCTGGCGCAGCTCGTCGTCGACCAGGATATTGGCGCTGTTGAACTTGACGCCGAGCTGGCTCAGCACGTCGACGACGGCGGCCGAGAAGCCGCACTGCGGGAAGACGGGCGTGCCCTTCATGAACAGCATCACGTCATTTTTGCCGATCTCGTCGCGGATGCGGCCGAACACTTCGGGTTCGCTCATGGTCAATCTCCTTCGATCGTCAATATAGGGCGGTCAGGGCTTTTGCGCCATGGTGGTCAGCTTCAGGGCATGCAGTACGCCACCCATCCGGCCGCCCAGCGCGCCGTAGACCATCTGGTGTTGCTGGATCTTGGTCTTGCCGGCAAAGGCCGGCGAAATGACCGTAGCCGCCCAATGGTCACCGTCGCCGGCGAGATCTTGCATTTCGACCTCGGCGTCGGGAATGCCTTGCTTGATCAGGGCAGACGATATCTTCGGCGGCCATCGGCATGTGCTTGTTTTCCTGCGCTAATCGGTGGCGTTCATATAGGCCGGCAGCCAGGCTTCGTGGGCGGTCTTGATGTCGCTGAGCTTGAGCGACACCAGCGCCCTTCACCACGAGGGCAGCGCCGCCCGAGTAGCCCAGAAGGACCGCCGGCACGCCGGCCTTCTGGGCGTCGGCCAGCACATCGTCAGGCGAGCCGGTGGCGATGAGATAGCGGGCTTGATCCTCGCCATACAAAAACGCGTGCGACGGAACGACCGTTCCGGCCGGCAGGGCAGCTTCCAAACCAGTCCCGCCGGCAATGCACATCTCGGCCAGGGCCACCAGCAGGCCGCCGTCCGACAGGTCATGACAGGCCGCGACCCGGCGTTGGTCGATCTGGCCGCGCACGAAGTCGCCGTTGCGCCGTTCGACTGCGAGGTCAACCGGAGGAGGAGCACCTTCCTCGCGGCCGCAGGCCTCCCGCAGGTAGAGCGACTGGCCGAGCCAGCCCCTGGTCTCGCCGACCAGCACGACGCCCAGACCGGCTTGCGACAGCCGCGAGCCGACCGATTTGGAGATGTCGTCGATCACGCCCACCGCGCCGATGGTGGGTGTCGGCAGGATCGCCCGGCCTTCGGTCTCGTTGTAGAGCGAGACGTTTCCAGACACGACCGGGAAGTCGAGTGCCTTGCAGGCCTCCGCCATGCCCATGATGGCGCCGGCGAACTGGCCCATGATCTCGGGCTTCTGCGGATTGCCGAAATTCATGTTGTCGGTGACGGCGAGCGGCCTGGCGCCCGTCGCCGTGATGTTGCGCCAGGCTTCGGCGACGGCCTGCCGGCCGCCGGTCTCGGGATGGGCCTGCACGTAGCGCGGCGTGCAGTCCGAGGTCATCGCGAGGCCTTTGCTGGTGCCGTTGACCCTGGCACGCGCACGACGGCGGCATCGCCATCCTGCGGGTTGATCGCCGTGTTGCCCATGATGCGATGGTCGTACTGGTGCCAGATCCACGCCTTGCTCGCGAGATCGGGGCAGCTCATCAGGGTCAGCAGCGAGGCGTTCCAGTCCCCAATGGATTTACCCGGCGCCGGTACCTTTGACGCATCCAGCACCGCCGGCAGGTCGGTCGGCGTCCACGGCCGCTCATAGACCGGCGCCTCGGTGACCAGCGGCGGGATCGGGATGTTGCAGACGATCTCGCCGTGCCACGACAGCACCATGCGCTCGGTGTCGGTGAGATGGCCGATCACCGCGAAATCGAGCCCCCACTTCTCGAAGATGCTGCGCGCCAGCTCCTCGCGGCCGGGCTTGAGCACGATCAGCATGCGCTCCTGGCTCTCCGACAGCATCATCTCGTAGGGATTCATGCCGGTCTCGCGCATCGGCACCTTGTCGAGCTCGACCACGACGCCGAGGCCGCCCTTGGCCGCCATCTCGAACGACGAGGAGGTGAGGCCGGCCGCGCCCATGTCCTGGATGGCCACGATCGCGTCGGTCGCCATCAGCTCCAGGCAGGCTTCGAGCAGCAGCTTCTCCACGAAGGGATCGCCGACCTGAACGGTCGGGCGCTTCTCCTCGCTGTCCTCGTTGAACTCGGTCGAGGCCATGGTGGCGCCATGGATGCCGTCGCGGCCGGTCTTGGAGCCGACATAGACCAGCGGATTGCCGACGCCCGCCGCGGCCGCATAGAAGATGCGGTCGGTCGGCGCGATGCCCACGGTCATGGCGTTGACCAGGATGTTGCCGTTGTAGGCGGCATGGAAGTTGGTCTCGCCGCCCACCGTCGGGATCCCCATGCAGTTGCCGTAGCCGCCGATGCCGGCCACGACGCCCGACACGAGATGCCGGGTCTTGGGGTGTTTGGGATCGCCGAAGCGCAGCGCGTTGAGGTTGGCCACCGGCCGCGCGCCCATGGTGAAGACGTCGCGCAGGATGCCGCCCACGCCCGTCGCCGCGCCCTGGTAGGGCTCGATATAGGAGGGGTGGTTGTGGCTCTCCATCTTGAAGATGGCGGCCTGGCCGTCGCCGATGTCGATCACGCCGGCATTCTCGCCCGGCCCCTGGATCACCCACGGCGCCTTGGTCGGCAGCTTCTTCAGCCAGACCTTCGAGGACTTGTAGGAGCAATGCTCGCTCCACATCGCCGAGAAGATGCCGAGCTCCACCATGGTGGGCGTGCGGCCCATGATCTTCAGCAGGCGCTCATATTCATCGGGTGCCAGCCCGTGCTCGGCGACGACCTGCGGGGTGATCGCGGGCTCGTTGGGCAGCTTGACCGGCGGGTTCTTCTCGACGGCGATGGTCACGACAGCGCCTCGACAAGTCCTTCGAAGAGAGGCTTGCCATCGACGCCGCCGAACATCCCCTCGACCGCGTTCTCGGGATGCGGCATCAGCCCCATCACCGTCTTGGCTTCGTTGTACACGCCGGCGATGTTCCTGATCGAGCCGTTGGGATTACCGGTGCCGTCGACCGTGCCGTCCGGAGCGCAATAACGGAACGCGACCTGGCCGCGGTCCTCGAGCCGCTTCAGCGTGGCGGCGTCGGCGAAGTAGTTGCCCTCGGCATGCGCCACCGGGACCTTGATCACCTGGCCGGCCTGGTAGCGGTTGGTGAACAGGCTCTGGCTGGTCTCGACCTTCAGATGCACGTCCGAGCAGACGAACTTGAGATGCGCATTGCGCATCAGCACGCCCGGCAACAGCCCTGCCTCGGCCGCGATCTGGAAGCCGTTGCAGATCGCCAGCACCGGGACGCCCTGCGCCGCCCGCTTCTTCACCTCGGCCATCACCGGCGACTGCGCCGCCATCGCGCCGCAGCGCAAGTAATCGCCATAGGAGAAGCCGCCGGGTATCACGATCAGGTCGGTCTTGGCGAAATCGCCGTCACCGTGCCACACCATCTGCGGCCTGCGGCCAGTGACCAGCTCGATCGCCTGCGCGACATCGCCTTCGCGATTGGAGCCCGGGAACACAAGGACTGCTGCCTTCATCAGCCGACCAGCTCGATCGAGTAGTTTTCGATCACCGTGTTGGCGAGCAGCTTGCGACACATCTCGTCGAGCCGCGCCCTGGCCTTGGTCTTGTCGGTCTCGGCGAGTTCGAGCTCGATGAACTTGCCTTGCCGCACGTCGCCCACTTCGGGGAAGCCCAGGCGATTGAGGGAGTGTCCGATGGCCTTGCCCTGGGGGTCGAGCACGCCGTTCTTCAGGGTCACATGAACTCTGGCTTTCATTGCGCCTCTTTTACTGCAACGTCGTTGGTCCGCGTACATCGCCCGGGCCCTGGTCGATCAGGATGCCCAGCCGCCGCGCCACTTCCTGGTAAGCTTCCTCGACCTTGCCGAGGTCGCGGCGGAAACGATCCTTGTCCATCTTCTCGTTGGTCCTGAGATCCCACAGCCGGCAGGAGTTGGGGCTGATCTCGTCGGCAAGCACGATGCGGACCATGTCGTCCTCATAGAGGCGGCCGAACTCGATCTTGAAGTCGATCAGCTTGATGCCGCAGCCGAGGAACAGGCCGAACAGGAAGTCGTTGACCCTAAGCGTCAGCGCCACGATGTCGTCGAGGTCCTGCGGCGTCGCCCAGCCGAAGGCCGTGATATGCTCCTCGGTGACCATCGGATCGCCGAGCGCGTCGTTCTTGTAGAAAAACTCCATGATGGAGCGCGGCAGGGCTGTGCCTTCCTCGACCCCGAAGCGCTTGGCGAAGGAGCCGGCGGCCACGTTGCGCACCACGATCTCGAGCGGAATGATCTCGACCTGGCGGATCAATTGATCGCGCATGTTGAGCCGGCGGATGAAATGGGTCGGCACGCCGATCTCGCCGAGCTTCATCATCAGGAACTCGGAAATGCGGTTGTTGATCACCCCCTTGCCGGCGATCGTGCCCTTCTTCTGGTTGTTGTTGGCGGTGGCGTCGTCCTTGAAGGACTGGACGATCGTCCCGGGCTCGGGCCCCTCGAACAAGGTCTTGGACTTGCCCTCGTAGATGCGGCGGCGGCGGGACATCATTCACTCCTGTGCGCGCGGCCGGAACCACCCGCCCCCGCGAAGGGGAATATGGGGCCGGAATATGGCGGAAACCCCATGCGCCGGGACTGGGGAAAAATCCATTGAAAAAGGTGACGCAGCCGTCATATTCACCCCCGATCGGAGGCCCCAAATGGCCCAGCAAATCACTTACGACAAGGCCTATGACGCCGTAGCGCCGGAAGACTTCCCGGCCATGCTGGAAGTGCCCCGTTATGGCCGGCGCAGCAATGCCTTTGACGCCATTATCTCGGCCACCCACGACCATTTCTGGGACCCGCTCGACAAGAATTACATCGATTTCGACCAGCCCTTCGACATGGCCAGCCTGCCGATCATGCCGGCCGAGACGGTGATCGAGCTGCGCAGCGCCGTGGCCGACAAGCTCGACGAGCGCCAGAAGATCCAGCTCTCCAACGACGTCACCCACTGGTCGATCTCCAACCTGCTGCATGGCGAGCAGGGCGCGCTGTCCTTGTCGGCCAGCCTCTGCCACGTCCTGCTCGATCCCGGCGCGCAGGAATACGCCGCCAACCAGGCGCGCGAGGAGGCTCGTCACGTCGCGGGCTTCAGCCGCTACATCGCCAAGCGCTGGGGCGAGCCGCTGCCGGTCGGCAAGACCATCGCCACGGTGCTGGCCGACCTCGTGAGCACGCCCGAGGTCTACAAGAAGATCGTCGGCATGCAGATGCTGGTCGAGGGCCTGGCCATGGGCGCCTTCGCGACCCTCAACGCCAAGACCAACGACCCGGTGCTGCGCCGCCTGGTGCAGCTGGTGATGAGCGACGAGGCGTTCCATCACCGCTTCGGGCGGCTGTGGGCGGCCAAGACGATCGGGCATCTGAGCCCCGACGAGCACAAGAAGGTCGAGGACTGGTCGGCGCAGCTCTTCCAGATGCTGCTGTTCAACCTGATCAACACCGAGCAGAAGCAGGTGATCTACGCCAAGTACGGCCTCGACTGGGAATGGGTGCGCGACGCGGTGAGGGAGACGTTTAGCGACGACGACCGCCGCGCCCAGCTGAAGGAGAGCACCAACATCTTCCGTGTCCTGATCAAGACGCTCCTGCATGCCGGCATCATCACCGCGCGCACCGCCCCGCTCTATGCCGTGTGGGTCGACATGGACGAGCTCAAGGCCGAGGGCGAGGGCATCCCGGGCGACGTGGTCGCCGAGGAGATGCTGGTCGTGCTGCGCGAGATCAACGCCAAGCGCCGCCGCATCGGCGCCAAGGACGTCGTCGCGGGTTCCTAGAAAAAGCTGTCAATCGGCAAATCGAGGGGGTGGGCGCCCCAAATGGAAAAAGTGGCCCAAAACCCCTGTATCATCGGCATCGAGCCGTTTTCCAACTGTTGGAAAAAGAGCGGAAAATCCGGCTAATTTTCTTTCGTGTCAGGGTTTGCGCGCCAGCACGAAGGCCGACAGGCCGGCCAGCCGATTGACCGGGAAGAGCGGCAGCTCGGCGGCGCAGATCGCCGCAAGCAGGCCGTTGGTGAACGCGCCGTGCTTCTTGAGGCTGCTCCGGGGCTCGGTCTCGCGGCGGGTGGCGAGGCGTACCGCGGCGGCGAGCGGGAAGACCAGGCCGAAATAGTAGGCGCCCTTGACGACGTCGAGGCCGGCATCGCGCATGGTCGTCTCGATCTCGGCCAACGTGTAGCGGCGCTTGTGCTCCAGGAACACGTCGTGGCCGCTCCACAGGAAGCGGAAGGCGGGCACCGTCACCAGGAAATGCGCGCCCGACGGCACCTTGGCCGCGTAGTGGCGCACCAGGCCGCGGTCGTCGTCGACATGCTCCAGCACGTCCATCATCAGCACGAGGTCGCAATCGGTCGCGTCGCAGTCGCGGCGATAGAGCACGGGCTTGCCGCCGACCTGGTCGTCGCGGTCGCGGTCGTAGCCGATATCGACACAGAGCGCAGACTGCGCGCCGCCTTCGCTCAGCAGATGACGCGAGAAGAATCCCGAGCCCGCGCCGACATCGAGCAGGCGCTGCGGATTGAGGCCCGCGACGGCGCGCCGAAGTGCGGCGGCCTTGGAACGGTAATACCAGTGCTGCGCGATATCGGCGCCGAGGATGTCTTCTTCTTTAAGATCCATTTTCTGGTGAGGGCGCCTCAGGCTTGGGGCGGTGTCGCCGCGCCTTCCTCGTAGACGCCCTCGACGACATAGATCGGCCGGCCTTTGACCTCGAGGAACAGGCGGCCGAGATATTCGCCGATGATGCCGATCGAGACGAGCTGGATGGCGCCCATCAGCAACACCGCGATCAGCAGCGAGGCGTAGCCCGGCGTGTCGATGCCGAACAGCAGCACGCGGGTGAGGATGAAGAGGGCGTAGGCCACCGCGAAGCCGGCGATCACCAGGCCGCCGTAGAACGAGGCGCGCAGGGGCACGGTCGAGAAGCTCACCACGCCGTCCAACGCGAAGTTCCACAGCCGCCACAGGTTGAACTTGCTCGACCCCGCGGCGCGCTGCGGCCGTTCGTAGGGCACGCCGACCGCATTGAAGCCCACCCAGGCAAACAGGCCCTTCATGAAACGATTGCGCTCGGGCAGGCGGCGCAACACCTCGGTGGCGCGCCGGTCGACCAGGCGGAAGTCGCCGGCATTGGCCGGGATGCGCACCGGCGACATCGAATTGAAGGCCCAATAGAACCAGCTCGCCGAGACGCGCTTGGCGGCGGTGTCGGCGTCGCGCACCGAACGCACGCCATAGACGATGTCGTAGCCCAGTCGCCAGCGCTCGATGAACGGGCCGATCAGCTCGGGCGGATCCTGCAGGTCGATGTCCATCGGGATCAGGATGTCGCCCTTGGCGTGATCGATGCCGGCAGTGAGCGCCGCCTCCTTGCCGAAGTTGCGCGACAGGTTGACGACCTTGAGGCGCCGATCGCGCATGCTGCAGTCGAGCAGATGCGCCAGCGTGTTGTCGTGCGAGCCGTCATTGACGAACACGATCTCGAAGCGCAGGCCGGCGCTCTCAAGGAATGGCTCGACCGACGTCAGGAAGAGGTCGATCAACTCCTCTTCGTTGAACACCGGCACGACCAGAGACAGCAGCGGATCGGCCGGCCGGCGCGCGCGCTGGGCGGCGAGCTGGCGCTCGAGAGCCGATGCGGACTTTGCCGGGACGGACAGGGAGGAATCGGGCACGACCGGCAGTTTACACTATTGCCCGTCAGGCGACGACCTCGACCGCGCCGTTCAGGTCCATGATGCCGGTATCGACGGCGAGGCTAGGATGGCGCTGCCCGACGCCGGCCCGGAACTGCCGCAGCGCCTCCGACTGCTTGGCGGTCTCGAGCGCCTTGTCGGTACGCAGCGCCTCGCCGTAGGCCACGTAGGCGGCGCCGCAGTCGCGGTGCGTGAGGCCGATGACGCGCTTGATGCTGTGGAGCTGCACGGTGATGGCGAGGTTGTCCCAGAACGCCTTGTGCCAATCCGCGAAGGCCGGTGCTACGCAGCCGATCGGCCCTCCCGCGATCACGAATTGGCTGTAGAGGTCCTTGTAGCCGTGCTCGGCCATGTAGGTCCAGCTCATGGTGGTGACGCGTGGATCGATGCAATTCACCAGCATCGCCTCATACTGGCCGTAGGCGGCGAGCGCGGGAAAAGCTTTGACCATCGCTCCGGCAAACCCCAGACCCAACACGCCGCGACGCGACAAGGCCGGCAGGCAAGTGCAACCGGCATGATGGATATGGTTCATCGGAAGGTCACCTTTCCCTGCTGGGCCAGACCGCCTTGTGGATCGGCGATCCAGGTCGTGATGGAACTGTCGGCCTCGCGCCTCGCGCCGACCGTGAAGGCGGCGCCGGCGAAGACCGGCGACAGGGCGCGGAACTCGAAGGTTGCCGGCGTCTTGCCGGAATTGGACCGGCGCGCCAGCTCCATCTGCAGCGTGCCCATCAGCGGCCCGTGCACGATCAGGCCCGGATAGCCCTCGACGCCGGTGACGTAGGGATGGTCGTAGTGGATGCGATGGCCGTTGAAGGTGAGCGCCGAATAGCGGAACAGCAGCGGCGGATCGGGCACGATCTTCTTCGACCAGGTGGGGTCGGTCGGAGCGGGCTTGGGCGGCCGCGCCTTTTCGCCTGGCTTGGCCGCCTCGCGATAGACGATGTCCTGCTCCTCGACGAAAGCCGTGCCTTTGCTCCCTGAAAGGGTGTGACGGACGGTCACGAACACCATGGAGCCGGACGAGCCGGTCTTGGCTTCGACGGACTTGATCTCCGACTTGCGCGATGCGGATTCGCCGATACGCAGGGCAGGGCCATCGAAGGCAAAGCGGCTGCCGGCCCACATCCGGCGCGGCAGGGGGATCGGCGGCAGGAAATCGCCGCGCTCGGCATGGCCATCGGGCCCGAGCCTGGATTGCAGGGCGGCGTCGTGGAAATAGAGCCAGTGCCAGAGCGGCGGCAAGGCATCGCCGTTCTTCGGCTCGGGGTCCTTTTCGTCGAGCGTGGCGCTGAGGCCGCGCACCGGCCAAGGGGCGATCAGGTCCTCGACGGTCTGCGACTTTCCGATCCAGTCGCGCATATTGTCCAGGGGCATCGGCCAATATCTCCCTGCTGCGACTTTGCCACCGCCGGCGCGGGGTGGAAAGGCCGCCCGGTACTGCTAGTGCGTTCAGATCAGTTGGAACCCACGCGGTTCCAACTGATCTGAACGCATTGTTCCAGGCGCTTCGACCCCTAGGCATATTCCGTCCGGCTGTTTCCAGCCGGACGGAATATGCTCTATAACCCGCCGCAACGAGCCCAACCGGAGCGCCGAGATGACGACGTTCGACAAACGCGAAAAGGCCTTTGAACACGGCTTCGAGCACGACCAGGAACTGCAGTTCAAGGCGCGCGCCCGCAAGAACAAGATGCTGGGCCTGTGGGCGGCCGGCCTGATGGGCAAGACGGGCGCTGCCGCCGAGAATTATGCGCGAGACGTCGTGATGGCCGATTTCGAGAAGCCGGGTGCCCACGACGTGGTCCATACCTTGATGCACGACCTCGCCGCCGCCGGAAAGCCCACCGAGGAACACACCATCCGTCGCCAGGGCGAGCGCTTCATGGCCGAAGCCATGAAGCAGGTGACGACCGAGGTTAAGAAATAAACGCTCAAGTTCCTCTCCCCCTAGCGGGAGAGGTAGGAGAGGGCGCGTCGAAGATTGCGTGCAACCCGCTCACCCAACCTCTCCCCCTATCGGGGGAGAGGAGGATGACTAGCCAAACACCCGCTTGAAGATCGTGTCGACATGCTTGGTGTGATAGCCCATGTCGAACAGCGCCACCAATTCGTCGTCCGACAGGAATTCGCGGATCTCCTTGTCGGCCCGGCACAGCGCCAGGAACGAGGCATTGCCGCGCCACGCCTCCATCGCGTTGCGCTGGACCGCGGCATAGGCCTCCTCGCGGCTCATGCCCTTCTGGGTGAGGGCGAGCAGCACGCGCTGGGAGAACACCACCCCGCCCAGCGAATTGAGGTTGGCTTTCATGCGCTCGGGATAGACCACGAGCTGCTCGACGACGCCGGCGATGCGGTTGAGGGCAAAGTCGAGGGTGCCGGTGGCATCGGGCGCGATAAAGCGTTCGGTCGAGGAGTGCGAGATGTCGCGCTCGTGCCACAAGGTGACGTTTTCCAGCGCCGGCACGACGGCGCCGCGCACCAGCCGCGCCAGGCCGGTGACGTTCTCGGTCAGCACAGGATTGCGCTTGTGCGGCATTGACGAGCTGCCCTTCTGCCCCTCGGAGAAGAACTCCTCGGCTTCGCGCACTTCGGTGCGCTGCAGATGGCGGATCTCGGTGGCCAGGTTCTCGGCCGAAGAGGCGATCACGCCCAGCGTGGCGAAGAACGCGGCATGCCGGTCGCGCGGGATGATCTGCGTCGACACCGGCTCGACAGCGAGGCCGAGCTTCTTCGCCACATGCTCCTCGACCCTGGGGTCGACATTGGCGAAGGTGCCGACCGGTCCCGAAATGGCACAGGTCGCGATTTCGGCCCGCGCCGCCACGAGGCGCGCGCGATTGCGGGCGAAGGCGGCATAGTGGCCGGCGAGCTTCACGCCAAAGGTCGTGGGCTCGGCGTGGATGGCGTGGCTGCGGCCGATGGTGAGCGTGTTCTTGTGCTCGAGCGCGCGTTTCTTCAGTGCCGCAAGCAGCTTGTCGATATCGGCCAGCAGGATGTCGGAGGCCTGGGTGAGCTGGATGGCGAAGGTCGTGTCGAGGATGTCGGACGAAGTCAGGCCCTGGTGCACGAAGCGGGAGTCCGGCCCGATGAACTCGCTGAGCCAGGTGGTGAAGGCGGTGATGTCGTGCTTGGTCACCCGCTCGATGGCGTCGATCTTTGCGATGTTGCCCTGGGGATCGGCCTTGAGCGCTTCCATCGCCTTCTTGCCGCCAGCCCAGATCGCCTTGGCGGCATCCTTGGGGATCACGCCCATCTCGGCCATGGCATCGCAGGCATGCGCCTCGATCTCGATCCAGATGCGGAAGCGGTTCTCGGGCGTCCAGATGGCGGCCATCTGCGGTCGGGAATAGCGCGGGATCATGGGCGGCTTTTAGCCCCGATGGCCTCGGCACGCCATGTTAAGAAGTGTCCCACCATGAAACCGCTGGCCTCTTGCCCCCGCGCTGTCCTGGCAATTATTCGCGGCGTCTTTACCGACATCGACGAGACGGTGTCCAGCGCCGGCCATCTGACGGCCGAGGCCTATGGCGCGCTGGAGGCCCTGAAGAAGGCGGGCCTGCTGGTGGTTCCCGTGACCGGCCGCCCGGCCGGCTGGTGCGATCACATCGCCCGCTTCTGGCCGGTCGATGCCGTGGTCGGCGAGAACGGCGCCTTCTGGATGTGGCAGGATCGCAAGGTGGGGAGACTGAGGACACGCTTCATCCAGTCCGATGCCGAACGCGCCGACCGGGCGCCGCCGGCTGGAGTCCGTGCGCGCCGATGTCTTGCGCGAGGTCAAGGGTACGGCGATCGCCTCCGACCAACCCTATCGCCTGGCCGATCTCGCGATCGACTTCTGCGAGGACGTGCCGCCGCTGCCGCGGGCCGACGTCGAGCGCATCGTGGCGATCTTCAAGCGCCATGGTGCCGAGGCGAAGATCAGCTCGATCCATGTCAACGGCTGGTTCGGCGACTACGACAAGCTCACCACCACCCGCGCCATGATGGCCGAGCTGTTCGACGTCGACATCGACGCCGCGCGCGAGGCCTACGTGTTTTCAGGCAATTCGCCCAACGACTCGCCGATGTTCGGGTTCTTTCCCAATGGCGTGGGCGTGGCCAACGTCCGCGACTTCGCCGACGCCATGCCGCATCTGCCGGCCTGGATCACGGCGGCGCGCTCGGGCGCGGGTTTCGTCGAGCTGGCACGTGCCCTGATCGCGGCGCGGAGAACCTAGAGCGATGGAATTCGCCCAAACCTTCCTCTACCAGTTCGTCACGCTGTTCGTGATCCTGGATCCGGTGGCGACCTTGCCGGTTTTCATCGTGGCCACCATTGGGCTCACTCGGCGGCAATCGCTCGTGGTCGCAGCCTATGCGGTGTTTGTCTCGTTCCTTGTGCTGCTGTTCTTCATCGCCGGGGGCCAGTTCCTGCTCGATGCCCTGAAGATTCCCACGCCGGCATTCCAGCTCGCCGGCTCCATCGTGCTGCTGCTGTTCGGGCTGAGCTTGGTGCTGGGCAAGGTCACCAAGGAGGCCGCCAGCATGCCGGCCGACTCCTCCTTGCTCGACCGCGCCATCCATCCTCTGGCGATCCCCGGCATCGCCGGCGCCGGCGCAATCCTCACCGTCGTTCTGCTCACCGACAAGCACAGCCGCACCTTCGCCGAGCAGGTCTCGACCACCGGTATCCTGGTGTTTTGCCTCGCCTGCCTATTCGTGCTGTTCGCTTTGGCGGGCTTCCTGTTCCGTATCCTTGGCCGCTCGGGCATCGAGATCATCAGCCGCGTGTTCGGCCTCATCCTGTGCAGCATCGCGGTGAACGGGCTGATCATCGCCATCAAGCTCAGCTTTCACTTGGCCGCCTGAGCCGGCGGGCCGACCAGCAGCGAGTCGAAATAGATCACGCTGTCGGACTGGGTCCATACGCCGACGGCGCCGGGCACCATCAGGCTGCGATCAGTTGCCGTCAGCACCACCTTGCCATCCAGCGAGACCTCAAACCGGTCCCCGGTCAGGACGACCCTGAGCTTGTGCCATTCGCCGCTCGTCATCGGGACTTCCTTGCTGGCAACAAGGTTTCGCCGGCCGCCTTGCATGCGGTAGAGGCGGATCGTCCCGTCGCGGGCGCTGGCGACCACCGCGTAATAGTCGGTGGCATTTTGGGCGCGCAGCACCATGCCGCCGGCGCGGTCGCGAGTACCCGCCACCGGCTTGAAGCGCAGGGTGGCGTCGATATCGAGCACGGCGATCTGGGGCGAGATGCACATCGGAAAGTGCAGGTCGGTGGAATCGCCGGTCGTCTCGGCCAGAGCCCAGCCGCCGATCGCCGTGCGATCGGCGATGGCCTCCCAGCCCGGCGGCCGGCCGATGCCGGTCATGCCCTGGATGCAGGCGATCTTGCCCTCGCTGGTGAGCAGCGGTGCCACGAGCTGGGCCGAGGCGGGTGTGGCCGACAACAACACCGCCAAAAACAGGAGACTACGCATGTCGTTTACCCTACCAGATGGCCTCCCGCTTGACCGCCTGAGCCGGAGGGAGGAGTTTACGCCCCGTTCGACATTTAACGATTTTCGAAGGGGGGAAGTTCAATGCGTCTTTGCACCATCCTGAGCGGCGGCAAGCCGGCCGTGGGCGTGAAAATGGGCGACGGCAAGGTCGTCGATCTCAGCAAGCAGATGCCGCGGGGCCCGAAATCCGTGGTCGAGATCCTGGCCGGCGGCAAGAAGGTGCAGTCCGCCGTGCTCAAGGCCTGCGCCAAGCCCAAGAAGGGCGCCACGGTGTCGGAGAAGTCGGCCAAGTACCTGTCGCCGATTCCCAGCCCCGGCAAGATCCTGTGCATCGGTCTCAACTACCGCAAGCACGCCGAGGAGACCGGCAGCCCGATCCCGACCTATCCGGTCGTGTTCACCCGCTTCAACAACACCCTGGTGCCGCACAACGGCAAGATGCTCTCGACAAAGCACTCCGAGCAGTACGACTGGGAGGCCGAGCTCACCATCGTGATCGCCAAGAAGTGCCGCAACGTGCCCAAGGACAAGGCACTGTCGGTGATCGGCGGCTACGCCTGCTTCAATGACGGCTCGATCCGCGACTGGCAGCGCAAGTCGGGCGGCCAGTTCACGCTCGGCAAGAACTTCGACGGCACCGGCGGCTTCGGTCCCGACATCGTCACGCCCGACGAGCTGCCGCCGGGCGCCGCGCCGCTGCGCATCATGACCCGCGTCAACGGCCAGGTCATGCAGGACAGCAACACCGACGACCTGATCTTCGACGTGCCGACCCTGGTGCATGAGCTTTCCAAGGTCATGACGCTCGATCCGGGCGACATCATCATCACCGGTACGCCCTCGGGCGTGGCGATGGCGCGCAATCCGCAGCCGTGGCTGAAGCCGGGCGATGTCTGCGAGGTTGAGATCGAGAAGATCGGCGTGCTGCGCAATCCGATCGCGCAGGGGGCGTAGCCTAGGCTGCCGGGGCGGCGCTTCGGCAGGTTGCCGATGCCGCCCACCATCAGTTTCGTGGCGAATTCGGTGGCCTCTTCGGGGTCCACCGGATCGCGGCTGACCATGATCACCGAGACCTCGAACACCACGCCGGCCAGGGCGGCGGCCAGCAGGGTGACGTCGACGTCGGGCAGGATGCCCTCGTCGATCGCCGCAGTGACATCGTCGTGGAGCTGGCGGGCACTGGCCTGAATATCCGGCTTTTCGATCAGCATGCGGATGGGCGAGACGTTGTTGCGCCCGAACGCCAGGATCTCCGGATCCTTGGCCACGAAGTTCAGGTAGACCGAGGCGTGGGCGCGGAAGAATTCCTCGGCCGTGCGCGCCTTGGCGCGGCCCTGGCTGTGGCGCCGCTGCAGCTCGACGGTCATCTCGCGCACGACCGCCTCGAAGATCTCCGATTTGTCCTTGAAGTAGTTGTAGAAAGTGCCTGACGCCAGGTCGGTGCGACGCACGATGTCGCGCACGCCGGCCGCGCCATAGCCCATCTCGGCAAATACCGTGCGCGCAGCCTTGAGCAGCGCTGCCCGGTTCTCAGCCTTGTTCTGCTCGCGCCGCCCCGACCGTTCGCCGCCGGCCGCGCTCGCCATCGCCTGATCAGTCATCCCCAAAGCCCAATCAACGGTCCCATCAACGGCCAAGCCCCGCCAGTTCGTGGCGCAGCCCAGCCACCATATCATCCATCGCCCGCGCTGCCGCCTGCAATGCGCCCCGCATACCAACGAAACCGTGAATGAGCGAGTCGAACTCACGATGAATTGTCTTCACTCCGGCTGCCGCCAGCCGATCGGCATAGGCCTGGCCCTCGTCGCGCAGGGGGTCGAAGCCTGCGGTGAAGACCAGCGCCGGCGGCAGGCCCGACAGGTCGGCCGCCTTGAGCGGCGAGACGCGCGGGTCGGCGACCTCGCCCGGGTCGTTCAGGTACTGGGCGCGAAACCACTGCATGTCGTCCTGCGTCAGCAGGAAGCCTTTGGCACACGAGCTGTGGGAAGGCATTTCGGCGCAAGGTCGGTAGCCGGATAGATCAGCCATTGCAGGCAAGGCGTGCGAGGCTCGCCGCGCACCAACTGACTGACGACGGCAGCAAGGGTCCCGCCGGCCGAATCGCCGGCAACCACGATACGGGCGGGATCGATGCCAAGTTCGACCGCATGCTCGGCCAGCCAATGGAAAGACGCCACCGCGTCGTCCACCGCGGCGGGAAACTTGTGCTCGGGTGCCAGGCGATAGTCGACCGCGACCACCGCACAGCCGGTGCGCGCACAAAAAAAGCGGCAGGGCAGGTCATAGCCTTCCAGGCTACCGATCACCCAGCCGCCGCCATGATAGTAGAGGATGGTCGGCAGCAGCCTCGCCACTGAGCTTGCCGGCCGGTAGAGCCGCACGCGCAGGCGGCCGGCGGGACCGGCGATGGTGCGATCGACGATCTCGCCGACCGATGCCGGTCCGCCGCCCAGCACCGACTGGAAGATGTCGAATTCCTTGCGCGCCGCGGCGACGCCAAGCTCGTGCAGTGGCCGCTGTCCGCTGCGCGCGAGCAGCTGAAGGAACCACTGGGTGCGCGTATCGAGCGTGCGGCCGTCGACCGTCACCGGCGGGCCGGCCAGTATGTTGACCCAGGAGATCGGCATGCGCAGCGCCAGATTGGCCGCCGTGCCCTGCAGTTCGCGCGCGATCTCCTTCATTTGCATCGCGGCTTTTTAGCATGTCCTCGACGGGGCGCCATCCGCTGGCTAGCTTTGCGTTCGATGGCGGAGGGGACGACAGACGGCTATGCCCAGGCGCTGCGGCGCGAGATCCTGCGCAGCGAGCAGCAGCGCATGCGGGTGCTGGCCATCATCCTGGCGCTGCTGCTCGCCGTCACCGTGACGAGCGCGCTCGCTTGCTTACCGAGCTCGCCATCGCCTGTTCCCGCGGCGGCATCGATCCGCATGCTGCCCCTGCTGGCGATTCGGCCCGTTCATCGCTCTACGAAGTGCTGGCGCTCGGCTTCCTGCGATGGCGCCATCGCGGCCGACAAGGATTTCCCGCGCTACCGCCGCTTCGCCAATGCGCTGGTCGAGACCAGCGCTGCCGGGCGTCATCATCTATGCCCTCGCCCGTACATGGACCCGCACGTCGTCTTCGCCTTCTGGCCGCCCATGCTCTATTTCATCTTTATCGTGCTCTCGACGCTCGGCTCGATTTCTGGCTGTCGCTTGTGGACGGGCATCGTCGCCGCCGTGCAGCAACTGGTGCTGGCGCCTGTGGCTGCTGCCGCTCGCGGCGGTGGCCGGCCGGCCCGAGGAAACGATCTACTATCACCTCAGCCGCAGCATCGTGCTGCTGCTGGCGGGCCTGGTCGCGGGCATCGTGGCGCAGAGCCTGCGCCGGCAGTTCGAGAGTTCGGTGGCCGCCGCCCAGGCGCGCGATCGCATCACCAACCTGTTCGGCCAGCATGTCTCGCCGGCCGTGGTCGAGCAGCTGCTCGACGCCGAGCTGGTGAGCGAGACGCGCACCGTCTGCATCCTGTTCCTCGACATCCGCGGCTTCACCGCCATGACGCGGGCGCGTTCGGCCGACGAGACGGTGGCGCTGCTCAACGACTTCTTCGCCGAGATGGTGGCGATCGTCGATCGCCACCACGGCATCATCAACAAGTTCCTGGGCGACGGCTTCCTCGCCCTGTTCGGCGCGCCGCTGGCCGATCCCAAGGCCGCGATGAACGCGCTGGCGTCGGGCCACGCCATGCTGGCCGCGGTCGACAGATGGAATGCCGCGCGCCCCGCCCAGGCGATGCGAGTCGGCATCGGCATCCATATCGGCGATGCCGTGACGGGCACCGTGGGCTCGCCGCAGCGCAAGGAGTACACCGTGATCGGCGACGCGGTGAACCTCGCCGCCCGGCTCGAGCAGCTCACCAAGGAAACCGGCGCGCGCCTGCTGGTCTCGGACCCGCTGCGCCAGGCTGCGATGGTCGACGACGCCACCGACCTCGGCCCCATGCCGATCCGTGGCTATAGCGAGCCGGTGCGCGTCTGGCGGCTGGCATGAACTGGTACTTCGCCTACGGCTCGAACATGAACCCGGCGCGCCTGGCCGACGACCGGTTGAAGCCCAAGGGCGTCGCCCTCGGCCTACGCGTTGGCGGCCGGCTCGACGGCTGGCGGCTCACCTTCGACAAGATCGCGCGCGCGCCCAAGGGGGCCGGCGCCGGCAACATCGTGGTGGCGCCCGGCAACGTCGTTCATGGCACCCTGAACGAGATGCCGCCAGTAGGCCTCGACGTGCTCGATGTCTGGGAGGGCGTCGCCGGCGGTCATTATGAGCGGCAAACCGTGCCGGTGGTGCGTGCCGATACGGGCGAGACAGTCGAGGCAGTCACGTACGTTGCCCTGCTGGTGGGCGAGGGGCTGCGGCCCAGGCGCGACTATCTCGGCCATCTGTTGGCCGGCCGTGACCTGTTGCCGGAAAAATATTGGGAGTGGCTCAAGGCCACTCCCACGTTCGACTGATTTGGGCTTACTTGGCGCCGACCAGCTTCTTCTGCTTCGACTTCGTCTTTTCCCGCTCCTTGCGGGCGCGCTCGCCCGGCAGGACCTGGGCCTTATCGATCTCCGGCACGTCGGCTTCGTTCCAGAAGTTGAGCTCGATCATCACGCCGTCGGGATCGTGCAGGAAGACCTGCTGCAGCGGACGCGCCGGCACCTTGCGCACCTCGAAGGGCACCTTGTCCTTCTTGACGCGGTCGATGCAGCCACGGATGTCCGAGCAGTTGATCGCCACATGATCGATGGCGCCGCTGCCATGGTCCTTGCGGCCGGTCTCGGAGACCAGATGCAGGATCGGCTTGTCGCCGGCATAGAGCCAGGCGCCGGGGAAGTTGAACGGGGGACGGTCGCCATCCTTGAGGCCGATATAGCGCTCGTAGAATTTGACCGTCGCCTTGAGGTCCTTGCAGTAGACGTTCCAGTGATCCAGCGAGAGTGCGGGCATCGGATTCCTCCTCCAGGAGACCGCGAGCTTACACCGTTCCCCCTCAGTCGTGGCAGCAGGAATCTCCGGCTTTTTCGCCGTATTCGTCATGCCGGCGCACCCAGGAGGTGAGATTTCCGCCGGGCGGCTCGTTGCGACCCTTGGGCGTCACGTCCAGCAGGCCGTACACCCCGCCGACCTGCTCGCTGCCACGGCCAAACACAGAGTAGGTGTGGAAAATGTCGCCCGCCTCGTCCTTGCAGAACACCGAAAGGCCCGGCATTTCGTCGTCCATGTAGTCATGGAGTTCGAAGTTGTAGAAGGCCTTGCCGCGCGCCTTGTCGGCCTCGGTGAAGGACACGTGGTAGTCGAAGTTGAAGTCCGAGCCGTTCGACGACACCCACTTGAATTTCCATCCCATGCGCTTGTGATAGGCGGCGATCTCCGGATAGGGCGCGCGCGAGACAGCCGTGAACATGACGTCGTGGTTGATCAGGTGCACCACCGCGCCTTCGGTCTGGTCGGCGCCGAACGAGCAGCCGAGACAGCCTTCCTTCCAGCCGGGCCCCATCATGAAATGCTTGATGACGAGCTGGCTGCGGCCGGCGAACAGGTCGGACAAAGTCTCCTTGCCGTTCGGTCCCTCGAATTCATAGGTCTTGTCGACCTTGACCCAGGGCAGCTCGCGCGCCTGCCGCTTCACGGCATCGCTGGCGCGCATCAGCTCCTTCTCCTTGGCCAGCAGCTCGCGGCGGGCGGCCATCCATTCGTCGCGGGAAACGGTCTTGTGTGTCTGCATGTTCCTCTCCTTTCAGGCGGCTTCGGCTCGATTGAGTACGGCGTTGAAAACGGTGGAAGGTACGCTGAGCGGCGGCCCTTTGTCGTAGATCGCGCGCAGCTCGGCGAAGTGGGCATTGGGATCGTGCGTCAGCTCGGCCAGACGATCGATCAAGCCGTGCTCGACCTCGGCGTCGTTCGGAGTCATCGGCCCCCACACGTCCCAGGGCAGCATCTCGTGATTGTTGAGCGCCGCCAGGTCGCGCACGACGTTGCCGGCGATGAACCAGAGGCCCCACATGTCGAGAATGCCGAAGGCCTGGGGGTCGGCTTTGCCGGTGCGGCAGAGCCGCCAGGCATCGCCTGCCACCAGGAACTGATCGCGCGGCACATCCAGCGGATCGAACGCGATCTTGAACAGCTCGCGCTGGCGGGCGTCGAGCTGAGGGTCGACCAGCACCCACTGCTTGCGGCTCTCGTTCCAGTATTCAGTGACCCAGTGGTCGACGAACTTGCCTTTCTCGAAATAGGCGCCGAAGCCGCAGCGGGCGCGGGCGGGCACGCCTTTGCTGCGCAACATCGCGACATGCAGCAGGGTGAAATGGCGGCACACGCCGACCTGACGCTCACCGGCCGCCCGGGCGGTGGAGAGGGGGCGCGGGTCGCGCTTGGTGATGGCCTGCAGCATCTGCTCGACCGGACGAACGTGCGCCTGGGCATGCTGCTCGCCGCTCAATGTCAGGCCGTAGGCGGGGGCGACGTGCTCGTGCATCAGGAGGCCTTGCACGATGGCGGCCAGTGCGCCCGGATCGGGCGGCAGGTCCTTGAACAGCGGCCGCTGGCTCGCCGCATCGCTCATGGCGACGGGCTGCCGGTAGAAATCGAGGGTCATGCGAACATTGCCTCCAGTCTGTCGAAGGCCTGCTCCCAGCCGACACGGTGATCGTCGCGCGCCTTCTCGCTGAAGAACTGCTCGTGGGTCAGCGTCAGCATGGTGCCGTCGGTGACCGGGTTGAGGTCGATCGTGACCTGCGATTCACGCTCGGGTGTGCTCTGCCAGGCCCACGAGAACACCAGCCTGCGATTGGGCACGACCTCGCGATAGATGCCGCTTACGCTGTGATGCTCGTCGTTCTGGCCCCAGTACTGCACGCGGAAGCGGCCACCCACGCGCAGGTCCGTCTCGGCGATCGTCTTCCTGGTATTGTGAGGCGTCGAGCCCCACCACAGCATCATTTGGTCCGGTTGCGTCCACGCTTGGTAGACTTTTTCCGCCGGGGCTTTGAGGCGGCGCTTGAGGACGAGGCTGGGCTTGCTTGCCATTTGTCTTCCTCCAGGAATGCGGCGAGGCGGTCGAGCTGCTCCGTCCAGTAGCGCTCGTAGCGGGCCAGCCAGTTCATCGCTTGCTCCATGGGCGCCGGCGTGAGCTGACAGGCGACGGTGCGGCCGGTCTTCGTGCGCACGATCAGGCCGGCGTCGCTCAGCACGTCGAGGTGCTTCATGATCGCGGGCAGCGACACCGGGAAGGGGCGGGCGAGGTCGCTTACCGACAGGCGGTCCTCTTCGTCGAGCCGGGCGAGCAGGGCCCGCCGGGTCGGGTCGGCCAGGGCGGCGAACGTGCGGTCGAGCGCAGCGATTTGATAGTTAACCATGGGGTTAACAATAGAGAGGCGCAGTCACTCTCGTCAAGGGTCGCCCGGCGGATATTTGTCCGGGCGGGCTAGACCCTTTCGATCAGCGCTTGCGCCGCTGCCGGATTGCGGACCTTGGCGCCGGAGATGAAGTAGAGGAAGACATCGCCCTTCTTGGCCCACGCCTTCGCCTTCTTGGCCCATTTGTCGAGCTCGGCCGGCTTGTAGCCGGTCTTGACCTTGTCGCTGGTGCCCATCAGGCGGGCATAGGTGAAGTCGGCGGTCGGCTCGTCGATCTCGGGGAAATCCGGGTCGTGCGCGAAGATGATCGCCACGTTGTGTTCGCGTGCGAGATCGTAGAACCGCTGGTCTATGAAGCTCTCGTTGCGCACCTCGAGTGCGTGGCGCAGCGGCAGCTTGCCGACCTCGCGTGGCAATAGCTTGAAGAACGCCTCTATGTCCTCGGGATCGAACTTCTTGGTCCCCATAAATTGCCAATTTATCGGTCCCAGCCGATCGCCCAGCTCGACTAGGCCCTGGTTCACGTAGCGCTGCACCGACTCCGCCGCCTCGGCGAGCACGCGCCGGTTGGTGCAGTAGCGCGAGGCCTTCATCGCGAAGACGAAGCCGTCGGGCGTTTCGGCGCGCCACTTGGCCCAGCTCGCCGGCTTGAAGCTCGAATAATAGGTCCCGTTGATCTCGATCGAGGTGAACTTGCGGCTGGCATATTCGAGCTCGCGCTTGTGCGTCAGGTCCTCAGGGTAGAAGGTTCCGCGCCACGGCTCGAAGGTCCAGCCGCCGACGCCGACATAGATATTTCCGGTCATGGCGCCAGTATAGCGGAAAATTATCGCTCGACATCGCGGCCAGCGGCTCGCGTCTCGGGCATCAGCAGCGTCACCACTGCCAGGCCCAGCACGGCGATGATCGCGAGCCCGAAGAAGGCATAGTTGCTGCCGAAGGTGTCGCTGACGAAGCCGGCAAAGGTCGGGCTGAAGGAGGCGCCCAGACCGGTCATGGTGCCGACCAGCCCCTGGGTGAGGTTGAACCGTCCGGTTCCCTGCGTCAGGTCGGCGATGGTGAGCGGCACCATGACGGCGAGCACGGCGCCGGTCAGCCCGTCGAGCAGCTGCACGGCGACCAACAGGTAGGGATCGCTCACCGTCGCGAACAACAGCCCGCGCACCGGCAAGGCGGCGAAACCCGCGATCAGCAGGGGCCTGCGCCCCCAACGTTCGGCCTGCCGGCCAACCCAGGGCGAGAAGGCTGCGACGACGAGTTGCGGCCCCACCAGGCAGGCGCCGATCAGCACCGTGGCCCATTGGCTGGAGCGCATCGTCAGCACGCTGCCCATCAGCGGCAGCATGGCCGCGTTGGCGAGATGGAACAGCAGGAGGCAGGCGCCGAAGATCAGCAGCGATCGCTTCTGACAGCAGGCTCCTGAGGTCGATCGGCGGTTTGGCGGCGGGCGGCAGGCTGCCATGGGCACGCTCGGGGTCAATCTCGTCGGGGGCAAGACGACGCAGCACCAGCAGGGCCGGCACCAACAGCGCCGCGGTGACGAAGAACACCGATTGGGCCGTGAAGAAATAGCCACAGGCGCCCATCACGCCGGCCGAGAGGCCGGCGCCGATCGAGGCAAAGCGCGCATTGCGGCCGAACCGCTCGCCGATGGCCGCGTGTCCGACCAGGCCGAGGCTGATGGCGGCGATGGCCGGCCCCAGCTACGCAGCTGGCGGCGGCCTGCAGCGAGGCGGCCGCGAGCACCACCGGAAAGATCGGCGATATCGCGTAGGCAAGCGCGCTGCCGCCGATCGCGGCGATCGCAGCGCCGGCCACGACCCTCTCGGAGCGTGCCGCATCGACCAGCGCGCCGCCCGGCACCTGGCTGACCAGCGAGATCAGGCCGGCCACCGTCATCACCAGGCCGATGTCGAACTGGGTCCATTTCTGCGTCGTCAGATAGACGGCGACGAAGGGCCCGAAGCCCGACTGAACGTCGGCGACGAAGAACACGAACCAGTCGAGCGCGTGCAGGCTGCGGCGTGACGGATGCGGCACATCGGCCGCTCGGTCCGCTGCCGCGATCGAAGGGCTGAGGGCGCCGATCCCTGCCATGGCGGCGCCCTAAGGCAGCGGCTCGAGATTGCCGGCAGCGCCCAGCACGATGGTGGGCTTGCCCTCCTTGTATTCCGGCGCGGGCTTGACCTGGTCCTTGGTCAATTCCAGCACGATGCGATAGCGCGCGCTCGCCGCCGGCACGAAATGCAGCGCTTGCCAGGCCACCGCAATCTTGCGGCTGCCGACGCCGAGGAAGCCGCCGAAATCGATGATCGCGGCACGCGCCTGGCCCGAGCCGTCGACCAGTACGTCGACGATGCGGCCCATGTCCTCGTCGGCGGCGCTGCGGATCTCGCTGCCCACGATGCTCTGCACTTCCTTGGAGCCGAGCACGGTGACCGATGGCTGGCCGGGCGGCTCGGGGTTCTGCGGGTTCTGCGCCCGTGAGACTTGCAGGGGGGCGGCCTGGATGGTGGCGGCCAGAACGAAAAGTGCGATCCCTCCGGTTCTGCCGCCCATGGCGCCCTCCGCTCACGTTAACCCGGATGCGACAGGCCGGTTCCCTCGATGATCGAAACCTGGACGGCTCCCTCGGCGCGCAGGATCTCGAGCGAGACGTCGTTGCGATGGCGGCGGAGCTTGATGTCCGCGCGCGCTCGCCCGAGCTGCAGGTTGCGCAGCGTCACCTCGTCGAGAAATGCCGGCAGTCGCGGCCGGCGCAGGCGAATCTCGCCCTGGCGCGGGTCGAACTCCAGCCCGAGAGCCGCTTCGACCAGTGAGAAAGGTGTGGCACTCGCCCAGGCCTGCGGCGAGCAGGCGACGGGATAAAGCGTCGGCCCGCGATTGGGCTGGCGCCGGAAGCCGCAAAAGAGCTCGGGCAGACGGCGCAGGTCCATGTAGGTGGCGGCGTCGAACAGGCCCTTGAACAGCTGGCCAACCGCCTCCTTGTGGCCGTAGCGGGCGAGGCCGAGCGCGATCAGCGCGTTGTCGTGCGGCCACACCGAGCCGTCGTGATAGGACATCGGATTGTAGCGCGCCTCGCCGCTGGCCACCGTGCGGATGCCCCAGCCGGAAAAGAACCTGGGCTGCAGCAGGCCGGCGGCGACGGCCGCGGCCCGCTCGGGCCGCACCATGCCGCTGACCAGCAGTTGTCCGGCATTCGAGGTGCGCACGCGGCACGGCTGCTTGTCGCCATCGAGCGCCAGCGCATAGGTCTGCAGGTCGGGACACCAGAAGGCCGCCTCGAAACACTCGGCCAGCCGGCTGGCGTCGGCCTCGAGCTGGCGAGCGAGCTCCTCCTTGCCGAGGCGCCGTGCCGCCCGCGCGATCGTCGTCTTGGCGGCGAAGACGTAACCCTGCACTTCGGCCAACGCGATATGGCCCTCGGCCAGCCGGCCGTCGGCATGGTAGATCGCGTCGAAGGAATCCTTCCAGCCCTGGTTGGCCAGCCCGAGCTCGCTCGCCCGGCGATACTCGATGAAGCCATCGCCATCGGCATCGGCCGGCCCGTCGATCCAGCCGAGCGCTGCCTCGATGTTGGGCCACAGTTGGGCGAGGGTCTCGTCGTCGCCCGTGCGTTCGCTGTAGAGGCCGGCCAGCAGGACGAAAAGCGGCGTGGCATCGACGCTGCCGTAGTAGAGCCGGAACGGCACCTCGCGCAGGTTGGCCATCTCGCCTTCGCGCATTTCGTGCAGGATCTTGCCCGGCTCGGCGTCCGACAGCGGATCGGTCTGCTTGGCCTGGTAGGCTGCCAGGCGACGCAGCACGCCTTGCGCCACGCTGGGATCGAGCCACAGCATCTGCAGCGCGGTGATCAGCCCGTCGCGTCCGAAGGTCGTCGAGTACCAGGGGATGCCGGCGTACGGGTAGCGGCCCTGCGGTGTTTCGGTCGTCAGCATCTGCAGGTCGGCTGCCGAACGGCACAGGATCTCGTTGAGGAGCTCGTTGGAGGTTTCGATCGTGGTCGTCCCGTTCGTTGCCTTGCGGCTTTCGCGCCGCGCCGCGATCAGGCCCTTGAGGAACGGCGGTGCGGGATGATCCGCCCTCTCGTCGCAGATGACCCCGAGGAAGATCGGCCGCGCCTTTCCCGGCGCGAGCGTGACGCGGTAGATCGCCTTGTCGGTCGTGAGCTCGTTGGGCGGCGGATCGAATCGCAACGTCGTGACGCGGGTTTGCCGGTCGAGGCCGCGATAGGACAGCTGGACAAGGTCGCCGCCCAGCACGCGATGCTCGGCCGCGCCGCGCCGCGTGCGGCGAAGCCCGCGCACCTCGAACAGGTCGGCGAAGTCGCTCCGGAAATGCAACGACAGGGCGAGGCTGATGGCGCGATCGCCGTGGTTGGCCAGCGCCAGGCGCTGATAGGCCGTGTCGCGCCACAGGAAGATGGTGCGCGAGATATGGAGCAGGTCCTTCTGCAGGGCGATCCTGCCGTCGATGTAGAAGTCGGGATTGGTGAGGTCGACCGAGAGCAGGGCGTTGTCGTCGCTCAGGTTGGAGCCCAGCAGCAAGGGCTGCAGGCCATTCACCAGCAGCTCGAGCTGCGCCAGGAAGCGAGTGTCGTCGTGGAACAGACCGTCGGCATCGCCGGCCGAGGCGCCGATGTCGCCGTGGCTGTCGACCACGACAAAGGTGTCGCCGTGCTTCAGCGTGTGGCGCGGACGGGTCGGCGTTCCTGTTGCGGGGATGTAGAACGGGGTTTCGGCCGGGGCGTCGGGCAGCGTGGTCGCGGGCAAGGTCTGGTCGGCCGGCATGGCACCTCGCTCAGTTTGGGCTACTCTCGCGTCAAGACCTCGGCTACGCCGAGAACTCGGCTACTGCCGAGAACTCGGCGAAAAACATGGCGTTTATCTGGCGATGACCGATCACAAATTCCACATCCTCGATGGATTTCCTCGTCCGGTCTCGCCCAGCAGCCACGCCGCGGAGGCGGATGGTTTCGTTTTTCTGACAGGCCAGTTCGGCCGCGACCTCGACGATCCTGACAAGCCGCTGCCGGACGGCATTCGGGCGCAGACCGACCGCGCGATGAAGAACCTAGTGCGGGTCCTGTCGGCGCTCGATCTGTCGCTGACGAATGTTTTGAGCGTGCGCGTGTTCCTGACGCACTTCAAGCGCGACTACGAAGCGATGAACGACGTCTATGCCGGCTTCTTCCCGGCCGCGGCGCGGCCTGCGCGCACCTGCGTCGGCGTCACCGATCTGGTGCGCGACGCGCTGATCGAGATCGACTGCATCGCAAAACGGTGATCGGCAGAGGCCGATCACCGTTGCGGTTTTTTGGCAGAAACAGGATTGAAGCAGGTCAGGCGTAGGTCTTCGCCGCCTCGCCGTGGGCCCACTTGGCCGCTTCCTCGGCCGGCATGCCCTGGATCGCCTTGGCGTACATGTCGACGACGATGTACTTGGTCACCACCTCGGCGGCCTTGCGGTTGGGCGGGCCGGCGTAGCCGACCAGCCGGCCCTTGGCCGGCAAGTCGTGGAACGGTGCCAGGACGGGGTCGGCCTGCCAGACCTTGTGCGTCTCCCACATCTTGGTGGCGCCGCAGCTATAGCCCTGCTGCGAGGTGAACCACGGGTCGAACGCGTCCTTGGAGTGTGCCCAGCGGAGGAAGTCCTTGGCTGCCGGCAGGTTCTTGGAATAGCCCATCAGCATGTCGGTGAACGTGCCCGGCAGGTTGTAGGGGCCGCTGGCGCCCTTCGGGATGTCGGCATGCACGATGTCCTTCCACATCGGCGTGCCCTTCTCGGTCAGGTAGGTCTCAGGCTTCTTCTTGGCTTCGATGTAGATCGAGGCGCCGTTGTTGGTGGCGCTGATGGTGCCCGACAGGAAGGCGCGGTTGTTGTTGGTGTCGTCCCAGGCGAGCCCGCCCTCGTCCATGGTCTCCTTCCACAGCGCCACGGCGAACTTGATCAACTCGACCGTCTCCTTGCTGTTCAGCGCCACGGTCTTGCCGTCGGCCTCGACCTCCTTGCCGTTGAACGACCACAGGAAGGGATACCACCAGCCCGGCGCGTCGCCGAAAGTATGGCCCGCGGTCTGTCCGATCGGCCGCTTCTTGGCCTTCAACTTCTTGCCGGCGTCGCGGAACTTGTCCCAGGTTTCGGGGAACTTGTCGTAGCCCACTTCCTGGAACCAGGACTTGCGCACGGACATCAACCCGCCGCCACACGTCCACGGCACACCGATCCACTTGTTGCCGACGGTCGCGACCTGCTTGGAGACGTCGTAGTAGCCGCCCTGGGCCTTGCCGATTTCCTCGGCCACGTCGGCGGCATCTGCCACGCTCTCGGCGTAAAGCTGCGGCCAGTTGCTGAAGCCCATGATGATGTCGGCGCCGCTGCCGGACTGGATCGCCGAGGTGATGCGCGACTGCAGGTCGTTGGCGTTGACGGTCTCGACCTTGAGGTTGATGCCGTGCGCCTTCTTGCAGTCCTGGGTGAACTGGCCCTTGAGAAGTTGGTCTGATGCCGGCACGAAGTCGGTCCACCTGAGCCAGTGGACGGACCGCTCCTGGGCGAACGCGGGCCCGCGCCCGCTGGCCAGGATGGCGGCCATGCCGCCGGACGCAGACAATTTCAGAACTCTACGACGCGCAATGCGAGCCATGATTTCCTCCCATCATCGTTTGTTTGCTTGAAGTACGTTGTGCGCTGGAACTACGCGGCCTCGATCACGCACTCACGTGTCGAGGGTCGTTTGCCAACTACGCGTCTCGATCTGCACTACTGCCGCAGGGCCTAGCGACCGGAGCGTCCGGCCGAGTGCTCACCTGGGGGACAACGCCGGCCGAGGATACGCCGATTCGGCCCGAAGCACAGCCCCGACCGCTGGCAGGCCGAGTCTCATCGTCTCGCAGGCATGGTTTGAGACAGTGAGCGGCAGCGCGCCCGTCTCAACGCCGCGCAAATTCACTGTGGAGTTCCGAAGTTGAACTTCTAATGACCAAACTAGGTGGTTTCGGCCGGCCCCGGTTAAATTGCCCATATGAACAAGAAACCACGCCCCCGCAGACGATACACCCGGAAGTCGCCGCCAATTGCGAGCGGTCCTGGTCGCTCGCTGAGCGGATCGCCTACTTACAGCAAACCCGACCCGCTGAGCGGCTGCCATATCTGGCACGGGCCGCTTCAAGTACGGCTACGGCCGCCTCGCTACAAGAACCGGACAAAGTTGCCTACGCGCACCGCCTCGCCTGGGAGATGAAGCACGGACCGATCCCCGACGGCCTGGTCCTGCGCCACCGCTGCAACGTCAGGCGCTGCGTGAACCCCGACCATCTCGTCCCCGGCACCCGCGCCGAGAACAATGCCGACACCAAAGCCGAGCTCCTCCGTCTCGCCGATGCCCGAGCGGCAACTGATCCGGCAGTGTGCGGCTCCAATCCGGACGCCAGGCCTATCCGTATCTTCTATGACGGCATCGAACTGACGGGTGATGTCACGATCAGGATCGTCGATCCCAAGCTCAGGAAAGCAGGGCCACCACGACAACAACCGGGCTCACAGGATGAAGCGCCGAAGGCCGCGATTTCAAGCCCGTCGAATTCGCGCTAGGCTGACCGGTGACATCAACCAAGACATGAGGGGAAACGCGCCATGACGACCGCAGTCCTCGAAGCCAAGACCACCGAATTCGACGTGGACGATGTCGAGTACCTCAGCCACGGGGGCAAGCCGTTGCTGGCCCGTGTGTTCAAGCCGCGCGGCGCCGGGCCGTTCCCGGCCATGGTCGAATGCCATGGCGGCGCGTGGTGCGCGAGCGACCGCACCACCGAAAAGCTGCGCCACCAATTCATGGCCTCGCACGGCATCGTGTCGATCGCGCTCGATTTCCGCTCCGGCAACGAGGCGCCCTATCCCGCCTCGGTCCAGGACATCAATTACGCGGTGCGCTGGGCCAAGCTCAACGCGCGCGAGCTGAAGACCCGGCCCGACCTCGTCGGCCTGTCAGGTCAGTCGAGCGGCGGCCATCTCGCCATGCTCGTCGCCATGCGCCCGCACGATCCGCGCTATGCCGCGATCGCGCTGCCGGCCGGATCGGCCGCGCACGACGCCAGTGTGCGCTGCGTGATCATGTCGTGGCCGGTGATCAATCCGCTCAGCCGCTACCGCCATGCCAAGCGCGCCCAGGCGAGCGCCAATCCGCCGGCCTGGCCGAAGTCGATCATCGAGCGCCAGGATTCCTACTGGCGCTCGGAGGCCGCGATGGCGGAAGGCAACCCGGTGCTGGCGCTAGAGAGGGCTGAGAAAGTGCTCACCCCGCCGGCGGTCTGGTTCCAGGCTCACAACGATACGTTTCACGACTACAAGGACGTGGAGTCGACGTTCGACGGCAACGAGCCGCAGCGGTTTTGCGCCAACTACCGCAAGGCCGGCGGCGAGATCGCGCTCGAGTACATCGACATGGATCGCCAGGCCGGCTCGCCGGATCTATCGAAGGCGGGCGACATGTTTGGGCGGATGGTGGCGTTCGTGGGCAGGCACGTGAGGGTCTGAGTCGGCGCCGTGAGCATGGTTGTGGAGTCGGTGGGGCAAGTTTGCTGGTCCATACTTGATGCTGCAGGTGATAGTCGACCGCGCTGTCATGCGGGATTGGCGTAGAATATGGCCTTCGGCGTCTTCATTCACCGTTTGGACTCGATCTACGACGACAGTCCTGCTGAGCGATATCAGTTTCCGCGGCAGTATCTTGGGCGCGTTGAAGCGTGCATTGGTGACTGGATCGTCTATTACGAGCCGCGCAAGGTCGAAGAGACACGGGGCTACTTCGCCATAGCGAAGGTTGAACAGGTCATTCCGGATCCGAAGGCGGCGGGCATGTATCTCGCCCTCATCCAGCCCGGCAGCTATCTCGATTTTGCCAGTCCCGTTCCA
This sequence comes from uncultured Alphaproteobacteria bacterium, assembly GCA_963755595.1. GTDB lineage: Bacteria > Pseudomonadota > Alphaproteobacteria > Reyranellales > Reyranellaceae > Reyranella. Next base: position 132,990 of record CAVWKP010000020.1, on the reverse strand, counting down.
TTTAGTGGCGATGACGGCGTCGTAGAGCAAGGCGTCCTCAACGATGAAGGGCGAATCTCCGGACGAGCGCAATCAGCGGTTCGCCCCTCTCGGCAAGCGACTTCAACCGCATCATCGGATTGGGTCTGCGAGAAGATACACCGTTGCTGCCGCGGGTTGGCGAAGCTGTTGCGATACCCGGCCTGCGCGACGAACAATCACCCTTCACGTTCGAGCAAACTCGCGAGCGCATCAGCTACCTATCCTCTCGCATCGTGCGGGACCGGATTTTCCGTCGGACAGTACTACGGGCCTACGGGGAGCGATGCGCGATAACCGGGCTCCGTCTGATAAACGGCGGTGGTCGTGCCGAAGTCGATGCCGCACATATCCGACCGGTCGAGAAGAACGGACCTGATATCGTTAGCAACGGCGTCGCGCTTTCCGGGACGGCACACTGGATGTTCGATAGGGGATTGATTTCTCTCTCCGACAACTTGGAGATTTTGATCTCGACACGAGTCAACGATCAAGAGAGCGTGCGGGCGTTGATCAATAAGAACGGTCAGGCCTATCCACCGCACAGGGCCCTCGACCGACCTCATCCCCATTTCCTTGAGTGGCATCGAGACTGCTGCTTTAAGCAGTAAGCGTTCCGGCCGATTCGAGGGCCGGACCTGAAGGGCCGCGCGGACCACTATGACAGAAGCCCCAGGCTCCTGAAGCTCGCGTGGCCCTTGCGGCCGATCACCAGGTGGTCGTGGATCGCGATACCCAGCGCCTCCGCTGCTTTCCTGATCTCGCGCGTCATCTCGATGTCGTCGCGCGAGGGCTTGGGATCGCCGGACGGGTGATTGTGCACCAGGATCAGGGCGGCAGCGCCGAGGTCGAGGGCGCGTTTCACCACCTCGCGCGGATAGACCGGCGTGTGGTCGATGGTGCCGCGCTGCTGGACCTCGTCGGCGATCAGCACGTTCTTGCGGTCGAGGAAGAGGATGCGGAACTGCTCGGTCTTCTCGTGGGCGAGCGCTGCATGGCAGTAGTCGATGAGCTGCTGCCAGTTGGTCAGCACCGGCATGTCCTTGACCTTGCGCTCGGCCAGCCGCCGCCCGAACTCGCGCACGGCGCGGAACATCACCAGCGTGCGCTGGTCGATCTCGAACTCGCGCAGCTGCGCCGGCTCGGCCGCGAACACGTCGCCCAGGGTGCCGAAGCGCTCGAGCAGCCGCTTGGCCAGCGGCTTGGTGTCGATGCGGTCGATGGCATAGAACAGCAACAGCTCGAGCAGCTCGTAGTCGGGCAGGGATTCTATGCCGGCCTTCAGCACGCGCTCGCGCACGCGGCTACGATGGCCGTGATAGTGCGGTTTGAGCGGTGCCGGCTCGCCGCTGTTGTGGCCGGCCGCCGCGGGAACGGCCTCAAGCGCCGCCGCAAGCTTCGCCGTCGGGTCGTCGCCGGAGAATTCCCAGCATTGGTCGAGCCGGTTCCAAGTGCCGCCGGCATCGCGCAGCAAGCTGCGGTGGGCGAGCGTGTTGCCGGTCACTTTCCACAGCGACGTCGTTTGATTGAAGTCGGAGGCCGGCCGCAAGCAGGGCCAGCAAGGCATCGTCGTCTGCCGCCGCAGCCGTCGGCTCGAGAGCCGCTCTTTTCGCCTTCCCCATGCACGAAGGGTCCCCCGCAACCGCGGCGGAAAGGCGGCGGCAAGGGCGTGATTTTTAGGCCGAGACGGCTTGGCGGTCTGCCGATGCAGCCTGGCTGAGGTCGTAGGGCGGCTTCGCCAGTTCCTTGGGCGACAGCGTGAAGAACTCCACGCCGGTCTCGGTGATGCCGACCGAGTGCTCGAACTGCGCCGAGAGCTGCTTGTCGCGCGTCACCGCCGTCCAGCCGTCGCCCAGGATCTTCACCTGCCAGGTGCCGGCATTCACCATCGGCTCGACGGTGAAGAACATGCCGGGCTTCAGCACCGGGCCGGTGCCGGCCTTGCCGTAATGCAGGATGTTGGGCGCATCGTGGAAGATGCGGCCCAGGCCATGGCCCGAGAAGTCGCGCACCACCGAGAATCGGTGGCCTTCGACGAAGGTCTGGATGGCCTCGCCGATATCGCCGACATGGCCGCCGGGCTTGGCGGCGGCGATGCCGCGCATCATCGCCTCGTAGGTGATGTCGCAGAGCCGCCGCGCCTTCACGCCGACGTCGCCGGCAAAGAACATGCGGCTGGTGTCGCCGTACCAGCCATCGAGGATGACGGTGACGTCAATATTGACGATGTCGCCGCTCTGCAGCCGCTTGTCGCCCGGGATGCCGTGGCAGACGACGTGGTTGATCGAGGTGCAGATCGACTTCGGATAGCCGCGATAGCCGAGCGGCGCGGGGATCGCCTTGTGGTCGAGGATGAACTCGTGACAGAGCTTGTCGAGCTCGCCCGTGCTGACGCCCGGCTGGACGTGCGCCGTGATGAAGTCGAGCGTCTCGGCCGCCAGGCGGCCCGCCCGGCGCATGCCTTCGAAGCCTTCCGGGCCGTGCAACTTGATGGTCCGCTCGTCGCGGCGCCAATAGTCGACGCTGTCGTCCTCGAGGTCGCGGGGGCTGCTCATGCGACCTTATTTGGCACCAGATGCCCGCGGTAACAAGGCCATGCTAGGCTGTTGAAATGCCGGAAACTTCCAAGACCGTCACGGCCTGCCTGTTGATCATCGGCAACGAGATCCTGAGCGGGCGCACCAAGGACGCCAATCTGCAGTTCCTGGCGCTGGAGTTGAACAAGCTGGGGATCCGGCTGACCGAGGCGCGGGTGATCCCCGACATCGAGCAGACCGTCGTCGACACGGTGAACGAGGTGCGGAAGAAGTTCGACTACGTGTTCACGACGGGCGGCATCGGGCCCACCCACGACGACATCACCGCCGACTGCATCGCCAAGGCCTTCGGCGTCGGCATCTCCGAGCATCCCGAGGCGGTGGCGCGCATGACCCGGCACTACGGCGACGCCGCCGCTGTTCACCCCGGCGCGCCGGCGCATGGCGCGGGTGCCGCATGGCGGCACCCTGGTCGACAATCCGGTGTCGGTGGCGCCGGGCTTCCAGATGGAGAACGTCTTCACCTTTGCCGGCATTCCCTCGGTCATGCAGGGCATGTTCGGCGCCATGAAGCACCGGCTGGTGGGCGGCGACCCGGTGGTGTCGCGCACGGTGCGCACCAACCTGCCCGAGGGCATCATCGCCGAGCCGCTGGGCGCGCTGCAGAAGCGCTTCGACGATCTCGATATCGGCTCTTACCCCGCATTCCGGAATGGCAGGCCCAGCGTTTCGCTGGTGCTGCGCGGCACGGACGATGCACGGCTGGCCACGGCCGCCGCCGAGCTGATCGCCACGATCCGCAAGATGAACGGCGAGGCGGAGGAGTTCGTTCAGTAGACGATGTGCCCGGGTTGGGCCGCGCTCATCAGTTTGTCGATCGGCTTCGCGGCCCTGCTGCTCTGGCTGCACGCCCCGGCGGCGCTGATGCTGGGACCGCTGGTGGCGGCGATCGTCGTCGCCTCGAACGACGGCAAGGTGCGCATGCCGCTGACGCCCTTCGTCCTGGCGCAGGGCATCGTCGGTTGCCTGATCGCCAAGATGGTGCCGCTGTCGATCGTGGGCGACGTGCTCGGCCACTGGTTCCTGTTCAGCGTCGGCGTGCTGGCGGTGGTGGCGATCTCGACCCTGCTCGGCTGGCTGATGACGCGCTGGCAGGTGCTGCCTGGCACGACGGCGCTGTGGGGCACCAGCCCGGGTGCGGCTTCGGTGATGACCATCATGGCCGAATCCTACGGCGCCGACGTCCGCCTGGTTGCCCTCATGCAATATGGCCGCGTCGTCATGGTGGCCGTTTTCGCGGCCTTCGTGACGCGCACTTTCGGCGTCAATCCCGCGCACGCGCCGGCCGCCATTGTCTGGTTCCCGCCGGTCGATTGGCTGGCGCTTGGCGAGACGCTGGCGCTCGCCGTGGTCGGCCCGTTGATTGCCCGCCGCCTCAACATTCCCGCCGGCGCGTTCCTGGTGCCGATGATCGCGGGCATCGTCCTCACCCATTTGGGCTGGATGTCGATCGAGCTGCCGACCTGGCTGCTGGCCGCGAGCTACGCCCTGGTCGGCTGGAACGTCGGCCTGCGCTTCACCCGGCCGCTCTTGATCCATGCCGCGCGCGCCCTGCCGCGCGTGCTCGCCTGCATCTTCGCCATGATCGTGCTGTGCGGCGGCGTTGCCTGGCTGATGGTGCTGGCGATCGGCGTCGATCCGCTGACCGCCTATCTCGCGACCAGCCCGGGCGGTTCCGATTCGGTGGCGATCATCGCGGCCTCCAGCAATGTCGACGTGTCCTTCGTGATGGCCATGCAGACCGTCCGCATGATCGCCGTGCTGTTCATCGGGCCGGTGCTGACGAAATACATCGTCACGCACAGCAATCCGGCGCCAGTCCCTCATGCAGACAAGGACAAGACGTTGTAGGTTGCCGCCATGACCGCCATCCATGACATGACCGCGGCCGACATACTGGCCGCCTACAAGACCAAGAAACTCTCTCCCGTCGAAGTCTACCGACGCCATCATCAAGCGCATCGAGGCCTGGGAGCCGAAGCTCAAGGCGCTGTACGCGCCGGATTTCGAGGGCGCGCGCAAGGCCGCCAAGGCGTCCGAGAAGCGCTGGCAGGCGGGCACGCCGCAGGGCGCGCTGGACGGCGTGCCGATCACCATCAAGGAGAACATCGCCACCAAGGGCGTGCCGGTGCCGCTCGGCACCGCGGCGAGCGACATGACGCCGGCCGCGGCAGATGCGCCGGCGGCGGCGCGGGTGCGCGAGGCGGGCGCCATCATCCTCGCCAAGACCACCATGCCCGACTACGGCATGCTGTCGTCGGGCCGCAGCTCCTTCCACCCGCTGACGCGCAATCCCTGGAACCTCGCCTGGAACCCCGGCGGCTCGAGCGCCGGAGCGGGTGCTGCGTCGGCGGCGGGCTATGGCCCCTTGCATCTCGGCACCGATATCGGCGGTTCGGTGCGCCTGCCGGCCTGCTGGAACGGCATCTTCACGCTGAAGCCCAGCCTCGGCCGCGTGCCGGTCGATCCGCCGTTCCTCGGCCGGGTCGCCGGGCCGATGACTCGCACGGTCGGCGACAGCGCGCTCCTGCTGGCCGAGCTTTCCAAGCCCGATGCGCGCGACCATATGAGCCTGCCGCCGCTCACCATCGACTGGCATGCAGGTCCGCTCGAGCCCAAGGGTCTCAGGATCGGCCTGCATCTCGATGCGGGCTCGGGCCTGCCGGTCGACGCCGAGGTCAAGGCCGCAATCGAGGGCGCGGCCAAGCTGTTCGCCGGCGCCGGCGCCAAGGTCGAGCTGCTGGAAGGCTTCCTGTCGCCTGACATGCTGCACATGCAGGATCTGTTCTGGCGGGTGCGCAGCTGGGTCGATTTCTCGGCGCTGAGCCATGCCAAGCAGGCGAGCGTGCTGCCCTTCATCGCCGACTGGTGCCGCGGCGGCGCCGATGTCTCGGGCGCGACGGTGATCAAGGGCGTCAACAACTACATGGCGATCCGCGCCGCCGCGGTGAAGGCGACGCAGCCTTTCGACTACGTGCTGTCGCCGGTCTCGCCGGTGCCGACCTATCCCGCCGAATGGGAGACGCCGACCAACGACGTCAAGCGCCCGCTCGAGCACATCTCCTTCACCATGCCCTACAACATGAGCGAACAGCCGGCCGCCTCGATCAACTGCGGCTACACCAAAGAGGGCAAGCCGATCGGCCTGCAGATCTCCGGCCGCCGCTTCGACGACCTCGGCGTCATGCGCCTGTCGCGCTGGTTCGAGACGGCGCGCGTTCCGCAGAAGAAGTGGCCAGAGCCGCCGAAATGAAGGCGCTCGGCATCCTGATGCTCGATACGCGCTTCCCGCGCATCGTGGGCGATATCGGCAATCCCGCGTCCTTCGACTTCCCGGTGATCCTCCGCACGATGGAGGGCATCGGCCCGGACGATGCCGTGGCGGCCCATCCCGACAAGCCACGCGTCATGGCGGCACTCGCCGACAATGCCCGCAAGCTCGCCGAGGCGGGCGCGGCCGGCATCTCGACGAGCTGCGGCTTCCTGGCGCTCTATCAGAACGAGCTGGCGAAGGTCTCGCCCGTGCCGGTGGCGACATCGGCGCTGCTGCTGATCGCCCGGCTAAAAGGCCGCAAGGTCGGCGTGATCACCGCTTCGGCCCGGAACCTGACGGCCGCGCATCTCGAGGCCGTCGGCGCGCCGGGCGACACGCCGGTTGAAGGCATGCCCGAAGGCGGATCATTCGCCGCGACGTTCATCGCCAACGGCACGACGCTCGACCGTGACGCCGTCGAACGCGAAGCGATTGAAGCGGGCCGGGCGCTGGTGAAGAAGCATCCTGCCGTCGACACTGTCGTGCTCGAATGCACCAACCTGCCGCCCTACAAACAGGCCTTGCAGCGCGAGCTCGGGCTGCCGGTGCACGACGTGCTCGATCTCCTCAAGGAGTTTCATGCCCGCCTCGGCGCATGAGCTGGAGTGGGATGTCATCGTCGTCGGCTCCGGTGCGGCCGGGCTTTCTGCGGCGCTGGCCGCCGCGGTCGACGGCGCCAAGGTCATCGTGCTGGAGAAAGCGCCGGTGCTGGGCGGCACGACGGCGATGTCGTCGGCGGGCACCTGGGTGCCGGCCAACCATCACATGCTGGCGGCGGGGCTCAGCAATTCGGCCGAAGAGACCCTGACCTATCTCCGCGCCACGGCACCGCCGGGTTGGGCCGAAACCGAAGACGAGCTGTGGCAGGCGTTGGCCGAAAACTCCGCGCCCATGCTGCGCTTCGTCGAGGACCACGCGCCGGTGCGCTTCGAGCTGGTCAACCATCCCGACTTCTACGTCGAGGCGCCGGGCGGCAAGCTGTTCGGCCGCATGGTCTCGCCCACCTTGATCAGCCGCTACCGGCTCGGCCGCTGGTGGCACAAGGTGCGGCCCTCGGTGAAGCCGCAGTTCTTCACCTACAAGGAGATGATCGGCGGCATCCTCAAGGATCCCTGGCGCAGCGTCTTGCGCATGGGGCCGGCCCTTGCCTGGCGCTTCGTCGCCGGCAAGGTCGGGCTGGGCAATGGCCTGATCGTCGGACTGACGCGCGGCTGCTTCGATCATGGCTGCCGCACCTGGTGAATGCCGACGTGAAGCGCCTGCTCACCGACGCAGGCGCGGTGAGCGGCGTCGAGGCGGTGATCGACGGCAAGCCCGTCACCCTGCGGGCGCGCAGGGGCGTGGTGCTGGCGACCGGCGGCTTCGACTGGGCGCCCGACTACATGGCGAAGTATTTCCCCGACCTGCAGCTCGGTGGCGCGCCACGCAGCAATACAGGCGACGGCCAGCGCATGGCGGCGGAAGCAGGCGCCGAGCTCGCGCACATGGACCAGGCCAACATCGCACCCGCGACCTTCACCCGGTACGAGGGCCATCGCCACGCCCAGCCGCTCTACGAGACCTACACGCCGCACTGCATCCTGGTGAACCGGCACGGCGAGCGTTTCGTCGAGCGAAGGCAGCGCCGCTCTCGGCCCGGCGCTCGACGAACGTGGCCCGGACGGCAAGCCCAGGCATCTGCCGGTCTGGCGGATTTACGATGCGCGCTACAAGCACACGCTTGGCATGCACTTCGCCTCCAAGGACCCGACCTTCGTGCGCAAGGCGGACACCATCGAGGCGCTGGCCAGGGAAATCGATCTCGATCCGCAAACGCTGCACGCCACCGTCAACCGCTTCAACGGCTGGTCGAAGGAGGGTGTCGATCGCGACTTCCATCGCGGCGAGACGGCGTGGGAGCGCTACTACACGGGTGACAGGGCGCTGGGCACGGTCGAGCAGGCGCCGTTCTTTGCCGCGCCGTTCCTCTATGTCAGCCTCGGCACCAAGGGCGGGCCGCGCACCAACCGGCACTGCCAGGTGCTGCGTCCCGACAAAAGCGTGATCGGCGGCCTCTATTGCGCGGGCATCGCCATGGCGAGCCCGATCGGCACAAAGGCCGTGGGCGCCGGCACGACCATCGGCCCGTGCCTTACTTTTGGCTACATCGCCGGTAAATCGATCGTGCGACGCAACGCGTAGTCGACTGCCGGGACGCGTGATAGCGTCCGGCATGTTCCTGCGCACATTATTGGCGACGATTGCTCTCGCGCTTCCTGCCTGGGCACAGCCGTCGCCGTTCCCGACTGCACCGTCGACGTGACGGTCGCCAAGGACCTCAAGCTCGACGTCGTCTATCGCTGTCGCTCGACGACGGCGCTCAGCTTCGCGCCCGACGACCAGGAGGTTGCCGCGCACGTGTCGGGCAACGGCGGCGGCAAGGTCGAGCCGGTGAACGGCATCGTCGAGGCGCATTATCGGTCCGACCTCGCCGACTATGCGCGCGACGTCAATTCGACCCGAGAGGGCATCAAGCGCGGCGACGCCGTGCTGGCGCCCATCCCCAGCTGGCTGCTCGAGCCGCGCGGCTTCGAGCGCCTGCCGGTGATCGATATCCGCGCTCGATTGCCCGAAGGGTTCGCCGTTCGCGACCGGCCTGCCGAAGGTCGGCGATGCCTGGCGGCTCGCCGGCACGCGCGTGGGCTTCGCAGGCTACAGCGCCATCGGCAAGTTCACGCTGGAGGAGATCGCGGTACCCGCGCCCGGTTCGTTGCGCCCCGGCGCGACCAAGGAGGACGGCGTGCTGCGGCTTGCCATCCTCGACGGCTTCGCCAAGGGCAGCACGCCCGACCTGGTCGACTGGGTGCGCCGTACGGCGCAGGCCGAGTCCAACTATTGGCAGGGATTCACGGCGAAGCAGATGCTGGTCGCGCTGGTGCCCGTCGCGCGTCCCGGGGTGGGCTATGGCCGTACGGTGTCGGGCGGCGGCGCGACGGTGATGGTCGAAGTCGGTGCGCAAGTCGACCGGCGCCGCCTGTTCGACGCCTGGGTGCTGGTGCACGAATTGATCCACACCGGCATGCCCTTCATCCGCGGCCGCGGCACCTGGTTCATGGAAGGCGCGGCGACCTACGTCGAGCCGATCATACGCGCCCGCGCCGGCTGGAAGAGCGAGGAAGAAGTGTGGAAGGAGTGGGTGAGCGACATGCCCCAGGGAGTACAGGGCTTCGCCAAGGGCCTCGCCAACGCCTCGGGTCGCGAGAACTACTGGGCCGGCGCCACCTTCATGCTGATGGCCGATATCGGCATCCGCCGCGCCAGCGACGGCGCGAAAGGCCTGGAGGATTGTCTCGCCGGCGCCCTGTGGAGCGGCCTCGACGCGCCGCAGACCGTGCAGGTCGTCGACTACGCTGCCGCCTGCGATAGCGCGGTCGGCGGCAAGGTCATGGGCGAGCTGGTCGACCGCTACTATCGCGGCGCGCAGCCGGTCGATCTCGCCGCCCTTTGGAAGGAGCTCGGCGTCGCCCTGGTCGGCGGTCGCATCGTGCTCGACGACAGCGCGCCCCAGGCGAAATGGCGCAAGATGATCGTCATGGGCCCGCCCAGCCGGCCGACGCCGCACGTGAAACTTCCCTGGGAATCATGAAGGGCGCCTGGCTGGAGGACCTCAGCTGGCCCGAGGCCAAGGCATGGTTCGACGCCGGTGCCGTGGTGGTCGTGCCGATCGGCGCCGCGGCCAAGGCGCACGGCCCGCACCTGCCGCTCAAGACCGATGCGCTGACGGCGCGCGCGCTCGGGCAGGGTCTGATCGAGCGCCTGCCGGTGGTCGCCGCACCCGTGCTGGGCTTTGGCTTCTATCCCGCCTTCACCTCGTTTGCCGGCAGCCAGCACCTCAGCGCCGACACCTTCAAGGCCGTCGTCCGCGAGTTGATCGGCAACTTCACGGCGCATGGAGTCCGCCGCATCTCGCTGATCAACACCGGCGTCTCGACCGAGAAGCCGCTCGACGAGGTGGCGAAGGAGACGGACGTGCTGGTCCTGCACATGCGGTTGCTGGGGCAGGCGGCCGAGGCGCTGATCGAGCACAAGGACGGCGGCCATGCCGACGAGCGCGAGACCTCGGTGATGCTGGCGCTCGACCCGCGCAGCGTGCGCATGGACAAGCTCAGGCTTGACGGCCCGTTCGAAAAGACCGGCGCCACCGGCGATCCGAACTCGCGCGACAGCCTTCAAGGGCGAGCGCCTGATGGCGGCACGGCTCGACGATCTGGTGGCAGCGCTCTGCCAGCGCTGGCCTCACCTCGAAGGAGGCCTTATCCGCCGAGCGAATTGACGCTGGCGATCTCGACCTGGTTGGTGTTGTAGGTCGTGGCGCCGCAGGGCGCGGAGCGGTCGGCCGTGAGCACGTTGGCCGCAGCCGCCGCGTGTCGGCGCCGCCCGGCATTGGGCGCGAACCACGCGCCTTCCTTGATCGACACGACGCCCTGCAGGATGCGGTCGGTCACGCGCGCCTGAGGATCGTCTCGCCGCGCTCGTTGAAGACGCGCACCAGATCGCCGTCGGCGATGCCGCGGCGGTCGGCGTCGGCCGGGTTCATCCAGACGTCAGTCGCGGTCGACGCGCGCCAGGCGCGGCTGGTTGCCGTGGATCGAATGCGTGCGCGCCCGCGACTTGGCGCAGCACAGCAGCAGCGGATAGGGCCGAGTCGGGGTCGACCGGCGGGATCCAGGTCGGGATCGGCGGGATGCGGCCGAGCCCGTAGGGATCGGGCTTGTCGGCGAGCTTCATCGAATAGATCTCGATCTTGCCCGAGGGCGTCGAGAACTTGTGGTTGTCGGGATCGCGGATCTGGCGCGCGAAGGCGACCGCGTCCTCGGGCGGCGCGAAGCGCGCCACGCCCTGCGGTCCGGAACGCCTCGAAATCAGTCGACCGCGTCGGCGGTCAGCTCGCGTAGCCATTCCATCTCGGTCTTGTCGTTGTAGTCCGTCGACACCCACTCGGCGGGCGAGATCGGCGAAGATGTCGATGTCGTTGCGGCACTCGTACATCGGCTCGATCGCCTGGCGCATGAAAATCGCGTAGTGCAGCGCGCCGGCCCACGGCGTGTGCACGTCGTTGCGCTCCCAGAAGGTCGTGGCCGGCAGCACGATGTCGGCATAGCGCACGGTGGGGGTCAGGAAATTGTCCTGGCCGACGAAGAATTCGACGCGCTCGAGCGCCTCGATCATCTTGTTGGTGTTGGGGCACTGGTTGAAGAGGTTGCCGCCCGACTGCGTAGATCAGCTTGATGTCGGCCGGATAACCGCCCGCTCTTGCCGCGCGCCAACAGATCGGCGAGCAGCGGCGAGGAGACGCGCGCGCCGGTCGGGTTGGTGCCGGTCGGCAGGCTTTTGATGCCGCTGCTGCCGGTGGCGCCGTTGCTGCCACCCGAATTGCCGCCCGGGATGCCGACATTGCCGGTGAGCGCCGCAAGCGCATAGAGCGCGCGATGGTACTGCTCGCCGAAGGCGGTCCGCCCCGGCGCGTAGCCGCCATGCAGGGCGGTGGGCTTGGTGGTCGCGATCTCGATCGCCAGCCGGCGGATCGTCTCGGCCGGAATGCCGGTGATGGCCGCCGCCCATTCCGGAGTTTTCGGGACCCCGTCGCTCCGGCCCATCAGGTAGGAACGCATAGGACGCGCCCGCAGGCGCGCCGGGTGGCAGGTGCTCCTCGTCGAGCCCGAGCACGAAGCGGTCGCAATAGTCCTGATCGTGCAGGCCCTCGCTCACGATCACCTGGGCCATGGCGATCAAGGCGGCGGCATCGGTCGAGGGCCGGATGAAGATGTGCTCGTCGGCCAGCGCCACGCTGGACCGGGTGCGTCGCGGGTCGACGCAGATGATGCGCGTGCCGTTCTGCTTGGCGTGCTTCAGGTACTGCGGCGTCGCGGTGCCGAAGGTGCCGTCGAGCGGGCTCCAGCCCCACATCACGATCAGCTTCGAGTTCACGTAGTCCGTGGGCTCGCGGCCCGAGACCTTGCTCAGCGCCTGCGTGCCGTAGGTCATGCGCAGCGCGAAGATCTCCGCCTCCGCCGACAGGTTCGACCAGAGGTCGGTGCAGCCGCCGAACTTGTAGAGGAAGCGCTTGGCCGCCGCCCAGCCGTGCAGCATCGAGAGGCTGCCCGAGCGGCCGAGGTCGAGGATGGCGGCGTTGCCGTATTTCTCCCGCACGCGCAGGAGTTGGCGCGCCACCTCGTCGAGCGCCTCGTCCCACGAGATGCGCTCGAACTGGCCGGAGCCGCGCGGTCCGGTGCGGCGCAGCGGATATTGCAGGCGGTCGGGATGGTAGGTGCGCTCGATCTGGCCGACGCCGCGCGCGCAGGCGGCGAGCGGCGGATGCTCCGGATTCCACGGGCGCGGATCGGTCGAGATGTGCACGATCCGGTCGTCCTTGACGTGCGCGTTCACCACGCACCGGCCGCCGCAATTGTGGCCGCAGGTGCTGATGACAATTGCCTCGCCGTCGCGTGGCTTGAGCTGCGGGCTCTCGTAGAGGACGGTTTTGGTCATGGCCTGCTACGGTAACTGAAGGCCGAGGCGGCTGCGAGCGCCATTCATTCGGCCGCCGCCGAACGAAAGCAATCGCAGCTAGCGCCGCTCGAAGTCGATGCGCTCGTCGACCGGCAGTCCGAGCAGGTGCCGGCGCAGGCAGTCGAGGCCAAGTTCGGCGGCACCGACACGCACCCAGTCGCGCCCGCCGACCAGCCGCGCCTGGCGGGCGACGCTGCCCTGCGCATCGGCGATGCCGACTGAAATGTTGGCACCGAAATCGGGGCGATCGGGACCCTCGTCGAGTTGGACCCCGACACTCAGCGCCAGGCTGGCATCGCTTTCCTTGCGCAGTGCCTCGGCCGGCACCGCGCCGTTGCGCGTGACCACACCGCGTTTGAACACCGTCTCGGCGCCGACCAGCGGCGCGATGCGGGCGGCGATGTTGCCACCGGTGAAGGTTTCTGCGACGGCCAGGGTATGGCCGGCCTCGCGCAACTTGGCGAGGATGACGCCTTCCATCGTCTGGTCGTCCTCGGCGATCACGAAGTTGCCCAGGCGTTTGCGTACCTCGGCCTCGACCGGCGCCAGGCGGCGCGCGAGATCGGCCTCGTCGGCGCCGCGTGCGGCGAGCTTGGTCTCGAGTTGCGGATAATGCGCCTGGAAGCCCAGCTTGATGTCGCCGTCGATCGCAAGGCCGGGGATGCCGGCCAGAAGCTCGTCGGCGCGGCTTTCGCCGATACCGAAGGAGTGGAAGCGCTTGAGCTTGGTTACGCCGGTGATGCCGCCGAGCTTCAGGAGTCGCGGGATCACCTGCTCGTCGAGCATGCGGCGCATCTCGCGCGGCACGCCGGGCGTGAACAGGAAGCGGGCGCGGCCGATGGTGACGGCGAAGCCGCAGGCCGTGCCGATCGGATTGTCGATGAACTCCGCGCCCTCGGGCAGCATCGCCTGCTTCTTGTTGTTGGCCGGCATCACCCGGCCGCGCCGCGCGTAGGACTGCGTCATGCGCTCCATCCAGTAGTCGGAGAGCACCAGCTTGACGCCGCACGCCTCGGCCGCGACCTCCTGGGACAGATCGTCGACGGTGGGACCGAGCCCGCCATTCACGATCACTGCATCGGCACGCTCGCCCGCCTGTCGGAACGCCGCCAGCAAGGTGGCGCGGTCGTCACCGACCGTCGTGCCCCAGTGGACGTCGAGCCCGAAGTCGCCCAGCCGGCGGGCGATGTGGCTGTAGTTGGTGTTGATGGTCTTGCCGGTCAGGATCTCATCGCCTGTGCACAGAATTTCGACGCGCATGGTTCTCCCTTTGATACCGAGTATCGCGACAAACCGCGCCGGCCTCCAGTGGGGCGCGAAGGTCTACAATGACGGTCATCGCGTTGAGTTCTAGAGGACAGCATGGCGCCTGCGCTGCATCCCCGTATCGTCGAGAAGCCCTCCCTGCTGCTCGACAATTCCGAGTTGGCGCGCGACTACGACCGCATCAGCGCCACGCGCCAGTTTCAGTCGGGCAAGCGGCTGGTCGCCGACCTCGCGATCAAGCCGGGCGAGCGCGTGCTCGATGTCGGCTGCGGCACCGGGCTCTTGGCCGAGCACATCGCCGACCTGGTCGGACCCGAGGGCCGCGTGCTGGGCGTCGACCCGTTGCCACTGCGCATCGGACTGGCGCTCGCCAAGGCGCGGCCCAACCTCAGCTTCCAGGTGGGCGATGCCTATGACCTCGCCGACCTGCCGAGCTCGAGCTGCGACGTGGTGGTGCTGAACGCGGTGTTTCACTGGCTGCCGGAGAAGACGGCCCCGCTGCTCACCTTCGCCCGCTTGTTGCGGCGCGGTGGGCGCATCGGCATCAGCACCGGACTGAAGGGCCATGTCACGCGCGTGCACCAGATCATGCGCAGCGCGCTCAGCGAGCCGCCGTTCAACCAGTATCTGCGCCGCCGCGAGAGCATCACCTTCCGCGTCGACGCCGAGGAGCTGCGCGCTTTGTTCGAGACCACCGGCTTCGTGCCGACCCTGATCGAGGTCAGGCCGACCGAGCAGGTCCATCCCTCGCCCGAGGCCGCGATCCGCTTCTTCGAGGCGAGTTCGTTCGGCAACGCCTTCGGCCATTTGCCGGAGGAACTAAAGCCGCTCGCCCGCGAGGCGGTGCGACAGAGGCTCGAGGCGATCGCCACGCCCGAGGGGATCGTGCAGCATGGCAGCCGCTTGGTGGCGATCGCCGAGCGCTGGTAGGAGGCGACCATGGAGCAGGTGGCGAGCGGCTACGGCCTGATCGAAGGGCCGGTGTGGGACAAACTGCACGGGCTCTATTTCAGCGACGTCCTCAATGGCGGCATCTTCTGCCTCGACCGTGCCGGCAAGATCATGCCGGTGGTGCCCAAGCGCCGCGGCGTCGGCGGCATGGCGCTGCACGAGCAGGGTGGCCTTGTGGTTGGCGGACGCGAGATCGCCTGGGCCTCGCTCAAGGACGGCACGACCAAGGCGCTTCTCACGGCCGACGCCACCCCCAGCGGCATCGGCTTCAATGACCTCACGACCGATGCTGCAGGCCGCATCTATGTCGGCTCGCTCGCCTACCGCGTGTTCGGCGGCGAGCCGCGCAAGCCCGGCCACCTGCATGTCATCGATCTCGACGGCAGCATGCGGACGATCTCGGACGGTGTGATGCTGACGAACGGGCTGGGCTTCTCGCGCGATGGCAAGCTGCTCTATCACAACGACGCCGGCTCGGGCCTGGTGCGCGTCTATGACGTGAAGCCCGACGGCTCGGTGGGTCCGTGGCGCACATTCGCTTCAATGGGCGGGAATGGCGTGCCCGACGGGCTAAAAGTCGCGAGCGACGGCTCGGTCTGGGTGGCCGATGCGCATGGCGGCCGGGTCGCGGTGTTCAATGCCGACGGCACGCACCGCAAGGACATCCCGGTGCCGCTGCCGATGGTGACCAGCCTGTGCTTCGGCGGCGACGATCTCCGCGACCTCTACGTCGTCACCGGCTCGCGCGGCGGTCCGCGCGAGAATTGCGGCACCATCTACGTGATGAAGGCCGACGTCGCGGGCCTCGCCCTGCCGCCGGCCAGGGTCAAGCTCTAGCGCATAGTCTCGTCCGGCCGGAATCTCCAGCTCGCGTCGGACTATGCCTTTGGTCGATGCGGCGCCTCGCGCATCGCGTCTTCCCCCTGCATCGAATGCCGCCGCCTGCGACTGCTCAGCGCCCGCCATCTTCACCAGGTTGCCGATCTCGGGCAGGCGCTTGTCGACCTGCTCGGGCTTCTGGCCGCCGAGATTGAGCACCAGCCGGTCGACGCCGAGATCGGCGTAGCCCTGCATCGCGTCGGCTCCCAGCGCGATCGGCGGCGTGATGATGATCTGGAACCCCTTGCCGCGCTTCTTGCCGGCCTTGGCAAAGGCGGCGTCGAGCTTGGCCAGCATCCCCTTGGTGCGCGCCGGATCGAGGTTGAAGCCGTACCAGCCGGCGCCGAACTCGGCGGCGCGGCGGAACGCGGCCTCGGCATAGCCGCCGACGATGATCGGGATGTGTGGCTTCTGGATCGGCTTGGGATCGAGCCGGGCCGTCTCGAACTTGATCCACTTGCCCTTGAAGTCGACCACCGGCTCGGTCCACAGCTTGCGCATCACCTCGATGAACTCGTCGCAGCGCGCGCCGCGGTCCTCCCACTTGTAGCCGCAGATCTCGACTTCTTCCTTGTTCCAGCCGACGCCGATGCCGAAATCGATGCGCCCGTTGCTCAGCCAGTCGAGCGTGCACATCTCCTTGGCCGTGTAGATCGGGTTGCGCTGCGGCACCAGCGCCACGCCGGTGCCGAAGCGCAGCGTCTTGGTCGCGGCGGCGAGGAAGCCGAAGGTCGCGGTGATGTCGAGCATGCCGCCGCCCGGCGGCACCGGGATGCGGCCGTCCTTGGAGCCCGGATAGCCGAAGGTCTGCTTGTCGAACAGCACGACATGCTCGCCCATCCAGACCGAATCGAGGCCCAGGCTCTCGGCGCGGCGGCCGAAGTCGCCGATCATCTGCGGCGTCGCGTGCGGCGACATGAAGGTCGCGAAGACTCCGACTTTCATCTTGATGTCCTCCTCTTGGAAGTAGAGACCTCATCCTGAGGAGGCGCGCAGCGCCGTCTCGAAGGATGGGCAACAGGCAAGGTGCTCGTTCCCACCCTTCGAGACGCACCGCTACGCGGCGCTCCTCAGGGTGAGGTAATTCGCTTCACGCAGCCGCCTGCGCCTCGACCTGCGCGGCCGTCGGCCCGTCGCCGGCCAGCGTGGTGCGGCGCATGTCGCGCGGCTCGTGGGCGGGGAAGGGGCGGGCGCGGTGCATGGTCTGGCGGTTGTCCCACATCACCAGATCACCCAGGCGCCATTTGTGGGCGTAGACGAACTCGCGCTGGGTGGCGTGCTCGATCAGATCGCGCAGGTAGCCGCGCGCCTCGGGCATCGGCCAGCCGACGATGCCGCCGGCATGGCTCGAAAGGTAGAGCGACTTGCGCCCCCACGGATGGCTGCGCACCATGCACTGGCGCACCGGCTTGAAGCGCTCGCGCTCCTCCGGCGTGAAGTCGAAGAAGCCGATGAGCTGGCGCGAGAACATCTGGCTGTGCTCGCACACCATGTCCTGGACCTCGGCCTTGGTCTCCTCGTCGAGCGCATCGTAGGCCGCGCACATGTAGGCGAACTGCGTGTCGCCGCCCTTGGACGGGAGGCTGATGGCATGCAGCAGCGAATACTTGGCCGGCGTCACCTTGAACGAGCTGTCGGAGTGCCACAGGCGATTGCCGATGGCGAACAGCCGGCGCCGGTCGTCGCGCGCGAACGGGTTGTCGTTCTTGTCGAGGTTGGAGACGTCGGCGAAGGTGGTCGGCAGGCGCGTCTCGTTGGCCGCGCGCAGGCTGGTGCCGATGGCATGCTCGATTGTCCCTAAGCTCTGGGTGAAAGCGAGCTGCTGGGCGTCGTCGATCTTCTGGTCGCGGAATACCAGCACGGCATACTTCTCCATGCCGGCATGGATCGCCGCGACCTCCGCTGGGGTCATCGGCTTTCTCATGTCGACGCCGTCCACTTCGCCTGCGAAGCAGGGCCCGACCTGGCGGATGGTGACGCTCATCGACGCCTCCTTAGCGTAACGGCGAGTAGCTGGCGGGTATGGCCAGCGTGTTCTGCTGCTTCAGCAGGTGCACGCTCTCGTGCCGCGGCGGCGGCCAGACGCCGGTGGCGACCGCCTCGCCGCGGATCTTCTCGCGCTCGCCCATGTTCTTGTAGGCCCAGACATGGACCCACTGGTTGAGGGCGCCGATGTCGGTGAAGCCGGCGAAGATCAGCGGCGAGAGGGCCGTGCGCTGCTTGATCCGGCCGCCCCAGCTCTCGATCACCTTGGGAATCGACCCCGGGCCGTAGGTGTAGGTGCGGAACTCATAGATGTTGCCGTGCTGCCCCGGCTGGAAGTGCGGCGAGAAGGGCGCGGCATGCAGGATCTTGCTCTCCATCTCGAGGATGAACTCTGCGGCCTTGGGCGGCCAGATGCCCATCTCGACCGCCTTGGTGCGGATGGCGTCGCGCTCGTTGAGGTCCTTGTAGGGCCAGACATGGATGATCTGGTTGAGCGTCCCGACCTCGCTGCGCCAGAAGCCCGCCAGGGGCGAGAGCTTGAGCCGCTCGGGCAGCGCCGCTGCCCAGCGCTTCTCGACCTCCGGGATGCTGCCCGGTTTCATCAGGTAGGTGCGCATCTCGAAGATCATGTCTTTCTCCTCGTATCTCAGCCGCAGCGCGGACCTGGTCGCCCTTGAACGCGGGCATCACTTCCTTGGCGAAGCGCTCGATCTGCTCGAGCGTGGTGGCGATCGGCGTGCCGAGCGGCATGGTGCAGATCACCCGCTCGAGCCCGGGGTAGCGCTGCTCGACCGCCTTCAGCTCGGCGATGATGTCTTGCGGTGTGCCGGCCAGGAAGCCGCCCATCTTCACCGCATCTTCGATGCGCGGCAGTTTCGTCGACGGCACCAGCTTGGGATCGCGCATGGCGGCGATCTGCTGCTCGGTGATGGCGCGCACCAGGCGGAGCTCGCCGAACATCTTCATGTTCTCTTCGTAGTATCCGGCCGCCTTCTTCATCGCCGCCTCGCGGCTTTCGGCGATGTGGAACTGATAGCCCAGCGCCAGCTTCTCGCCCATCGCGAGCTTGATGCCGCGCCGCGCATAGGCCGCCTGGAAGCCCTGCATGTGCTTCTCGACCGCGCCGCCCTCGGCCGAGCCGCCGCCGATCACGCCGCAGATGCCGTACTTGGCCATGAAGTCGAAGGCGCGGTCCGAGCCGCTCTGGATGGGCTGCCAGCACTCGACCGCATGCGTCGGCCGCGGCACCAGCGTCAGCTCCTTGAGCGTATAGCCGCGATAGGGCACCTCGGGCGGCAGCGTGAAATTCTTGCCCTTGTGGCTGAACCGCTCCTCCTTGAACGAGCGGAAGATGATGTCGACGCCTTCCTCGAACAGCTCGCGGTTGGCTTCCTGGTCGGTGAGCGGCGAGCCGAAGGTCTCGACCTCGCGGGTGTGGTAGCCGCGGCCGATGCCGAACGTCACCCGGCCGCCGGTCAGCACGTCGGCCATGGCGTAGTCCTCGGCCAGGCGCAGCGGATGCCACATCGGCACGATGTTGAAGCCGCAGCCGATGCGCAGGCGCTTGGTCACGGCCGCCAGGTGCGTCGCCATCAGAAGCAGGTTGGGGATGCACTCCGTGCCCTCGGGCTGGAAATGGTGCTCGGCCATCCAGAAGGTGTCGTAGCCCAGCCCGTCCATCTTCTTGGCGTAGGCCACGGCCTTGTGCAGCGTGTCGGCCAGCACCTCGTTGGAGTAGCGGCGCTCGTTGATCGGCGTGCCGAGATAGCCCGGATTTTCCAGGTCGACCGAGCCGACATACGAACTGTCGAACTTCGTGATCATGGGCGTTTCCTTATTTACCCGCTAGAATGTCCGGGCAATCGAAGGAGAGCAAGCGATGGCCAGCCAGTTTGACCGCTCTGCGGAGGACCTCGGCAATATCGTGGCGCTGGAGCACGTCAACGTCCTGATCCCCGACCAGGGCCTGGCGACGCTGTTCTATGTGAGCGGGCTCGGGCTGACGCGCGACCCCTACATGATGACCAGCACCGACAACATGTGGGTCAACGTGGGGCGCAGCCAGTTCCACCTGCCGACCGGCAAGCCGCAGAAGCTGCGCGGCAAGATCGGCCTGGTGATCCCCGACCGCGAGCCGCTGCTGCAGCGGCTGGAGCGCATGAAGAAGCCGCTCGCCGGCACCAAGTACGGCTTCAAGGAGCACAACGCCTTGTCGAGGCGACCTGCCCGTGGGGCAACATCTTCCGCCTGCACGATCCGATGGATGGCGTCGAGCTCGGCATGGCCTATGTCGAGTTCGACGTGCCGGCCGGCACGGCCAAGGGCATCGCCGAGTTCTACGCCAAGATGTTCGACACCATGACCTCGGTGAAGGATGGCGCCGCGCACGTCTCGGTCGGCCAGCACCAGGAGCTGGTGTTCCGCGAGACCAAGGCGAAGGCCGCACCCTATGACGGCCATCACATCCAGGTCTATGTCGCGAACTTCGGCACGCCGCACAAACGGCTGGGCGAGCACGGCCTGGTGAGCGAGGAGAGCAACCGCTACCAGTACCGCTTCAAGGACATCACCGATCTCAAGACCGGCAAGAAGCTGTTCGAGATCGAGCACGAGATCCGCAGCATGACGCACCCGATGTTCGCGCGGCCGCTGCTCAACCGGAACCCGCAGCAGACCAACCGCACCTACGTCCCCGGCCGCGACGGCTGGGTCCCCGAGGCGATCGCCGAGGACATGCCGGGCCGCGTGATGAGGCGCGCCGCAGAATAGCGCGGCGCGTTGTTGGTTCACGCTAATCGAAGGGGAACGCTGATACGCTCG
This sequence comes from uncultured Alphaproteobacteria bacterium, assembly GCA_963755595.1. Taxonomy (GTDB): domain Bacteria; phylum Pseudomonadota; class Alphaproteobacteria; order Reyranellales; family Reyranellaceae; genus Reyranella. The sequence goes on along the minus strand of CAVWKP010000020.1, from coordinate 112,611 downwards.
GGGCGTCTGGCGATCGTCGAAGCACTGCGTGGCTTGGCGTCGATTTCCGTGGCTTGTTATCATTTCTCCGGGCCGCTGGACTCAGGCATTGCGCACGTAATTGGGTCATTTGGCTGGCTGGGAGTTGACGTCTTTTTTGTCATCTCGGGCTTCGTCATTCCCCTTTCCCTTTACGGCACCGACTATCGCATCAGGCAGTTTCCCTCTTTTCTGCTGCGACGCCTGGTGCGACTGGAGCCGCCCTATCTGGCCAGCATCGCTCTCACGATCCTGCTCTGGCATCTGTCCACGCTTCTTCCCGGCCTCCTCGGATCTCCGCCTCCCTACACCTTGGCCCAGGTCGGCTTTCATCTTTTCTATCTGATACCGCTCACGTCCTACGAGTGGCTTTCTCCCCCCTACTGGTCGCTCGCCTACGAGCTGGTCTTCTACATCGCGGTCGGCCTGACGTTCTCGATCTTCATCGCGCGACGCGCCGAGCTGACCGCCGTGCTGATCGTCGTTGTTGCCGCGGTGGCTTCAGGGCTGCAGGGCCGATTTGGCCTTGACGGCCTGTTGACGGCACGCGTGCTGGAATTCGGCGTCGGAATCCTCTTGATGCGCGTCATCGTCGACGGCCCAGGCAGGTTCGTCGTCAACGCGACATTGCTCGCATTGTGCATCGTCGCGACGGGCTGCCTTGGCGGATGGGCGCTGGGCATCACGGTCGGGGGGACTGCCGTGACCATATTCGCCTTCCGGGAAGCCGAGCTTGGGCGCTGGGCCTACCTCGTCGGTGGCTGCTCCTATTCGTTGTACCTGACGCATACGTCGATCGGCGGCCGGGTCGTCAATCTGGCGAAGGGCTGGGCCGCAGGAAGCGAAGCCGGCGCCGTTGTCACGATTCTGCTGGCGCTCGCGGTGTCGTTTTCGTTTGCGATGCTGTTTGCCTACTGCGTCGAGACTCCCTCGCGGCGTCTGGCACACCGCCTCACTCAACGAGGCTGGTCCAGGCTCCGCGGCCCGGCGGTGTCCTGATCAGGACACTGCCGGCTGGGCGACCGCGGTGCTCAAGGCACCTCGACCAAAGGCATAATCCGTCGGGCTGATTCCAGCCGGACGGATGATGCTCTAGCGCGCGGGCGGCGCCTGCACCCTTTCCACCGGCACCACCGTCTTCTTCTCGACGGAGCCGCGCAGGATCGTGACCGCCGTCTCGCGGCCGATGCGTTCGGCGTTCAGCAGCCGGATCAGGTCGTCGGCACCCTCGATGGCGACACCGTCGACCGACAGGATCAGGTCGCCCGCCAGCAGCCCGGCCTGGGCCGCCGGGCCGCCGGCCGTGACCTCGCTGATGCGGATGGCGCGCCGGCCCGCGCCGGTCGCGAGACCGATGCGACGCGGCAGCGGCACGGTCTCGGCGGCTATGCCGATATGGGCGCGACGCACCCGGCCGTGGGCCACGAACTCGCTCACCACGAACACCGCGGTGTTGGACGCGACGGCAAAGCAGATGCCCTGGGCCTGGCTGATCATGGCGGTGTTGATGCCCACGACCTGGCCCAGCGTCGAGACCAGCGGCCCGCCCGAGTTGCCGGGATTGAGCGCGGCGTCGGTCTGGATCACGTCGTCGATCAGGCGCCCCGAGGTGGCGCGCAGCGACCGGCCGAGCGCCGACACCACGCCCGCCGTCACCGTCGATTCGAAGCCCAGCGGATTGCCGATCGCCACCACGAGCTGGCCGCGCCGCAGCGCCTTCGAGTCGCCCAGTGCCGCCGCCGGCGTGCCGGCCGGCAGGTCAGTGCGCAGGAGTGCGAGATCGGTGTCCGGGTCGTCGCCCAGCACACGCGCCTCGCGGTGGGAGCCGTCGGCGAAAGAGAGCCGCACGCGGCCACTTCCTCCCGAAGCGAGGCCGCCGACCACGTGGCTGTTGGTCAGCACCAGCCCGTCACCGGCGATTACCACGCCGGAACCGACTCCCCCGCCGCCCTGTCCGTTACCGTCGGGCAACCGCTCCACGCGCACCACCGCCGGCCCGACCTTGTCCACGACCGAGGTCACGGCGCGCGAATAGGCGTCGAGCAGCAGGCTGTCGTCGCCGGTATTGGTCTGGTCTAGGGGCATGACGCACCTCCGGGGAAGGAGGAGCTATATGGGGTGGCGGAGGCGCGATTTCACTCCGGCTCGGCCGGCGGCTTCGGTGCGTTGGCCGGATCAACCAGATGGACGCCGCCGCAGGCCAGGCACTGGACCATTTCCAGGCGATCTTGCTCTCCGCCGGAGGAATTCGTCGTCAGCTCGTCGTGCCCTGGACGTTCACGCCCGTCACCGGGCAGCGGTAAAGGAACGGCTTCCCCATCAACCGATAACGAGCAGCATGCGGTGAAGGTGGCGCCCCGCGTTTGCGCGCGGCAGTTCGTCGATCGATCGCGCCTTCGGCACCGGCTTGCCGTCGACGATCATCTCCCGCACGCATTGGCGGATCGTCTGGGACAGGGCGCGGATCACCTCTTCCTCGGTCTCGCCGCTGATCGATATGCCGGGAAGGTCCGGAACCCAGGCGACGAACCGCCCGTCCTGCGCGCGTTCGACCACCGAGTAGTAACTGGCATCCAGCATGGCGCGCCCCCCTGATCGAAGGATGCCGGCGGCTGACGCAGGCCGGCCTTGATATGGATCAAACCACCCTCATCGCGCCTGAGGCCGGGCCGGCGAATCACGTGACATCTCACCCCTTTACAAACTGCACCGTAAATGCAGATAATATTGGAGACATGGAAGAACAGGTTCCCAGAGCGTCGGCCCGATGGCCGGCTGCTGCGAAGCGCCCACACCAGGCAGACGATCATCGACGCCTATCTCGATCTGCTGCGCACGACCGCGAAGATCCCGACGGCGGCCGAGATCGCCAGGCGCGCCGGCGTTTCGACACGCTCGGTATTCGAGCGCTTCGAGGACCTGCTGACGCTGAGCTTCGCCGCCGCCGATCACGTCTTCGCCCAGGGGCTGGCGCAGGCAGCCCCCCGCCATGTCGATGCCGACCGGCCAACGCGGCTTCGATCCCAGGTCGAGACGCGTGCTGGGGTTTGCGAAAGCTGGCTGCCGCTGTGGCGCGCGCTCATTCGCCACCAATCCGCGTCGCCGCTTCTGCAGGCCCGCATCGGCCGCGTCTACGACTTGATCGCCGAGCGGCTGCAGTTGATGTACCGGCCGGAACTGTCGACCCTCGCCGAACCGGAACGAACACACGTCCTGATCGCGCTCGAGGCCCTGACCGATTTCGAATCGTGGGGACGGATGCGCGAGCGTCATGGCCTGTCGATCGAGGCCGCCTGCGAGGTGTGGGCAAGGGCGATCGATCGCATCCTGCCGCCGACGCCGGCGGCGGCCTGACCGATGCTCTTCCATCTCAACCTTCTCCACCTGCTGCTGGTGCTCGGCGCGGCGGGTTGCGTGCGGCTTGCCCTGCGTGAAATCGCCGGCCGGTCGATGTCGCCGTCGCGGCTCGCCATGTTGCCGCTGGTGGCGGCGGGCATGGCCTTCGTCTTCTTCCTGTTTTTCCTGTCCCTGCATCAGCCGCCGTGGCTGTTCGGTGGCGCCCTGCTGCTCGGCTTCGCGGCCGGGGCGGGGCGCGGTCTCACGATGAAGCTGCGCTTCGACCATATGTGGCGCCTGGTGCGGCCCTCGCGCCACCGCGTCCTGCTGTGGGTCACGCTTCTGCTGGCGGCCGCCGTCGCGCTGGAAGTCGTGGGCACCGTTGCAGGGCCCAGCGCGGGCCCCGCCGCGGCGCTGGCGCGCCTGGCGGCGGCGGAGCTCGCCGCCCTGTGCGCCGGTGCGCTGGCCGGACACGCCCTCGCGGTATCCTTCCGCCTCTCGAGCACACCGCACGTCACGCTGCGCCGTTAGGACGCGATCAAGGAGTCGCCAGGCTGTTCGCGAGCGCCTGGGCCTGTCGCGTGAGCTCGGGGAACGCCGAGGCGCCGTTGTCCTTCAGGCACTTCTGCACCGCCGCGCCGCCCTCGGTCTCGATCTTGTTCGCGGCCGTCAGAAGGTCGGACGCGCCCGGGCCTCGAGCGCGCGGCATCGAAGGCTGAGTAGGCCTTGCGGTGTTTGCCGATCGCGCGTCCTGCCACACGGCATCGCAGCCCGCAGGCGAACCTCCGTGCCGATATCGCCGCCGGGACCATCGCGACCCAGGCGCGGCCGCGCTTGACCACGACCACCGTCACCTAGTCGGGCAGGGCGCAGAAGCCGTTGCATTGCATCGCCAGCCGGGCGACGGCGAGGCTGGCGCCCGCCGGCGCGCTTGATCGGCAACGCCACGACCGGGGTGACCGCGCCGTCGGTGCCGAGGCCGTCGAAATAGCGGAAGCTGTCGTTCTCGAGCGCGGCCCTGGCGATCGGCGCCGTACCACAGCCGCAGCAGGCCTTCCGTGGTCACGACCACCTTGCCGCCCTGCCGTTGCCGAAGCTCATGCCGTCGAGCGCGTCGGCGCCCGATGAAGCAACACAGCGCGACGGGCTGGAATTCACCGGCGCCCGAGAAGCCCGGCGGTGGAACCAGCGGGCCGATGAGGGCCCGGAGCTTCGGTTCGAGGCGCGTTGCGCCTCGGCCAGCCCTTTGTCGAGCGCGTCGCCCTTCGTGGCCTCCACCTTGGCAGCCGCCGCGCTACGTTCGGCGATGTAGGCCTGCTCCGGCGATTGGGCCCGCGCCGGAGCAGCGGCCAAGAGCAGCAGGATCAGGCCGCCTATTGCCGCGGCGCGTTGCATAAGAGGTCGCCTTCCTCGCAATGCAACTGCGCGTCCAGCTCCTTGAGTCGCGCGCTGGTCTTCGCGGTGCGGCACTTGGTCTGCATCATCGAATTGATCGTGCCGCCCGCCGTGCCGTTGGTCTCATACTCGCACTCGGCGTCGCGCCAGGCGCGCCAGCTCTTTTGCGCCGCCTCGAGCAGCGCCCGGTTGGGCGCATCGTACTTCGCCAGCATCGAGAGATAGAGCGCATCGAGCTTCGCCTCGACCGCCTTGAATTCGCGCCCGGCGCACTGGTCGAGCTGCATCATGTTGAGGCTCTGGGAGGTGCAGTCGATCGTTTCGTCCTGGGCGCGCACCGCGGTGCCGGACAGGAGGACGACGGACGAGACCGTCAAAAGTGCCGCCAGAAGCGGGCTCGGGCGCATCATTCCTCCTTCTGCCACCGTCGCCCATGATAGCATGGGGCCATGAAGATCGTCGTCGGTTCGGATCACGCGGGCTTTCCCATGAAGGCCGAGCTGCTGCAGTTCCTGCGCGAGCGCGGCCACGACGTGACAGATGTCGGCTCGTACGATCCCAACCCGGTCGATTTCCCCGACATCGCGCGCAAGGTGGCGGCGGCCATCACCGGCGGCCAGGCCGAGCGCGGGCTGATGGTGTGCGGCACCGGCGTGGGGGCGGCGATCGGCGCCAACAAGATGAAGGGCATCCGCGCCGCGGTCTGCCACGACGTCCATTCGGCGCATCAATGCGTCGAGCACGACGACGTCAACGTCATGTGCATCGGCGCGCAGATCGTCGGCCCCTGGCTCGCCAAGGACCTGGTCGCGGCCTACCTCGACGCCAAGTTCTCGACCGACGAGGAATTCCGCCGTCGCGTGGCCAAGCTCGCGGAGATGGATGCGGGGCGGTAGGGCAGAAGCAGTCCGTTAGCCGACGATCTCGTAGTGCGCCTCGGTCGTGGTGCCGGTCTTGCCGTTGATCGGCAGGATATCCTGCGGGCAGGCCGACATCGCCACGATGCAGTCGAGCTCGGCCCGGAGCGTGACGTAGTCGCCGGGCTTGGTCGTCGGCGGATCGAAGGACAGCTTGCCGTTCGGTGTCCACGGGATGTTCATGAAGAGGTTGAGCGGGCTCGGGCATTCCGGCGGCGTCAGGCCGAGCCCTTGCATGGCCGCGAACAGATTGTCGGTGCAGTTGTCGTGGTATTCCTTCACGCCCAGCAGGATGTAGCGCTCGCTGTCGCAGGCCGCCAGCAGCGTGTCGTGATCGCCGACGCTGGTATCCTCGGTCATGGTCAGGATCTTGCGGCGGCGATTGGTGAAGAGGCCGTCGCCGACGCGCGGCACCATTTTGGTCAGCGTGGCGCGCGTGTGCTCCATCGACATGAACTCGGTCAGCATGCCCGGCGGTGAACGCCCAGGTGTCGACCACCTGCGAGCCGTGCGTGTTGACGATGCGGATCGACTGGCCCTTCTTGAGATAGGTGGCCTTGCCGCGGCGGGCGGGAATGGTCTCCATCGCTTGGCTCCTGTCAGTCGATGATCTGCACGCGAATCGGCGTCGGCTTGAAGTTGTTGCAGGGATTGTTGATCTGCGGACAATTCGAAATCACCGCCAGCGCATCCATTTCGGCGCGCAGCGCCACCTGGCAGCCCGGCGGCGAGACGCCCAAGGCAACCGCCGCACCGCCATCCCGCTCGACGGGCACGCGCATGAACCAGTTGACGTTGGGCACGATGTCGCGCCGGCCGAGCCCGTGGCGGCCGAGGGCGGTGAGAAAATTCTCCCGGCAGCCCGGGCAGTTCGCCACGCCATAGAGCATCTGGTTGGACGGCGCGCTGCAGCAGCCGCCGATCGTGTCGTGGCCGCCGAACTGGTCCTCGATAATGGTGAAGATCGGCCGGGCGATGTCGGAATAGAGCTTGTGGCCCTTGGTCAGGAAGATGCTGCCGGCGGCCTTCAGGGTGTTGGGCGCGTGGTAGCGCTCCTGCGGATCGGCGGCGTTGTAGCAGAGGAAGTCCACCGCCTGCTGGCCTTCGAGGTCGGTGATGCGCAGCACCTGGCCCTGCTTCACGATGCCCGACCAGGGCGCGCCGGCGGGGACGACCTCGTCCAGCATCAGGCGGGGTCCAGCACGCGGTCCAGCACCCAATTGTCGATGCTGTGGACCAGCGGCTCGCGATAGCTGAAGCGGCCGGGCACCGCATAGGGCGAACTCACGCCCTTCTGCTGGCGCTCGGAGGCCACGATGTCCTCCTCGATGGTGATATCCCAGCGCTTGTAGTAGTTGGCCGCCAGCTTCTCGAAGTCGGGCCGGTTCTGGCGGTCGCGCGGGAACAGCGCGCCATGGATCAGCCGCGTTCTGTTCGGGCCGAGCGGATGCAGTTCGAGATACCAGGCGCAGTCGATGGTGCAGGCGAGGTAGGTGCTGGGATAGAGCAGCGGCGCATAGGTGCCGCCGGCCTCGCGCGTGCCGGCCAGGCTCTCGATCGGCGGGAAGCCCGCGTCGCCCTTCAAGAGCGCCATGCTGTTGTCGTGCTGGGCGAAGGTGACGACGTATTCGCCGGTCGGCTCTTCCACCCAGTAGCCGGCGGCGCGGATGCTGGCGTACTTGTTGATGGTGGCCTTGTGCACCGTCGCGATGTGATACGACTCCTTGGCGTTCTCGACGAACAGTTTCCAGTTGCACTCCATGTCGAAGATCTTGCGCCGCGCCAGCATCATGTTGTCGAGCGCATGGCCCTTGAGCTTATCCGGGCAGGCCGCCCAGCCAGTGGGCGAGCGGAGGCGCCGAGTCGTCGAAGCAGACGAACAGGAAATTGCCCCAGCTCTCCAGCCGCAGCGGAATGAGGCCGTGGCCGGCGGGATCGAAGCCTTCGGTCTTCTGCATCTCGGGCGCGGCGGCGAGCGCGCCGTCGAGATCGTAGCTCCACGAATGGTAGGGGCAGACGATGATGTTGCAGTTGCCGCTGCCGGCATCGAGCAGCGTCGTGCCACGGTGGCGGCAGGCGTTGGCGAAGGCGCGGATCTTCATGTCCTTGCCGCGCACGATGATCAGCGGCACGCCGGCGAACTCGAGCGACACGTAGTCGCCGGGCCTGGCGACCTGGTCGACATGGCCGAGGAAGTTCCACGCCTTGCGCCAGATGCGCTCGACCTCGCGCTTGTAGAAGGCGTCCGAGGTGTAGCACCAGGTCGGCATGGTCTCGGCCTGCAGGAGCGGCTTGCGGACCCCTGCGTAGTGGCTGGGATTGAAGAGATCGGTCGGGAGCTGCATGGCTCTGTCGTCCCTCAATAACCGGTGGCCGGATCGACGGCGTTCTTGAGGCGCTTGCCGTCGCGCAACCGCGCCACATTAGCGAAAGCGAGGTCGAGGGTCAGCGGCAGATAATGGTCGAGATCGTCCGAGGAGCAGTGCGGCGTGATGATCAGGTTCGGAACGTGCCACAGGGGCGAGGAGGCCGGCAGCGGCTCCGGATCGAACACGTCGAGGATCGCGCCCGAGAGCTTGCCGCCCCTCAACGCCTGGGCGAGCTCGGCATAATCGACGACGCCGGCGCGGCCGACATTGATCAGCCCGGCGCCGGTCTTCATCGCGGCGATGGCGCGGGCATTGATCAGGTGATGGGTGTCGGGGGTGAGGGGCGTCGCCACCAGCACGAAGTCGGCCCGAGCCAGTCCCTTGTGCAGCTGGCCGAGCGGCAGCATGGCGTCGGCATGGCGGTGCGGCCGCGCATTGCGGCGCATGCCCAGCACGCGCATGCCGAGCCGCTTGGCAGCCTTCGCCGCGGCGCCGCCCATGTCGCCCAGGCCGATCACCAGCAGCGTCTTGCCGGCGATGCTCGGCGTGAAGATCGGCGCCCACTTTGCCTGCTGCTGGTTGTTCACCATTTCCGGCAGCCGCGCGCAGAGCGCCAGCAACGCCATGGTGGCGAATTCGCCGGTCTTCTGGACGTGCACGCCGCTGTTGTTGGTGAGCGTCACCTGCTTCGGCAGCCAGTCGAGCGGCAGCAGCGGCTCGATGCCGGCGCCGATGATGTGGATCCAGCGCAAGTTCGGCGCCGCCTTGGCGAGCGTTGTCTTGGGAAAGGCCTTGTCGGTGATGATGTCGTTGCCCGTGACCAACCCTTCGGCGGTGGCGAGCCAGCCGAGGTCCCGCAGGTCCTCGCCGACCGTCCAGCGCACCGCGCGGCCGAGCCTGGCGCGCTTGTGAGCCGCCTGCACGAGCGGCGGCGTCATGTGGAACACGCTCGGCTTGTTGGCGCGGGTCTCGAAATGGATATGCATCAACGATGGTCCGTCGGCCCGGCGTCGCCGACCTTGGGTTGGGTGATCACGCGGCCGAGCGTGGCGTAGTGCGGCCCGCCCAGGCGGGCGATGGGATGGAAGCGGTCGACCGCGACCCGGTCGCCGGCCAGCAACGACTCGTCGACATGGAAGGCCAGGACCTCGCCGATCAGCAGGCCGCTCTTCTGCTCGCCCAGCTCGAGCAGGCGCTCGATGCGGCATTCCATGGCGATCGGCGAGCAGACCAGGCGGGGCGGCGCCACGTGCAGGCTGGGCGCGGTCTCCAGCCCCAGCGCCGCGACCTCGCTGTCGCCCGACGCGAATTCCGCCGAACTGGCATGCATCGATGCAAGCGTCGCCTCGGTGGCGACATTGACCACGAACTGGCCGGTGGCGGCGATGTTGGCCGCGGTGTCCTTCAGCGACTCGCCGCGCCGGCCGATGTTCACGGCCAGCATCGGCGGGCGGTTGCAGACGAAGGTGTAGCAGGAGAACGGCGCGGCATTGACCATGCCGGCCGCGTTCACGGTGGTGATCCACGCCACCGGCCGCGGCACCACGATGCCGACCAGCAGCGCATAGGCCTCGGCGGCGGAGAGCTCGCTGGCGGCGAAGCTCTTCATCAGGCCGTCAGCCAGCAAATAGCGCGCCGCGGCGAGGGTATGCACGCGAAGGACGTGCAGGAATTCCTCGATCTCGATGTTCTCGTCGGCCGCCGCCATGGTCTTGGGCGTCATGCCGTAGACATAGGCGGGAACGCCGGCGAAGCGCCACAGGCGGGTGTCGGTGCAGCCCAGCGTGATGACCGGCACCGGCGCCTTGCGGCCCTGATCGCGCACCGTGCGCCGCAGGATCTGCATCAGCTCGCCGTCGGGGTCCGACCAGTTGGGGGCGTGCTCGGCGGAGGACACTTCCTCCCACTCGGCCTCGGGGAATTGCGCCATCACGCGCTTGACGTGCGGGCGCACTTCTTCCTTCGCCAGGCCGACCGGCAGGCGGAGATCCACTTCGATGCGGCATTCGCCGGGCACCATGTTCATCTTCAGCCCGCCGTCGATCTTGCCCAGGCTGAGCGTGATCTCGGGGATCGCCGCGGCATGGCCGACGCCGCAGCCTTCGTCGACCTGCGCCGCGATCGCCGGATCGCGGAACATCGCCAGCAGATTGTCGGGCGCGCGGGTCGGCAGCTTCTTCAGCTCCTCGAGGCCGCGCACGATGCGGCCGGCGATCTTGGTCGCGCTGCCGCTGGCGTGGGTATAGGCGCCGTGCGCGCCCTTGGTGCGCACGGTGATGACGACCCAGTAGGGTGCCTTCTCGCCGAAGCGCACGCATTGCGGCGACGAGGGCTCGCCCGACAGCAGGCAATCGCCCATCACCAGGTCGCGGTGATGCTCGAACAGGTAGCGCGCGCCCCACGGCCCGAAGGTTTCCTCGTCGGACACCGCCGTGTAGGTGAGCCGCCCGCGCAGCTCGTCGCGCAAGGCGTTGAGGTGCAGGAAGGCGAGGGTGAGCGACGCGAGCCCGCCCTTCATGTCGCAGGCGCCGCGGCCGTGGATCGCGGCCGTCGACGATCTCGCCGCTCCACGGGCTGCGCGACCATTCGTGGTCGGCGGCGGGGAAGACGTCCATGTGCCCGTTCAGCACCAGATGGCGGCCGGGCCGCGGCGCATCGAAGCGCGCCACGATGTTCGGCATGATCGGCCTGCGGCGCGATGACGGTGGGATCGAAGCCCGCGCCGCGCAGCGCGTCGAGCACCACCTTCGCGGCCGGCAGGGTGTCGCCGGGCGGGTTGGGCGAAGGCGCCCGCAGCAGGGCCTGCAGGAAGGCGACGCTCTGCGCTTCGCTCGCCTTCAGCCGATCGAGCAACGCCTGTTCCACAGCGGACATCACGCGCCCCCCAGATAGGAAGCGGCCGACAGCGCATGAACCCGGAGGACGTTGAGGAATTCCTCGAGGCTGACGCGCTCGTCGTGGCTTGCCATGCCGTCGGGCGCGCAGCCGTAGATGTAGGCGGGGATGCCGGCGTTGCGCCACCATCGGGCGTCGGTGAGGGCAAGCGTGGCGATCGGCACCGGCTTGATGCCGCGCAGCGTCTCGGCATGGCGCTGGATCAGATGCAGCATCTCGCCGTCCGGGTCGCACCAGTTGGCGTGGGTTTCCTCGGCGATCGATTCCTCGGCCATCGTCACCTGCGGGAAGTCGCGCAGGATGCCGCGGATGCAGTCGAGCACCTGGGCCTTGCTGAGGCCGAACGGGATGCGGATGTCGGCCTCGACCCGGCATTCGCTCGGGATCATGTTGAGCTTCAGCCCGCCCTTCACGACGCCGATGTTCAGCGTGACGCGGCCCAAAAGGTCGGCGGCGCCGGCGCCCATGCTGCGGTCGAGCGCGGCGCGGACGTCGGGGTTGGCGAGATTGGCGGCGATCTCCGGCGAGGGTCGCGGCTCGAGCTCGGTCACCGCCTCCAGCCGCTCCATCAGGGTGAGCGCGATCAGGCTGGCGCTCTCGCTCATGTGCACGTAGGCGCCGTGGGCGCCGCGCGTCTTGACCGTGAAGGCGAGCCACAGCGGCAGCTTCTCGCCCCAGCGCACGGTGTGGGCCGACGACGGCTCGCCGTTCAGGCAGCAATCGCCGCGCACATATTCCGGATGATGGGCGAACAGGTAGCCGGCGCCCCAGCGCCCGCCGGTCTCCTCGTCGGAAACGCAGGTGAGCGACAGGCGGCCGGCCAGCCGGTCGCGATGCTTGTGCAGCAGCGCGAAGGTGATGAGGCTGGCCGTGGTGCCGCACTTCATGTCGGCCACGCCGCGGCCGTACAGCATGCCGTCGTCGATGGTGCCGCTCCACGGGTCGCCATGCTTCCAGCGGGCCGCGTCGCTCGCGGGAAAGACGTCGATGTGCCCGTTCAGCACCAGGTGCCGGCCGGGCCTGGCTGCGTCGAATTGCGCCACCAGGTTGGGGCTGTCGGCCTTGGGCGCGATCAGGCGGTGCTCGATGCCGCGCCCGGCGAGGAAGGCCGCCAGCCGCGCGGTGCCGGCGCGCGTATCGCCCGGCGGGTTGGGTGTCGGGGTGCGGACGAAATCCTGCAGCAGGCCGATCCATTCGTCCCGGCCGGCCGCGATCTCGGCCAACAGGGTCTCGCCAAGCCCGCTCATCCGCTCCCCCGAGCTGTTCCATGTCGGGCGAGCAGAGCCCATCTTGCCGGGCCGTGCAATCCGCATCGCCTACGCCGCGCAGAGCGCGCCTTGGCTGCGGCCTGCATGACTGCCTCGACGCTCGAGTGCGTCTCAAACTTGCTGTGTGCAATGAAACCTGCTTCGCTGACGGCAAGGGGTAGGAGCAAACACGATGCCTGACGTCGCCTTTACGCGGGAAGAAACGGCGTTGTTTCGGCCGGAAACCTACGCGGCCGTGCGCCGGCCGCTGCTCGAATCCTCGACCTTGCCGCCGCACTGCTACACCTCGCCCGAGTTCTACCAGCGTGAGGTCCAGACCATCTTCATGAAGGTCTGGAACTTCATCGGCCGCGGCGAGCGCATCCCCAACGCCGGCGACTACTTCACCATCGAATTCGCCGGCGTGCCGGTGATCGTGGTGCGCGGCAGCGACGGCGAGCTTCGCGCCTTCGCCAACACCTGCCGCCATCGCGGCTCGATGCTGGCCCAGGGCGAGGGCAATTGCCGCGCCTTCCGCTGCCCCTACCATTCCTGGACCTACGACATCGACGGCGCGCTGATCGTGGCGCCGCAGATGGACCAGACCAAGGGCTTCGATCCCGCGGAATGGCATCTCACGCCGATCCGGCTGGAATGCTGGGCGGGCTTCATGTTCCTCAACTTCGACGCGCATGCCCGGCCGCTGATGCAGTATCTCGGCGACCTGCCGGACAAGCTCGCCTCGTACCGCTTCCAGGACATGGTCTGCGTGCGCCGCAAGGAATACGAGCTGGCGTGCAACTGGAAGATCTACGTCGAGAACGCGATGGAGGCCTATCACATCGCCACGGTCCATCGCAGCACGCTGTCGCGGCAGAAGGGCAAGCCCTCGGAGGCGCAGCCGGCCGCCGGCGAATACTGCGCCCTGTTCAAGGAACACCAGGGCAGCCGCGCGCTGCTCGAGGGCGACACCGGCTTCCCCGCGATGGACCACCTGCAGGACAAGGCCGCGCAAGGCAGCTGGTATCCGCTGCTCTACCCCAGCACCATGTTCGGCTGCACCTACGACTGCATGTGGTGGCTCGAGCTGCATCCGATGGGGCCGCTGAAGACGAAGCTGATCGTCGGCTCCTGCTTTCCGCGCGCCTTCACCGAGCGCCCGGACTTCGAGGAGGTCGTGCAGCGCTACTACAAGCGCTGGGACATCTCGATTCCCGAGGACAACGGCATCTCGGAACTGCAGCAGCGCGGGCTCTCGTCGCCCTTCGCCAAGCCGGGCCGGCTGTCGTACGCCGAACCGCTGGTCCACACCTTCGGCAACTGGGTGCTCGATCATGTGCTGGGCGTGACGAGCTGATCTCTGCATGAGCTATACCTGGCAATGGCAGCTCATCTGGGACTTCCGCCAGGTCTTCTGGCGCGGCATCGAAGTGACGGTGACGCTCACCTGGTGGGCCTTGCTGATCGGCCTGGCGCTCGGGCTGCTGCTCGGCCTGATGCGCTCCTCGCGCCTCGTCGTCCTGAGGTGGCCGGCGGCGGTCTATGTCGACATCTTCCGCGCCACGCCGATCCTGGTGCAGCTGGTCTGGATCTATTATGCGCTGCCGATCCTGCTCGGCCTGCAGATGGGCAACATCGTCGCGGCCAGCGTCGGCATCGGCCTGCATGCCGCGGCCTACATCGCCGAGATCTTCCGGGCCGGCATCGACAGCATCGATCGCGGCCAGTCGGATGCCGCCAAGTCGCTCGGCATGGGCTACGGCCAGGCGATGCGGCGGATCATCCTGCCGCAGGCGGTGCGCCGCATGGTGCCGCCCTTCATCAATGAGTTCGCCACGCTGATGAAGCTCACCACGCTGGGCTCGGTGCTGGCGGTGAACGAGCTGCTGCACGAGTCGGAGAACCTGATCAACAACACCTACCGGCCGCTCGAGGTCTACACCGTGGTCGCGATCCTGTTCGGCCTGATGATCTATCCCTTCATCTGGCTGTCGCAGCGCCTCGAGAAACGCTGGAAGAAGAGCCGATGAGCGACGCCCGCGAGCCCTCCGCGATCCCCCCGCTGATCCAGGTGCGCGGCCTGCACAAGAGCTTCGGCAAGCTGGAAGTGCTGCGCGGCGTCAGCTTCGAGGTCGAGCGCGGCGAGGTGATGGCCATCATCGGGCCGAGCGGCTCGGGCAAGTCGACGCTGCTGCGCTGCCTCAACTTCCTGGAGGAGTACCAGGCCGGCGAGATCCTGTTCGACAACACGCTGGTCGGCTACCGCGACGACCCGGGCGGCCGGCGCAGGCTCGACAGCGAGCGCAACGTCCGCCGCATCCGCGCCCGCCTCGGCATGGTGTTCCAGAGCTTCAATCTCTTCCCGCACAAGACGGTGCTGGAGAACGTCATCGAGGGACCGGTGGTCGTCAAAGGCCAGAAGCGGGAAGAGGCCGAGGCGGAGGCGCGCACGCTGATCGCCCGGGTCGGCCTGACCGACAAGCTCGACACCTATCCGACCAAGCTTTCGGGCGGCCAGCAGCAGCGCGCCGCCATCGCCCGCGCGCTCGCCATGCAGCCGGCCGCCATGCTGTTCGACGAGCCGACCTCGTCGCTCGACCCGGAACTGGTGGGCGAGGTGCTGGAGGTCATGCAGGCGCTGGCCGCCGACGGCATGACCATGGTGGTGGTGACCCACGAGATGGGCTTTGCCCGCCGCGTGGCCGACCGGGTGATGATGATGGACGAGGGCGAGATCGTCGAGCTCGGGCCGCCCGAACAGATTTTCGGCAAGCCGGAATCGCCGCGCACCGCGGAGTTCCTGCGCCGCGTATTGCATTGATGCGTCAGAACACAAAACAGGAGGCTCACATGACGGACGACATGAACTTCACCCGCCGTATCGGCTTGGCAGGCCTGGGCGCCGTCGGCGTCGCGGCCGTGCTGACCCGGAGCGCCGCCGCCCAGGGAACGGGCGGCGCCATGGATCGCATCATCAGCGAGAAGAAATTCAAGATCGGCTACATCCCCTCGCCGCCCTCGACCATCAAGGATCCGGCGAGCGGCGAGCTGAAGGGCTTCGGCGTCGACGCCATGCGCTTCATCTGCAAGACGCTCAGCGTCGAGCCGGTCTTCGTCGAGACCACCTGGGCGAATTTCGTCTCCGGCCTCAACTCCAACCAGTTCGACCTGTCGATCGCCGGCACCTTCGCCACCATCCTGCGGGCGGGCGCCGTGCAGTTCACCAAGCCGATCTGGTACCTGGGCTACAGCGCCGTGGCCAAGAAGGGCGACACGCGCTTCACCAAGCCCAGCGACCTCAACAAGGAAGGCATCCGCATCGCGCTGATCCAGGGCGGCGCCAGCGTGGAATATGCCAAGGAGAACTGGCCCAAGGCCGAGCAGGTCCTGCTGTCGACCGGCAACCTGACGGCGCCCTTCGTCGAGGTGGCGGCCGGCCGCGTCGATGTCGGCGTGGAGGATGCCTGGCAGGCCCGCCGCTTCGCCGCGGCCCAGCCCGGCGTGACCGATCTGTTCGGCAACGAGCCCTACAACGTGCTGCCGATCAACTGGGCGATCAAGCGCGGCAACCAGGACCTGGTGGAATTCATGAACGTCGCCATCGACTTCCTGATGACCACCGGGCGCTGGGACAAGATGGCGGAGGCCTACGGGCCGTCGGGCCGCTTCTACGTGAAGCCCCAGCTATCGGTCTTCGGGCCGCCGGCCTGACGGACGGCGGCGGGTAGTCGCACAACGCTACGCCGAGTTAGGATGCCGAACGGACGAATGGCCCACCTGTAGCACTAAGCCGGCGGCGTGATTGGTTGTCCTATCCAGCGGTGCTCTACTAGAATGTCGCGCGGTCGACGGGGAGCAGGCAACGATGATGAAGCGCTTTGGGGCCTTGGCGATTGCGTTCGGATTGGCAGCGTGTGCGCCAACGGTCACCGGAACGGAGCTGGGAGGCGTGGCGACGTGGACCGGCATGAGCATGGCCCCCGTAATTCAAGCCGCGCAAGAGCACTGCAAGAGGTACGGACGCACGGCACGGCCGACCCAAACCGACGCATACTCCGGAACTTTGACGTTCTCTTGTGACAAGCCATAGCTGGAGCGGCTTGGCCTCAGGTTGCGGCCGACTTGCCGCACAACCGACGGTGAGCCAAGATCAGGCCACGGGGGAGAGCATGCGGCAGCTAATTGTGTTGCTCGCGTTTTGGGTTCAGCAGCGACGGCGGCGGACTAGCCGCCCATGTCGGACGATTCGATCCTGGACGTGAAATTTAGGCAGGCTCTCCAGCAAGACGACGAGCTGGGATGCGTTGTGCGTGCCCACCTGCACATAGAACACCTCGTCGACAAGCTGCTTCAGCATCATTTCCCGAGGGCCGAAGCTCTGGAGAAGATGAACCTTGAGTACTCGGCAAAGGTCACTCTGCTGGAGGCGTTCGACTACAACCCCTTTGTTACGACGCCCCTCCTGGCGATCGGGAAACTGCGTAACGATTTCGCGCACAAGCTCGAATTTGTCCTGTCTGCCGATCGAATGGACGCGCTGTACAATAGCTTCGAACAAGACGGCAAAGCGGCTGTGCAGAACGCCTATCAGCGTACGCGGCAGAATTTAGGGGCTGCCGCGCCGAAGAAGATGGCCAACCTCAACCCCAAGGACCGCTTCGTGCTGTATGCGGCGGCGATTTGGTCGATGCTGGTCGTCGCCTACATGCAAGCGGCTGGAACGCGTCCTGATGCGTGACCCGAATGTGACCAACAGGCGCTCGCGTTCGCGCTCTGTTGCCTTGTTGGCTCTCCTAACCTATTGATTTTCCGCCATTGGATGGGTGGCCGAGCGGTTTAAGGCACCGGTCTTGAAAACCGGCGTGTGAACTCGGGTGTTTCTCATGCCGGTACCACCGCCCGATCCGGATCCACCGCCCGCACCACATAGTCGTCCGCCGTCGGCTGATAGAGCTCCCACAGAAACCGCAGCTCCTCGAGTGGCCGCGGGCTGAGGTCGACGCGCAGGTCGACGAACGGGAAGCTCTCCTTGTGCACCACCAGCAGCCCGGACGACTTGAGCTGCTTCAGCTCGCCGCCGGCGGCCAGGCCCGCCTCGATGGCGCGCATCAGCCTTTCGGCGAGCGGCTGGGCCTCGTTCTGCTCGAAGCTCTCGACCATGGCATCGACCACCTGGGGGGTGCGCAGGATGTTGCCCGCGGCCACGCAGTCGCGGCCGATCCGGCCCTTGGCGATCGAGGTGATCTTCGCCCCGGTGAAGAAGGCGCCGCGTCCGTCCTGGGCGATCAGGGCGAGCTGGCGCCAGTGCAGGTTGGGGTCGCTCTTCTCGAGCTCCTTGACGACCGCCTCGGGCGCCCG
The DNA here is from genome assembly GCA_963755595.1 of uncultured Alphaproteobacteria bacterium. Taxonomy (GTDB): domain Bacteria; phylum Pseudomonadota; class Alphaproteobacteria; order Reyranellales; family Reyranellaceae; genus Reyranella. Next base: position 95,076 of record CAVWKP010000020.1, on the reverse strand, counting down.
CCCGCTGCGCAGGTGGCCGAGCATGATCGGCCCCAGCCGCGGGTCGGTGCGGTTCTGCGTGAGCGCCGCGCCCACGCCCGCCTCGGCCCAGGCGCAGCGGCTGCCGACGCCCATGTTGGAAGTGGTGACGACGCAGCCCAGCTGGCCGGTGCGGGCGCAGCGCCCTGCGATGGAAAAGGTCATGGGCTCGAAGGTCCTGCTTCAGACGGCGGCGCGCCGCAGCTTCGGAATGACGTGCTTGCCATAGTCGACATACCACTCCTTCAATGTTTCCGGCGGCTGCGAGCGGTTGAAGGTCGCCGCAAAATGCCCGGCGCCCGCCGCCTTGCACTGCGCGATGATCTTTTCCGCCAGGGAATCGACCGTGCCGGCAATGACTTCGTCGTCGCCGATCGAGAAGGCATGCGCCGTCGGCGTATCGAGGACCGCCGGCCGGTCCGGCGTATCGAGCCGCGGGTCTACCTCGAGATACTTGCGCATGTTGCCGAGCTGGGCCGCGACAGCGGCGGCGGCCTCGCGCTCGTCGCCGACCACCGTCACCTGACGGCGGATGCAGAGATCGTCCGGTCCCACCGTGCGGCCGGCCTTTGCGGCCTCATCGCGGAAGGCATCGAAGATCTCGATGATCTTGCCCAGGGGATGGAAGCCGGTGCAGAGCCTGGCGCCGCGCCGCGCCGCCTTGCGGGCGGACGAAGCGCTCACCACCGTGACCCAGACCGGCGGCGAGGGTTGCTGGAGCGGGCGCGGGGTCAGGCGAAGATTGTCGAAGTGCCAGAACTTGCCGTGATGCGAGATCACCGGGCTCTTGAGCGCGGCATCGAGGATGTCGAGGATCTCGTCGTTGCGGGCGCGCGCCTCGTCGGGGCTGAGACCGACCTTTTCCATTTCGTTGGGGATGCCGGCCGCCGTGCCGATCTCGAGCCGGCCGCCGGTGAGATGGTCGAGCATGCCGATCTCCTCGATCAGCTGCCACGGCGTGTGGTAGGGCGCCACCATGCCCAGCGTGCCGAGCCGCAGCGTCCGGGTGCGTGTCGCCACGTTGGCGATCAGCAGGTTGGGCGCGGGCGAATAGGCGGCGCCGAAATGGTGCTCGCTGAAGAAGATGCCCTCGAAGCCGGCCGGCTCGGCACTCGCCCACAGATCGAGATAGGCATTGAAATAGCGCGCCGAGCTTGACGCATCGAATCGCTGGTGAAGCTCGGCGGGGGCGCCGAAGAACTCAAAGATCCAGGGCTTGATCATTGTCCTTTTCTAGCATGGCCGACGAGAGGAGACTTGGGGGCTATAGCCTGGATAAACTGCCGCCATGACCAATTCCCTCCGCCTCCTGCTCACCGGCGATTCCATCCTGCAGCGCCGGCTCAACAGCCGCGACGATGCCGAGTTGCGCCCCCTGTTCGACAAGGTGCGTGCCGCCGACGTTGCCTTCACCAACTTCGAGGTTTTAGCCAACGACTATCGCGGCGATCCCGCGCTGGAAGGCGGCGGCTCGCATTTCGGCGCGCCGGCCTGGGTGCTGGACGAGCTTTTGGCGGCCGGCATCGATCTGTTCGCCACCGCGACCAATCATTCGCTCGACTATTCGATCTCCGGCCTCTTGCAGTCGATCGAGGCGATGGAGGCCCGCGGCGTGTCCTTCGCCGGCGTCGGCCGCAACCTCGAGGAGGCGCGGCGGCCCTGCTATCACACCTCGCCCCAGGGCACGGTGGCGATGATTTCCTGCGCCTCGACCTTCGGCAAAGGCCAGGAGGCCGGGGCGGCGCGGCCCGACGTGCAGGGGCGGCCCGGGCTGAACCCGCTGCACTTCGAGACCGTGCACGAGGTCACCGAGCAGCAGCTTTTAGCGCTGCGCGAGATCGCCGATCAGCTCGGGCTGGAGGCCGAACGGCAGCAGAAGATCAAGATGGGCTTTGCCTTCGCGCCCAACGATCCGGCGCTCTTCCCGCTCGGCGAGCTGAAGTTCAAGGCCTCCGACCGGGCGGCCAATCGCGTCGGCGTGCGCACCACGCCGTCGCCGAAGGACATCGCCGCCATGGTGCGCTGGGTGAAGGAGGCGCGCGGGCTGTCGGACATCGTGCTGGTGAGCCTGCATGCGCACGAGCAGATGACGGAGTCGAAGGAGCTGCCGGCCGAGTTCATCGGCGCCTTCGCGCGCGAGATGATCGACGCCGGCGCCGACCTCGTGGTCGGCCACGGCCCGCATCTTTTGCGTGGGATGGAGCTCTATCAGTGGCAAGCCGATCTTCTACAGCCTGGGCAACTTCCTGGGACAGAACGAGCTGGTGCCGAAGATTCCCGCCGACGGCTACGAGCGTTTCCGCGCCGAGCCGGATCTGACCCCGGGGCAGGTCTACCAGAAGCGCACGCAGGAACGACGAGGCGGGCTTCCCCGCCGACCGGCGCTATTGGGAATCGGTGGTCCCGCTGCTCACCTATGACGGCGGCGCCTTGCGCTCGATCGAGCTGACGCCGATCTCGCTCGGCTGGAAGGACGCCCGCCACCGCCGCGGCCGTCCGCGCCTGGCCGGGGGCGAGGAGGCGCAGTCGATCCTAAAACGCTTCGCCGAGCTCAGCCGCCCGTTCGGCACGACGCTGTCGATCAACGGCGGGTCGGCGGCGGTCGCGCTCTGACGAGAGCTCATGGTCTTCCGGACCGCGGAGCTCTAGCTCCGCTCATGACCATGATGCGGGCCTGGAGGCCCGCGGTCCGGAAGAATATGAGGCATTTGCAACAAGTTGGTCACGGGCTTCCCGATGCGGCCGGGTGTTGGACTCCCAACTCTGCCGCAGGAGGTCCGCATGCAGCGGCTAACCGAGCTCAAGATGCCGAACGACTGGAAGCAGCGGACGCGGGTGTTCGTTACCGCCGCGGCGAAGCCCCGTCCCGGCCTGGCGCCCCTGGTCCCCCGCGAGGTCTATGACGCCGAACGCCCGCCGGCCCGCGCCGGGAAGGGCTCGCCGCACCTGGGCCGCAGTGATGACCGCGCGCTGCGGGACCTTTTTGCCCTTTGGCGCCAATAGGTTACGGGTCCCGACCTTCTAATGACCAAAGTAGGTAGATGAGGCCGGTCGGACGTATACTGCCCACTGATCCGCCGGATTGGTCCTTACCGTGTGAGCCGATGTCGGCGACTTTCCGCTGTTTCCGGAGGGGGTGGGGGGAGGGGCGGATTCTAGACGAATCGCCTAAAAGGCTTGTGCCATCGGTATCGGAGCCGTCTCAGCCCGGTGAGACGATTTGGATCACCCCGGCGTCATGCCCTTGGCCTTGATCGTGGCCTGGGCGGCCGGCGTCTGCAGGAAGGCGATGAAGGCCCGGGCCGCCTCGGCCTGCCGGGCCCCGGCGGCGACGGCGGCGGTGAAGACGACCTGCTGATCGAGCTCGGCCGGCACCGGCCCGACCACGTCGAGCCCGGGGGCGGTGAGCACGTTGATCAGGAACAGGCCGAGCTCGGCCTCGCCCGCGGCCATGGCGGCTAAAAGCTCGGCCGGCCCGGCCAGCGCCCGGGTCTTGGCCTTCATGGCCGGGGCCAGCCCCAGCCGCTCGAACAGTTTCAGCGCCAGCGCGCCGCCCGCGCTCGCGGGGATGGTGGCGATGGATTTGGCCTGGCTCAGCGCCGCCTTCAGCGCGTCGGCGGTGGCGATGTCGGGCCTGGGCGCGCCCGCGCGCACGGCGACGCCCAGGCCCACGCGGGCGATGTCGATCGTCGGGCCGGGCGCGATCGTGGCCCGGGCCGCCTCGTCGCGGAACACATCGCGCGGCACCACGGCCATATCGAACGGCTCCCCTGTCGTGGCGAGCTTGATCAGGTCGGGCGTGGTGCCGAAGCGGATCACCAGCGTGTGGCCGGTCGCGGCCTCGAACCGCGGCACGAGCTCCTTCAAGGGGCCGGCGATGCCGCCGCCCGCCAGCAGCTGCAGTTCGCTCATGCCAGCTCGGTCATGCCAGCTCGCTCATGATCGTTCTCCCCGCCCTTTTGCGCCGATCGTGGCGCCGCTACTCGATCTTCACGTCCATGCTGTAGCGCGCGTTGCCGCGCGTGCCGCCGACCACGATCAGGTAGGTGCCGCTCTTGGGCAGCCGGCCCGACCAGCGCGTGGCGTCCTCGCCGTCGGCCGCGCCGTGCAGCGCCTTGCCGTGGAATTCGAGCAGGCCGTCGCTGTCGCGGCCGACCGTCGTGCCCGGCACGTAGACCTGGAACACCGCATTGTCGTCGGGCGTGGTGAGGGTGACAGTCAACGTCTGGCCGGCCATCGCCTTCACCGAATAGAGGTCGCGCGCGCCGCTCAGCACGCGGCCGCCGGCCGTGCCGCTGGTCGAGCCGGTGGCAAAGAAGATCGGCTTGGGCGAGGGGATCGGCTCAGCCGCGCGCGCGGCCGCGGCGACCGACAGCAGCGCGAGTACGGCCAACATCCACTTCACGCCAATCACTCCACGGTCGCCGTCGCGAACTCGGCCGGCATGGTGATCTCCAGCACCTCGAAATCCTCGGAGTGGTCGATCTCCTGGTGTCTTATGCCGGGCGGCTGGTAGACCGTCGAGCCCGCCACCAGCTTGTGCTGGCCGTAGCCCTCGTAGTCGAAGATCGCCCAGCCCCTCAGCACATAGACGAACTGGAAGTCGAGCGCATGGGTGTGGCGCGGCGCTCCGTCGTGTTTGCCGGGCTTGGCGCGGATCACGTGCGCGCCGACGCGGCCGTTGGTCAATTCCTCGAGCCCGAGCTTGCGGTACTCGAAGAAGGGCCTGAGCCCATCGGGCTTGAAGGAGTCGGGGCCGAGATGGTTCACGATGCCGAGCTCGCGCACCTTGTCCTTTTCGGCCTCGTCGGTGGTGGGGAACAGGTCGGGCATGGGGTCCTCCGTGTCGGCTTGACTGTAGACAGCCGCAGCGGTGCGCGGAAGGGTCCGGAACCGACCCGGAACCCAGTGGCGCCGTCGCCCGTTGCTCTTTATTGACCATCGCAAGGGACAGGGCTCATGCCGGATCAAGGTGCGGCCGGCCTTGCCGAACACCCGCCAGCGCAACAGGACGCAGAGGACAGGCACGAAGACCGCGACCAGGGCAAGCGCACGCGCTGGCCGCTCCTGGTGCTGGGGGTCGTCCTGGTGCTGGCGGCGGTCGGCGGGCTGGCTTACTGGCTGCTCACCAAGGATCAGGAAACGACCGAGGACGCCTACACCGACGGCCGCGCCATCGTGGTGTCGCCGCACGTCGCAGGCTACGTCACGGTGCTCGCGGTCAACGACAACCAGTTCGTGCACAAGGGCGACCTCCTGGTGCAGATCGAGCCACAGGACTATGTCGCGATGCGCGAGCAGGCGGCGGGCCAGCTCAAGGCGCTGCAGGCCCAGCTCGACAATGCGCGCGTCGCCTACGCCAAGGCACAGGTGACCTTTCCCGCACAGCTGTCGCTGGCCCAGGGCCAGCTGCAGCAGGCGCACGCGCAGCTGTTCCAGACCCAGCGCGAGAACACGCGCCAGACCACGATGACCGATATCGCCACCACCCAGGCCTTGCGCGACACGGCAAAAATGAACTTCGACTGGCCACCGGGCAGGTGGCGGTCGCGGAGGCGAACTCAAGCAGGCGCAACTGGTGAGCCAGAACATCGCGCAAGCGGCGGCGGCCGTGAAGCAGCTGGAAGGCCAGGTCGAACAGGCCGAGGGCCAGCTCCAGCAAGCCGAATCAATCTCGGCTACACCCGGATCGTTGCCGCGCAGGACGGCTGGGTGACGAAGCGCAACGTCGAGGTCGGCTCCTACCTGCAGCCCGGCCAGCAGATCGTGGCGCTGGTGCTTCCTGAAGTGTGGGTCACCGCCAACTTCAGGGAGACCGAGCTCGACCGCATGCGGCCCGGCCAGAAGGTGCGCATCCACGTCGATGCCTATCCGCAGCTCAAGCTCGAGGGCCATGTCGACAGCATCCAGCTCGGCTCGGGCTCGCGCTTCACGGCGTTTCCGCCGGAGAACGCCACCGGCAATTTCGTCAAGATCGTGCAGCGCGTGCCGGTGAAGATCGTGATCGACGGCGGCTCCAGCCCGGAGACGCCGCTGCCGCTCGGCATCTCGGTCGAGCCAACGGTGATCCTGAAATGAGCGAACGCACGTCGACGGCGGGACGCCGGAGACGTGGCAGCCCAGCGCCAATCAAGTGGCTGATCGCGGTGGTCGTCACCGTCGCGGCGTTCATGGAGATCCTCGACACCACCATCGTCAACGTCTCGCTGCCGCCATATCTCGGGCAGCCTCTCGACGAGCTACGACGAGGCGACCTGGGCCTCACCTCCTATCTGGTGGCCAACGGCATCGTGCTCACCATCTCGGGCTGGCTCGGCCGCGTGCTGGGCCGGAAGCGCTACTTCCTGATCTGCCTCGCGATGTTCACGGTCTGCGCCTTGCTGTGCGGCTTCGCAGAGCCTGCGGCAGCTGATCTCTTCCGCACCGCTACAGGGCTTTTTCGGCGGCGGCCTGCAGCCCAACCAGCAGTCGATCATGCTCGACACTTTCCGCCGGAGCAGCGCGCCGGCCTTCGGGCTCACGGCGATCGCGACTGTTGTCGCGCCCGTGCTCGGGCCGACGCTGGGCGGCTGGATCACCGACAACTACAGCTGGCGATGGATCTTCTTCATCAATATTCCGGTCGGCGTGCTCGCCACTTCGCCGTTTTCGTCTGGTCGAGGATCCGCCCTGGCGGCAGCAAGCCTCAGCGTCACATTGACTTCATCGGCCTGGCGCTGATCACGCTCGGCCTCGGCTGCCTGCAGGTCATGCTCGACCGTGGCGAGGATCGAAGACTGGTTCGGCTCGAATTTCATCCGCGTCTTCGCCGGCCTGGCCGCGTTCGGCATCATCGGGGCGCATCATCTGGCTCTCTATGCGCGAAGCATCCGATGTCAATCTTGGGTGCTTCACAGACCGCAATTTTGCGATGGGGTCGTCCTGATCTCCGCCGTGGCGTTCGTTCTTTACGGCGGCGCTCGTGGTCTCCCGCAATTCGCCCAAACAGCTGATCGGCTACACTGCGACGTGGGCGGGCTCTGATCCTGTCGCCCGGGCGGCCTCGCGTCATGCTTTCTCATTCCCGATCGCCGCCGTGTCTGCATGGGTTTCGTCCAGACCAAGTTTCGTGATCGCTCTGCGGCTTCTTCATCATGGGCGCGGCGTTGTTCTATTCCAGCCGCCTTTCGCCGACGTGATTTCAGCGACCTGGTTTTCATGCGTGCCGCGCAGTCGTGCCGGGCTCGCCTTCCTTTTCGTCCCGCTCGCCACCATCGCCTTCGTCGACCTTGCCGACGCCGACCGCGGCGACGCGTCCGCGCTGTTCACCATGTTCCGCAACGTCTCGGGCTCGCTCGGCATCTCGATCACCACGGCCATCATCACCGCGCTCACGCAGACGCATCTGGCGCATTTCGCCCACCACCTCACGCCGCTCGACCCGGGCTACGCGGCCGATCTTGAGCGCTACAGACAGGCACTGATCGCCCAGGGCGGGCGCGTGCCGGACGCCATCGACCAGACGGCCACGGGCCTGATCTATCAGGCGTCGCTCACCCAGGCCGCGGTGCTGACCTACAGCGACATCTTCGTCATCGCGGGCGTCCTGGCGCTCCTCGCCGCGCCGCTCGCGCTCCTGCTGTCGAGCCGCAGCGGAGACGCGACTGCCGCCGAAGCGGCCTGAGAGGCGTCACGATGTCGGCTTAGCGGGGCAGTCGGCGCGGGCAGGTGTCGCCCCTCAGCCAGCCGGCCTCAACCAGCGGGCTGGCGGCAGTGGAATGTAATCATCCGCGGCGGGCTGCGGAAGGCGGGATGGGCGGGCTCCATTCGGGGCACGGGACGGGGCCAGGCGCCGTTCGCCAGATGCCGTTCGATGACGGGCACGAGTTGCTGCAGGAACACCCATCCCATGATGCGCTCGCCGGCATAGGTCTTGTGGATGGCGTCCGAGAAAAGGTCGGGATCGGACGGCATCATGGCGGCCACATCGATGAACGGCAGGCCGTGCATCCTGGCGTATTTGGCCAGGACGCGGTTCTGGAAGGCGGCCAGCCGGGCGAGGTCGCGGTAGCGGAACGGCCCGTAGGACGCGTTGAGCATGTCCAGCGTGTAGCGCTGGCGCACCGGATCGAGCTTCATGCCGTCGCTCACCATCCACTTGAAGGACGACACGGCGAATTCGGCCCCGACGGCGGCGAGGTCGGCGCGGATTTCGTCGAGATCGCGCAGGATGATGCTGAGATGGACCGGCAGGTCCTGGCGCGACAGATCGGGGTCGCGCTCGTCGAGCCCGGTCGGCCAAACGAGATCGTAGGCGGGCTTGGGCCATTCCTCGCCGCTGGTCGGCTGGGCGAGCCAGCCGGTCGCGGTCGCGATGCGCCGCGCGATCGCCGAGTAGCGCTCGGCCTGCTGCAGCCACACGGCGAACCTGCCGCGCGGTTCGAGCGCGACCGGTCGCTGAGGCGTCCAGTCGGGCAGGTCGGCCACCAGGGAATTCAACCGGAACTGGTTGGCGCCTTCGTAGTAGACGACCAGGTCGGGCAGCAGCGGCAGCACTTCCTGCCGCACGATGGCGGCGATGTCGGGCGAGCCGATGCTCTCGCGCGCGGCATTCATCGTCTCGAAGCGGATGTCGAGGCCGCGCGCCGCCGACCAGATGTTGAGCCAATGCCCGATGAACTCGGGATAGGCGTAGGGCATGTGATGGTTGCTGATGGTGGTCGATGCACCGACGAAGACGATGCGCACGGTGCGAGGCCCACGTTGAAAGGGCACGGGCGGTCCGCGCCAGCCGAAGGCGTTGGTGACCAGTCCGTCGGACAGGGTGGTGTCGGGCGGGAACCGGTAGTTCGGAAAGGGCGAGCCGTCGGGCGGATCGAAGACGAACAGGCGTTGCGGCGCGCTGCCGAAGAACCGCGTGGCGCACGGATCGCCGACGCGAACGGAGTTCCACACCTTGAACATGTCGCCGCTGCGGAACTCGTTGCCGTGCTCGGCGTAAGCGCGCTCGGCCTCCTGGGACCAACGTTCCAGGTCCTCCGGCGGCCGGGTGCGGTTGGGCAGCGGCGGCGGCGTCTGGAAGAACCAGTCGCGTTTCACGCTTGCCGCCAGCGGCACGTCGTCGAAGCGCGAGATGGCTGAATTGTCGCCGACGGGCAGCGGCAGTGGGGCCGCAAACAAGGGCATCTCGTCGATCAGGCGGATCACGCCCTCGGCCACGATGGCGCTCAGCAGCAGGGACGCCAAGAGCAGCAGACTATTGGCGACAAACCTATGCATCTAAAGGGAAAATCGCCGCCTTTCTGGCCTTTTCATCGTCATCCACAGCGCCTACAATGCCTCGCTTTCCCGGCTTTTGGCATCTGGAAAGCGTTATGGCTCACATCAGACTGAATACCCACCCTGCCCAGGGCGGCCAGGCGGCCCCTCCTGTGGTGTGGGGTGCGCGCGACCCCAAGATTCGCGGGCCCGTCGTCGGCACCGTGGGAATTGGATCTCGGCGAAACGCGATCGGCGTGCATTCCGGCAGCTACGGCATCTACCGCGCGCTGGCGATCGCCGCGCACGAGCTCAAGGCCGACCACCGTCCCGACTTCACCAACACCTCGCCCGCCGAGCGGATCGGGCCGTTCGAGAGCTGGTTCGATCCCAAGAAGATCGTGTCGCTCGATCCGTGGGGCCACCTTGTGTCCGAGGTGTTCGCCGACAAGCTCGCGGCCGGCTGGGACATCCGCCCGACCATCGCGATCACCAAGGCGCATGTGAACATGCCGGAAATCATCGACGCGATGGCCGCCGGCCGGCTCAAGCCCGACAACGACATCCTGAGCGGCTCGGGCGACGTGAGGGTGACCAAGGCCGCGGTCGAGCCGGTGTGGTGGCTGCCCGGCATCGCCGAGCGCTTCGGCGTGAAAGAGGTCGATCTCCGCCGCACGCTCTTCGAGCAGACCGGCGGCATGTACACCGAGCTGGTGACGCGGCCCGATCTGGAACTCTTCCTGCCGCCGATCGGCGGCGCCACCATCTATTTCTTCGGCGACGTCGCCAAGCTCGGCAAGCCCGAGACCAAGATCGCCTGCCGGCTCCACGACGAGTGCAACGGCTCCGACGTGTTCGGCTCCGACATCTGCACCTGCCGGCCTTATCTGGCGCACGGCATCGAGATCTGCATCGAGCAGGCGCAGAAGGGCGGCGTCGGCGTGGTGATCTACAATCGCAAGGAAGGCCGCGCGCTGGGCGAGGTCACCAAGTTCCTGGTCTACAACGCGCGCAAGCGCCAGGTCGGTGGCGATTCGGCGGCGCAGTACTTCGCCCGCACGGAGTGCGTCGCCGGTGTGCAGGACATGCGCTTCCAGGAGCTGATGCCCGACCTGATCCATTGGCTGGGCATCAGCCGCATCGACCGCTTCGCCTCGATGAGCAACATGAAGTCCGACGCGCTGCGTGAGCAGGGCATCGAGATCGTCGAGCAGGTGGCGATCCCCGACGAGCTGATCCCCGCCGACGCCCAGGTCGAGATGGATGCCAAGAAGGCCGCCGGCTACTTCACGGCGAAGAAGCCCGGGACGACCGAGCTCGCCAAGCCGCAAGGGGCGAGGCCTCGACGAGTGACCGAGGATCTCGGCGTACCTGCGCACGCCCGCCGCGATCCGCGAGCGGGCGGGGCAGGTGCTGAAATATGTCGAGGACGGCCGCTCGGCCTGGTGGGCGGTTGATGGCAGACGGGCTCGAAGCGGCCGTGCAGGCGACGCTAAAAGTGACGCGCCAGCGCTTTCCCAATCCCGCGGCGATTCCCTTCCATTCGCGCTGGCGGCACTTCGAGGCCGGCGGCCATGACCGCTGGGCGCGCGCTGGCGCCGCGGCTGAAGGCGCTGCCGAAGGAAGAGGTGGCGCGCCGGCGCATGGACCTTGCGGTGGTCTCGGTGCTGCTCGATGCCGGCGCGGGGCCGGCGTGGTCGTATCGCGAGCCCGGCACCAACGAGACCTACGCCCGCTCCGAAGGGCTGGGCGTGGCGAGCTTCCATATGTTCGCGAACGGCGCCTTCAGCCGCGACGCCAAGGGCGATCCGCTGCGGGTCGATGCCGAGCGTCTGGCCGCGCTCACGCCGATGGACATCGCCATGGGCTTCCAGGTGAAGGCGCACAATCCGCTGGCTCGGCCTCGAAGGCCGCGCCGGCCTGCTGCGCAAGCTGGGCGGCGTCGGCCTCGCCCGCCCGGGCGCGTTGTTCGATGTCATCGTCGAAGGACGGCGGCACCGGTGAAGGCCGCGTCCATCCTGGCCGCCGTGCTGGACAAGCTTTCGCCGATCTGGCCGTCGCCGATGGGCGATGTGTGGCCGCATCCGGCGGTCGGGCTTGTGCCGTTCCACAAGCTCTCGCAGTGGCTCAGCTACTCGCTGGTCGAGCCGATCGAAGGCGCGGGCCTGAAGGTCGTCGAGCTCGATGCGCTTACCGGGCTGCCCGAGTATCGCAACGGCGGCCTGCTGGTGGATGCGGGCGCGCTCCGGCCCAAGCAATCGAGCCTGCTCACCAAGACTTTTGCGCCGGGCGACGAGCCGATCGTCGAATGGCGCGCGCTTGACCGTGGCGCTGCTCGATAGGATCGGCGAGCATGTGCGGCTGCATCTGGGGATGGATGCCACGCGCCTGCCGCTCGTGAAGGTGCTGGAGGCCGGCACCTGGTTCGCCGGCCGCATGCTGGCCGCCGAGCGCCGGCCGGGCGGCGGCGCCGCCGATGAAACGTCGAGAGCGACGGGACGGTGTTCTGAAGTTCGGGGGAGAAGAAGATGTCGTTGCCGCATTCCATTCACGTCTCCAGCCATCCGCTGGTGCAGCACAAGCTCACCAAGATGCGCGACAAGGAGACGTCGAGCGCCAATTTCCGCCGCCTGCTGCGCGAGATCGGCCTGCTGCTGGGCTACGACGCCACGCGCGACCTGCCGCTGGTGCACACTCACATCGAGACCCCGATCGAGTCGATGGACGCGCCGCTCTTCGACGGCAAGAAGCTGGTGATCGTGCCGATCCTGCGCGCCGGCCTCGGCCTCGCCGAAGGGTGCTCGACCTGATGCCGCTCGCCCGCATGGGCCATGTCGGCCTCTACCGCGATCCGCGCACGCTGCAGGCGGTCGAGTACTACTTCAAGATCCCGGGCGACATCTCCGACCGCGACGTGCTGGTGTGCGATCCCGATGCTGGCGACGGCGCATTCGGCGATCGCCGCTGTGGATCGTTTGAAGGAGTCGGGCGCCAAGCGGCTCAAGTTCATCTGCATCCTGGGCTCCGAGCAGGGCGCGCGCGCCTTCGCCGAGGTCCATCCCGACGTGCCGGTGTTCGCGGCAGCGATCGATGCGAAACTCAACGATCACGGGTATATTGTTCCCGGACTTGGCGATGCAGGCGACCGCCTGTTCGGCACCAAGTAAGGGGAGAGACACACAATGAGCATGGATCTGAAGTATCTGCTGTTCTCGGTGCTGCTGACTTTCGTGCAGGTGCTGATCGCGGCGGCGTCGGCCAACCAGGCAGTCGGCCTCAACACGCTGGCGGGCAACCGCGAGGGCATGGGCGACCTCACCGGCTTTGCCGGACGGGCGCGGCGCGCGCACCTCAACATGATCGAGAACATGGTGCTGTTCACCGCGCTGGTGCTGGTCGCCGCCGTCGCCGGCAAGGCCAACGCCATGACCGCGATGGGCGCGCTGATCTTCTTCTGGGCGAGGCTGATCTACGCCGTGATCTACCTGCTGGGCATTCCCTGGCTGCGCACGCTCGCCTGGGCCGTGTCGGTGATCGGCATGGTGATGATCGCCATCCAGCTGATTTAGCGCGCCCGGTCGACGCGTTAGTGTGCAGGGGTCGAGGCGCCCATCGCCTCGACCGCCAGATCAACATCGATCTTGCCGGCCTTCTCGAAGACGAGAGTGACCGGAACTGACGTGCCCTGCTTCAGCGGCGCCTTGAGGCCCATCATCATCAAGTGAAATCCGCCCGGCGCGAGCATGACGCTGCCGCCGGCGGGAATTCTCGAGGCCGTTCTCGACCGCGCGCATGCGCATGACGTTGCCGTCCATCTTCATCTCGTGGACCTGCACGAGCTCGGCCGCGGGGCTGCTGGCCGAGACCAGCCGGTCGGGCATCGAACCGGTGTTGGTGATCTTCAGGAAGCCGCCGCCGGCCGGCGCGCTGGGCGGCGTGGCGCGCGCCCAGGGCTGGCTGATCTCGAGCGCGCCGAGCTTGTAATCGTGCGCGAGGCGCGGTGGCGCTGCATAGAAGCGCGAGCGCGAGCGGCAACAAGATACGTCGTTTGATCATGGCGAGCTCCTCGCAATTGGTCGTACTCCAAGTGGTTTGGCGCAGGGCATCATTTCATTTGCATCCCCATGTGCATGGCGGGCGAAAGCACCCCAAGGACGCTCACGATCGCAATGATCGCGAAACCCAGGGCCAACTCGACGCGTGTATTGCGATCAAGACGATGCACGGCGTCCGTCTTTGGCAGCCGCGGCGTCAGTTGGAGGCGGTTGATGCCCGCGATTGTCACCATGACAACGAAAAGGGCGATCTTCAGCAGCAGCAGGCGTCCATAGTTCGTCGTGACCAAGCTGAGCGGACTGTCGGCCATCATCCAGGTGTTGACGAGGCCGGTCGCGAGCAGCGTCCCTACGACGAGCAGGCCGAGCGTCGAGAACCGCCGCGCTACGCCTTGCAGGGTCGAAGCGAGAGCGGGGTCTGTCTGCCGGAAGGCCAGCACTAACAGCAGCGAGAGCGGCAGCAACCCGCCCAGCCAGGTGCCGGCGGCGAGGAGATGAAGGATGTCGTTTATCAGATGAATGTTGCCGACGGTTCCCGGCGAGCCGGTCGGCATGTCCGGACCATGCCAAGGAACCCATCAAGCCCATCGCCGTGATGGTCGTCAGCTTTTGCCCTCCGAGCCACAGGGCGCAGAACAGCAGGCCTGCCAGGAACGTCCGCGCGATCCAGACGTGCCCGAACTGGGTCTCGGTCAGCAGCAGCCAGGCCACGCCGCCGGCGGCGGTGACGGGATCTTGGCCGCTGATCTTGGCCGCCAGGGTGAGCAGCCAAGCCGCGCCCGACAGGACCGCGAGCGCCAAGCCGATCCAAAGGATGGTCGCCAGCCAGACCCGATAGGCCCGCACGCCCGCCGCGTCGCCGACTGCGGCGGTTCGAAACGCCGGTTCGGCAACGAGGCATTGAAAGAGCGCCGCGCCCATCACCATCGCCGTGGCGGCGAAGTGAACGGCACGCACCGCTGCGAGCAGGACGATCACTTCTATGGGCGCACCTTGAAGCTGAAAGCGCCTTCGGTCGTGTGGGTGTCGACCGAGAGGACACGCCATTTCACCCGGTAGGTGCCCGGTTGATCGGGCCGCAACGGCACGTGCATCACGTTGCCCTCGATGCGCGGCTTGCCCTCATCCACCCGCTGGCCGGACGGGCCGGTGACCTCCATCGTGCTGAAGGCAGGCTCGAGGTCCTGGGTGAACAGCAGCGAAACCTCGCGCGGCTCGGCATCGACGGTGCTGCCGACCCGCGGATCGGCGTGATCGAGAAAGGCATGGGCATGGGCGGCAACGCTGCCCGCGACCGCGATCAGCACCGCACTTGCGAGAATCGATAGGTTGCGCATGTCAGTACCCCATTGCCCGTCGGCTTGGCGAATCCGCCGAACAGCGGCTTGCCGATGCTCCTCGGGAAGATGTCGTCGAGATAGAAGTGCAGTTGGGCGATCACGCCCACGCCGGATCCGCTTTGACTGTTGACGGGGATGAGCGCTTCGACGCCGACCTGGTAGTAGCGTCCCGTCCAGATCAGGCCGGGACTGATGGTGCCAGTGGTCAGCGTGCCCGAGGTCAGCGTGTAGGCAACAGGCGTCTGCAGCGAGGCCTCGACAATGAAGTTGAGCTGATTGAAGACCTCCGGCAGGCCGAGGTCGACGACGCTCGATTTCAGGTAAGGCATGCTGTATTGCAGCGAGCCGCCCCACTGCAACACCTGCGGATTGTATTGGATGTTGGCGTCGCCCGAATCCGGGTCGATGGTCGTAATCGCGGCGACGGAGGGAAACGCCCAGCCGACCTGGCCGGTGATGGCGAACGGTCGCATCCACCCAAGACTGTCCGGCAGGTCGCCGAAGCCCTTGGCGAACCAGATTGTCGGCGTGTAGGTGGAGAATGTTGCCGCCCCGACGTCCTGCAGACCGGTGCCGCCCCATTCGATGCCCAACCCCACCGACAGGACGAACTCCTGCCGCGGCAAAGTCAGGAATTGCCACATCACCGTGGTTTCGAGGTTCTGAAAGCCGTTGATGGTCGGTGCGCCGGGCGGCGTGATCTGGCTGAACGTCGAGCCGACCGATATGCCGAGCGTGCTGGTGATGCGCTTGGAGAACTCGGCCGACAGGTCGACCTGGCTGTTCGACGGGACGTCGCCAGTGCCGAAGGCGGCTACGGTGGGCAGCGACAGCTCGTCGGCGACGCAGGGATCATCGATCGTGAGCGTCGCCGGCAGGAACCGGGCGCCGACGAAGCAGTGCGCAACGGCGTCCGGCGCGAAGGCCGACACCACGATGACGGATAGCGCGGCAAGGCTCGCCGCTCGGATTGACGACATGGAAATCTCCCTCGACTGAAAACGAACGCGACACGGCAGGCCGCATCGCAGCTTGTTCGGTCAGGCGAGGATGGGTGGACCGCGGGGTTGGCTGGGCCCGTCGCGAATGCCGACGGGCGTGGGTTGCTCGGCCGCGAGCAACGGGGTCGCGATGGCCGTGACCGGCGCGACGAGTACAAAGGCCGTCGGCGGCGGGGCGACTGTCGCGGCGTGGGCGAGACCCAAACAGCATTCATGCTGCTGGGCCGCCATCGGGCACGGAGCCCGACTTGCCGTCAGGATCGGCGGCGGTCGCGTTGCAGAAGACGGTCCACAAGGCCGACGGCGCGCCATCGCGCATCAGCGCGGCATGAACGACCGGCTGCAGGAAATTGAGCGTGATCGCAAACAGCGCCACGGCCATCGCCGTGGCGCGCCAGCCTTGGTCGAGGCGAGGGCGATCCATCTGCGGAATATGCCTGCGCCTCACACGGCGGTCCAGCCTCCGTCCACCACCAGCTCCGCACCCGTCACGTAAGAAGACTCGTCGGATGCCAGAAACAGAATGGCGTAGGCCACCTCGTCGACTTCGCCGGCGCGACCCATCGGCACGCCCTTCAAGGTCTTGGCGCGCGTCTCGGGATCGGCTGTGCGGCCCGAGGTGCGCATGGGCGGCATCAGCCCGGGATGCACGGAGTTGACGCGGATGCCCTCCCGGCCGTGCTGCGCCGCTCCCGACTTCGTGATCAGGCGCACGGCGCCCTTCGAGGCGTTGTAGCCGACATGGATGAAGCCCTGGCCGACGATGCCCGAGATCGACGACAGGTTGATCACCGAGCCGCGGCGGTGCTTCTTCATCGCCGCGATGCCGTGCTTCATGCCGAAGAAGACGCCGGTGGCGTTGACGTCCATCAGCCGGTTCCACGCGGCGGTATCGTAGAGATCCTGCTCGGCCGAACCCGAGATGCCGGCGTTGTTACCAGCACGTCGAGGCTGGCCCTAGCTCGCCACGACCTTGTCGACCGCGGCCTTCCATTGCGCCTCGTCGGTCACGTCGAGGGGCAGGAACGTAGCCTTGCCGCCCGTCTTGCCGATCTCGGCGACGACCGCCTCGCCCTCCTTCTCGAGAATGTCGGCGACGAACACGGCCTTGGCGCCTTCGCGGCGAAAAGCCTGGCGGTCGCCGCGCCCATGCCGCTGGCCGCACCGGAGACCAGCGCCACCTTATCCTTCATCCGCATGACGGATCCTCCTTGTCTTCTAGGCGAGCTTGAGGCCGACGATGCCGGCCACGATCAGGCCGATCGACACGAGCCGCATCGCCGATGCCTGATCGCCGAACGCCAGGATCCCGACGGTGAAGGCGCCGACCGCGCCGATTCCGGTCCACACGGCGTAGGCGGTGCCCATGGGAATGATGCGTTGTGCCCACAAAAGCAGCGCGCCGCTGCGCACATGGCGAACATGCGAACATCCCGATCCAGGCGGGCCTCGCGCCGCTTCGGTCCAGCCCATCTTCAGGCCGACCGGCCAGCCGATCTCGCAACATGCCCGCCGCAACAAGATATATCCAAGCCATCTCCCCCTCCCATCGCCTGCACCCATGCGACCGCGCTGTCGTTGACGGCGGCCTTCCGGCCTGTTCAGATCAAGAATTGCACGCATCTTGCAGCATAGCGAGAGCGGCAATCGGGACGGGCGCAAGACAGGGGACGAGGCTCTCATGAACGAACATGAATTCGAGATCTGATCGAGGGTGTGAAGGCGGGCGCGGCTGTCGCGACGCGGACTTTGTCCGCAGGATCGTGGCGGCGGGTCTGACGGCGCCGATCGCGAGCCAGATCCTGACGCTATTCCGGGGTCGCGATGGCCCAGTCCAAGCCGGTCTACAAGCCGACCAAGCGCGGCGGCGGTGGGCCGCTCAAGGTGCTGTGGTGGCAGGGGCCGACGTTGCTCAATCCGCATTTTGCGGTCGGCACCAAGGACCAGGACGGCTCGCGCTTCTTCTACGAGCCGCTGGCCGGATGGGACGCCGACGGCAATCTGAAGCCCTGCTGGCCGAGCAGATTCCGGGACGCGAGGACGGCACGCTCGCCGCCGACGGCAAGTCGGTGACCTGGAAGCTGAAGAAGGGCGTGACCTGGCACGACGGCAAGCCGTTCACCGCCGACGACGTCGTCTTCAATTGGGAATACGCCAAGGATCCGGCGGCGGCGGCGACGACCAGTCGGCCCTTACAAGGACGTCAAGGTCGAGAAGGTCGACGACTACACCGTCAAGGTGATGTTCGATAAGCCGACGCCGTTCTGGGCGCTACGCCTTCGTCGGCGCTCAAGGGCATGATCATCCCCAAGCACCTGTTCGCCGACTACATGGGCGGCAAGTCGCGCGAGGCGCCGACCAACCTCAAGCCGGTCGGCACCGGCCCCTACATGTTCAAGGACTTCAAGCCGGGCGACATGGTGTCCGGCGAGATCAATCCGAACTACCACATGGCCAACCGGCCGTATTTCGACAGCTTCGAGATGAAGGGCGGCGGCGACGCCATTTCGGCAGCGCGCGCCGTGCTGCAGACCGGCGAGTACGACTTCGCCTGGAACATGCAGGTCGAGGACGAAATCCTGTTGCGGCTGGAGAAGGGCGGCAAGGGCAGGGTCGAGATCTCGCCCGGCGGCAACATCGAGCATATCCAGCTCAACACCACCGATCCGTGGACCGAAGTCGATGGCGAGCGCTCCAGCATCAAGACCAAGCATCCGACGCTGTCCGATCCGGCGGTGCGCCAGGCGCTGTCGCATGCTGATCGACAAGGCCTCGGTCGAGAAGTTCATCTATGGCCGCACCGGCCAGGCGACGGCGAACTTCGTCAACAATCCGGAGAAGTTCCGCTCCAAGAAGACGAAGTACGAATTCAATATCGACAAGGCCAACGACATTCTCGAGAAGGCCGGCTGGAAGAAGGGCTCCGACGGCATCCGCGAGAAGGACGGCAAGAAGCTGAAGTTCGTCTACCAGACCTCGATCAACCAGCCGCGCCAGAAGAACCAGGCGATCGTCAAGCAGGCCTGCCAGAAGGCCGGCATCGAGATCGAGGTCAAGGCGGTGACGGCGTCGGTGTTCTTCTCGTCGGACGTCGCCAACCCCGACACCTACACCAAGTTCTACTGCGACCTGCAGATGTACACGACGACCATGACACAGCCCGATCCCGAGTTGTTCATGAAGCAGTTCCTGACCGAGGAAGCAGGCGACCAAGGCCAACAAGTGGCAGGGCCGCAACATCACGCGGTGGTCGAACAAGGAATACGACGCCAACTGCAAGGCCGGCCAGGCCGAGCTCGATCCGGTCAAGCGCGCGGCGATCTTCATCAAGGCCAACGACATGGTGATCAACAACCAGGTCGTGATCCCGGTGGTCGCACGCCCGGCTGTCCAGGCCATGGCCCTCAAGCTCAAAGCCGAAATGAGCGGGTGGGATAACAACACCTGGGACATTCAGGATTGGTACAAAGAAACCTAGAGAGGCCCCGGCATGATGGCGGCGGAGGCGTAGCGTGTCCCGGCAGTATCTGATCCGTCGCCTGCTGATTGCGCTCCCCAGTCTGTTCGGGATCAGCGTCGTTCTCTTCACTGTCCTGGCGCTTGCGCCGGGCGATCCCTTCAGCGATCTCGCGGCCAATCCGGCGATCCCGCCGGAAGTGGCCGCATCGCTGCGCGCCAAGTTCGGCCTCGATGATCCAGTGTGGATGCGCTATCTGCATTGGCTGAACGCGATGTTCCACGGCGATTGGGGCTTCTCATTCGCCAGCCGTATCGACGTCGACACGCTCATCATGCAGCGCCTGCCGACCACCCTGATCGTGATCGGCGCGGCGCAGGTCCTGGCCATTGCCGTCGCCCTGCCGGTCGGCGTGCTGGCCGGCACGCGGCCCTATTCGATTTTCGATCAGATCGCCACCACGTTCGCCTTCATCGGCTTTTCGCTGCCGACGTTCTTCACCGGGCTCGTGCTGATCCTGGTGTTCAGCGTCAGGCTCGACTGGCTGCCGATCGTCTACCGCGCCGATCTCGGCGCCACGGGGTTGGCGTGGCTGTGGGAGCAGATCAAGCAGTCGATCATGCCGGTGACGGTGCTCGGCCTGTTCCAGGGCGGCTCGCTGGTGCGTTACGTGCGTTCGGCCGTGCTCGACGTGGTGCGGCTCGACTATGTCACGACGGCGCGTTCGAAAGGCATCGGCGAGCGCAAGGTGATCCTTCGGCATGTGGTGCGCACCGCGCTCATTCCCGTCGTCACGCTGGTGGCTCTGCAGCTGCCCATCGTCTTCGGCGGCGCTATTGTCACCGAGCAGATTTTCCGCGTCCCCGGCATCGGTTCGCTGCTGATTTCTGCCATGCTCGCCAACGACACGCCGGTCGTAATGGCGGTGACCTTCGTGTTCGCTTGCCTAGTGGTCATTTTCAACCTCATCGCCGATATCCTGTATGGCTGGCTCGACCCCCGCATCTCTTACCGTTGAGCCGCCCGCTCCGGCGCCGGCCGCGGCGACACCTTCGAGGAGGGCGTCCTTTTCGCCGGGCCTCGAGGCTTGGCGACGCTTCCGCAGGCACAGGCTCGCGGTAGTGAGTTCCCTCGTGCTCCTGTTCATGATCCTGGCGGTCGTGCTCGGGCCGCTTGTCTGGCGTGTGGCGATCAATGACATCGATTTCAGCGCGCAGCTCCAGGGTCCGTCGTGGAACCATCCGCTCGGCACCGACGATCTGGGGCAGGACGTGCTGGCGCGATTGCTTTATGGCGGCAGGATTTCCTTGGCGGTCGGCCTATGCGCCATGCTGGTGGCGGCAACCGTCGGCGTATTGGTGGGGGCTATCGCCGGCATGTCGCGGGGCAGCGTCGATGCCGCCCTGATGTGGCTTGCCGACCTTTTCCTGTCGCTGCCGCAGTTTCCGCTTCTGCTCATGATCATCTACTTCTTCCGAAGTGCGCTCACCGGTGTGTTCGGTGTCGAAGGCGGCCTCTTCATCATGATCGTGGCCGTGATCGGCGGCCTGCGCTGGATGCAGGTTGCCCGCCTGGTGCGAGCGCAGATCCTGTCGATTCGCGAGAAGGAGTTCATCGAGGCGGCACGGGCGCTCGGCGCGTCGCCGGTCCGCCAGGTCGTGCGCCACATCCTGCCCAATGCGCTGGGGCCTGTGATCGTGGCCGGCACGATCGACGTCGCCGCCGCCATCATCACCGAGTTCGACATTGTCGTTCCTCGGGCTCGGCTTCCCGCCCGACATCCCGAGCTGGGGCCGGATGCTGTTCGACGCCAAGGACACGCTCGACGTGGCCCCGCACTGGGCGATGTTCTCCGGCGCTGCGATCTTCGTCACCGTACTGGCGATCAATTTCGTGGGCGACGGACTGCGCGACGCCCTCGACCCGCGCCGCGTCCTGTAGGCGAGCGTAATGGCCGAGACGCTGCTCGACATACGCGGGCTAAAGACCTGGTTCAAGACCGACGATGGCATGGTACGGGCGGTCGATGGCGTCGATCTCAGGATCGATCGGGGTGAAACACTGGGTCTCGTGGGCGAATCGGGTTGCGGCAAGACCGTGACGGCACGCTCGGTGCTGAAGCTCATCGACATGCCGCCCGGCCGCTTCGAGGCCGGCCAGATCCTGTGGCAGGGTCGCGATCTTATCCCGCTGCCTGCTGAGGCCATGGACAAGATCCGCGCCCGCGAGATCGCCATCATCTTCCAGGAGCCGATGACCTCGCTCAATCCGGTCTACACGGTGGGCAACCAGATCGCCGAGGTGCTGCGCGAGC
Source organism: uncultured Alphaproteobacteria bacterium (assembly GCA_963755595.1). Lineage (GTDB taxonomy): Bacteria > Pseudomonadota > Alphaproteobacteria > Reyranellales > Reyranellaceae > Reyranella. The sequence goes on along the minus strand of CAVWKP010000020.1, from coordinate 73,654 downwards.
ACGATAAGCTCAGCCGCAAGCAGGCGATCGTTGGTGCCGTGGAGATGCTGCGTCTGGTCAACATCCCCAATCCGGCCAAGCGCGTGCATGACTACCCGCATCAGTTCTCGGGCGGCATGCGCCAGCGCGTGATGATCGCCATGGCGCTCTCGTGCAAGCCCCAGCTCCTGATCGCCGACGAGCCGACGACAGCACTCGACGTCACCATCCAGGCGCAGATCCTCGAGCTGATGCAGGAGATGAAGCAACGGCTCGGCATGTCGATCATGCTGATCACTCACGCGATGGGCGTGGTCGCCGAGACCTGTCAGCGCGTTGTCGTGATGTATGCCGGCAAGGTGGTCGAGGAGGCGCCGGTCGAGGCGCTGTTCGGCGATCCACGCCATCCCTACACCCAGGGCCTCATCCGCTCGATCCCGCGCGTCGACCGCGCCGCCGAGCACAAGCAGCGGCTGGAGGCCATTCCCGGCACGGTGCCGAGCCTGCTCGAGCCGCCGCCGGGCTGCCGCTTCGCCGCGCGGTGCAAGTACGTCATGGATATCTGTACCCAAGCGATGCCGCCCTTGAAAGAGGTGGCGCCCGGTCATTTCGTGAGGTGTGTCCTGTGAGCGGCGATGCCCTTCTGTCGGTGCGCGACCTGCGCAAGCACTTCGCGGTGAAAGGCGGCATTTTCTCGCGCGAGGTCGAGCGCGTGCATGCCGTCGATGGCGTGAGCTTCGACATCGCGTCCGGGCGAGACGCTGGGGCTGGTGGGCGAGTCCGGCTGCGGCAAGTCGACTACTGGCCGCTGCATCCTCCGGCTGATCGAGCCCAGCTCGGGCGAGATCTGGTTCAAGGGCGCCGACGTCACGCAGCTCGACGGCGAGGCGCTGCGTGCGCTGCGCCGCGACATGCAGATCATCTTCCAGGATCCCTACGCTTCGCTCAATCCGCGCCTGACGGTGGCGGCGATCGTCGGCGAGGCGCTGGAGATCCACAATCTTGCCAAGTCGCGGCGCGAGCTCGAGGAGCGCGTCGTGCAGCTGCTCGAGACGGTCGGCCTGCAGCCCGACCATATGCGCCGCTTCCCGCACGAATTCTCCGGCGGCCAGCGCCAGCGCATCGGCATTGCCCGCGCGCTCGCGGTCGAGCCCAAGCTGGTGATCTGCGACGAGCCGGTATCGGCGCTCGACGTCTCGATCCAGGCGCAGGTGATCAACCTGCTGGAGGACCTGCAGGAGAAATTCGGGCTCACCTATCTGTTCATCGCCCATGACCTGTCGGTGGTGGAGCACATCTGCACGCGCATCGCGGTGATGTATCTCGGCCGCGTGGTCGAGATCGCTCCGGCGCGCGATCTCTACGACACGCCGCTCCATCCCTACAGCGAGGCGCTGCTGTCGGCCGTGCCGATCCCCGACCCGACGGTCAAGCGCAAGCGCATCATGCTGCAGGGCGACGTGCCCAATCCGATCCGCCCGCCCTCGGGGTGCCATTTCCACACGCGCTGCCCGATCGCGAGGCCGGATTGCTCGCAGCGCGATCCCGAGCTGCGCGAGAGCCGGCCCGGCCACTGGGTGGCCTGCCACTACCGAGGTTAGAGCTCAGTTCTTCGGCGTCGCCTGGGCGAGATCGTCGGTACCGATCCGCTTCTCGATCTGCTCGACGCGCTTGGCCATCTTCTCGAAGCCGTCGCCACCGAACTTGGCGACCTCGGCCTTTTCCATCGTTTCGCCGAGCTCCTCGAACTCGTTGGGCGTCATCGAGGCTGCGCAAGGTCGGGAAGATGTCGGTGTCCTCGCGCGCCGCGTGCGGGCGATAAAGCGTGATCGTGGCCTGCATCGCGTCGGTCAAGGCGGTGCGCTGCTCCTTGTTGCCGCGCGAGGCTTCGGCGGCCTGCAGGATACGTTCGGTGAGCTTGCGCCCGGCGGTATGCTGGACCAGCAGCACGTCCACCAGCTCGACCATGCGGCCGGCCTTCTTGAAGCGCGGGAAGACGTGCTCCTCCTCCGACTTCTCATGATAGTCGTGGATGAAGTCGCGCATCGTCTCGGCAGCCTGGATGAAGACGGCGGGATCGATGTCCTCTCCCTGGCCGACGCGGCGGGCGCCTGCCTCGTAGATCAGCAGGATCCGGCGCAGAACGCCGTGCTCGCGCATCAGATCTTCCGTCGCCGTGACGGGGATGGCTTCGGCGGTTTTCTTGTTCGGAGTTGCCTGCCGGCGCGCGTCGGCGAGCGCAGGGGCGGAAAGCAGCAACGATCCCGCCGCGCCCACCAGCAGGCGGCGCCGGGATTTGAGAATTCTGGCCATGGCTGCTCCTCCAATAACGCGGGGCGCTAGGGGAGAAACGTCGATCGCCGGCCGGGGTTGCATCCGATGGTGCCCGCTGCTGGACTCGAACCAGCACGGCCTCTTTCGAAGCCTCGCGATTTTAAGTCGTGTATGTCTACCAATTCCATCAAGCGGGCACGTCGGACTCTCAGTGCGTGAAGGAGCCGATCAAGCCTTCCTCGACCCAGGCCCGTAACAAGCCGGCGGCGCGGGCGGCCGCCTGGTCCTCACCGACATGGGTCACAATTGCTCTCGCAAAGCGCCGGGAAGGGCCGGCCCTCGATCAGGGCGTCGAGCATCGCGGCCTCGTCCGCCTCCAGCGAGCGGAAATTGGACACGCGTTCGGGCCGCCAGATCATCCAGGGAGCCGGCGTTGCGGCCGGCGCGACGTCGAGATTGCCCGCCTCAACTTGCTCGTCACGGCGCTGCCACGCCTGCGGCACCTCGAAGGCGAAGACCGAACCGGCGCAATGAGGGCAGAGGCGTGAAGCAAAGCGTCTCCCAAGTCTCGGGCGGCAGGCCATCAGCCGGGTCGGCGGAGACCGGCACCAGGTCGGGCGCATCGAACGCCTCGCCCAGCAGCCCATTCGAAGCGCGCCATGTCGGCCACTGCCGGCGATCGGTTGAAAGGCGGCGTGGCGGCGAGGAAGTCGGCGAGGCCGCTGGCCGAACCAGCGCACCGAGGCATAGCGCGAGGGATGGGCGGCGATGTAGGCGCGCGCCATGTAGTCGAAATCGGCCGGGCCGGCCATGGCCAACAGACCGGGATAATCGTCGGTCAGCGACCTCGATCAGCCGCAGCGCATAGGCGTCGCGATAGACATCGAGCAGGGTGATCCGGTCGGCTCTTCCTGGTGTCGCGCACGGAAGCGGCAAAGCCGTCGCTGCTTGCCAGCAGGTAATCCTGGAAGGCGCGCTGCAGGTCGGCGAGTGAGCCTGCATTGGCGCTGACTCATGCCACTTCCTTGCGCGCCTCTTGCGCCGCGACCCCTTGCCCTTCGATCTTGGCGGCGATGCCGCGCGCCACGTCGAGTTCGGCCAACAGCTCCGCATAGGGCGGGATGTTGGCGTCGCGCTCGATCATGGTCGGCACGCCCGGGAAAGAGCGCACCGCTTCGGCATAAAGTTCCCACACGTCGGGCACGATCGGATGGTCATGGGTGTCGATGATGTGGCTGCCCTGTGGACGTGGCCGGCGAGATGGAACTGGCGCACGCGGTCCTTCGGCATGGCGCGCAGGAACGTCCAGGCATCGAACTCGTGGTTGAAGGCGCTGACGTAGACGTTGTTGACGTCGAGCAGGATTTCGCAGTCGGCGCGCGCGCTGAGGGCGGCGATGAACTCCCATTCGGTGAGTTCGGACGCGGCGTAGGTGACGTAGCTCGACACATTCTCCAGCACCAGCCGGCGGCCGAGATGATCCTGCACGCGCATCACGCGATCGGCGACGTGGTCGAGTGCTTCCTCCGTGTAAGGCAGCGGCAGGAGGTCGTGCATGTTGAGGCCGCGCAGCCCGGTGAAGCAGAGATGGTCCGACACCCACATCGGCTGGACGCGATCGGCCAGCGCCTTCAACTCGTCGAGATAGGCCTTGTCGAGCGGGTCGGTCGTGCCGATCGACAGCGAGACGCCGTGCAGCGCCATCGGATAGTCGCGGCGGATGCGGTCAAGCCAGTGAGCGGCATGCCGCCCTTCACCATGTAGTTTTCAGACAGCGCCTCGAACCAGCTCACCTTGCCGGGACTGGCGGCGATCTCTTCGTAGTGCTCGGGCCGGAGACCCAGCCCGAAATCGACTTGAGACGACATGGATCAGTCTACCCCGTGAAGAGCACGGGCGTCGCCGGTCTCCCGGGACGCCCGCGTCCGACATGCGGCCCACGAACAGCGGGCGAAAAGCTCTAGAGAACGATCCTGCCGTTCTTGACCGTGCATTCGAGGTTGTTCTTCACCGGCGCCCAGCCCTGGCCCTTGCAGGCGTTCTGGCCCTTGCAGGACGAAGAAAGCTGCGACTTGCAGGCGCTCTGTCCCTTGCAGGCATTGACCCCCGCGCACTTGATGGTGCCGCTGCGCCTGGGCGGTGACAATCGAGCCCGCAGCGAACAATGCAGCGGCCGTAGCGACCACGATCTTGGTATTCATTCGTTTCCTCTCCCGTTTGTGTTTGCCCGGCCGGCCAATCGCCAATCCGGCGGCAAAGTATTGCCCGCTGTGCGGAAGGGGACAACACGGTTATTGGGAGAAGAAGGCGCGGGCGCCGCCGGCGTTCCGGGGCGCCCGCATTCGATCGGCCTCAGGCCGATACCGTACGTTAGAGAACCTTGCCGCCCTTCTGGCTGCATTCCAGCGAGTTCCCCGCCTGGGTCCAGCCCTGGCCCTTGCAGGCGTTCTGGCCCTTGCACGAGTTGCTGGCGCTCTTGCAGGAGCTCTGGCCCTTGCAGGCGTTGACGCCGCCACACTTCACGCCGTCGGCGTGGGCCGCCGTGGCGAAGGTGCCGGCCGCGAAGATGGCGGCGGCCGTGGCGATGATGGTGCGCTTGGTCATGATGTGTGCTCCCTGACGAATGTCGCATCGGAGATCGATGCGGCAGGACGACCCTGCGCCTCGTGTACGCGGCGGCGCCAATCACCGATCAACACCGCGGCTCAAACTTAATTGAGGTGCTCGTGAGAGGTCGAGTGATCCACGCGGCTTGCCGGCCGTACATACAAGTTCACGAAAACGAAGAAGGGCGCCGCCGGTGCTCCACGCGCACGGCGCTGCAGCGCGGCCGAGCTAGATCACCTTTCCGCCTTTGGCGGTGCACTCGCCTGCGGTCGCTGCCTGGGTCCAGCCCAGGCCTTTGCAGGAGTTCTGGCCCTTGCACGACGATGACGCCGTCTTGCACGCGCTGGTCCCTTTGCAGGAATTGATGCCACTGCATTTCACGCCGTCTCCGGCGCCGGCCGTCGACGCAGCCGTGCCGATCGCGAACAAGACCGCTGCCGAGGCGACGAGACGGGCACGCGTGGTCATGGAGAACTCCCTGGCATCAACATACTCGATGCTCCAAGCATGACTCGGGATGCCGCCAACAGGAAGTCATCGCTTGGCGACCAAGCGTGATCCTGCGATCACCTCGACGTGAGGCGCCTAGGATCGCAGGCGCCTGGGCGACAGCGCCGCTTCGCTGACGCCGAGCTCGGCAATATCGCCTGGCAGTGCTTTGCCCATCGCCAGAGCCGCCGCCAGGCGGCCGGCCGCCGCGGCGGTCTGGATGCCGTAGCCGCCCTGGCCCGCCAGCCAGAAGAAGCCGTCAACCGCGCCGTCATATCCGATCACCAGGTTCTTGTCGGCGACGAAGCTCCTGAGGCCGGCCCATTTGTTCTTGATGCGATGTATTTGCAGTGTCGTCGCCGTCTGGATGCGGTCGACCGCGACGGCGATGTCGATCTCTTCGGGTTGGGCGTCGGTGGGCGGCGACGGCGTCTCGTCGGCCGGCGAGCCCAGGAACTGGCCGACCTCGGGCTTGATGTACCAGGTCTCGCCGAAATCGATCACCATCGGCATCTCGGCAAGCGCCAGTCCCGCCGGCGCGTCGAACGTGAAGGCGGTGCGCCGCTTGGGCACCAGGCCGACGGGCTTCGCGCCGGCAAGTCCTGCGACGACGTCCGCCCAGGCGCCGGAGGCGTTGATGAGGTTGGCCGCGGCCACTGTCTCGCCGTCGGTCAGGCGGATCGTCCAACGTCCAGCGTGGCGGTCGAGCGCCGCCACCTCCGAATTCAGCCGCAGCACGCCACCCGCAGCACGGGCCCCTTTGAGAAAGCCGCCATGGATCGCCGCCACGTCCATGTCCTCGGCTTCCTCGAAGATCGCGCCGCCTGCGCATGCCTCCGGCTTGAGCAATGGCTGCCGTCGACGAGCCTCGACGGGGTCGAGCCAGCGCACCGAGGGAACCAGCGCGGCATACTCCTTGGCGGCCTTCTGCGTGGCGGCCTGCTCGCCCGCCAGGCCGGCGATCAGCGCACCGCGCGGCGTGAGCAGCGGGTGGTCGGCAAAGCCCGGTGGCGGCTGGCGATAGAAGCGGCCGCTCGCCACCGTGATGGCGCGGATTTCGGGACTGCCATAGGTCTCCGAATGCAGCGCCGCCGAACGTCCGGTCGTGTGATAGGCCGCGACATGCTCGCGCTCCAGCACGACCACCTTCGCCTGGGGCGCAAGGGCGTAGGCGGCGGAAACCCCGGCGATGCCGGCGCCGACGATGGCGAAATCGAATTCCTGCATATGCCTCACATTGCAAGGTCGCTCGGCCCCCTGCAATAGTGGTGCCGTCATGAACATCGCCCATCTGCTGCTGGGGTCCGCGCAGGAATTCCGCGACATCACCGCGCTGGCGCGCGGCGAGGCGGCGTGGCTGAGCTATCGTGACCTGTGGCGCAAAGTGTCGGTTATGAGCACGCATCTGCGCGTGCGCTTCGGGCTTGGCAGCGGCGATCGCGTGGCCTTCGCCATGACCAACTGCGTCGAGGCGATCGAGGTGATGTATGCGATCTGGCATGCCGGCCTCTGCGCCGTGCCGATGAATGCCAAGCTGCACGCCAAGGAGTTCGCCTTCATCCTGGAGAATTCCGGCGCCAGGCTCTGCTTCGTGACGCCCGACCTCGCGACCACGATCGCCGAAGCGGCAAGAGAAGCGCCGGCACTCAAGGAAATCGTCGACGTCACCACCCGGCCCTACACCTTCATGGACGTGGGCGACCCCAGCGCGATGGCGGACTGCGAGCCGACCGATCCGGCTTGGCTGTTCTACACCTCCGGCACCACCGGTCGGCCCAAGGGGGCGACGCTCACCCATCGCAACCTGCTGTCGATGACGCTCAACTACTATGCCGATGTCGACCGTCCGCGGCCCGGCGGCTCGATCGTGCATGCCGCGCCGATCAGCCACGGCTCGGGCCTGTGGAACTTCCCGATGCTGGCGCGTGGCTCGGTGCAGGTCTTTCCCGAGAGTGGACACTACGACGTGCCGGAGACGGTCGCGCTGATGAATTGCTGGCCGGACTGCAGCATTTTCCTCGCGCCCACCATGGTGAAGCGCCTGATCGAGCATCGGCAGCGTCGGTGATCTCAAGCCCGGCGCGCTCAAGTTCATCACCTATGGCGGCGCGCCGATGTATGTCAGCGACCTCAAGCGCGCGATGGAGACTCTCGGCGACCGGGCACTGACGCAGCTCTATGGCCAGGGCGAAAGCCCGATGACCATCACGCATCTCAGCCGCGAAATGCACGCCGCCAAGAATCACCCGCGCTGGGAGCAGCGACTGGCGTCGGCCGGATTGCCCGATACCTGCATGGAAGTGCGCGTCGTCGACGAGGAGGGCCGGCCGGTTCCGACCGGCGAGGTAGGCGAGATCATCTGCAAGGGCGATCCCGTGATGGCAGGCTACTGGGACAACCCTGAGGCCACGGCGAAATCGCTTCGCGACGGCTGGCTGTGGACCGGCGATGTCGGCGCCTTCGACGAGGATGGCTTCCTGACGCTGAAAGACCGCTCCAAGGACATGATCATCTCGGGCGGCTCGAACATCTATCCGCGCGAGATCGAGGACGTTCTGAGCCTTCATCCCGCCGTTGCCGAGTGCTCGGTGGTCGGCCGGCCGCATCCCGAATGGGGCGAGGAGGTCGTGGCCTTCGTGGTGGCGCGGCGCGGCGCCAAGCTCACACCGGCCGAGCTCGACAAGCTCTGCCTCGACAACATCGCGCGCTTCAAGCGGCCCAAGGACTATCGCTTCGTGGACGCGCTGCCGAAGAACAACTACGGCAAAATTCTCAAGACGGAACTTCGCACCCTGCTGTAGGGTTCGACGCCTAACGAGGAGGAAACAATGGGCAGCATGATCGACTTCAAGCGTCCAGACGGCACGGCCTGCAAGGGCTATCTGGCCGAGGCCGGCAAAGGCAAGCCGGGCATCGTCGTCATCCAGGAGTGGTGGGGGCTGAACGATCAGATCAAGGGCATCGCCGACCGCTTCGCTGCCGCGGGCTACAATGCGCTGGCGCCCGATCTCTACAAGGGCCGCGTGACGCAGAAGCCGGACGAGGCCAACCACATGATGAGCGGCCTCGATTTTGTCGGCGCGTCGGACCAGGACATCGCGGGCGCGGCCAAACACCTCGCGGGCCTTAGCCGCAAAGTCGGCGTCATGGGCTTTTGCCTGGGCGGGGCGCTGACGATCGCTGCTTGTGCTCGCGTGCCGGGTATCGCCTGCGGCGTCCCGTACTATGGCGTGCCGCCGGCGCCAGCTCGCCGATCCGGCCAAGATCAAGGTGCCGATGCAGGGCCACTTCGCCAACACCGACGACTGGTGCACGCCGCAGATGGTCGAACGACTTCGAGAAGGCGATGACCTCGGCGGGCAACAAACCCGAAGTCTTCCGCTACGATGCCGCGCACGCCTTCGCCAACGAGAAGAGCGCCGCCTACGACGCCGGCGCCGCCAAGCAGGCGTGGGATCGAATGATGGCCTTCCTGGGCAAGCACCTCTGACCATTCGTCCGGCCGCAGGCCTCATCATCGTCGGGCTGGGCGCCTCGCTCGCCCCGCTCGACATCGCCGTCAACGTGGCGCTGCCGGCGATCACCGCCCACTTCAGGCTCGCGCTCGCCGACGTGCAGTGGCTCGTCATCTGCTACGTGCTGGTCTACGGCTCGCTGATGCTGGTCTGCCGGCAAGCTTGGCGACCTGTTCGGCCATCGCCTCATCTTCCGCCTCGGCCTCGCCGTTTCTGCGGTCGGCTGCACGGCGTGCGCCATCGCGCCCGACTGGCCGCTCTTCCTGTGGGCGCGCGCGGCGCAAGGGATCGGCACGGCGCTGGCGCTGTCCTGCACGCCCGCGCTCGCCACCTCGGTCTATCCCCCGAGCAACGGCTGCGAGCGCTGGCCGGCTTCGCCATGACCATGTCGCTTGCCGCGGCGATCGGCCCGTTCGCTGGCGGGGTGCTGGTCGAGCTCTGGGACTGGCCAGCGGTCTACTGGATGCGCGTGCCGATCGCGCTCGTTCACCCTGCCCTGTCTGGCCTGCTGCCGTCGCCCAGGCCGCAGGCACGTCAATTCGATGCCTGGGGGGCGGTGCTGCTGGCGGCATGCATGAGTGCGTTGCTGCTCGCGCTCGTGCTGTCGCAGCGCGCCGCAGTGCCGGGCTGGCTGGCGGCCGGATTGTTCGTGGCGGCTCTTGCGTTGCTTGCGCTCTACATGCGCCGTGCGGGACGCGTTGCAGAGCCGATCATCCGCCCGTCGCTGTTCACCAATGTCGCCTTCGCTGTACCCAACGTCATGAACGTGTTGGCGAACCTCGCAGGCTTCTCGATCCTGCTGCTCACGCCGTATTACCTCGTGAACGTGCTCCAGCTCTCGGCCGTGACCAGCGGCGTCGTGCTGGCGCTTGCCTTCACCGGCAGCCTTGCCGGCGCGCCGCTCGCCGCGCGTCTGGTACCGCGCATCGGCCGGCGCACGACGGCTTTCGCAGGAGTGGCTCTGGTCGGCGCAGGACTGTTGCCGCTCGGCTTCACGGGCGCCGCGACTCGCGGTCGCCGTCGTGGCGTTGCTGCTGATCGTCGAGGGCTTGGGGCAGGGCCTGTTGACCGTCGCCTATACCGACCTGGTGACGGATACTCTGCCCGAGCGCGATCGCGGCGTTGCCGGCAGTCTTGCCCTGCTTACCCGCACGCTTGGCATCGTGAGTGGCGCCTCGGTGCTGAGCGCGCTCACGCGCATGCGGCACGGCCGTGGCTTCCTTGCCGGCTATCGCTTCGCCTTCACCGCGGCCGGCGGCGGCTTGTTGGCGGCGCTGGCGCTGTCCTGCCTGTGGCCGCGCGCCTGGTTTGCCCGATGAAGGGAGGATGACGTCATGCTGGCAATCCGTCTGGTGAAGGTCGCGATGGTGGCTTCGACGGCATTGTTCGCGCTGCTGGTCGCCCTCGACAACCTCGTCGACTACGGCTCCAACTATGAGTTCGTGCGCCATACCGTCAGCATGGATACGACCTTCCCGGGCAACGCCCTGATGGGACGGGCGATCACCCAGCCCGCGCTGTGGAGTATCGGCTATTGGCTGATCATTCTCACCGAGGCGGCAGTTGGTCTGATCCTCGGGTTTGCGGCCATCCAGCTCGCCGTCAACGCGCGCTCGGGCGCCAGCCGCTTCAATGCCGTGAAGAAATTCGCCGTTGTCGGGGTCGGGCTCGGGTTCCTGCTGTGGTTCACCGGCTTCATGGTGGTTGGCGGCGAATGGTTCGCGATGTGGCAGTCCAAGACCTGGAACGGTCAGGAAGCAGCGTTTCGCTTCTACATGACCCTGCTGGCGGTCATCATATTCGTCAGCCAGCCCGACGGAGAGCTCTCTTGATGCACCGCCTGATTTCAAAGCGCTCGCTCCTGGGAGGGCTGGTCTGCATCGCCGTGGCGAGGCCCGCCCGTGCGGCCTTGCCGCCGATCTCGATGGCCCAGCATGAGCGATGCATGCGGCTCGCGATGGTCGAGGCACGCCGCAACCCGACCTATCCTTTCGGTGCGGTCATCGTGCGGCCCGATACTGGCGACGTCTTGGCGCGCGGCGTCAACAACTCATCCGCCAATCCGATCCTGCACGGCGAGATCGCCTGCATGAACGACTACGTGCAAAGCCACGGCAATCAGGGCTGGGCCGCGCTCGCCCTCTACACGACCGGCGAGCCCTGCTCGATGTGCATGAGCGCGCTGGTCTGGGCGGGCATTGGTGGCGTCGTCTTCGCCTCGTCGATCGACGGCATCCGCCGCGCCGGAATCGACCAGATCGGCCTCACGGCAAGGCAGGTCGCCGAAGCCGCACCGTTCTACAAGGGCCTGCTGGTCGGTGGCATCCTGGCCGACGAGACGGACCGCATGTTCATGGAACGTCAGCGCTAGAGGTGCCAGCTAAGGTGCACGTCCCCGCGCTTGATGATGTCGGCGTACATGGCGCTTTCCTGGTCGACGGTGGCGCGCATGTCGGCTGGACCGAGTAGGTCGGCTTGGCGCCGCCCTTGTCGAGCTTGTCGAGCACGTCGGGTGACTTGAGCGCCTCGTCGATCGCCCTGGCCATGCGCTCGACGATCTCCTTCGACGTGCCGGCGGGCGCCAGCATGCCGTACCAGCTTTCGCCGCACGTCCTTGCCGTATCCGGTTTCCTTCATGGTGGGATGTCGGACTTGTAGGGCCAACGTCTGTCGCCGACGCATGGCCAGGCCGCGTAGCCGTCCGGCCAGGATGTGCGGCAAGCAGGTCTGATCGGTCTGCGCCTGTATCTGGCCGCCCAGCAGGTCGGCCGTCGCCTGCGCGCTGCCCTTGTACGGCACGTGCGTCATCTTGATGCCGGCCTCGAGGTTCAGGATCTCGCAATTGAGATGCGTGATGGTGGCGTTGCCTGACGAGCCATAGTTGATCTTGCCGGGGTTGGCTTTCGCGTAGGCCACGAACTCGGCCATGGTGTTGGCCGGCACCGAAGGATGGATGGCGAGACACGCCCATGAGGTCGACATGCGCGCCACGGTGAGGAAGTCCTTCTCCGGGTCGAACGGGATCGGCTGCAGGTGGCGGGTGATCGCGAGCATGGCGACCGTCGTCGCCAGGAAGTTGTAGCCGTCGGCCGGCTGGGTCTTGGCATAGGCCGCGCCGATCATGCCCGAGGCGCCGCCCTTGTTGTCGAACAGCACGGATTGACCCAGCAGCTGGCCGACCTTGTCCATGACGATACGTGTCGTGATGTCGGTCGGTCCGCCGGGTGGGTAGGGGATCACGACCTTGATCTGCGCGATTGGGCCAGGCGTCGGCGATGGCGGGCGCGGTAACGGCGGCGGCGCCGAGTGCCGACACGAAGCTGCGTCGCAGCATGATCATCCTCCCGGGATTTGTCGTTGCGCGAAGCATTCCACGCATGGCGTGCTAAGGTCCAGCGATGAAGCGTTTCGCGGACAAGAACGTGGCCGAGGTTTTTCGTCGCTATCCGCCGAAGCTGCGCACCCGGTTGATGGCGCTGCGCGAGCTGATCTTCGACGTGGCGGCGGGCACCGAGGGTGTGGGGCCGCTGAACGAGACCCTGAAATGGGGCCAGCCGAGCTATCTCACGGAACAGACGGGCAGCGGATCGACCGTGCGCATCGACTGCCTGAAGAACGCCGACGGCTACGCTATCTACTTCCACTGCCAGAGCGGCCTGGTCGGACGCTTTCGCGAGCTCTACGCCGACTCGTTCCGCTACGAGGGTGAGCGCGCCATCCTGTTCGACGCAAAGGAGCGCCTGCCGCTGAAGGCGCTCAGCCATTGCATCGGCCTCGCGCTGACGCATCATGCCCGCAAGAAGAAAGTCAGGCCTTCGGCCAGCTGAGAGCGAAGGCGAAGGTGCGGCTCATGCCGCGCACCATGGCGAGGTCGAGATAAAGCAGGGCGAGATACTCGAGCATGCGCGCGTTACGCATCGGGCCCGCGTCCCGCGCCTCGAAACCGGTGTCCTCGACGAGCTTGAGCGCTGTGGGCTTCGACGCCGCGTCGTCGCCTGCCACGAACACCACTGGCTTCACCGTCATGCGCTCGGGCGCCACCATCACCTCGGCGGCCACGGTGTTGAAGGCTTTGTAAACATGCGCGCCAGCGCACCAGGCGGCGACCTTCTCGCCCGCCGAATTCGTGTGCGCCACGGCAAGCTCGCGGCCGGCGGGCCCCATTGCCAGGGGATTGGTGCAATCGAGCACGATCTTGCCGGCGAGCGGCATCTCGCGGCAGGCCGCCTCGGTGCCGGCCCACGAGGTTGCGAGCACAATAGCGCCCGCCGTCGCCGCGGCCTCGGCCGTGCGAAAGGCGGGGTGCGGCAAGGCGGCATTCTTGGCGGCCGCGGGATCGCGCACGCCGAAGACGATCTCGTGTCCCGCCTTGGCGAAGCGATCGGCCAGCGCCTTGCCGACATTGCCGGCGCCAATGATTGCGATCTTCACGTCCGCGTCCGCGTGAAGTAGCGACCGCGTACCGCCTGGCATTCGTCCTGCAGCACTCCGGTGGTGAGCCTGATATCGGCGCCAACGAACTCGGCGAAGCTCTCGACCGAGTAGTGGCCGAAGCTCCGACCCACCGCCTTGAAGCGGCCGCCCAGCACCCAGTGGTTGACCTTGGTGTTGAGGAGCGCGCCGGCGCACATCGGGCAGGGCTCCATCGTGGTGTAGAGCGTGCATCCCGAAAGATCGTCGGTGCCGAGTGCCTTGACGGTGTCGGCGATGGCATCGGTCTCGGCATGCACCAGCGGGTCGCTGCGCGTGTGGATGCGGTTGCGGCCGCGGCCGACGATGCGGCCGTCGCGCACGATCAATGCGCCTACGCCCATGTCGCCTTCCTTGTCGGCGACAGTGGCGAGTTCGAGCGCCTGGCGCATGAAGTCTTGGTGGTCGGTCATGGGGTGCTACAGTCCCTGCAAACGGAGGAAACGGCAATGGCGGGCAGGCTCAAGGACAGGGTGGCGATCGTGGTCGGCGCGGGCTCGAGCGGACCCGGGTTGGGGCAACGGCAAGTGCACCGCCGTCACATTTGCTCGCGAAGGCGCGCGCGTTTTTTGCGTCGATCGCAAGCGCGCCGCGGCCGAGGAGACGGTCGGGCTGATCGCCAAGGAGGGCGGCGAGGCCGCAGGCTTCGAGTGCGACGCGTCCAACAGCGCGCAGGTCAAGGCGATGGTCGATGCCTGCCTGGCGAAGTGGGGCCGCGTCGACGTGCTCGACAACAATGTCGGTATCGGCTCGACCGGCGGCCCGGTCGAGCTCTCCGAGGACGAATGGCACAAGGTGTTCGACGTCAACGTCACGAGCTTCTTCCTCACCGCCAAGCACGTGCTGCCGGTGATGGAGAAGCAGGGCAAGGGCGCGATCGTGAACGTGAGCTCGATCGCCTCGATCCGGGTGCCCAAGGGCATCAGCTACGTCGCCTACAACGCCAGCAAGGGCGCGGTGAATTCGCTCACCATGGCGATCGCGTCGGAGTATGCGGGCAAGGGTATCCGCTGCAACGCCATCCTGCCCGGCCTGATGCACACGCCGATGATCGACTTCCTCGCCGAGGAGTACGCCAAGGGCGAGAAGGATCACAATCAGGCCTACGACAAGATGATCGCCATCCGTAACAAGGCCTCGCCGACCGGCAAGATGGGCACCGGCTGGGACACCGCCAACGCCGCGCTGTTCCTGGCCTCCGACGAAGCGGCTTATGTGAACGGCCACCTCCTGGTGGTCGATGGCGGGATCACGGTGCGCGCCTGATTTTGGGAACTTGAATAGGTCGTAAAATCAAAGGCTTGCAGGGCGGTACCCTAATACCGCATCGTGAATCGTTTTGAAATCAATGACTTGGTCCGAGGGGTGGCGCGAATCCTGGGAAGAATTGCCTGAAAGCCAAGCGGGCGTGCATTATCCGTTTCCCAAGCCGGTGGGAAGTTTTGGGAAGTCTTTCAGGAGTAGGGACGCCAGAAGCGGAAGATCAGTGGGCTGGTCAGCAGGATCAGGAACAGGCGGAAGAGATGGTGGGTCGCCACCATCGCGATCTCGATGCCGAGCGCCAGGCCGATCAGGCTCATCTCGGCGAAGCCGCCTGGGGCGTAGCTCAGGACCGTGGCGTCGAGGTTGAGCCCGGTGATCGCCACCGAGATCTTGGCGAACACCACGGCCCACAGGATCATGATCACCGCCGCGCCGATCGAGGCCGCCATCTCCTTGTGCAGCTTGTCGATGGCGGCGCCGACGAAGCGGCAGCCGATGCCGGCGCCCACCACCACCTGCGCCGCCGCGACGAGCTCGCCCGGCGGCTTGGACGTGGTGAGCCCGCCGAGATGCGCGGCGGCGCTCAGGATCATCGGTCCCATCATGAAGGCCGCCGGCAGGCGCAACAGCCGGCCTATGGCGGCGCCGATCAGGCCGCAGGCGATCAGGGTGGCGTAGTCCTTCCAGTCGTTGCCGGTCGGCCCATGCACCATGGCGAGCACGCTGGTCTGCGCGCCGTTCACCAGCCGGTACCAGACAGGGATGGTCATCACCACGGTGAGGATGCGCAGCGCGTGGGCGAGCGCGATGGAGCGCTCCTGTCCGCCCATGGCGCCGCCCAGGAGGGTCATGTCGTTCAGCCCGCCCGGCATGGCGGCGAAGTAGCAGGTCGGCTTGTTCCAGTCGGTGAAGCGGCGCAGCCAGAAATAGCAGAGCGTGGCGCCCGTCAGCGTCATCAGCGACACGATGCCGAGGCTGATCGCCCATTGGCCCAGCCGCTTCACCAGGTCGGGGCTGAAGCCCGAGCCCAGCAGCACGCCCAGGATGACGATCATGCCCTGGCGCAGCTGCACGCGCATGCCCACGCGCAGACCGGCGAACGCCGCCACCGTCGTGAACAGGCAGGAGCCCAGCATCCAGGCGAGCGGCATCTTGAGCCAGTTGAAGATGAAGCCGCCGACGCCGCCGATGGCGATCGGCAAGGAGGACAGGCGCCACGCCTGCGTGGCCGATGATGTGCTTGCGCTCGGGCTTGAACGGGAACTCTTTCTCGCTCTCGCTCAAGGCGCGAACTGCTCCTTGAGGATGCGCTCCTCGAGGTCGTGCTCGGGATCGAACAGCAGCGGCAGTTCGATGTCGGTGGCCTCGGTCACCGTGACCTTGGTGACATTGGCGATCTCCACGGAATCGGCCGCCGCCGCCACCGGCCGCTTGTCGGGCTCGAGCACGGTGAACTCGACGGTGGAATGGCGCGGCAACAGCGCGCCGCGCCAGCGCCGTGGGCGAAAGGCATTGATCGGCGTCAGCGCCAGAAGACCCGCATCCAGGGGAATGATCGGACCGTGGGCGGAGAGGTTGTAGGCGGTCGAGCCCGCCGGCGTCGCGACCAGCGCGCCGTCGCAATAGAGATCGGGAATGCGCATGCGACCGTCGACGGCCACGGCAATGCGCGCGGTCTGCCGGCTGGAGCGCAGCAGCGAGACTTCGTTGATCGCCGTCACCTCGTGGCGCCCGCCGCGGCCGTTGACGGCGAGCATGCGCAGCGGCGTCAGCATCACCTGCCGCGCGTTCTTGATCCGCCCCGGCAGGCCGGCTCGCTCGGTACTGGTTCAGCAGGAAGCCGACGGTGCCAAGGTTCATGCCGAAGATCGGCGTGCTGCGGCGCATATTGCGATGGAGGGTCTGCAGCATCAGGCCATCGCCGCCCAGCGCCACGATGACGTCGGCCTGCGCCGGCGGGACGCCGCCATAGCGCCTCTCCAGTGCCTTGCGCGCGGCGCGGGCCGCCGGCGTGGCGGCGGCTACAAAGGCAAGGCGCGGAGCGAAGAGGAGCGGGCGGCCATCGGGACTCTGCGATGCAGACGGTGCAGAATCGCTACTATAGCGGCCGACGGCCCGGTTGCGATAAAATCCCGGCACAACAAGACCGCGAGGAGGAACGCATGGAGCTGGTGCCGTTGGGCCCGGGATTCGGCGTCGAAGTCCGGGGCGTGAGCATGCTCGACGTCGCGACCGATGCCGAGGCCTACAAGGCGGTGCGCGCTGCCTTCGAGGCAGCACTCGCTGCTGGTGTTCCGCGACCAGCACGATCGCCGACGATGTCCAGGCCGCCTACAGCCGCGCCTTCGGCCCGCTCGAACTCACCAAGGTGGCCTCGCTCGGCGCAAACAGCTTCTATTCGCGCCTGACCAATGTACATGAAGGGCAAGATCGTTGCCGCCGACCGATCGCCAGGTGCTGGTCGCCCAGGCCAATGCGCTCTGGCACACCGATTCGTCGTTCAAGAAGACGCCGGCGCTCGCCTCGGTGCTGAGTGCACGCGTGCTGCCGGGCGACGACGGCGACACCGAGTTCACCTCGACGCGGCTCGCCTGGGAGCGCCTGCCGCCGCGACCTGCAGGCCAAGGCTCAAGGACGCGGTGGCGACGCACTCCTACGCCAACAGCCGCGACCAGATTCACCCCGACCTCGCCAATGCCGAGGAGCGCAAGGCGCTGCCGCCGGTGCGCTGGCGGCTGAACTGGCGCAACCCGGCCAACGACCGCCGCGCGCTCTATATCGCCAGCCACGCCTATGCGATCGACGGCATGGATGACCGCGATGCGCGCCAGTTGCTGGCCGAACTGATCGACGAGGCGACGCGGCGCGAATTCGTCTACGTCCACAAGTGGCGGCAGGGCGATGTCGTGATGTGGGACAATCGCGCCATGCTGCATCGCGGCCGGCCGTGGGACTATGCGAAGGAGCGTTCGATGGTGCGCACCACCATTTCGGCGACCGACGCCGACGGCCTCAACGAGGTCAAACCGCCGGTGCTTCACTAGCAGGAATTCAGTTCGCCGTCGTGCGCAGGCCGTATATGGCCTGCGGCTCGTCGATATCCTTGACCGCATGCCGGCCGAGCGGCTCGGACTCGCCTTCGGGCAGCAGAGCGGCCATCGCGTGCGACAGCACCACCTGGCCGGTCGAGCGGGGCGCACAGTTTCTCCAGCCGCGCGGCGTGGTTGACGGCCGGGCCGATGACGGTGAAGTCGAGCCGTTGGCTGGCGCCGATATTGCCGAACATCACCTCGCCGACATGAAGCGCGAGGCCGAAGCGTACCGTCGGTTCTCCTCGGCCGCCGCGCGGATGCGGTTCAGCACCGGATGGCGTCGGCGACGGAGGCGGCGGCCCGTGCACGCGCGTCGAGCGGTTTCGGCGGCTTCGCCGCCGGCGCGGCACCGCGAAGATCGCCAGCATGCCGTCGCCCATGAATTTCAGGATCTCGCCGCCGGCGTTGGTGACGATCGCACCCATGGCGTCGAAATAGTCGTTGAGCAGCGCGATGATGGTCGTCGCGCGGCAGCGCTGTCGGAGGCGCGCGTGAAGCCGCGCAGGTCGCATATCCAGATCACGGCGTCGATGGTCTGTCCTTCGCCGCGCCGGACCTCGCCCGCCAGGATGCGCTCGCCGGCCGCGCGGCCGACATAGGCGTTGAGCAGGTTCACCGCCATGTCGCGCAGTGAATGGGTCTCGACGATCCGTGTGAAGGCGAACTGCAGCAGGAACATGCGATCGAGGTCGCTCATCGAGAAGCCGTCGGGATGATCCGACACGACGCTCAGAGCATCGACATGGCCGGTCGAGAAGATCAACGGCAGGGCGACATAGTCGGTGGCGCCCTCGGCCTTGAGCTCCTTCAGCAGCGGTGCCTCTGGCTCGACCTGCTGGAGGCGGACGCGGACAGTCTTCTGCTGCTCGAAGACGACTGGCAGCGGATTATCCCGGTATTCCGCGTCCTGCTTGTCGCTTCGATCGTCGGCATGGGCGCGAATGCCGACCTCGACGCCCTGGCCGCGTCGCCACACATAGCCCTTGCCGGCGAATTCGGGGTGCAGGGTGAGCTGGAAATAGGCGAGGCGATAAAGCGGGATGCCGGCCAGCACCAGCTGCTCGCCGGCGGCGGCCACCAATTCGGCAGTATCGACGATGCGGTAGGCCTCGGTGACGAACCAGCGAGCCACCGGGTCGCTGTAGACGCGCTTGGCGATGTCGTCGTCCATGGCGCGATCATACCCCGGCGATCGGGGTTTGTGGCGCTATTCGGCGGCGGCCAGGCGCTGGTTGTGGGCGGCGGCGACGCGGGCGCGGGCAATGTCCTCGCCGCGACTCTTGCTGAGGGCGGCTCCGCCGCCCGCCGTTTCGGCGAACAGCGCGAGCTTGTCGAGATCTTCCTCGACCACGGGCTCCACTGCCAGGTCCGTGTATTCGAGGCGCTTGGGGTCGAACTTGACCTTCTGGCCAATGCGCCAGCCTTGCCAGGCCAGCCGGGCGTAGATCCTGATCTTCTTCCAGCTTTCGAGCGCCAGCTTGAAGTGGAACACGCCAATCGGCTCGATCGGCATGCCGTAGCGGCGGTCGCGGCGATATTTCATGCGCACGATGCCGCCTTCCAGCGGATGGATGCCCTCGGCCTCGAACATGATCTTGAACATGGTCATGAACTGCGCCGGCTCGGCCGGGTTGCGGCCCTTGATGGCGCCGTGCCGGCGCGCCACCGTCTCGATGTGTTCCGGCGTGTAGTAGGTCCGCCAGGCATCGCGATAGGTCTGGTCGTACTCGGCGTCGCTCATCTTAGGATGGTGCACGACGCGGTGATGGAGATCGTACTTGTTGAGGTCCGGATCCATCCAGACGCCCTGCTTCCATAGCGTCTGGTGATCCTCCGAGCCCGGCAGGGGTGTGAGCATGAACAGCTCGAGGATATCGAGCGGCAGCTCCTTCTTGATGATCTCCATGTCGCGCAGGATCGATTCGCGCGTGTCGCCCGGGAAGCCCAGGATGTAGCCGGCCCAGGTCGAGGCGCCGCTGGTGTGCCACGCCTGCAGCATCTTGCGGTATTCGGTGATCTTGTTCTGGCGCTTCTTGGCGGCCAGCAGGTTGTCGGGGTTGACGTTCTCGAGCCCGATGAACACGCGATAGACCCCGGCCCAGCGCGCCTTGTGGATGAAGTTTGGGATGCGATGGCACTGGGTGTCGACCTGGATGATCAGCTGCACCTCAATGCCTTCGTTCTCCTTGAGCTCGATCAGCCGATCGAAGAACTCCTCCCACAGCTTGTTGCGGGCCATGTTGTCGTCGGTGATGAAGAACGAGTTGATGCCCTGCTTGTAGTTGTCGCGGACGATCGCCTCGAGATCGTCGGCACTGCGGAAGCGGCTCTTGCGGCCCTGCACGTTGATGATGGTGCAGAACGAGCACTGGAACGGACAGCCGCGGCCAAGATCGAAGCTCGACTTGCGGCCCTCGTTGCGCGCCAGCGCTGCCGGCGGCAGGCTCGGCGTCGGGGCGCCTTCGAGGCCCGGCAGGTCGTCGGTGTAGCGATAGAGCGGCTTCAGCGTGCCGTTCCAGGCGTCGCGCATGACCATGTCGAGACGGTTTTCCTCGGCCTCGCCGGCGAAGATCGAGATACCCATGTCCATGGCGGCCTGGATCTCGGGCGGCACGACCGGCAGCATCGACAGGCTGCCGGCGGCATGGAAGCCGCCCAGCGCCACCGGCAGGCCTGCCTTGAGGAAGTGGCGCGCAAGGTCGACGGCACGCGGGAACTGGTTGGACTGCACGCCGACCAGGCAGACCAAACCCTTGCCGCCCGCGCGCTTGATGTCAGCAATGATGCGGTCCGGCCGGACGCGCACGTTGGTCTCGTCGAATGGCTTGATGACGATATCGACGTCAGGTCCCAACGCCTGCCGCTGGCGGCAATCCTCGCCGAGGCCGTACAGGGCGGCCAGGGTGTTGGACGGGATATGTGAACGCAGCCAGGTGATCGGGTAGCCGTCGTCGTCGTAATGCGTCGGCTTGATCAGAACCAGCTGAAACGTCGTCTTTTTGTTTTGCCTCACCGTCCATATGCAGACTTTCCCCCACCACGACACGTGTGCGATTTCGAACAGTTGCTGACAGCCGACGGTGCTGCCCGCCACACTGCTCTGAGCCACTCCCTGACGCAAGTTCAATACCACGGCATGTCCGAAAGACATCGTGGAAATAAGGGGTTAGCCACCAATCCTTATTCACACGATGTGATTGTCAATAGCTTTGCTTCAGGTGCGCTATGACGAAGAGTTCGTTGCACGGCAGAAACTGAGCGCCCACCGTGCCCCTCCCAAAAAGCGCCGGCAAGGCGTCAGGGAAGGAAACGAACAAGACGTGAGTGTCATCGCGCGCGTTCCGGCGCTGGCGCCGTTCAGAGTCCGGAGCTTCCGTTTCCAGTGGCCGGCCGATCTGCTGGCCTCGTGGGCCTTCGAAATGGAGGGGGTGATCCTCGGCTGGTTCGTGCTGGTCTCGACCGGCTCGGTGCTGGCGCTGGCGGTGTTCGGCTCGCTGCAGTTCCTCGGCACATTGATCTCGCCCTTCTTCGGCATGGCCGGCGATCGCTTCGGCAATCGCAACCTGCTTTGCCTGATGCGGCTCACCTATGTCGGGGTGGCGGCAATGCTGATGCTGCTCTTCCTCTTTGGGCTCGCCGCTCCCGGCCCGATCTTCGTGCTGGCCGCGATCATGGGCCTGGTGCGCCCGTCCGACATCACGATGCGCAACCTGCTGGTCGGCGAGACCATGCCGAGCGAACTGCTGATGCGCGCCATGGGCGTGTCGCGCACAACCGCCGACAGTGCCCGTGTCGTGGGCGCGCTCTCCGGCGCCGCTCTCGTGGCGGCGCTGGGCTCGGGGTTGGCCTACGTCGTGGTCTGCGGCGTCTACGTCGCCAGCCTTCTGCTGTCCCTCAATGTCGGGATCAAACGCCTGCGCGTGCTCGGCGAGGAGGCCGAAGCGCTGTCTCCGCTCAAGGCCCTGCGGCAGGGCTTCGCTTATGTGTGGTCGACGCCGGACGTGCGGGCGGCGACGCTGCTCGCTTTCCTGATGAACTTCGCTGCCTACCCGGTAGTCGGCTCACTGCTGCCCTATGTCGCCAAGGATATCTACGGCATCGACCAGGCGGGGCTGGGCTGGCTGATCGCGTGCTTCTCGGGCGGCGCGCTGCTGGGCTCGATCGCGCTGTCGACCTATGGCGCATGGATCCGGCCGGCGCGCACGATGGTTGCGTGCGCGCTCTTGTGGTTCTCGCTCAATTTCGCCTTCTCATGGATCGCGTCTCCACACCTGGGCGAGGCGCTGCTGGTCGTCACCGGCTTCGCCCAGAGCTTCTGCATGGTGCCCATGGCAGTGATCCTGCTGCGCACTGCCCATCCTGCCTTCCGCGGCCGCGTCATGGGCGTGCGCATGCTGGCGGTCTATGGCCTGCCGCTCGGCCTGTTGCTGAGCGGCCCATTGATCCAACGCATCGGCTTCTCGCTGACCGGGTCGCTCTACAGCCTGGTCGGGATCGCCTTCACGCTGCTGATCGCCGCCCGCTGGCGGCGGCATCTCTGGCATCCCGGATCGCCTGCCAACACGCGGTAAAGCGGAACTTTAGTCCGCCATACGACGTTTGAGCTTCCCGGCGATGGAGGGGAGTATCGCAAAGTCGGCCGTCCTTGGCGATGCTGTCATACTTGCTGGCTCGGCGCCGTCAGTCCGCCCTGGCTCAACGCCGATTGCCCGTCGACACCACGCCCGATCCGGACGAACTGCGTAATATCTTCTCGATCCAGGTCGAGAACGACGTCTTCAACCGCATCGGCCAGTCGGATCGCGACTATACCAATGGCGTGCGTCTCGGCTGGCTGTCGCCGGCGTTGCCGCAACTGCCCGACGGCGCTGAGCGGGCTCGTCACCCTTCCGACCTTCTTCGGCGAGGTCCCGGTGTCGTCGGTCACGCGCCGTTTCGGCATCTCGATCGGCCAGAACCTCTACACGCCGCAGGACATCGCGCACGTCGCTGCCTATCCTCAACGACCGCCCCTACGCTGCTTGGCTCTATTCCAAGCTTTGCTTTGCAATCGATCGTACAAGCGCGGTCGACCCCAAGACGCACGAAGAACGAGCCGGTGCGGCCTCGACACCTTGCAGCTCGACTTCGGCCTTGTCGGCCCGGCGGCGGCGGTGAGTTCGTGCAGAACAACTTTCATCGGCTGATCGGCGATACGCACAGGCGCATGGGCTGGGCCAACCAGCTGCATAACGAGCCGACGCTCTGGCCTCACCTTCGAGCGCCGCTGGCGCACCGGCCGACGGATCGTCGCTCGAGATCGCCGAAGCTCGAACTACGACATCGTGCCGCACATGGAGTGCCGCTCTGGCAATGTCGTCGACCTACGCCAGCGACCGGCGGCGACGCTGCGCATCGGCAAGGACCTGCGCAACGACTTCGGCCCGCCGCGCGCGCGGCCGGCGCTTGCCGGGGTCGGAAGGCTTCGTCGGGATCGGGCTTCGGCTGGTACTTCTTCGTCGGCTCTGAACGGCGAAGCGGTCGCCCGCAACATCTTCCTCGACGGCAATACCGCGGGCGGCGACAGCGTGCGCGTCACGCATCGCCCGTTCGTCGGCGAGGCCTCAGGCCGGCCTCGCCGTCTTCTTCCGCGGCGTGCGCATCAGCTACACGCAGGTGCTGCGCACGCCCGGAATTCTTCGAACGCGATCGCTTCGACCAGTTCGGCTCGATCAACGTGACGTTCAGGTACTAGGAGCTAGATGCGCCCCATCAGCAGCAAGACGACGAGGATGATCACCACGACGCCGGCGCCGCCGCTCGGGTAATAGCCCCAGCCGCTGCTGTAGGGCCATGTCGGCAAGGCACCCAGCAGGATGATGATCAGGAGGATCAAGAGGATGGTGCCCAGCATGTCGCTTCTCCTGCGTTTCAGCCGAAGTTTTTCTCGGCGAACGACCAGTTCGCGAGCTTGTCCAGCCAGGCCTTGATGTGGTCGGGCCGGCGATTCTGGTAGTCGAGGTAGTAGGCATGCTCCCACACGTCGGCAGCCGAGCAGCGGCGTCTCGCCGTGCGCGATCGGCGTGTCGGCGTTCGATGTCGTGGTGATCTTGAGCTTGCCGTCCTTGCCCTTCACCAGCCACGCCCAGCCGCTACCGAATTGCGCGACCGCGGCTTTGGTGAAGGCCTCCTTGAATTCCTTCACGCCTCCGAAGCTCGACTGCAGGGCATCCCTGATCTTGCCGGTCGGCTCGCCGCCCTTAGGCGCCATGCTCTTCCAGTAGAAGTCGTGGTTCCAGGCTTGGCCGGCATTGTTGAAGATCGCCTTGTCCTTCTCCGACTTGGCCGAGCGCTTCACGATCTCCTCGAGCGGCATGTCCTCGTAGGGTGTGCCCGCCGCCAACTCGTTCAGCTTGTCGATGTAGGCCGCATGATGCTTGCCGTAGTGGAATGAGATGGTCTTGGCTGAAATCGCCGGCTCCAAGGCGTTCTCGGCAAACGGCAGCTTGGGCAGGGTGAAATGGGTCTTTGGCTTGTCCAATGGCATAACGCGTACTCCATGTGCTTGCTGGCTCCCCGCCTATGGAACGCGATGGTGGGGCTATTGTTGCGTCGCATTTTTGCCGCTATTGCCCGAAGGCTGGTTGCATTGCCTGAACCAAGGCGTATCAGGGGGACGCCGCCGGGGAGGTTCGTCGTGAAAGGCAATCCACAGATCATCGCCGAGCTGAACAAGCTCCTGAAGAACGAGCTGACCGCGATCAACCAGTACTTCCTGCATGCGCGCATGATGAAGCACTGGGGCTTCGAGCGGCTGGCCAAGAAGGTCTACGAGGAATTGATCGGCGAGATGAAGCATGCCGACAAGCTCATCCAGCGCATCCTGTTCCTCGAAGGCCTGCCCAACCTGCAAGACCTCGGCAAGCTAGGCGTCGGCGAGACGGTGCCGGAATGCCTCAACGCCGACCTCAAGCTTGAAAGCGCGGCACGCACCGCGCTGGTTGCGGCAGTGGCGCATTGCGAGACGGCAAAGGACTACATCAGCCGCGAGATCGTCGAGGACATCCTCGAGGACGCCGAGGAGCACATCGACTTCCTCGAAACCGAAATCGAACTGATCGACAAGGTTGGGCTGCAGAACTACCTGCAGAGCCAGATAGGCGAGGGCAAGGAGCCGAGCTAGTCGGCGGCCAGAACCGTCTGCGGCGCGGCCTGTTCGCGAGCAATCGTCTGGCTGATCCGATGGCGCATCTCACAGGCACAGCTGCCACATTGCGGGCTCTTGCCGCAGGCCCGGAAGACATCGACCGGACGGCGGGCGCCGGCGCGGACGGCGGCATCGACATCGCGTTCCCGGATGGCTCGGCAGTTGCAGACGTACATGGGCGGTTCGACGGCCTTCCTGCTGTTGCGACTTACTCGCAGCCGGAAGATAAGAGGCATTCGCAACTGGGTCAAGGGCCCTAAAAGCCTTTTAAACGGTACTTTTCCAGGGCTTTGCGGAAGGAATCGTCGATCGGATGAGGCGTCTTGCCCTTGAGGCGGACCACCGTCATCTCGGCCGCGGCGATGCACAGGTCGTCCTTGAAGGCGGCAGATCCGACGGTGATCGAGCTGGTGCCGATCTTGATCACGCCGGTGCCGAGCTCGACCTGGCCCGGCCAGTGCGACTCGGCCAGGAAGCTCACGGTCATGCCAGCCGAGATGCCGCGCACGCCGTCCTCCTTCTGCGCGAACATGCCCATGTCGCGCATGAAGGTGAGCCGCGCGGTCTCGAGATAGGCGCAGAGCGCCACGTTGTTGATATGGCCGGCCGCATCCTGGTCGGAGAAGCGCACTGTGTCGGAGCACCAGTGCGGGTAGATCGAGCGATCCTGCAGTCGTTTGTCGCGTGACATCGGCGGAGTGTAGCATCCCGTCGCCATGACACATCCCATCTTCACCGAAGAGCACGACCTGATCCGCGCCCAGCTGCGCCGCTTCGTCGACGAGCGCGTGAAGCCCGAGGGGCCGAAATGGGAGCAGGCCGGTTTCGTGCCGCGCGAGGTGCTGCGGCAGATGGGCGAGCTCGGTTTCTTCTCGCTGCGCGTGCCCGAAGCGCTGGGTGGTGCGGGCCTCGATGCCCGCGCCTCGGTCGTGCTGGCCGAGGAAGTCGGCCGCTCCACCCATGGCGGCTTTGCCATCACGGTGCTGGTCCATACCGACATGGCGAGCCCGCACCTGATCCGCTTCGGCAACAAGCACCAGCTCGAGAAGTATCTGCCGGGCATCATGGCCGGCACGACCATCACCGCCGTCGGCGTCACCGAACCCGGCGCCGGCTCCGACGTCGCAGCCATCCGCACCCGCGCCGTGCGCGACGGCAATAGTTACGTGCTGAACGGCGCCAAGATGTTCATCACCAACGGCGTGCATGGCGATCTCTATTTCATCGCTGCCCGCACCGATCCCGAGGCCAAGGGTTCGCGCGCCATCACGATCTTCATGGTCGAAAAGGGCACGCCCGGCTTCCGCGTCGGCCGCGCGCTCGACAAGACCGGCTGGCGGAGCTCGGACACCGCCGAGCTCGTCTTCGAGGATTGCCGCGTGCCGGCTGAGAACGTGCTGGGCGAACCCAATCGAGGGTTCTACTCCATCATGGCCAACTTCCAGACCGAGCGTCTGGTGATCGGCGCCATGGCGATGGCCGAGGCGCGCGAGGCGATCCGGCTCACCTTCGACTACGTCAACCAGCGCACCGCCTTCGGCGCGCCCTTGTGGGAGAAGCAGGCCATCCGTCAGCGCCTGTCGCGCCGTCTGGCCGAGGTCGAGGCGGCGCGCCAGCTCGTGCATCACACGGCCTGGCTCGATGCCGAGGGCCGGGACTGCGTCGCCCAGGTCTCGATGGTCAAGGCGCTGGCGGGCGATCTGGTGAACGACGTGCTCTATGACTGCGTGCAGTTCCATGGCGGCATGGGCTTCGTGCGCGAGACCGCGGTCGAGCGCATGGCGCGCGACGCCCGCGTGCAGTCGATCGGCGGCGGCGCCTCCGAGGTCATGCTGGAGGAGATCGCCAAGCGGTTCGGGCAGGTCTTGTCAGAGTGAGCGCCAAACCGCATCTTGGCGGCGATGAGTGAACCGCGCTATTGGGAAGACTACGAAGTCGGTCAGAAGTATCCGCTGGGCTCCACGAGCTTCACCGCTGAGGAGATCGTCGACTTCGCCCGTCAGTTCGACCCGCAGCCCTTCCACATCGATGCCGCGGCCGCCAAGGCGTCGATGTTTGGCGGCCTGATCGCCTCGGGCTGGCATATCGCCGCCAAGATGATGCGGCTGTTCGTCGACAACTACATCGACCGGCGCACCGCGCTCGGCTCGCCTGGCCTCGACGAACTGCGCTGGCTGAAGCCGGTGCGGCCCGGTGACACGCTCAGCGGCTGGGTCGAGTGCGCGGCCAAGGTCCCGTCCAAGAGCAAGCCTGAGCTCGGCATCATCCACGAGCATTGGCTGGTCACCAACCAGAAGGGCGAGGTGGTGATGACCACCAAGGGCATCAACATGGTCCGCCGGAGACCTCTATGAAACGCCCGGTGAAGGGTCTGGACCATGTCGTGGTCATGGTCGACGGCATCGATGCGGCCCAGCGTGCCTATGAGAGGCTCGGCTTCCAGGTCCAGCCGCGCGGCTTCCACAAGAAGCTCGGCACCGCCAACCATCTCATGATCTTCGACACTGACTATTTCGAGATTCTGGGCATCGTCGAGGACACGCCCTTCAATGCCGAGCGTCGCGACTGGCTGAAGGACGGTGGTGGGCTCGCCAACGTGGCCTTGGCGACGGACGGCGCCGACATCGCGTTCGAGGCCTTCAAGGCCGCGGGCCTCAATCCCGACTCGCCGCTCGCTTTCGACCGTGCCGTCGAGGTCGCGGGCAGAACCGAGCATGCGCAGTTCCGCACCGTGCGCATTCCCAAGACCAACATGCCGGTGGTCGGCTTCTTCGTCTGCGAGCACCTGACGCCGCAATTCGTCTATCGCGGCGAGTGGGCGAAGCACCCCAACGGTGCGCGCGGCATCCGGGGCGTGACGGTCATCGCCGAACAGCCTGCCAGATGGATCGGCGAGCTCGAGAAGTATTTCGGGCGAGGCTCGGCCAGGCGCGAGGGCGATGGGCTGGTGGTCGATACCGGCACGCAGCCCATCCGCTATCTCACCCGCAAGGACTACAGCGTGCGCTACCCGGGCATCACGCCGGTACGGCCGGGCGATCATCCGGCGCTGCTGAGCGTGCGGGTGGACAGCCTCCAGGCCTGCGAGGCGCTCCTGAGGAAGAACGGCGTGAGGATGCTGAAGCCGGACGCCGGCCGCGTGCTGGTGCCGCCGTCGGAAGCCGCGCATCTCTCCCTTGAATTCTTGCAATGACCTTCGATCTCGCTGATCGCGGCATCTATGGCTTTTCGACCTCCGAGCATCTGCGCTTCGCCGACGTCGATGCCAACGGCCACGTCAACAACGGTGCGTTCCTCGAGCTCCTGGAGAACGCCCGGGTGTCCTACTTGCGCCAGATCGCGCGCTCGGGTCTGCCGCGCTTCCGGTTGGTGATTGGCCGCATCGAGGCCGACTTCAAGCGGCAGATGTTCTTTCCCGGCACCGCGACCGCCTGCGCGCGCATCGTCGAGGTGGACGGGCGCAAGGTGGTTATCGGCCAGGCCTTGTTCGACCTTGAGAGCCGTTGCACGGCGGTCCAGAAGGTCATCATGGTGTCGCTGAACGAGGAGACTCATCGCAGCATGCCGTTCGCCCCCATGGTGCGTGCCGCGCTGGAGAAACTCGCCGTCTCCAAGGATGGGTTGCCCGCATGAACAAGCTGATCCCCGAGGGCTTCCGCGAATTGCGCGTCTCCGACGACTTCGTCGGCCTGATCGGCCCGCTCTGGTTCAAGGCCGAGGGCGAACGGCTGCGGGTCGGCCTGCCGCTCGAGCAGCGTCACGGCAATCCGATGGGCTGGGCGCATGGCGGCCTGCTGGCGACCGTCGCCGACATGGTGATGGGCGCGGGTTCCGGCCATGCCACCGGCATCCGCTGGCCGCATCCCACGGTGTCGCTGTCGACCGAGTTCGTGCGCGGCGCCAAGATTGGCCAGTGGCTCGAAGGCAGCGCACGCATCGCCCGCCGCACCATCAACTTCTGCTTCTGCAGTTGTGACCTGGTCTGCAGCGGCGAGATCGTGCTGGTCGCGTCCGGCGTATTCAAGATCCCCGATGTCGACAAGATCCCGGAGGCGCAGCGCGCCAAGGTGATGGGACGCTGGGGCGATCCCTAGCCGTTCTTTTTCTTCTTGCGATAGATCTTGTAGCGATCGACGTCCATCAGGTGCTCGTAGTGCTCGAAGGCGTCCGCGAAGGTCTTGTTCTGCTGAAAATATTCAAGGTAGTCGAACACCTTGCCCTGGCAGCGTGGCATGCCGGGGATGGTGTCGAGGATCAACAGATCCGGCTGACCCTTCGCGAAGTCCTCGGAGACGGCGTCGAACACGTACTTCTCGGTGTCGCCCATCGTGTCGGGCGCGTTGTAGAGCGCCGGGAAATCCTCGCAATCGGCATAGACGCCCTGCACCACCCACATGGTGAGAAACCGCATGGTCATGCGTCCGTGGATGTAGTTCAGCATCGGCCAGAAGGGATAGATGCCGGGCGACAGCGTCATGATGGTGCGATGCGGCGCGTTCTGCTCGACGATGTGGCGCAGGATGCCGCCGATCGAATCCTCGTATTGCCGCTGCTTGTAGAAGGGCGGCGTGTAGAGCGCCGCCTGGAAATAGAGCAGCACCATCAGCGTGGCCGAGATCACCGCCACCGGCAGGCGATGGCCGCTGCGGCTGATCGGCAGGTAGCGGTCGATGGTCTGTGAGAGCGTCAGCGCCGCCAGCAGGATGGCCGCGGAGAGCGCCGGCAGGACGTGATAGGGCCAGCCCTTGGCTTGCAGAATCGCCGAGATCGCGGCGCCTATGCCGAAGGCGAGCAGGGCGCGTGCCGCCAGCGTATGGGTCAGGAACACCGCGAAGGCACCGAAGATCAGCAGGGCCAGCAAGGTCGGCCCCATGACGTTGCTCAGCAGCACCTGCAGCCAGCTCGCATCGCCGATCGGCTCGTAGGATTCGAGCGCCATCGGCATGACGAACCGGCCGTATTGTGAGAAGACCGTGAACATCAACACCAGATGGCCGGCAGCCACGGCGAAGATCGCCCACGGGATGAGGTCGCGGAGCGTCGCCCGCCAGCCGCGATGGATCAGCAGGTAGATCTCGACCGCCGCCGGGATGGCAAGGAAGTAGGGCTTCATGGCGAAAGCCACGCCCGCCACCAACCCGATCGCGATGGCGCTGCCGCGACGCAATTGGACAGCCTCGGCGCGCGCCATCGAGGCGAAGAGGTAGGGTGCGGCGGCCACGAACATGATGTGCTCGCGCTGGCCGAAATGCTCGTTGGGCAGCACGGTGAACAGGAACAGCAGCACCGGCGGCAGCAGGCCTTCGGTCAGCGCGTGATCGGCCGACGGCACCAGCCGCACCAGCCGGCGGCAGGCGAAGAACGAGGCGAAGATGCCGGCCACCACCCACGTCGTGAACCAGAACGGCACGCTGCCCGGCAGGATCTTGGCCGTCAGCACCGGCAGCGTGTGGACGATGAAGGCGAGTGGCAGGTTCTCGTCGATCACGTCGACGTAGAGTCTTTCACCCCCGACCCAGCGACCTGACACGTCGAGGATGGCTGCGACATCGTGGTTGAGCGGCGGGAAGAAGTACCCTGCGAGCCAGAGCACCGGCAGGGCGAATAGCGGGACCAGCAGCAGTCGCTCGATACGCGGCGAGAGTGTTGGCGGTTTGGTCGTAGCGGTTGGCAAGGCGCAGCGAAGATATCATAAGCGGAACGGGAGGCGGCAATTGCGGGCGATGCGGAATCGACGTGGAGCGGGCTGAATACGAGCGCATGCATGCGGTCGAAGATCGCATGTGGTGGTATCGCGGGTTGCGCACGCTGGCGGCCAACGAACTCGTGTGGGCGCTTGGCCGATCGACGGCTGAGGGGCCGGTCCTCGATGCGGGTTGCGGCACCGGCGGCATGTTGGCGCGGCTCGGCCCGACCGTCGCCGGCCGGCCAACCCTTGGCCTCGAATTCGACACCGTCGCGGCCGGTCTTGCAGCGGCCAAGAGCGGCCAGCCGGTTGCGGCCGGCTCGGTCAACGAAATGCCGCTCGGCGATGGCTTGCTGGGCGGCTACCTGTCGCTCGATGTCCTGTGCCATGGCGGGGTCGAGCCGGAGCGGGCCGTGCGGGAGGCCCATCGCTGCTTGCGGCCGGGCGCGGTCGCGCTGTTCAACCTGCCGGCCTATGGCTGGCTGTTGTCGGCGCATGACAGGCGCGTGCACAATATCCGCCGCTTCACCCGTGGCCAGGCGCGCGCGCTGCTCGCCGGCCATGGCTTGCGGGTCGTGAAATCGAGCTACTGGAACACCTTGCTGTTTCCCCTGATGCTGCTGCACCGCCTGACGGGACGCGACGACGCGGCGAGCGACGTGCGCGACTTCCCGGGCTGGCTCGATGCGCTGTTCTCGGCGGCGCTGGCTATCGAGCGCGCAGCCATCGCGGCGGGGCTCAGCCTGCCGTTCGGCGGCTCCCTGATGATCGTGGCGACGCGCGATGTCTGAGGCGCCGGCTCTTTCCGTCGTCGTGCCGGTCTATAACGGCGCCGCGACGATCGGCGAGCTGGTCAACGCGCTGCGCGCGCTCGAGATCGCCGGCGGGCTCGAGATCGTGCTGGTGGTCGATGGCAGCCCCGACAATAGCCTCGCCGTCTGCAAGCAGCTTGCGACCGAGCCGGGCGCGCCGATCGTGCTCTTGAGCCTCAGCCGCAACTACGGCGAGCACAATGCGGTGATGGCGGGCCTGGCGCGGGCGCGCGGCAGCTATGTCATCACCATGGATGACGACCTGCAGAACCCGCCCGGCGAGGTGACACGGCTGTTCGAGTACGCGCGCGATGGCGGCTATGATGCCGTCTACACCTACTACGAAGAGAAAAAGCACGCGGCCTGGCGCAATCTCGGCAGCCGCTTCACCAACTGGTGCGCCGACCACCTGATTGACAAGCCGCGAGGCCTCTATCTGTCCAGCTTCCGTTGCCTGTCGGCCTTCGTGCGCGAGCAGATCACCGCGGGCTACGAAGGGCCGTTTCCTTATATCGACGGCCTGGTATTCCAGGTGACGCAGAATGTCAGTCGCCTGCAGGTCCAGCACCTGCCGCGCGTCGAAGGGCGCTCCAACTACACGCTGGCCCGCCTGTTCAGGCTGTGGCTGTCGATGTTCTCCAATTTCTCGGTGATACCGCTGCGCTTCGCCACGCTGTTCGGCATCGCCTTCGGCACCCTCGGCGCGCTGGCCGCGGTGATCGTGGTTGCCGAGGCGATCTCCGACAACAAGCCGCCGCAGGGCTGGGCCTCGCTCATGGTGGCCGTCCTGGTGCTGGCCGGCGTGCAGCTGATCGTCGTCGGCCTGATCGGCGAATATCTCGGCCGCATGTTCCTGGCCGTCAATCGCAAGCCGCAATACCTCGTGCGTGAGGTGTTTACGCGTGGCGCCGATGGGCTCGAGGTCGAACGTCCGGCCGCCGATACCAAGGCGGCCGGCCAACCCTATCGCCTGCCTTCAACGGAGTCGTGAACGATGATGATTTACTATGTGGTGCTGGGCGTGGGCATCCTGGCCGGCATCGCAGGACAGATGCTCCTGAAGACCGGCGCCGACGCGCCAACCCTCGTCGCCCAGATCCTGCGGCCCTCGACCTTGTGCGGGCTCGCCCTCTACGGTTCGGCGGCCTTCCTCTACATCTTCGCGCTGCGGAAGATTCCCGTGTCGGTCGCCTTTCCCAAGCGTGTCGCTTTCCTATGCGATCGTGGCCGTGCTCGGCCATTTCCTGTTCGGCGAGCCGTTTGGCCTGAAGCAGATCGGCGGCATCGTGCTGATCATGGGCGGCGTCGTGCTGATCAATCAGACGTGAGGGCAGAAGCGTGACCTACGAGCAGATCAAGTACGAGATCAAGAACGGCGTCCTCACGATAACGCTCAATCGCCCCGACAAGCTCAACGCCTTCACCGGCAAGATGCTGTCGGAGCTCCTGGACGCCATGGACCGCGCCGACCGCGACGACGATGTGCGCGCCGTGGTCTTCACCGGCGCCGGACGCGGCTTCTGCGCCGGTGCCGATCTCTCGGGTGGTGCCAATACCTTCGATGCCGAGAACCGCGGACCGGTCGATCCCGGCCTCGACGGCCATCGCGATGGCGGCGGTCTGTTTACGCTGCGCCTGTTCGATCTCCTGAAGCCCACCATCGCCGCCTGCAACGGGCCGGCAGTCGGGGTCGGCATCACCATGCAGCTCGCCATGGATGTGCGGCTCGCTTCCGAAGCCGCGCGCTACGGCTTCGTGTTCACGCGTCGCGCCATCGTCATGGAGGCCTGTTCGAGCTGGTTCCTGCCGCGCCTGGTCGGGCCGCAGCAGGCGCTGGAATGGGTGATGACCGGCCGGGTCTTCTCGGCCGAGGAGGCCCTGGGCGGCCGCCTGGTGCGGTCAATTCACAAACCTGATGAGTTGCTGCCGGCGGCCTATGCGCTCGCCCGCGAGATCGCCGACAACACCGCGCCGGTGTCGGTCGCGCTCAACCGCCAGATGATCTGGAAGATGCTGGGGGCCGATCATCCGATAGAGGCGCACAAGGTCAATTCCAAGGGCATCTACGCCCGCGGCAAGTCGGCCGACGTAAAGGAGGGCGTGAGCGCCTTCCTGGAGAAGCGCTCAGCGAAATTCCCCATGAAGGTGAGCGACGGAATGCCCTCTTATTTTCCGTGGTGGCAGGAGCGGCCGTTCAAGTAAGTTGGGCCCAACGAGAGCTCAGGAGGAAACAATGACCAAGCTGCATCTGCGGCGCCGCGCCATTCTGGCGGCCGCACCCGTCCTCATCGCCGCGCCGTACGTGGCCCGTGCCCAGACCGGCAAGCCCGAGAAGAGCAAGGTCGTGCTCGCGGTCGGTGGCAAGTCGGCGCTCTACTACCTGTCGCTCACCATCGCGGAGAGGAAGGGCTTCTTCAAGGATGCCGGCCTCGACGTCGAGATCAACGACTTCCAGGGCGGCTCGAAGTCGCTCGAGGCCCTGATGGGCGGCAGCGCCGACGTGGTCGCCGGCGCCTATGAGCACACCATCCGCATGCAGCAGCGAGGCCAGCCCATCAAAGGCTTCGTCCTGATCGGCCGCGGCATGCAGATCGCCATCGGGGTGCGCTCCGACGAGGCCGACAAGGTCAAGGGTCCGGCCGACATCAAGGGCATGAAGTTCGGCATCAGCGCGCCGGGCTCCTCCACGCACATGCTGATGTTGGCATGGGCCGCCAAGGGCGGGTTGAAGGCTTCCGACTTCTCGGTGATCGGCGTGGGCGCGGGTGCCACCGTGGTGGCGGCGATCGAGAACAAATCGGTCGACGGCATCTCGCAGACCGACCCTGCGCTCACAATCCTGCAGGACAAGGGCCTGATCAAGGTCGCGCTCGACACCCGCACCATGAAGGGCAATCAGGATTTCTTCGGCGGTGCTTTTCCGGCGGCCTGCCTCTATGCCCAACCGGCGCTGCTGAGCAAGACGCCCAACACCGCGCAGGCGCTCGCCACGGCGATCGTGCGAGCCGACGAATGGCTGCAGACGGCAAAGCCCTCGGAAGTCGCCGATACGGTGCCGCCCGGTTACCTGCTGGGCGATCGCGCGGTCTATGAGAAGTCGTTCGCCGGCGTGCGCGAGACAATCTCGCCGGACGGCCTGATGCCGGCGGGGGCTCAGGAGAACTGCCTGAAATTCCTGGCCGCAGGCGACCCCAAGATCGCGGCCGACGCCGCCAAGATCAAGCTCGAGGACACGTGGACCAACGAGTTCGCCGAGCGCGCCAAGAAACACGCCTAGGCAAGGCCTCGCGATGAGCGGCGTGCCGGCGCTGGCGCTGGAGGATGTGACCTGCCGGTTCGCCGCCCGCGACGGCGGCGCGCCTTACACGGCGGTCGCCAATGCGACCTTAAGGGTGGCCGAGGGCGAGTTCGTCTCTGTTGTCGGCCCGACCGGCTGCGGCAAGTCGACCTTGCTCAATGTCGCTGCCGGCCTGCTCGAGCCGTCATCGGGCGAGGTCAGGGTGTTCGGCGAGGAGCTTCTGGCCGCCCAGGGCGTGAACAGGCGCGCCGGCTACATGTTCCAGATGGACGCGCTGATGCCGTGGCGCACTGGCATCGACAACGTGATCGCAGGGCTCGACTTTCGCGGTGTGCCGCGCGCCGAGGCACTGCAGCAGGGTGAAGCGTGGCTGCGCCGGGTGGGACTCGCTGGTTTTGGCGATCGCTATCCGCACCAGATGTCGGGCGGCATGCGCAAGCGGCTGGCGCTCGCACAGACGCTGATCCTTCGGCCGGACATCATGCTGATGGACGAGCCGTTTTCGGCGCTCGACGTGCAGACCCGCCAGCTCATGGAGAACGAGCTTCTGGCGCTCTGGGCGGAGGATAGGAAGTCGGTGCTCTTCATCACCCACGACCTCGAGGAGGCGATCGCGCTTTCCGATCGTGTGGTGGTGCTGTCCGCAGGGCCCGCCACGCGGCCGATCGGCGATTTCAGGATCGATCTGCCGCGGCCGCGCGACGTCTCGGAGATCCGCATGACGCCGGCCTTCCTCGCGCTTCATCGCGAGATCTGGGCCGCCATGAAAGAAGAGGTGTTGAAGGCCTATAACGCGCAGAAGGTCGCCTGACACATGCGGCTGAGGGTGTTCCAGATCCTGGTGCTCGGCGTGCTGATCGCGCTGTGGCACGTCTTCACGGCGCCCGGCCTGATCCCGAACTTCTATTTCGAGCAGGACAATCGCGCCGCCTTCTTCTTCGGCGAACCGGCCAAGGTGTTCTGGGTCATCGTCGACTGGTTCACCACCGGCGAGATCTTCTACCATCTGGCGTTTACACTTCTTGAGACCGTGCTGGGCTTCGCCATCGGCGCGGTGTTCGGGCTCGGGGTCGGCCTGTGGCTGGCACTCTCCGACACCGCCTCGGCGGTGATGGAGCCCTACATCAAGGGGTTCAACTCCATGCCGCGCGTCGTGCTGGCGCCGATCTTCGCGGTGTGGTTCGGGCTCGGCATCTGGTCGAAGGTGGCGCTGGGCGTCACGCTGGTGTTCTTCGTGGTGTTCTTCAACGTCTACCAGGGTGTGCGCGAGGTGAGCCCGACCCTGCTCGCCAACGCCCGCATGCTGGGCGCCTCGCATCGCCAGCTGCTGCGCTCGATCTACCTGCCCTCGGCCATGAGCTGGGTGTTCGCCAGCCTGCACAATGCCGTGGGTCTGGCGTTCGTGGGCGCCGTGGTCGGTGAATATCTGGGGTCCGCCCAGGGCGTCGGCTATCTGATCCTGCAGGCCGAGGGCACCTTCGACATCAACACCGTGTTCGCCGGCATCATCGTCCTCACCGCCTGTCGCCCTGGTGCTGGATGGCATCGTGGGCGTCATCGAGCGCCGCCTGATGACCTGGCAGCCCCGGGCCAGCGAGACCGAGAAGGTGTGAGCGCTACTTTCCGGTGAAACGGGCGGCCCGCTTCTCGAGGAAATGCGCCACGCCCTCCTTGAAATCGGCAGTCTGGAACGAGAGCTCCATCTCGTGGTTGGCCTGGAGTGTGGCTTCGGCGAGGGTCTGGAATTCGGCCTCCCAGATCTGGCGCTTCATCACCGCGACCGAGCGCGGCGAGACGGTGTCCGCCAGCAGGCGGGCATAGGCGCGGGTCTCGGCCATCAGCTTGTCGTCGGGGATGACCCGGCTCACCAGCCCGAGCGCCAGCGCCTCGGGCGCGCGGAACTTGCGGGCCGAGCAGAGAAGATCCATCGCCGCCGGCAGGCCTACAATCCTGGGCAGCAGCCAGCTGACGCCATGTTCGGCGATCAGGCCACGCTGGGCGAAGGCCGTGGTGAACACCGCCGAATTCGGCGGCGAAGCGCAGGTCGGCGTAGAGCGGGATCACGAAGCCCAAGCCCGCTGCCGGCCCGTTGATGGCGGCGATGATGAATTTCGGGATGGCCGGAAAGTACGAATAGGGCATGCGGAATTCGGCCAGCGTGCTGCCGCCCGGCAGATCGGCTGCAGTCTTGCTGCTGCGGTCAACCGACGCGCCGGCCCCGGCGCCGATTGCCTGCAGTCCGCTCATGTCGGCGCCCGCGCAGAAGCCGCGGCCCGCGCCGGTCAAAATAATGGCGCGGACGTCAGGATCGGCGCCTGCATATTGCATCGCGTCCTTGAGGTCGAAATGCATTTGGCGCGTCCAGGCATTGAGTTTCTCGGGACGGTTGAGGGTGATCGTGCAGACGCGATCGGCGACGTCGTAGAGCACGGTCTCGTAGGCCATCGCGGGCATCCTCCTGTGCAATTTTGTTGATCGCATGATGGGCAAAAGGCAGCGACGATACAAATGCAACCCAAACGCTACAAATGGCACCCGATATGCAAACCGGCGAGAGGGCAGCAGGAGTAGGATCGCGAAATCGGTCGGTGTGGGACCAGCCGATGAAGTTGACCGCGGACGAACGATTTCGTGTTATCTTGCCGGATCAACCAAAAATGGGGCGCAGAGGTAGGAAATGGCAAAGCGGGAATTTGGCCATCCCAACGAAATGCACAAATACGTGGGCCAGGAGATTGGGGTCAGCGATTGGGTCGAGGTCACGCAAGAACGCATCAACCGGTTCGCCGATGCAACCGGAGATCATCAATGGATCCATGTCGATGTCGAGCGGGCCAAGAAGGACATGCCGGGCGGCAAGACGATCGCCCACGGATTCCTGACCTTGTCGCTCATTCCGATGCTCAACCACCAGATCTCGCACATCAATAACGTGCGCAACGGCATCAACTACGGCTGCAACAAGGTGCGCTTCACCAGCCCCGTGCCTGCCGGTTCCAAAGTGCGCGCCCGTACCAAGCTGATGGCGGCCGACCCGATGCAGGGCGGCGGCGTGCGGCTCACCAACCAGGTCACCGTCGAGATCGAGGGACAGGAGCGTCCGGCCTGCATCGCCGAGACCATGTCCATCGTCTACGGCAAGTAGGAGAGCGGCGGTGCTCAAACGCGAAGAGCTGACGTCGGAGCGGATCGAGCAGATCGTCGCCGACGCCCGCAAGGCCGGTTACGATTTCTTCCTGACCGCCGAGGAGCGCGAGGCGAGCCTCAAGGAAGCGCTGGCGCGCTACGCGCCCGGTGAGGAGGCCTGGATATTCGCCTACGGCTCGCTGATGTGGAACCCGGCGATCGAGTTCGCCGAACAGCAACCCTGCCTAGTCGAGGGCTGGCGCCGCTCGTTCTGCTTCTGGCTTCCGATCGGACGCGGCACACCGGAACTGCCGGGCCTGATGCTGGCGCTGGAGCGCGGCGGCGGCTGCGAAGGCATCGCCTATCGCTTGGCGCCCGAGCAGGTGCGCAGCGAACTCGCCATCCTGTGGAACCGCGAGATGCTAGCGGGGGTCTACAAGCCCTGCTGGGTGCCGGCCAAGCTGCGCGACGGCCGAACCGTCACCGCCGTCACCTTCGAGGTCGATACCGCCCACTGCCAATATTGCGGCGACCTGCCGATCGAGCGCACGGCGCATCACATCGCTTTTGCCGAGGGTCGCCGCGGAGCTTGCCGCGACTACCTTGCCAACACCGCTGCCCATGCGCGCGCGCTGAGTATTCACGATCCCTATATCGAGGGGCTGATCGAGCGGGTCGCGCATCTGCGCGGCGAGGACGTCGAGCCCACAGTTCCGCCCGTCAACGGCGACGGCGTTGCCGCCGGCGAGGCGTGAGGCCGCATCCGCGCTTCGAAAATCTCATGTCCGCGATAGGGGCATTGCTGCAGTCGCCATGACATAGTCGCGGCGTGTCTACCCTCGTCGTCCGCTGGCTTGCGCTGCCGTCAAACCTGCGCGGCATTATCTGGGTCGGCCTGTCGGGTTTGCTGTTTGCCCTGCTCAACGTCTTCACGCTGATCCCGGCACAGCACCTCAATTCCTACGTCATGGCGTTCCTGCGCTACTGCGCCGGAACGCTGATCCTGATGCCGCTGGTTGTCCGGATCGGGCCGTACCGGGCGCTGCATTCCAATCGCAAGGCCCTGCATATGACGCGTGGCGTCATTCATGCCTGCGGCATGTTCCTGTGGTTTGCGGCGTTGCCGCTCACCAGCCTGGCCGAGATCACCGCGCTCGGCTTCACCGGCCCGATCTTCGTCACCATCGGCGCCGCGCTGTTCCTGGGCGAGGACGTGCGGCTGCGGCGCTGGGCTGCGGTGTTGGTGGGTTTCGGCGGCGCCATGATCATCATCCGCCCCGGCTTCACCGAGATCGGCATCGGCGCGATCTGCGTGCTGGTCTCGACGCCGATCTTCTCGGCCTCCAACCTGATCTCGAAGGGCTTGGCGCGCACCGACGGCGCCGAGACCATCGTGATATGGCAGCATCTGGTCATCGTGTGCTGCTCGGCGCCGGTCGCCCTCTGGTTCTGGCAGACACCGCTCTGGTCCGACCTCCTGTGGTTCTTCGCGGCGGGGCTGTGCGGCACGGCGGGCCACATCTGCCAGCAACGCGGCTATCAGATCGCGGAGATCACGTTGCTCCAGCCGATCGGCTTCCTGTCGCTGATCTGGAATACGCTGCTCGGCTTCTTCCTGTTCGGCCAGAAGCCCGATGTCTGGACCTTCGTCGGCGCCGCGGTGATCTTCTCCAGCGCGATGTACATCTCCCATCGCGAGGCGGTGCGGCAGGCCAAGATCAAGAGTGCGCTGGGGCCGGCCGGGCCGGCGACCTGATCGCCGGCCTGTTCAGCCGCCGGTAACGCTCATGTGCCGGCGCACGGCGGGCGCTGAATGGCGGCGATCGATGATGAAGTCGTGGCCCTTGGGCTTGCGCGCGATCGCCTCGGTGATGGCCTGGTCGAGCAACTCGTCGCTTTCGGAGGCGCGCAACGGAGCGCGCAGGTCGGCGGCATCGTCCTGGCCCAGGCACATATAGAGAGTGCCGGTGCAGGTCAGCCGCACGCGATTGCAGCTCTCGCAGAAATTATGGGTGAGCGGCGTGATGAAGCCCAGCCGCCCGCCGGTCTCGCCGACCTTGAAGTAGCGCGCCGGCCCGCCGGTGCGATAGTCGGTCTCGATCAGGTTGAAGCGCTTGCCAAGATCGGCGCGCACCAGCGAGAGCGGCAGATATTGGTCGAGGCGAGCATTCTCGCCCAGTTCGCCCATCGGCATGACCTCGATCAGCACCAGGTCCATGCCGCGGCCATGGCTCCAGCGGATCAGCTCGTCGAATTCCATGTCGTTGACGCCGCGCAAGGCGACAGCGTTGATCTTGATCCTGAGGCCCGCCTGCTGGGCGGCATCGAGGCCGCGCATCACCTGGTCGAGGTCGCCCCAGCGCGTCAGCTCGCGGAACTTCTCCTTGTCGAGCGTGTCCATCGACACGTTCACGCGCTTCACCCCGATCGCGGCCAGCTCCTTGGCGTACTTGGCGAGCTGGCTGCCGTTGGTGGTGAGGGTGAGCTCTTCGAGCGCGCCGGTCTCGAGATGTCGGCCGAGCCCGCGGAACAGCGACATCACGTTCTTGCGCACCAGCGGCTCGCCGCCGGTCATGCGGAGCTTCTTGACGCCGCGGCGAACGAAGGCGCTGCATAGCCGCTCCAGTTCCTCCAGCGACAGCACCTCCGCCTTGGGCAGGAAGGTCATGTCCTCGGCCATGCAATAGACGCAGCGGAAGTCGCAGCGGTCCGTCACCGAGACGCGCAGGTAGGAGATATGCCGGCCAAAAGGATCGATCATGACGGTTCGATAATGGGGACGCCGCAGAGTCGCTGCAAGGGGCGAAAAAGCCCTCAGGAAGCCTGGTCTGCCGTTGGCAAACGGCCGTCCTTTATGGCCTCGAGCAGCGCAGCATGGTCGGCTTGGGTCTGCTTGGCATAGGCGTGGGCGAAGGCGCCGATGGCCTCATCGAAAGTGGTGTTTTTGCCGAGATAGGATCCTAGGACCACCGCGTCGGCCGAGCGGGCGTGGGCGCGGGCCAGCACCTCGCCGCAGGTCTCGGCGTAGCGCTGAAAGTGCTTGGGCGACATGGTCTCGAGCTGTGGCTTGATCTTGGCGTCACGCAGCTGGCGGATATAGATGTGGCGCCCCGCGGGCCCGGTGGCGAAGCCGAGCAGGACGTCGCTCGCAGCCTGCAGCAGTCGTTGGCCGCGGACGACCCGCTCGCCGTGATGCGGGTACGGGCTTGCGCCGGCATTGGCTTCGAGCACTGAGCGCGTCGCTTCCTTGAACTGCAGGTACAAAGCCTCGCCGTTCCCCGACATCATCAACATGACGCCGCACAGCGTGCCGACAGAACCGACGCCCACCACCTTGTACGCCGCGTCGGCGAACCGATAGCGTTGTACCAGCGTCTGCCGCTCGGGTGTGAGGGAGCTCAGATAGTCGGGGAGCGTGGCCATCACCGCGGAGTAGAACACCTCGGCTTCGTTGTCCGAGGGGTGATAGACGAGCGGCGGCGCGTCCTCGATGCGCGGGTCGGGGCCGCTGCCATGCCTGAGCGGGACGACGGGGGCATGGGTGAGGAACCCGATGGCCTTGCGTACGGCAGCTGCGCCAACGCCGATGTCAGCCGCCTTGTCCACGCTTTCAACAACCAGGCCGCGATACCAAGCGTCGAGCACCGGCATTTCGGCAATGGTCGCCATTGTCTCGCGATAGCGGCGTGCCACTGTCTGGGCGAGCCCGATGCGGGCGTCCTTCTCCATGATGTCGAGCGTGGCCACCACGAAACTTGCGGCCAGGCGCTTGAGATCCCACTCCCACGGCGCGACTGCGGTTTCGTCGAAGTCGTTGATGTCGAAGACGAGATGCCGCTCGGGCGTGGCGAAACCGCCGAAGTTGAGACAGTGGCAGTCGCCCGCTGCCTGCACGGTGAGGCCGGTGGCCGGCGTCTCGGCAAGATCTTCGGCCATGACCGCCGCACTGCCGCGCAGGAAGGCGAATGGCGAGGTCGACATGCGCGAGTAGCGTAGCGGCAGCAGGTTGGGCAGGCGCGATCCGCCCTGTTCGATCAGGATTTCGACCGGATCGCGCCGGTGTTTGTGATGCGGTCCATTCAGCGTGATCGCGCCGGCGTACTTTTTCGCGTAGCGCCTGGCCACGCGCGGCTCGGTCCCCGACTGACGAGATGTGGGTCTGTGTCGGCAGTGCGCCGACGGCCAGAGTCGCTCATGTCCACCTCACGGCACAAATCGTAGCAGATTTTCGACCGTATCGGCTTCTGTGACAGGCTTGTCAGTCCTGATGCGATTGATGCGCGGGAAGCGCATGGCGACGCCGGACTTGTGCCGGGTCGAGCGGCCGATGCCGTCGAACGCGATCTCCAGCACCAGCTTGGGCTCGACCTCGCGGACGGGCCCAAAGCGGTTGGTGGTGTGATCGCGCACCCATTTGTCGAGCCAGCGCAGCTCCTCGTCGGTGAAGCCGAAATAGGCCTTGCCGACCGGCGCCAGCTGCGCGCTTGCCCTCCATCTCGCGCCAGCAGCCGAAAGTATAGTCGGAATAGAACGAGCTCCGCTTGCCGTGCCCGCGCTGGGCGTACATCAGCACGCAGTCGGCCAGCATCGGATCGCGCTTCCATTTGAACCACGGGCCCTTGGGCCGGCCGGCGAGGTAGGGGCTGTCGCCGCGCTTCAGCATCAGGCCCTCGATGCCGTCCTGACGCATGTCTTCGCGCAACGTCGCGAGGTGCGCCCAATCGGCGAAGCGCACCAGGGGCGAGACGTCGAAGCGTTGCCGCGGCCTCTCCGCCATCCACGCTTCCAGCCGGGCGCGGCGCTCGTCGAAGCTCAGCGGCCGCAGGTCCTCGCCCTCCAGCCACAGCACGTCATAGAGGCGCACGTGCGCGGGATGCTCCTTCAGCATCTTGGGCGTCACGGTCTTGCGGTTGAGCCGCTGCTGCAGGTCGTTGAACGGCGCTACGGCCTCCTCGCGGCGCACCAACAGCTCGCCGTCGAACACGCCGTCGAAGTCGATGGCCTCGATGATGTCGGGGAACGCGCCCGACACGTCCTCGCCGGCGCGGCTGTAGAGGCGCTTGATGCCGCCCGATGAAGCGACCTGCACGCGGATGCCGTCCCATTTCCATTCGGCGCGGAAATGCGCCGGATCGAGCGTGTCGAGCTCGGCGCGATCGATCGGGTTGGCCAGCATCGGCGGCAGGAACGCGCCGCCCATGTTGCTGCTGGGCTTCGGGCCGCCCGCCTGCAGCCAGTCGAACAGCGGACGATAGGGTGGGCTGAGCCCGTGCCAGACTTCCTCGATTTCGTTGACCGGCTGGTCGCCGATATTGGCGGCCGCCTGCTTGGCCAGTCGCGCCGAGACGCCGACGCGCAGCGCGCCGGTCAGCAGCTTGAGCAATGCCCAGCGGCCGGTGGCGTCGAGCGAGTCGAGCCAGCGCTTCAGGATCGCCGGCGTCTGCATCTTGGTGGCGCGCTGCAGCGTCTCGACGACCTCGCCGAGGCGGGGCGGCGGTCCGGCGTCGGGATCGGTCTCCCAGATCAGCGCCAGGGTCTCGGCAAGGTCGCCGACATAGTCGTAGGAGAGATGGAACAGCTCCTGGCCGATCTTGTCCTCACCGAAGCTGCGCAACAGGGCGGGCTTGGCGCCGGCGAAGCCGAGGCCGCCGGTCAGCGCCGCCAGCGCCCAGCCGCGATCGGGATCGGGCGTCTCGCGGAGATAGGTCTCGATCAGCCGGAGCTTGGCGTTGCGCGCCGGCTGGAAGGAGAGGGCGTCGAGCAGCTCGGCGAAGGCCTGCACTAGGACTCGTCCTCGTCTTCGCGGCCGGCGAGATGCAGCGCTTCGGCCTCGATGCCGATCGAGCGCGCATGGTGGACCAGCGCCTCCTCGCGGCCGTGCGTCACCCAGACCTTGGGTGCGCCGACATCCGCCAGGGTCTGGGTGAGCTCGCTCCAGTCGGCGTGGTCGGAGATGATCAGCGGCAGCTCGGCGCCGCGCTGGCGGGCGCGGGCGCGAATGCCCATCCAGCCCGAGGCCATCGACGCGATCGGCTCGAAGAAGCGGCGCGACCAGCGGTCGGCGATGGCCGAGGGCGGGCAGAGCACGATGGCACCCTTGAAGGTCTCGAGCACGGCATCGGACACCAGCGCGATGTCGCCGAGATCGACGCCGTGGTCCTGGTAGAGCTTGCAGAGCGAGGCCAGGCCGCCATGCAGCCAGATCCGCTTGTCGTAGCCCGCCGCGCGCAAGAGCGTGATCACGCGCTGGCACTTGCCCAGCGCATAGACGCCCACCAAATGAGTGCGCTCGGGGAAGGTGGCGAGCGAGCGCAGCAGCTTGCCGATTTCGCCGGCATCGGAGGGATGATGGAACACCGGCAGGGCGAAGGTCGCCTCGGTGATGAAGACGTCGCACGGCACCGGCTCGAACGGCGGGCAGGTGGGATCGGGCCGGCGCTTGTAGTCGCCCGAGACGACGATGCGCTGGCCCTTGTGCTCCAGGACCGCCTGCGCCGAGCCGAGGATATGACCGGCCGGCACCAGGCTCACCTCGACGTCGCCGATCTTCACGGCCTCGCCGTATTTCAGCGGCTGTTGCGCCGTGTCCGGCATGTCCTGGAAGCGGGCCCGCATGATGGCCAGCGTCTCGGGCGTGGCGAGCGCGCTCCTGTGGCCCGGCCGGGCATGGTCGCCATGGCCGTGGGTGATTACGGCGCGGGAAACCGCCACGGCGGGGTCGACATAGAAATCGCCGGGCTCACAATAGAGGCCGCGCGGGGTCGGATAGAGCCAGGAGCGAGGATTCAGGGTGTCGGTTGTCATTGAGCGCGATGCATCCT
Organism: uncultured Alphaproteobacteria bacterium; assembly: GCA_963755595.1. GTDB lineage: Bacteria > Pseudomonadota > Alphaproteobacteria > Reyranellales > Reyranellaceae > Reyranella. The sequence continues at coordinate 29,036 of CAVWKP010000020.1, read as the reverse complement.
ACCCGGCGGATATGGGTCTTCCCGACCTGTTTTCACGCTGGTTCGAGAGCCGCGGCTGGACGCCCCGGCAGCATCAGCTTGCGCTGATCGAACTGGCAAGAAATGGCAGTAGCGCGCTGCTGATCGCGCCGACCGGCGGCGGCAAGACCCTGGCGGGCTTCCTGCCCTCGCTGATCGAGCTCACCGAGCGCCGCCGGGCCGGCAAGGACCTGGCCCACGCCAAGGGCAAGGGCGAACTGCATACGCTCTACATCTCGCCGCTCAAGGCGCTGGCCACCGACATCCGCCGCAATCTCGAGATGCCGATCGCCGAGATGCAGCTGCCGGTGCGCGCCGAAAGCCGCACCGGCGACACGCCGCAGAGCCGCCGCCTGCGCCAGCGCGAGCGGCCGCCCGACCTTCTGATGACCACGCCCGAATCGCTGGCGCTGCTGCTCTCCTATCCCGACGCCGAGAAGTTCTTTGCCAGCCTGCGTTGCGTCATCATCGACGAGCTGCATTCCTTCGCCACCACCAAGCGCGGCCATCATTTGGCGCTTTGCCTTGCCCGCGTAGCGACGCTGGCACCGCAGGCCCGCTTCGTCGGCCTGTCGGCCACGGTCGCCGATCCGCCCGAGCTGGCCCAGTACCTCGCTGTGCGCGACCAGCCGGTCGAGATCATCTTCGGCGAGCCGGGCGCGCCGCCCAAGGTCTCGATCGTCGATGCGCACGAGCGCACGCCGTGGGGCGGACACATGGGCCGCCACGCGCTGCCCGAGATCTACAACATCATCCGCCAGCACAAGACCTCGATCCTGTTCGTCAACACGCGAGCCCAGGCCGAGCTCGCCTTCGACGGCCTGTGGCGCATCAACGAGGAGAACCTGGCGATCGGCCTGCATCACGGCTCGCTCGCCGTCGAGCAGCGCCGCAAGGTCGAGGCGGCGATGGCGGCCGGCAAGCTGCGCGCCGTGGTGGCGACCTCCTCGCTCGACCTTGGCATCGACTGGGGCGACGTCGACCTCGTGATCCAACTCGGCGCGCCCAAGGGGGTGAGCCGCCTGATGCAGCGCATCGGCCGCGCCAACCATCGGCTGGACGAGCCCAGCCGCGCCATGATCGCGCCCGCCAACCGCTTCGAGGTGCTGGAATCTCTGGCGGCAATGGAGGCGATCGAGGCGCGCGAGCTCGATGGCGACCCGCCGCGGCCGGCCTGTCTCGACGTGCTGGCCCAGCACATCGTCGGCACTGCCTGCGCCCAGCCGATCGATCGCGAGGCCTTCTTCCACGAGGTCCGTCGCGCACAGCCTTATCGCGACCTGCCGCGCAAAGACTTCGACGACACGTTCGACTTCGTCGCCACCGGCGGCTATGCGCTGGCGGCCTACGAGCGCTGGCATCGGCTGAAGCAGCTGCCCGACGGGCGCTGGATGCTCGCCTCGCCCATGGTGGCGCGGCAGTTCCGCATGAATGTCGGCACCATCGTCGAGCTGCCGCTCCTCAAGGTGAAACTGCGCCGCGGGCCGATGCTGGGCGAGGTCGAGGAGGCCTTCATCCAGGGCCTGGTGCCGGGCGACACCTTTGTCTTTGCCGGCCGCCTGCTGCGTTTCGAGGGCGTGAAGGAGCTGGTGGCGCAGTGCTCGCTGGCGACCAGCGGCGATCCCAAGATTCCCGCCTATGGTGGCGGCCGCCTGCCGCTCTCGACCTTCCTGGCCGACCGCGTGCGCGGCATCCTGCAGGACCCGTCGCGCCATCCCAAGCTGCCGTCCGAAGTGCGCGAGTGGCTCAACATCCAGCGCTGGCGCTCGGGTCTGCCGCGGGCCGACAGGCTTTTGATCGAGGGCTTTCCGCGCGGCAGCAAGCAGTTCATCGTCGCCTATTGCTTCGAGGGCCGAAACGCCCACCAGACGCTGGGCATGTTGCTGACGCGCCGCATGGAGCGCATGGGTCTGAAGCCGCTGGGCTTCGTCGCCACCGACTATGTGCTGGGCCTGTGGGGCCTCAGGCCGCCGACCAAGGCGCAACTCGAGCAGCTGTTCGACGAGGACATGCTGGGCGACGACCTCGAGGCGTGGATGGATGAATTGACCATGCTGCGGCGCTCGTTCCGCAACGTCGCGGTGATCGCCGGCCTGATCGAGCGGCGCTTTCCGGGCGAGGAGAAGTCGCGCCGCCAGGTCACCTTCAGCTCCGACCTGATCTATGACGCGCTGCGCAAGCACGAGCCCGACCACATCCTGCTGCGCGCCACGCGCCAGGACGCCGCGCACCAGCTGGCCGACCTCAAGCGACTGGGCGACCTGCTGCGTCGTGCCAAGGGCCGCATCGAGTATCGCCGCCTCGACCGCATCTCGCCGCTCGCCGTGCCGGTGCTGCTGGAGATCGGCAAGGAACGGATCCTGGACGGCACCGCCGAGGACGAGCTTTTGGACATCGCGGCACAGGAATTGATCGATGAGGCCACGCGTCTCACGTAAGCTCGCGGCGACGGGGGAGACATGACGATCGATCAATCACTAAGCAGCGCGGTTGCCGCGGGCGATGTGCCGGGCGTCGTGGCGGCAGCTGCGACCGACAAGGGCGTTATCTTCGAGGGCGCGGCGGGTGTGCTCGCCCAGGATAGCGTGCTCTGGATCGCCTCGATGACGAAAGCCATCACCGGCGCGGCGGCCATGCAGCTCGTCGAGCGGGGCAAGCTTTCGCTCGACGCGCCGGCGGCCGACATCGTGCCGGAGATCGCCGACAAGCAGGTCCTGGTCAGCATCGGCGCCGACGGCACCATCAAGACGCGTCCGCCCAAGCGGCCGATCACGCTGCGTCACCTGCTGACCCACACCTCGGGCATGGGCTACGGCGTCTGGGATGCCGAGATCGCGCGCTATGTCGCGGTCACCGGCGTCCCCAAGCCGGCGTCGCGCCAGGGGCTGGCGACACCCTTGCTGTTCGATCCTGGCGAGCACTGGGAATACTCGATTTCGATCGACTGGGCGGGGCTGATGGTCGAGGCGGTGAGCGGATTGCGGCTCGACCGCTACATGAAGGAGAACATCTTCGATCCGCTTGGCATGCCCGACACCGGTTTCAGGATCACGCCCGCCATGCGGCCGCGCAAGGCCGCCGTGCATGTCAGGAAGGAAGGCGGCGGCTTCACCGCCACCGACCACGAGCTCGACCAGAACCCGGAAGTCTTCATGGGCGGCGGCGCGCTCTATTCGACGATCGGCGATTACCTGCGCTTCGCGCGCATGATCCTGGGCCACGGCACACTCGACGGCGTGCAGGTCCTGCGGCCCGCCACGGTGGCGCTGATGTCGCTGAATGCCATGGGCGAGGTGTCGTGCCGGCCACTCAAGACCCAATCGCCCAACCTCAGCACCGACATGGATTTCGTCGACGGCATGAAGTGGGGCCTCACCTTCATGATCAATCCCGCTCCGTTCCCCGGACGGCGCTCGGCCGGCAGCCTCGCCTGGGGCGGGCTCGCCAACTCCTACTACTGGATCGATCCGGTGAAGCGGGTGACCGGCGTGTGGGCCACCCAGCTGCTGCCGTTCTACGACGCGCGCGCTGTGGCGGCGTTCGAGGACTTCGAGCGCGCGGTGTACGCGGCGCTCTAGCGCTTGCGATTTGTGGCCCTCACCCAGGACTTGTACTGCAGCGTGGTGATGGCCGTGCCGACTGCAAACGCGCCAAATGCGATGAGGACGAACAGGAGGTAGTAGAATTCGTTAGTGGTCATCGGATCCCTCGATAGCAACAGCTCAAGGGTGTCCGACCGCTGATGCCGGCGCGTTGACCTAAGTCAAAAGCTAGTGGAAGTCGCGGCTGAGAATGCGAATTGTTGGCCGGTCGAGATGGATGCGGCTGCGGTCGTAGGGCTGCCGCTTTTTCGCCGGCGGTCGCTTGCTGGCGCGGTGGCGCGTGGCATTGGCTTCGGGCACTTCTACGCGGGGATCGGGACGGTCGGTGCGCACCTGATCGCCGCGGCCGTGCTCGAGCTTGAAATCCTCGTCCAGCTCGGCGATGCGGTCGAGCTCGGCCGACCAGTCCCACAGCTTCTCCGCCACGAGATGGATCACCAGCCCCTCGCGCTGGACGTGGCCCGAGACGGCGAGCAGGCGCGCGCCCATGACGATGCGGCGATGGGCCTCGAATATCTTGGGCCAGACCACGAGGTTGGCGATGCCGCATTCGTCCTCGATGGTGACGAACACCACGCCCGAGGCGGTGCCCGGCCGCTGGCGCACCAGCACCAGCCCGGCCAGCGTGAAGCGGTCGTCGTTCTTGGAATCGAGGAGGGCGTTGGTGCGCGAGACGCGCCGCTCCGAGAGCATCGGACGCAGCAATCCCAGCGGATGGGCGCGCAGCGACATCGAGAAGGAGGCGTAGTCGTCGACCACCTGCTCGCCGAGGGTCAGCGCGGGCAGGGTGACGGAAGGTTCGAGATCACGCGGTTCAGCTTCTTTTGGCGGCCGCACCTCGAGCAACGGCAGCGACACCTCGGAGAAGGCGCGCACCGCCCACAAGACGTCGCGGCGCGTCAGCCCCATCGAGGCGAAGGCATCGGCGCGGGCCAGCGCCAGGATCTGGCGCCGGGTGAGGCCGCCGCGCCGCCAGACATCGGCCGGATCGCGGTAGGGTACCTCGGACCTTCATCGTACGCCGTTCGACGAAGCGCTTCAGGTCCTCTTCAGCCAGCCCCGTGACCTGGCGGAAGCCCAGCCGCAGGGCGCAGCGCGGGCCATCGGTCTTTTCCAGCGTGCAGTCCCAGTCGCTGGCATTGACGTCGGGCGGCCGCACTTCGACGTCGTGCTCGCGTGCGTCGCGCACCAGCTGGGCGGGTGCGTAGAAGCCCATCGGCTGGGCATTGAGCAGCGCCGCGGCAAAGGCTTCGGGGAAGTACCATTTCACCCACGACGAGACATAAACCAGGATGGCGAAGCTCGCGGCGTGACTTTCGGGGAAGCCGTATTCGCCGAAGCCCTCGATCTGCTTGAAGCAGCGCTCGGCGAACTCCCGCTCGTAGTCGTTGCCGATCATGCCGTTGATGAAGTCGTCCTTGAGCTTGTGGATCGTGCCCGAGCGCCGAAAGGTCGCCATGGCGCGCCGGAGCTTGTCGGCTCTGGCCGGGCTGAAGCCCGCGGCGACGATGGCCATCTGCATGGCCTGCTCCTGGAACAGCGGCACGCCCAGGGTACGTTCGAGGACGTCTTTCAGCTTACCCGGATACTCGATCGCCTCCGGCTTCTTGGCCCGGTTCTTCAGATAGGGATGCACCATGCCGCCCTGGATGGGGCCCGGCCGCACGATCGCCACCTCGACCACCAGGTCGTAATAGCTGCGCGGCTTGAGCCTCGGCAGCATCGACATCTGCGCCCGGCTCTCGACCTGGAACACGCCGACCGAATCGGCCTTGCACAACATGTCGTAGACCTTGGGATCGGTCGGCGGCATGTCGAGCGAGGGGCGCTTGCCGTAATGCTGCTCGATCAGGGTGAAGCTCTTGCGCAGCGCCGTCAGCATGCCAAGCGCCAGCACGTCGATCTTGTAGATGCCGAGCGCGTCGAGATCGTCCTTGTCCCATTCGACGACGGTGCGGTCCTCCATCGCCGCGTTCTGGATCGGGATCAGCTCGTCCAGGCGATCGGCCGTCAGCACGAAGCCGCCGACATGCTGCGACAGATGGCGCGGAAAGCCGCACAAGGTCGTCGACAGTTCGAGCGCCAGCCGGAGTCGCGGATCGTCGGGATCGAGACCCGCTTCGCGCACATGCCGGACATCGACGCCGCCCGAGCCGATGCCCCAGACGGTGTCCGCCATCACGCCCAGCGTGTCGGGCGAGAGACCGAGCGCCTTGCCGACGTCGCGGATGGCGCTGCGGCTGCGATAGGCGATCACCGTGGCGGCGAGCGCGGCGCGATCGCGGCTCCATTTGCCGTAGATCCACTGGATCACTTCCTCGCGCCGCTCGTGCTCGAAATCGACATCGATGTCGGGCGGCTCGTCGCGCGCGTTGGAGATGAAGCGCTCGAACAGCACCTTGGTCTCGTTGGGATTGACCTCGGTGATTTTCAGGCAATAGCAGACCACGGAATTGGCCGCCGAGCCGCGGCCCTGGCACAGGATGCCCATCTCGCGCGCCTGCTTCACGATCTCGTGCACCGTCAGGAAATATTGCGCGATCCTCTTCTTGGCGATCAGGGCGAACTCGTGCCGGATGGTCTTGGCGATCTCGTCGGGAACGCCGCCCGGATACTGTGAAAGGGGATAACGCTCCCTGGCGCCCTTCCAGGTCAGCCGCTCGAGCTTCTGCATCGGCGTCTCGCCGCCTTCGTACTCGACCGGATACTGGTAGGTGAGCTGGTCGAGCGAGAATTGGCAGCGCTCGACGATCTCCTGGACGCGCTCGATGGCATGCGGATGCTTGCGGAACAGCCGCGCCATCTCTTCCGGCGCCTTGAGATGCCGCTCGGCCGAGGCGAAGCGGCGGAAGCCCAGCTCCTCGACCGTGCAGGTGAGGCGGATGGCGGTGACCACGTCCTGCAGCGCCCGCCGGTCGGGGATGTGATAGTGCACGTCGTTGGTGGCGACGAAGCGCACCTTCATCTGGGCCGCGAGATTGTCGAGGTAGGCCAGCCGCCGCGTATCGTCGCCACGGAACAGCATGGAGCCCGCGAGGTAGCAGCGATCGCCGAACAGGCGGGCGAGTTTGCGCAGACGATCGTGGAAGCCAGGATCATCGATCTTGCGCGGCGGCAGGACGATGGCGAGCAGGCCCTCGGAATATTGCGCGAGATCGTCGAAGGTGAGATCGCACTCGCCCTTCGCCGCGCGGCGATTGCCGACCGTCAGCAGGCGCGACAGCCGCTTGTAGCCGTCGAGATCCATCGGGTAGGCGATCAGTGAATAGCCGTCGCGCATCTCCAGCCGCGCGCCGACCAAAAGCTTGATCCAGCTTTCCTTGGGGATCGCGGTGTCCTCGTAATATTCCTTGATCGCCGAGTAGGCGCGCACGACGCCCGCCAGCGTGTTGCGGTCGGCGATGCCGATGGCGCTGTGGCCGAGTCCGATCGCGCGCCACACCAGCTCGCCCGGATGCGAGCCGCCGCGCAGGAAGCTGTAGTTGGTCGTGACCTGGAGCTCAGCGTATTGCATGGCTACAGACCCGATGGTTACCGGAAGTGACCGTTAAACTAACGGGAATCTGACGGTTACGAAAAGTAACGTTTAAAATAATGGAAAAATAATGGGGGGAGGCGGCAGAGAGCACCCGCACGTCCTCACCCTGAGGAGCATCGCGCAGCGATGCGTCTCGATTACCGCGGAGTAATCTCCGCGGCTTGGTGGGAACGCGCACCTCGTCTGTGGCCCATCCTTCGAGACGCCGCGCTTCGCGCGGCTCCTCAGGATGAGGTGGCTGTTGTTGCATGGCCGCTCATGCGCAGAACCCGTGGAGGAACCACTTGGCGGCGTTGTGCGAGCCGTCGCGGAACAGCCAGAAGCGGCCGCCATCGTCGTCCTCGACGCGGTAATAGTCGCGCACCGGCGGGATGATGTTGGCGGGCATGACGCGGCCGTTCGAGCGCGGCCGCCACCATTCGTCGGCCAGCCGCTCGGGCCCTTCGACCTTCACCACCTTGTGGGCGTGGCGGCGCCACTGGAACTGGCGCGGCGGATCGTCGGGCAGCAGCGCCAGAACATCGACCGGCTCGGGTCGCTGCAGCAGCCGCGTCGGGCGCGCGCCTTTCATCGCGGCGAGCCGTGCCCACGCGCCCTCCGGCACGGACTGGGAAATCGGCGCCGTCGTCTGCACGCGCTCGGGCAGGTGGCTGTCGCGCGGCGCCAGGCGCACGACATTCTCCTGGCCCAGCCTGAGCGCCAGCCGGTCGGCGAGATCGATCGTGCCGTCCTCGCCCAGCGGAGGGGCGATCGCGCCGGTCTCGGGCAGTGCATCCTGCGCGCCCGTCCAGTTCTCGACTTCGGGGGCCGCCAGGATCATCAGCTCGACGCCGAAGCCGGGATCGAGCTCGCCGAGCTTCTCCTCGAACAGTTTCATCAGCTTGGGATTGTCGCGATTGGGCCGGCTGGTGCCGATCGACGTGCGATCGACCGAGCCGTCGACGCGATAAAGCGCGATCTCGAGCTTGCGCGCGCCGACGCTCGCCTGCTCGAACTGCTTGCAGAGGGCCGCCAGCAGGCGGCTGGTCGCGGCGGCGATGTCTTCCAGCCGGCCGATCGGCTCGGCGAAGGCGAGCCGCGTGCGGAAGGCGGGCGGCGGTCGGCGCGGCTCGATCGGCTCGTCGAGCGCGCCCAGCGCCTGGTCGAGCCGGGTGAGCGGCTGATCGCCGAACCGGCGCGCCAAGGGCGCGCGCGGCAGGGGATAGAGATCGCCGATGCGGCGCAGGCCGAGCTTCAGGAAGGTTTCCAGGATCGGCTTGTCGAGCCGCAGGCCATCGACCGGCAGGGTCGCCAGCGCGGCGCGCTGGCCGTTGCGCGGACAGAAGAGGTCGGCCTGCTTCTCGCCATAGCGGGCGAGCGCCCAGGCGGCGCCCGCCGTGTCGGCCATGGCGGCGCGGCAGGTGAAGTCATGGCGGGCCAGGCGCTCGACCAGGTCGGCCAGCAGGGCGCGTTCGCCGGCCCCAGTCCTTGCCGAACAAATGGCCGCAGCCGGTGACGTCGAGCAAGAGTCCGGCATCGCCACCGAAGCCGCCGGCGCTGCACGCCTCGGCTCCTTCCTCGGCGATGGCGCTGCCCAGCGGGTCGATCGCCACCCAGGGCGTGTAGCGGTCGCACCAGTTGGCCAGCGTCTCGATCAGGCGGCGGTCGGCCTGCGGCTCGACGGCGGTGGTGACGAGGTCGGGCACCAGCGTGCGCGCATCGGCCAGACGCATGTAGGTGCGCAGACCGGCAGCCCGGGCATGCGGATTGACGGCTGCAAGTCGTGGGCAGCTGTCGAGCCAGACGACGGTGGCGGCGGCCCTAGCCTGCCAGTCGTTCTTCCCGCCACTCCGCGCCAGTCGATCCGTCGAAAGCTTGGGGAACCAGAGAGAGACTATGCGTTTCATTGCTCCACTCCACGAGCCAGGATGGAATTTCGGCAGCCGACGGCGTGCCGAAACGATTGCGTCGAAGCTCGACCTTCCAGCGCGAGCTGCCGAGATCGCTGAGGCCGGGCGTCGAGGGCGACGGCGCCGAGGCGACGCGCCAGCGCGTGGCGCACACGCTTTGCGCCGGCGCGGGCTGCGGGCGCAGCAAGAGGGCAGGCACGCCGCTTTTCTCGGCGGCGAGCGACAGGCGACGGCCGGCGGTGGGATCGGCGGCGCGCGTTTCTCCCAGCACGGCGGCGATGCCGGGGCAGCGCAGCCCTTCCTCCATCGCCCAGAACAGATCCTCCTCGCGCCGCGCCGTGACCATCAGGAGGCGCGCCGGATCGAACCAGGCGGACAGGGCCGGCGCGTAGGGCGGTGCATCGAACACGCCCCCCATGGATTGGTAGGTGGGTTGGCGGCACCACAGCAAAGTGCCGCGACTGAAACGACTCATTAGAAAAGCAGCGAAGCCCAGCGCCGCGCCATCATGGGCGGCGACCCTGCCGGACGGCGCCGGCCCCGCTTCGATCTCGTGCAGGGCGCCGGTCAGCAATCCGCCGTCGGGCAGCAGCGCATCGATCGCCGGCAGGCCAAGCGGCATCGCGGCCTGGCCTGCCCGTTGGGCGCTATGGGCGCGCTCCAGGCGGCGGACCTGCTCGCGCAACTCCGTCGGAAGCGGAAGCCCCCGGTCGTTGGCGACCGGGGGAGCAGAAGCATCTGGGGAAATGGCTGGCATCGCCCCCTCGTCAGGCTCTTGGGTGTCAGGGATGTTCCTGATTTGTTCTAAATCCTGGACACGAAAGAGTCAACGAAGGCTGCCAGTTTCTCTTCTACTTAACCTTGCAGGAGTTTGTCGGCGTCACACCATATCTTGTGTCAGTGTCTTACCAGCCACGCCACGTCGTCTCCTCGCGGACAGGTTCACGACGCGGCAGCCCGATCAGCCACCGGATGAGCATGCACGCCACGCTCAGTCCCACATACGCCAGCACCAAGACGATCACATCGATCAGGGTGATGGTATTCATAGACCCCTCCATGCTCGTCCCCAAAACCCACACTCAATTCCCCTCGAGTCTCTTGTGTTTCAGGCGCGCGGACATTGAGCGTGGCGACGGGCCCAATCAGTGGTAATTCGCACAGTGCGAGAATGAGTTGCCGGAGACGGGGGGCGGATTGATGCAAGCGCGGCCATCCTCGAACCTGCGCGTGATCGCCTTGTTCGAAGAACTGAACGACAGCGAGCTCGCGCGCATCGCCGAGAGCTGCTCGACGCGCACCTACGAGAAGAACGCGCAGATCCTGGGCGACCAGGATTCCACCAGCGACGTCTTCTTCATCCTGGGTGGCACGGTGCGCGCCAACAGCATCAGCCCCAAGGGGCGCGAGGTCATCTATTCCGAGCTCAAGACCGGCGACATCTTCGGCGAGTTCTCGGCAATCGACGGCCGGCCGCGCTCGTCGGCGTGTTCGGCGCTCACCGACTGCGTCGTGGCGCGCATGCCGTCCAAGGCCTTCTTCGAGCTGTTGCGCGGCAACGGCATCGTGGCGACCAAGCTGATCGAGCTGATGGTCGCCAAGATGCGCAGCATGTCGGAACGGGTGTTCGAGGTGAGCGCGCTCTCGGTCAGCGAACGGCTGCGCCGCGAGCTCCTGCGTCTGGCTACCACCGGCGAACGCCAGGGCAAGATCATCGTCATCAAGCCCTCGCCGACGCACTACGACATCGCCGCCCGCATCGGCTCGCATCGTGAAGCCGTGACCCGCGAATTCAACCGCCTGGAGGCGGAGAAACTGCTCGAAGTGAGCCGACGCCAGATCACCATTCTCGACCTCGCGCGCCTGGAGCAGGGCGGCGACGAGGACTGATCCGCGGGTGCGCGGCACGATGCTTGCGAGGAGCCGAGCGGCCGACGCATCATCGGCCGCCCCATCATCGGCGCTCGAGGGGAGGCTCCGCGTGTCCCACCGCTTTCCAGTTGTTGCCTTGCTCAGCGTTGCCTTTGCCCTTCTGGCGGGACCTGCCCTTGCGCGCTGCTCGAAGAACCTGGTCGAGAGGCTCGGGCTGGGAACGCAGCTCGCCTCGCTCGACGGTGTGCAGCTGGCGGCCGATCCATCGACCAGCCAATCGGGCAGCCGCGCCGTCATCACCTTCCTCGGCCATGCCAGCTACCAGATCGACACGCCGCAGGGCGTGCGCGCCATCACCGACTACAACGGCGTCAACGGCTTCGGCCGTCATCCCGACATCGTCACCATGAACAACGCGCACTCCACGCACTTCACCGACGAGCCGGAGGACGGCATCACCTACGTGCTGCGCGGCTGGCCGAGCCAGCCCGGCGAGACCGAGGCCAAGGTCGACGTCACGCTGAAGGACATGCGGGTGTGGAACGTGCCGACCAACGCGCGCGCCTGGTACGGCGGCGAGACCCGCATCAACGGCAACTCGATCTTCATCTTCGCCGTCGGCGACCTCTGCATTGCCCATCTCGGCCACCTGCACCATCGCCTCACGCCCGAGCATCTCGAGGAGCTCGGCCGCATCGACGTGCTGATGGTGCCGATCGACGGCTCCTTCACCATGGGCCAGCCGCTGATGGTCGATGTGGTCAAGCAGATCGAGCCCAAGATCGTGCTGCCGATGCACTACTGGGGCCGCAGCCAGCTCGACCGCTTCATGGGCCTGCTGGCGCCGCTCGAGCCGGACTTCATCTGGCCGGAGAGGCCGGTGGTCGAGGTCGCCAAGCAGAGCCTGCCGGAGAAGCTCACGGTGATCGCGGTCGGCGGCGAGGGCGGGGGGTGAACCCACCAAAACCGTGACAGTTTGCATACAGCGCGCACAACCATCGTTACTCCTTTGGCGGTGAAAGGCCGCGCCGGATCGGTTAGAATTGCGCGGTATGGTTGAGGCATGTTGATCGTCAGTCCGCGCAGTACGCTCGTCGTTGCCTCCGGCCAGACCAGCAGCGGCATTGTCGTCATGTCGGGCGGCGTCGCGATCGTGGAGTCCGGCGGAACCGCGATCGATGCGAGCGTGAGCGGCGGCGGCATGCTCGAGCTCGTGGGGGGAGCACAGCTCGGCGGGTCGACGTTCATCGATCAGTGGGGCTTCCTGGGCATTGGCCCCGGCGAAACCGTCAGCTACTCGGCTCCGCGACGATCGGCTTTGCCAGTGGCGGCGGCGGCGTGCTGCGGCTCGACGCCTCGCAATCGTTCAACGCCACGATCTCGGGCTTCGGCATACTGGGTGGGATTGACCTCGCGGACGTCGCCTACAACTCGGCAACCACGACGCTCGGCTTCCAGGAGGCCGTCAGCAACCTGAGCGGCACGCTCACGGTGAACGACGGCACCCATGTTGCCACCCTGAGCTTGCTTGGCCAGTACGTGACCGGGCAATTTCACATGGCCAACGACGGCACCGGCGGTACGCTGGTGACCGATCCACCGGTCGACAGCGCCGGGCATCTCGCCTCGCCGCACTGGCGCAGACGAAGCGCAACGTCGATCGGCGCTGTACCGGTTCACGGATGACCGCCGCGAACAGGGCCTTTCTGGGGCAGGCACTGCCACCGCATCGCCAACGCGCGCTGGCATCGGATACTGATTTGGGCGTAACGTCAGGTTGATTTTGAAGCAGGTCCCAAAGGGGACCGCGAGAGGAGGACAGATGCGGCGATCGGTATTTGCGGTGCTCGGTGTGGTGGCCCTGGTGGGCGGCGCGGCGCTCTATGGGCAGCAGCCACAGGCGCAGACGACCGGCGCGAATGTGGGCTCGTTGACCTGCAACGTGGCGGGCGGCATCGGCTTCGTGTTCGGCTCATCGAAAGCGCTCAGCTGCCTGTTCAACCGCACCGACGGCATCGCCGAGCGGTATAGCGGCGAAATCAAGAAATTCGGCATCGATATCGGCTTCACCAAGGAAGCCCAGATGGTGTGGCTGGTGTTCGCGCCGGGCTCGCTCGCCCCGGGCACGCTGAGCGGCAACTATGCCGGCGCCACGGCGTCGGGAACGGTCGGCGTCGGCGTCGGCGCCAACGTGCTGGTTGGCGGCAACAACCGGCAGATCACGCTGCAGCCCTTGAGCGTCGAGGGCAGCGTCGGCCTCAACGTGGCGGCGGGCATCGGCGCGGTCGAGCTGCACTACGTCCGCTAGTCCCCTATGGGCGCGTTGGGGGGCGAGCTCGGCTCGCTGCACCGGCCGGCGCGCCGGCTGACCGCGGCCGGCGCCGAAGCGCTCGACGAGATCGTGGCCGAAGAGGTGGCGGTGGCGCTGGTCTACAACGGCGTCAGCCACGCCGTGATGATGGCCACGCCCTGCGATCTCGAGGATTTCGCCCGCGGCTTCTCGCTCACCGAGCACATCGTCGAAAAGCCGTCGGAGATCTACGACATCGAAATCGAGGAGATGGAGCGCAGCACCGGCGGCCGCGGCTTCGAGGTGCGGCTCGATATCGCAAGCCAGCGCATGGTCTCGCTGCAGACCCGCCGGCGCAGCATGTCCGGGCGTACCGGCTGCGGCCTGTGCGGCGTCGACAGCCTGGAGGCCGCCCTGCGGCCGGTGCCGCGCAGCAGCGGCATGGGCAAGGTCTCGCGCGCGGCGATCCAACGGGCGATGGCGGCCCTGCCGGGCGAGCAGAAGATCAACCGAGAGAACGGCGCTACGCACGCCGCCGGCTGGGCCACATCCGATGGCACGCTGGTCGCTGTGCGCGAGGATGTCGGCCGCCACAATGCGCTCGACAAGCTGGGCGGGGCGCTCGCCAAAGCCGGCACGGCGACCGACGGCGGCTTCGTTGTGGTGACCAGCCGCTGCTCCTACGAGATGGTTCAGAAGGCCGCCGCCCTCGGCGCCGTGGCGATCGCGGCGGTCTCGGCGCCGACCTCGCTCGCCATCGAGACCGCCGAGCAGGCGAGCATCGCGCTGATCGCCTTCGTGCGCGAGAGCCGGCTCACGGTCTATGCCAACCCGGAGCGCATCGAGGTGTGAGGGCGGGGGTGTAGAGGCAGCGCCATGAAGGGGCAGTTCGTCTTCGGCATCACCGGCTGGAAGAACGCCGGCAAGACGACGCTGGCGGAGCGCCTGGTTGCCGAGTTCGTGCGTCGCGGCTGGCGGGTGGCGACGGTCAAGCACGCTCACCATGCGGCCGATATCGACACGCCCAAGACCGAACTCGTTCCGCCATCGCGCCGCCGGCGCCATCGAGGTGGCCCTGGTGACCGGTGCGCGCTACGCCATCATGCGCGAGCAGGAGGAGGCGACGCTGGCCTGACGGGTCAAGTTCGACCGCGCGCGGATCATTGAGCTGCGCAAGCAGGGCATGGGCGCGACGGAGATCGCCAAGGCGGTCGGGTGCAAGCGCGGGGCGGTTTATCTGGCGCTCAAGGCGGCTGCGTGACGTGCCTACGATTGAGGTGCCCGACGACGAGTTGGCTGCGGTGACGGCGGCGCTCGGCGCGTCATCGAGGACGACAAGTTTCCTCTTTCGCCGAGGCTCGATCCGTTGCGGGCTGCGATGGCGCGGCTTGAGGCGGTTGCAGAGCCAGCCCCCCAGCCGAAGGTCCGCCCGAACCAAAACATTAGTGGAGAGGCTTCCACCAAATTAGCGGCCAAAGGCGACAAGCGGGCGCGGCGATAAACGGCGGCGGCGCCGTACGAACCTTCCCCCGCGTGAGCGAGGTCCAGAACTAGGCGCTTCGCCACCAAGGTTCGGTGAAGCACCCGCAGACTATGCCCTGCGCATTAGATCGCGCACTTCGTCGAGCAGATCCTTTTCCCTGTAAGGCTTGCCCACGAACCGGCCATGGTCGGGAATTTCCGCCTGAGTGGGCCTTGCGTGACCGGAAGTGATGACCAGAAGGATGTGAGGCCAACGAGCGTGAACCTTTCGCGCGAGGTCCATCCCGTCGCACGAGCCCGGCATCCGAATGTCGGTGAAAAGCAACCGCACGTCGTCGCGGGTTTCCAGCAGTTTCAGAGCGGCGTCAGCGTTCTCGGCTTCGACAACGTCAAAGCCGTCGTCTTCAAGCATAATGGCAGCGTGCAGGCGAATAAGCGCTTCGTCTTCAACTACGAGAATTGTTGGCTTCGCTCCCATAAAAATGCGAACCCTTTAACGCGGATCAATGTTCCGGCTGGCTGATCATCCCTTGTTGTCAGGACGCCGCCCTTAAAGCCGCCCGCCTGAAGTATTTCGGCGAGTACCGCCAGTTGGGCTCACCTTCAAATGCGAGCCACCAAACTCCGCCTGACTGAAAGACGCGGCTCACAACGCCCCGCTTCTGGCGCTCGCCAACATGGATAACTCGGTCGCCGAACTTAAAATCAGGCTTCGTTGTCATGGTGACCGCCTCCTTTCGAACACGATCAACGTGCCGTTCCTTATGATGTTCCCCGCGGGAACGACTTCGGTTACTGAAACGAAAATTGAGGAGGCGGATGGCTGAGGATGCAAAGCCGCTCGTCGAGGCGCTGGTGGCGATCGTGGAGGCGTCGGGGGCCTATTTGCCGGGCGAGATCGACAAGGACGGGTTCGTCAATCGGGTGCTTGAGGCGACGGACAATCCGAAGATTATTGCCGCTCTCTAGAGGGCCTTTCGCCGGCGTTGGAGGTAGGCGCGAGCCCCTGAAACTTTGAGGCAGGTTGTCCGTACCGGTAGTGGCCGCCGCGGTCCCTCGGGCGAAAGCTCGAGCCGGTATCGAATCCAGCCGGCGGGCTGTGGCGGCCGCCTTTCGCGCTAAACGATGGGCTTGGCCGTTCTGCCTCCCGTTTCGCAGCCGGCGGGAGGGAGCCAGGCGCACGGAAACGGGAGGCAAGGACGCCCGCGGGCGCGCGCCCTGCGCAGCTCTCAGGCGCGTGTCTCCCGCACTGGTCCTTAAGCTACGCGCACCATGAACAGCTATGCCGCCACGATTATGCGGCGGGACCCTCGGCGCGCATCCCCATTTGTGCGGGATGGCGCTCTTGATGCCAGGGTGGGAAAGGGTTGGGCGGCGCGCGCTGCCCCTGCCGCCGTCTCCCAGGCGGATTCTAGTGCGCATCATGCCGCCCGTTCTTGCACCGGGGGACGGGGCTTGGAACGGGCGGCATTAGGACGTGCGGCGGATTTGGCGGCGGGCTCTACCGCGACACCCTATATCGCTTGGCGCGAACTCCCCGCGCCCATGCGACGCGTCGTTCCTACGCGGCTGGACGGCGGGCTGCCTGTTTTTCCGGGCCAATTATTTGTCATTTCCTGCCTTCTTGAGGGCATCCAGGCGGTCATTCCGCTTCTGCGCCCCTTTGTGCCCTCGCCCTTGAAGTCCTGAAGGCCTGCTGGGCGGGTTTTCCGCCAATATCACCGATTCACAAGTTCAACCGGTCGTATGCATGACCCGCATCGCGATCGTCTTCGTATGCAGCACTCGGTACACCGTCGTGTGCGAGTTGCTGTCGCAAGCCATTGGCTTGGTCGCGCCAATCCTTTTCGACCTCTGCGCGCGACAAGATAAACCCGAGCATGACAAGCGCTATGATCGCGACGAGTGCAACAACCCAACCCATCTGCGTTCTCCCGTAACGTGGCATGGGTGCTGGAGGTTAATGCGGGCCTTTTAATTAATTGTTCAGAAAGTTGGTTAACCTCGGACGGGGACTTCTGCCCCTGTGTCGACGTCATTCTGAGGATAGCGGCTGAGAACGCGTGAAGCATGATTGACAACGCTCTGCACGACGGGTTCGACAGGTGGCTTGAGGAGTTTGTCGCTAGCGGTAAGAACGATATGTATGTGCTGCGCGGCGAGTGTGCCGAAGCGCGCTTGCGGTGCGTCGACGGCGCGATTCATATTGCGGTTTTCGCGGTCGGGTCGGAGCATCAGCAGCAGGGCGTGTTCACGGCTTTTCTCGAGCACTGCGAAGCGACCGGCCGTGCGATCGTGGTGGAGCTTGTCGAGGGCGAGGATTTTCGGCGGTTCATGGCGCGCCGGCCGGGCTACGTCATGGAAGATGCGACAGGCGGCTTTGCGCCGACGTGGCGGCGGTCCGCGTGCGCGTAGGCGGCCGACTCGTCCCCCCTGTGTCCCAAAGTTCAGCGATTGGCTCGAGCGTTCGGTTGTCGATCGGCTGCGTACGCTTCGCGGGCCTAGGCGAGAGCTACAGCGACGTGATTTTGCGAGTGGTGGCGGAGACTGCGGCGCGTTTCCCGGAGAGACCATCTTCGCGATCGCGCGAGCTGAGCACGAGGGAAAGTTCGACGAATATGAACCGAGCCTCGGCAAGGCCCGGAGCGGGAATGTTCTGAGCGCCATGGAGATGCTGCTCGCCGCCGTCGATTCCGAGACGGGGCGCATCATGAGTCCGCTCTTAGGGGGCGCAAGAGTCAGCGCAAAGGCTGATCTCGTCCACGCCTGACGATGTCCTGCCGATCGATCGCCGACATCTTGAGGCGCATGGGCATAACTCCGCCGTCGGAGTCGGCAACAATTGCGATCGCCGACGAGGCCCCTGTGCCTCTCGCGACGCCGTGGATTGATCGCACGAGGATCGCCGCCGCCAATGCGCGCGACGTGCTTGGCCGCAGCGAAGATGATCGTTCTCGCGCGGAGAGAAGCGCCCAGGCCTCGCAAACGCTCGCTGCAATGCGAGCGGCGCACCGAGTCAAGTTCAAGCCGAAGGCGAAGAGTGCGCCGAAGCCGAAGGTGAAGAAAGAGCGGACGCCGGAGCTGCGAGAATATTTTCGCAACTACGGTCGGCTGTGGCGAGCGCGGAAGAAGGCAGAGGCCGACGCCATAGGCACATGATGTGCCGATGGCGGATTATCGCCACCTGCGCGGGCGGTAGGTGCGGTAATAGCCGCCGCGGTACCCGAACAGGCCGCCGATAAAGCCGGTGAGAAACGCGGAGGTGAACGAGCCCAACACCGGGAAACGGCCGCACAGCCAGAACCAGAACAGCGTCCATGCGCCGATCACAGTCAGCCAGAACGCAACTGTCGGCCCGAGCCATACGCACAGCATCAAATAGACAATCGCCGAGAGCCACAGCCGCTTCGAGCCGCGGCGCGACACCGGAAGTTGCGGGATGGGTTGGATGAGGTGGGTTTGACGGGTCACCGGCATCCGTCTTTCAGCGTCGACAACCATGCGTGAACCCGTGGCTCCTTCTCGCCGTCGATGAGCTCGAGGCGTCCGGCCAGCGCGGTCGCGACGGCTTCAAGGAAAGCTTCGAAACTCGGATAGGCGCCGGTGCGGATTGCGTTTGCGAGCGCGTGGGCGGCCGTGCTCATGAGGTTGCCGGCGCGGATTTCCTCGGGCTTGATCATCGGCATTCTGTCGTTACAGAGCCGGTCGCGTGCTGGTGCGATTCGCAGTGCCGCTCGTGGTGGCCAGGACTGCGGCAGTCGGTGACGACCGTGCCCGTCGCGCGCCGATAGGACGCGCACGTCTCCGTGCGATCGCGGGCGTGAGCGCCGACTGGCGCAGTTGCAATGAAGGCGGTGGCGATAACGGTCGCGGAAGCGAGACCGAGAGCAAAGCGGACCATGGCGGTTCTCCTCGAGAGGAGGGCCTAGCCAAACCGGTCAGGCCGCGTTTGCTCGCACGCGCCAAAGCGCTGCTAATTTCGGCCATTCGCGCTGGGTAGGGACGTGGCCGGGACTAGGGGGAAACCTCATCCCGGCCACCCGACGCCGAGCTTTCGTTGGGGGATTCCTCCCAGACCAACGCCAGTCGTACAACAGGGACCCTGGCACGCTTCGGCGAACGGCTTGGACTTTCGCTGCGCGCCAATCCGCCGTCGCCCCGTAAATTTACTAGGCCAGGACCGAAATTTTACGAGGCGGGACGCCGCGCTTGCTTCCGGATCCCCCAAAGCCTTATCCGCGCGAGAAGGTTGCGCCGGACGGCGCGAAGGCGACGTCGCGCTTTGAGCCGAGCGAGTTCCATGATTGCGATGCCGATCTGGCCCCAGGTCGTCATCTGCACTCCGTCCGCGTCGTGCCGGTGATCGATGTGTAGGACGAGCAGGTATCTTCGCGGCCGCGGGCATGGGCGGCCTTGGCGGCGAGGACGAGCGCCAGGATGAAGACGGCTCTCACGATCAGTCCTCGCTTATTGGCCGCCGCGATTGATGTCTTCGAGCATCCGCGCCTCGTATTCATAGAAGCTGATGGCGTTCTGTTCGCACAGCGCAGAGTTGGCGATGAGCCGCGCGTACATGGCCCGCGCATGTAATTCGATGATTGGCCGGGTTGTCGGCAGCATTGGCCGCTGGTCCCGGTCGGCCTTGGCGTCGATCTCTCGTTGCTGCCAGTGAGCCACCGCCGATGTTCCGTTGAATGTCGCGCAAGCGGCGTGGGCGTGAGGGACCGCGGGCGCGCTCAACGCGAGGGCGGTAGCGGCGATTAAGAGGGTGAGTTTCATGATTGGTTCTCCTCGAGGTTACGACGCGGCTCTCCGTCCCACGGTCATTTCCAGTTGCCGCTCGCGAAGCCACCTGTCGGTGTCCTGGCGCGAGAGCGCGTGCGCCCACTGGCTGGCGACGGTGCGGATCTCGGGGATCTCGTAGCCTCGGCGCCGCAGATCGGCGCGGACGGCTGTTTGATGTCGGCCAATCTGAGCCGCCAATTTGCGCAGCGTTACATAGTCCATGACGGACTCCTTTCGCCGTTCGCTATGCTCCTCTACACCACACTACGCCTGCTTTATCCTGCCAATCGGCTGCCTTTTGCCGCCATTGCTTCACCGGCAATCTGTCGCGTCGTGCCGGTGATCGACGTGTAGCTCTCGCCACGCGTCGGCTTGCGCTGCGTCCCGAAGGGGTCCCAGTGGTCGTACACACGCTCTCCGATATGCCCGTTGTGCGGCGGGCCGCCTCGGAGGTCGTCCGGGTTCCGTTCACCGGAGCCACCGAGACGCCAGCCGAGCGCCTCAAGCGGATGCTGCGGACAATCGGGCGAGACGCGTAGGCTATGCTATGAGGATCGGGAAAGCTTTCCGACTCCTTCCGCCGCCCCGAGCCTTCTGGCTGATGCCGCAATCGACGTGACATCTCGGAGGCATAGCTTTCCGAGTATTGACTCTATAACCGGCAACTCAATTGATCCGGCGCGACGCGCAGAGTCAGGCTGGGTCGTGTCTTCCGTGATTTCGATCAGGAGCGCTTTGCATTCCGTGAGCAATCTGCCCACGGCTCGCCTTTCCTGATCGTTGAGCTGGATTTCCAAGAGCTTGTCTCCGAGCCACGGCGAAGTCGTCGGCCGTCGGGAAACAACTTATCGGTTGTTACTCAGCGCAGGTTGTCAGAGCCTGCCAATTCTCTGTCTTTTCACGCCAAGAGACAGCGTCCGCGGCTCACCTGTTCCGATCAGCGGAAGGCGACCGTCCCGTCCAGCGCTTGAAAGCATGATTGAACGAGGTCGAACCCTCGTAGCCGAGCAGCCACGCGATCTGCCCGAGCGACATCCCCGGATCGTTGAGATATTGAGTCGCGAGGCTCTTCCGCAATTGGTCGACGACCTCGCCGTATGTTGTGCCTTCATCAGCCAGTCTTCGCGCTAGCGTGCGCAGGCTGAGGGCCAAAGCATCCGCCACGTTTTCAGCTTTCGCTTTGCCGTGGGGCAGCAGTTTCTCCACCTCGGCCTCAACCGCAGAACGCAGCGTTCCCGGTTTTACGTTCCGCTCCTTCGCAGCGGCGTCGCAGTAGGGTCGAAGGACGCGGAGCAGTTTCGGATCGGCGGTGATCAGCGGAAGGCGGAGAGTATCGGCTGAGATTTGAAACTCGGTGTTCGGCGCGCCAAACTCGACCGGGCAACCGAAGAACCGCTCGAACTCCCGCAGGTCGGAATTTCGGTTGTGGGCGAACGTGACTTTCGCGGGGACGAGTTTGCGGCCCGACACAATTCGCAAGGCCGTCCCAATGGCCGCCACAACGTATTCCATATTGTGCCGAGAGGCATGCCTCGGCAAGCCAACAAACTCGAACTCGACGGCTGAGTCAGCCGATCTTTGAGTCAGCCGAAAGGCCTCGTTTGCGATTCGGCAATAGCGGGAAAAGAGCGCGAGCGCTTCGCCGAGATCGCGCGCCGCCGAACTGGCATAGAAATATAGTCCGACATCGCGGGGGTCGATCTGCTTTGCGAGGTGCAGCCCAAAGGCGCTGTCATTCATCGCCTCCGCCGCATAGTCGAGAAACTTGCACTGTCCGGTGGCCGATACGCGCAGGGGAGGGCCATCGCTTTCATCCGCCGCTCGCGCAAGTCCGTGTTCCGACAGGCCCGCTCGAAGCAACAACGGCGCGGTCGCGATGTTGTGTTTGCGAAGCGCCGCCAGCGCTTCTCTGGCGGCGAACCCCGTCGTCGTTGGTAGCCCTCGCTGACTCGTTTCCTCTTTCACGGTTGCCACCCCGACACGAAAGGTTGGCAGGATCTATTGGCCTTTTGGCAGATGGAGGCAAGTTCCCTGCCATTCGTTGCGTCGGTCCAGCACCATCGCCCAGGTCTTGGGTGAGAGTTTCGCGGTGGCGTTGCAGGCGTCCCGCCTCGTGAGCGCTGTCCTCGAAGAAAAAACGATCGCGCGCCTAGTGTAGCCGCTAATCTGGCAGAAGAGGACGATTACCTACTTCCAGTGCGGCGACGCCAAGGGCCAGCGATGGACAGACCGCGGCAAACACTGGCACACGTTCTAGTCGCGTATACTCGTGGTGCTTAGAAATTTATGTCGGCATGATCGTCTGGGCATCGTCGCTCTCAGGACAAAACGGCCGCCGTATGGCGCGCGATGAGCCGCTCCTCATCGGTCGGGACCGCCCAAACCGAAACAACCGAGTTGTCGGCGCTGATCCGGAGGTCGTTGCGGGAATTGCGATCCGGCATCGAGCATGGCGCCGATCCATCGCGACCCGGTCACGACTTCGGCCCGGGTCATCGCGTCGTGCTCGCCGATCCCGCCGGAGAACACCAGCGCGTCGATCCCGCCCAAAGCCGCGACCAGCGATCCGAGTTCCCTCACTATGCGATACACGAACAGCGCGATCGCTTCGCTTGCCGCTGGCTCGGCCGAAGCGCGCAGAGCGCGCATGTCCGACGAAATGCCGGACACGCCGAGCAAGCCGGACTGGCGGTAGATAAGGTCCTCGATCGCGGCCGCGTCCATGCCGTGTTCCTGCATCATGTAGAGGATTACGCCGGGATCGATCGCGCCGCAGCGCGTTCCCATCATGAGGCCGTCGACCGCGGTGAATCCCATCGTCGTCGCGACGCTGCGGCCGTCCTTGACCGCGCACATGCTGGCGCCATTGCCGAGATGCGCGATGACGATGCGCGCCTTCGCGAGTGTCGGCGCGAGTTCGCCGAAGCGCGCTACAAGAAACTCATAAGACAGGCCGTGAAACCCGTAGCGCCGAACGCCGGCGTCAGCAAACCGACGCGGCAGGGCAAATGCCTGAGCAAGATACGATTGCCTGCGATGAAAGGCGGTGTCGAAGCAGGCCACCTGCGGAATTTGCGGCGCAACGTTCATGATCGTGCGAATGGCGGCGAGGTTGTGCGGCTGATGAAGCGGCGCCAATGGCGCAAGCCTGGCAAGGTCGTCCAGAACATCCGATGTCACCCGCACGGGGCTATCATAGCGCACACCGCCATGAACGACGCGGTGGCCGAACGCGGCAACAGGCTCTCCTCGCAAGAGTTTGGCGCCCACCGAGAGGATCTCGCGCATGGCGGCGTCATGGTCAAAGCCTTCGGACGAGAAGGCGCGTTCCTCGACGATTTCGCCCTTGAGGTCGACGACCTTCAGGCGTGGCGCGACGCCAATCCCGCCAATTTGACCGCGGAAAAAGCAGATCTCTTCCCTCACCGCGTCATAGAGCGCGAACTTGATGCTGGAAGACCCGGCGTTGATCACCGCGATGGATTGAGACACGGCCACCTCGTGGTTCGGGAATCGCGCTACTTCTGTCGGCCCTGCGGGGACAACGCGGACCTCGTCTCCACCTGCCGAGGTCGTGGCTCAGGCAATGAGGTTGGCGCCGCCGTCGACGTAGACGGTTCCGCCGGTGATTCGCTTGGCGAAAGGCGTCGCGAGATAGGCGCAGGTGAATCCGACGTCCATAATGTCGACAAGCTCCCCGAGCGGCGCCTTTTGAGCAGCTTCAGTGAGCAAGAGCTCGAAGTCCTTCAGGCCGGCGGCTGCCCGCGTCTTCAACGGACCGGGAGACATGGCGTGAACACGGATACCCTGAGAACCGAGTTCGTACGCCAGATAGCGGCACGCCGCCTCTAGCGCTGCCTTGACCGGACCCATCACATTGTAGTTCGCGACCACCCTGTTCGCGCCGTAATAGCTCATGGCGAACATCGTCCCGCCGTCGGTCATCAGGGGCGCCGCCAGCTTCGCCATACGAATGAAGGAATGGCACGAAATATCCATCGCCTTCGCGAACCCTTCCGCAGAACAGTTCAGAAGTCCGCCCTGAAGATCGCTCTTGGGCGCGAAGGCGATTGAGTGAACGAGAATGTCCAGCCGACCCCATTTTGTGCGGATCTGATCGAACATGGCCTCCAATTGTCCGGGAACGGCGACGTCGACCGCGCCGGTGATCGACGCGCCGAGTTCGCGGGCAAGCGGCTCAACATACGGTCTTGCCTTCTCATTGAGCCAGGTGATCGCGAGGTCTGCGCCCGTAGCGTGGAACGCCTTCGCACATCCGTAGGCTATCGAGTCGTCGTTCGCCACACCGATTACAAGCGCTTTTTGTCCCGCAAGAACGGGGCGGAGAGTCTCGTCGCCCATTGAGCATTCCTTCAGCGAATTGCCGCGGGGACTGACTTGCGCCGCGCCGCGGCCACCATGACCGCAACGGCGCAAGAGGCAAGGCGGCTGATCAACGAATTGGCGCGGCTCGTCAGAATGATCGGCACGCGCGCGCCAAGAACTATCCCCGCAGCGTTTGCGTTGGCGAGAAACGAGAGACTCTTCGCCAGCATGTTGCCGGCCTCGAGGTCGGGAACCACCAGCACGTTGGCGCGGCCGGCGACTGGCGATGCAATCTTCTTAACCGCCGCCGCCTCAAGGCTGATGGCGTTGTCGAGCGCGAGCGGACCGTCGAGAATCGCGCCGGTGATCTGGCCCCTGTCCGCCATCTTGCAAAGGGCGGCGGCCTCGATCGTCGAGGGCACCTTGGCCGTCACCGTCTCCATCGCGCTTAGAATTGCGACGCGCACCTCGGCCAAACCCATCGCATGGGCCAGATCGATCGCGTTCTGGACGATATCGACTTTGGCGTCGAGGTCAGGGGCGATGTTCACTGCGGCGTCGCGTAATGATCAGCGCGTCGGGATAGCCCGGCACGTCCATGATGAAGCAATGGCTGATCCGGCGGGCCGTCCGAATGCCGGATTGTCGCGACACTACAGCGCCCATCAGCTCATCGGTGTGCAGGCTGCCCTTCATGAGCGCCTCGACCTTGCCCGCCGTGACCAGCTCTACGGCCTTGGCGGCCGAGTCTTCACTATGCTCGGAATTCACGAGTTCGATCGCACTGATGTCGATGTTCGATTGCGCGGCAACTGCCCGCACTCGCTCCACCGGACCTACAAGGATGGGGTCCACCAACCGCAAATTCGTCGCCTCGACCACTCCGCGTAACGACACTTCGTCGCACGGATGCGCGACGGCCACCTTGATTGTCGTCTCCTTCTGCGCAGCCGCTATCAGACGATCATATTTGTCGTGCGAGACGGAGGTCGTTCGGGTTGCAGCGTCAGACATTTACGACCTTTCGGCTTCGGCTTGGCTTAACCTCCGCGCCGAACAGCTTCTCGATCCGCGCCCAGCGGCGCTGACCCTCCCGGTCTAGCGCGCCGGGCGCCGCGACGAGTTGGCGCATCGCGCTCCACGTCGCGGCGATGTCGTCCTCGCCGCCCCTGAGGAGCTTCGGCACGGCCTCGATCGCGCGCTCCTCGTCAAGCTGAACGAGCTGCAGTTGCACGTTCAGCATGTCCCTGAGTTGAGACCGCGTGATGCGGTCGTTCGACTTCCGCTGCTCTCGGATGCTCTTGAGCATACGAAAGCTGCGCTCGTCGAAAGCGCCGTCCGGCAGTCGCACGTAGATGAGCGCCCGCAGCGCCGCTTCCTCGAGGCCGCCCTCCTCGAACTTCCGCTCGAGGCTCGACCGGCGTTCGGCGGCGGCCGCCTCGCGCACGAGATCCCGCTCGATGCGGCGCGGAGTCTCTTCCGGCCCACCGAGCCCGACCATGGCCTGCAGCAGCGGCGAGCCGTAGGCATTGAGGAAGAAGGCCTCCGTCATGCCGTCGCGCATCGCGCCCCAGCTTTCAAGGCAGGTCGTGATCCACGACGAAGCGGCCTTCTCCATGGCGAGCAGCGGATTGTCCGGACTGACCGGAGTCCGGTTGACGCGAACCGCCTCCGTCAGCGGTTTCATCGCCTGCGTGAACGGATTCTGATCGGAGAAGAGGCCGAACCGCAGGCGGTTCGGATGCATAGCGCGCATCGCCTCTGCCGTCGGTTCGGTCATGCTGGCGCGAATCCATGGCTGCCAGAACGTACGGTAGAGACCGACATTGATTTCGGAGAGCCGCGCGAGGGCGGCGAAGCGCGCATCATCCTCAGGGCTATTGACGCCGAACGCGCGGATGTCGTCGAGCGTGCGCTTCTCCAGACGGAAGAGATACTTGCCGTCCACGAGATTTCTGTTCGCCGTATCCGGTCCCGCGTCCGTGATGACGGCCTCGTAGAGGCCAGGCGGCGTCGCTTCGATCATCTCCATGCAGGAGACAAACTCGTTGTGCTCTTTCGCCGCCACCTTGCCCGAGACGAAAATACCGAGGTGGCCGATGGTGGGATGCAGCGAATAGATAATCGTTTGTCCCTCGGCGACGATCTCGTCGACGTCGTCGTAGAGGTCGAGAATCCAGTCCAGCGCCTGCTGGGGCGGGGTGATGTCATCACCCCAGGAGCAGAACACGACGATTGGCGATTTGATGTTGCGCAAATCGACGCGCTCGCCCCGCGACGTGCGAATCTGTCCGCTCGACAGCTTGTTGCCGACGAACAGGTTGTCCGCGATCCACTGCATCTCGCCCGCATTCAACAGGACCGGGTTGCCCCACCAAGTCTCGAAGTCGAGGAACCGCTCCGGTTCGGTGTCGATCTTCGAATAGACGTTGTAGGGCTTGGTCCAATAGGTGTTGGCCGGGTTGAGGGACTCGAAATTCGCCACCAGATGCGCGCCATCGAAGATTCCGGCGCCGAGATCGCCAGACAGCTCCGTCAGCCATGTTCCGCCGAGCAGTCCACCGAGATAGCGCATGGGGTTCTTGCCCCTAACGCCGGCCCAGTAGGAGAGCGGTGATCCGGCCAGAATGATCGGCCCAGTCAGGTCCGGCCGGATCGCCGCCATCATCATGGTCTGCCAGCCGGCCTGGCAGTTGGCGATGACGATTGGCTTGCCTTCGGCCTCGGGATGGCGCTGGGCGACGTCCTCGATAAACGTCCCCTCCGCGTGGCAGACGTCCTCGATCGTCTGTCCGGGTTCCGGCTTTGGCAGAAAGCCGATGAAGTACACGGGATGGCCGGCGCGTAGGGCGACGCCGATCTCGCTTTCCGGCTTCATGCCGCCAATCCCGGGACCGTGTCCCGCGCGCGGGTCGACGACAACGATCGGCGGCTTCATGGGATCGATCGTGACATCGTTGGGGGGGACGATGCGCACGAGCGCGTAATTGGCCGGGCGCTCGAGCGTGCGGCCGTCGCGCAGGACTTCCACCGGGAAGGTCAGAACATGCGGCGCCGTCTTGGCCGACTGCGCGACATACGTGTTTCCCCGCTCGTTCAACGTTTCCATGAAAAGAACGCCGCGCTGCGCCGCGTCCCTCCAATATTCCGCGGCCGCCTCGAACAGCGTGGAACCCTGCGCCATCACATGCTCCTCGTCAGTCGGCTCAATCGTCGGACGTTTGGGCGGCACCTCTTGGGAGCGGAGCCCTTTTTCGCGCAAACGGAGCCGCGCTTTTTTGACAATCGTCAAAGCTTGCCCGAACCCAAGGTCACACTATTGTGACATCCGTGTAACGAAGGACCGGGAGACGTTCATGGAAGCCGCGACTTGCGCGTCCTCCTCGCATTGGCTTCCATGATTGCGGACATCGACGGTAGTGCTGTCATCGCTCGTGCCAATTTGGGGCGTCCTGATCCACAGCGGCTATTGTCCCAACAGCGTGAAAGGAGTGCCCGCCATATTTTACCTCGCCGTAGGATTAGGTTTCGACGCCAACGCGTCGGCGCTATTCGCTTACAACAGACGAGTGTTTGAACCGCACTTGGCGTCGCCGTAGCCGTGCGTGGTCTGACCGTTCACAGCGACCAAATCAAGCAATACGTCCGGCCGAAGTATTCCTTATTGGACCTTGACCGGCTTCAGACGTTCTTGTTCGAGCGCGGCGTCCTGTCCTTCGGGCCTCTCCGGACGGGGCTTTACCCTGCCGCGCAACTTGACGCCGCAACAAGCAGAAGCGGATACCACTATGTCTGGGTGCGGGATAATGTCTTCGTCGCGCACGCGCATTATGTCAACGGGCGTGTCGACGCGGCGGTCAGCGTAGTGCGGGCCCTTTCCGCTTTCCTTTCGAAATATCTGTTCCGTTTCGACGACATCATTGCGGGAGCGGTCGATCGTAAAGCTCCGATGAATAGGCCCCATATTCGGTTTGACGGCGACAGGCTCTCCGAATTGCCGGAAAAATGGAGCCACGCGCAGAATGACGCGCTGGGATATTTCGTCTGGCTCTTCTGTAATCTGGCTTCGGCCGGTGCGATTCCCCTGACAGGTGACGGGTTTGCACTACTGGAAAAGTTTGTCGCCTATTTCAGCGCGATTCGATTCTGGGAAGATGAGGACAGTGGACACTGGGAAGAAGTCAGAAAGATCAGCGCGTCGAGCATCGGCGTCGTAGTCGGCGGTCTCGAAGCGATGAAGGCGATGCTGGAGGCGCCCGCCCGCCGTCAAGGTTTCGGCTCGGCCAGAATCGAGAGCAATGTCAGGCTTCTGACGGATCTGCTCCGTCGCGGGAGGGGGGCGCTCGACGCGATTCTGCCGGCGGAGTGCGTTCAGCCCGCTAGGCAAAAGCGCAGGCGGTTCGACGCGGCGTTGCTGTTTCTCGTCTACCCGATTGGCGTGGTCGGTCAAGCGATGGCGGACCGGATTGTCGGCGACGTCGTCGGCCACCTGCAAGGGGACGTGGGAATTCGTCGTTACATCGGGGATTCGTATTGGTGCGCCGACTACCGCGAGCTGTTTTCGCCGCAAGAGCGAAGCGGCGACTTCAGTCAGAACATGGAGCGCCGCAACCGCTTGCTGAAGGAGGGTCAGGAAGCGCAATGGTGCGTCTTCGACCCGATTATGTCCGCAATCTATGGCGCTCGATATTTGCAATTCGGAATCGCTTCAGACATCGAAAACCAAATTGCGTATTTCAACCGGAGCCTCGGCCAGATTACAAGCACACTACGGTGCCCGGAGGCATATTTTATCGAACGCTGCGAGTACGTCCCAAACGATAACGTGCCATTGCGCTGGACGCAGGCCAATCTGTGGCTCGCACTGAAACTCATGAAGAGCACAGCCGCATAACGCACACCATAGAGTTCTTTCCTCAAGGACAGAGTTCAAGTTCAGCAAGCGCAGTCCCCAACCCAATGTCGCCAATTCCTGGGGAACCGACCGTTTGAACGCCGCAAAAATAGACCATTGGACCTTTTGTCCGGCGATTTGCCGTTCAAAAGTACGCGGTGTTCTGAGGATAAGGCCGCTACAGGGGAAAGGCCGTTCATTCCGCTGATTTCCAAGGGCTGGCGCTCGCGATTGAGAAGCGCAGCCGACACAAAAGTGTCGCCAACTGATTCGATACCTCTGTCGGACCATGGAAGTTCGACCGTGAACCCGCAGCTTTGGAAGGCTGCGTTAGCATCCG
>CAVWKP010000019.1:0-198640 GCA_963755595.1 uncultured Alphaproteobacteria bacterium | reverse complement strand
CGTCACTTCCAGCAGGCCCACGAATATTGACGTGGTTCCCATCGGCTACGGCTGTCGCCCTCACCTTAGGGGCCGGCTAACCCTGCGCGGATTGACCTTGCGCAGGAACCCTTGGACTTACGGCGGAAGCGTCTCTCACGCTTCTTATCGCTACTCATGTCAGCATTCTCACTTCCGATACCTCCAGGAGCTCTCACGAGTCTCCCTTCACAGGCTTACGGAACGCTCCGCTACCACTCTTTCGAGTCCGCAGCTTCGGTGCATGGCTTGAGCCCCGGTACATCTTCGGCGCAGGCTGGCTTATTTAGACCAGTGAGCTATTACGCTTTCTTTAAAGGATGGCTGCTTCTAAGCCAACCTCCTGGTTGTTTTGGCCTTCCCACATCCTTTCCCACTTAGCCATGACTTGGGGACCTTAGCTGGCGGTCTGGGCTGTTTCCCTCTCGACGACGGACCTTAGCACCCGCCGTCTGTCTGCCGTGCTGTACTCATCGGTATTCGGAGTTTGGTTAGGTTTGGTAAGACTTTGGATCCCCCTAGCCCATCCAGTGCTCTACCCCCGATGGCAATCACACGACGCACTACCTAAATAGTTTTCGCGGAGAACCAGCTATTTCCGAGTTTGGTTGGCCTTTCACCCCTAATCACAGGTCATCCGATACCTTTGCAACGGTAACCGGTTCGGTCCTCCAGCGCGCGTTACCACGCCTTCAACCTGCCCATGACTAGATCACCCGGTTTCGGGTCTACTCCGTGCAACTGGTCGCCCTATTCAGACTCGCTTTCGCTGCGCCTACACCTATCGGCTTAAGCTTGCTGCACAGAGTAAGTCGCTGACCCATTATACAAAAGGTACGCCGTTAGCCTTGCGGCCTCCGACTGTTTGTAGGCGTTCGGTTTCAGGTCTATTTCACTCCCCTTGTCGGGGTGCTTTTCACCTTTCCCTCACGGTACTTGTTCACTATCGGTCACTGAGGAGTACTTAGGCTTGGAGGGTGATCCCCCCGTGTTCAGACAGGATTGCACGTGTCCCGCCCTACTCGAGGATGCGACTGCTTTCTACCCGTACGGGGCTATCACCCGCTATGGCCACCCTTTCCAGAGTGTTCCGGTTCTTACAATCGCATCACTGGCCTAATCCGCGTTCGCTCGCCACTACTAGCGGAGTCTCTGTTGATGTCCTTTCCTCCAGGTACTGAGATGTTTCAGTTCCCTGGGTTCGCTTCGTCGACCTATGGATTCAGTCGACGATCATCCTGATGGATGGGGTTTCCCCATTCGGAAATCTCCGGATCAAAGTGTGTTGGCAACTCCCCGGAGCTTATCGCAGCCTACCACGTCCTTCATCGCCTCTCAGTGCCAAGGCATCCGCCAAACGCCCTTGTTGTGCTTGATCTCACGTTTTGTCAGCGAAGTGATGATCTTGCGATCACCACATCGGCTCGTTCCGTGCAGGGGACGAACCCCGCGCACGACGGCCTTCATTACCCTTCCTGCCACTCCGCCTAGGCGACGGAGCGCGGAAATCTAGACTTCAGACCTCTCTTCCGATGAACGATGTCAAAGAACGAACTCGCGTTCTATGCCAGGCGACGGGCCTGGGTGATGGTGGAGGCAGACGGGATCGAACCGACGACCTCCTGCTTGCAAAGCAGGCGCTCTCCCAACTGAGCTATGCCCCCGTTTGAGCTGTCGCGATCGCGATCACGCTTCGTCCGCCGGCGCGAACCGGCCTGCCCAAAAGGGTTGAGCCGATCGCGCGACTTGGTGGGCCAGGGAGGATTTGAACCTCCGACCTCACGCTTATCAAGCGCGCGCTCTAACCAGCTGAGCTACTAGCCCGTTTCGGGCAGACGAAGCGACAGGACACCAGGCGGTGTTCTGTCTCGCCAAATACCATCACAGGAAAGGGATGCGTCGACGGCGGCGGCCGGCTTGAGAAACCGACTTCGATTTGTAGTGTTCAAGTAAGACCGGAATTGCTTCCAATCTTCCTTAGAAAGGAGGTGATCCAGCCGCAGGTTCCCCTACGGCTACCTTGTTACGACTTCGCCCCAGTCATTGATCCTACCGTGGCTGGCTGCCTCCTTGCGGTTAGCGCACCATCTTCGGGTAGAACCAACTCCCATGGCGTGACGGGCGGTGTGTACAAGGCCCGGGAACGTATTCACCGAGGCATGCTGATCCTCGATTACTAGCGATTCCAACTTCATGCACTCGAGTTGCAGAGTGCAATCCGAACTGAGACGGCTTTTTAGGATCGGCTCCGGCTCGCACCTTCGCATCCCATTGTCACCGCCATTGTAGCACGTGTGTAGCCCAGCCCGTAAGGGCCATGAGGACTTGACGTCATCCCCACCTTCCTCCGGCTTGTCACCGGCAGTTTCTCCAAAGTGCCCAGCATAACCTGATGGCAACTGGAGACGAGGGTTGCGCTCGTTGCGGGACTTAACCCAACATCTCACGACACGAGCTGACGACAGCCATGCAGCACCTGTGCGGACTCCGGCCGAACCGAAGGGAGCGTCTCTGCTCCCGGCGAGTCCCATGTCAAGGGCTGGTAAGGTTCTTCGCGTTGCGTCGAATTGAACCACATGCTCCACCGCTTGTGCGGGCCCCCGTCAATTCCTTTGAGTTTCAACCTTGCGGCCGTACTCCCCAGGCGGGGTGCTTAACGCGTTAGCTGCGACACTGACGAGCAAGCTCGCCAACGTCTAGCACCCATCGTTTACGGCGTGGACTACCAGGGTATCTAATCCTGTTTGCTCCCCACGCTTTCGCGTCTTAGCGTCAGAAACCGTCCAGATAGCCGCCTTCGCCACTGGTGTTCTTCCCAATCTCTACGTATTTCACCACTACACTGGGAATTCCACTATCCTCTCCGGTCCTCTAGTCATCCAGTCCTGAATGCATTTCTTGAGTTAAGCTCAAGGCTTTCACATCCAACTTGGACAACCGCCTACACGCGCTTTACGCCCAGTAATTCCGAACAACGCTAGCCCCCTTCGTCTTACCGCGGCTGCTGGCACGAAGTTAGCCGGGGCTTATTCTGCGGGTACCGTCATCATCGTCCCCGCCAAAAGAGCTTTACAACCCGAAGGCCTTCATCACTCACGCGGCATGGCTGGATCAGGGTTGCCCCCATTGTCCAATATTCCCCACTGCTGCCTCCCGTAGGAGTTTGGGCCGTGTCTCAGTCCCAGTGTGGCTGATCGTCCTCTCAGACCAGCTACCGATCGTCGCCTTGGTGAGCCGTTACCTCACCAACTAGCTAATCGGACGCGGACTCATCTTTTGGCGATAAATCTTTATCCCGTAGGAACCATCCGGTATTAGCCCCAGTTTCCCGGGGTTATTCCGAACCAAAAGGCAGATATCCACGCGTTACTCACCCGTGCGCCACTCGTGTATTGCTACACGCGTTCGACTTGCATGTGTTAAGCCTGCCGCCAGCGTTCGTTCTGAGCCAGGATCAAACTCTCAAGTTTAACGTGCTTCCCGCCCCTCCGAAGAGAAGGGGAAGCTTTAGATCCCGTCACTAATTACTTTGTCACGCCGATTTTCATCCGGCAATCGGACATCCGAACTAGCGACGACGAAAACATCTGCACAAGGTCCTGAAACCAAGCGCTGACGTTCGCCGCCGCCGGCGTATCCCTTTCCTAACAAACGATGCATAGAGCGCACGACCAGCGGGTCGAGACCTTCGGCTGCCGAGGGGTACAATTGGGTCGCAAAACCCTTCGCCGCAATTACGCGCGACGTTTCGGTACGCCCCGTTCGCCGTGGGAGACGCGCTTATATGGACGCGATTTCAGGGTGTCAAACGTAAAATTGCAGATGTCTGACAGAGGCTTAAAGCCCTGAAAAAGCGCGTCAAACCTATTGTATTGTTGTGCCCGGGCCGGCTTTCCGGCATCTATATGTAGCGACCCCGCCGTTGGGGACAGAATGTGCACAACGGCGGCCAACCCAAGCCGAGGCCCGGCCCACCGGGCCCATATAGGTCAACGGTCATGACGGATTCCCCTCCTCCGTCGGGCCGGCCGGAAACCGCCAAAATGGCGGCCTTTGTGCTGCTCCGGCCGCTCCTGTTCGCCATTGGCGCCATCGGCGCCACGCTCGGTCTGCTGGTGCTCATGCAGCAGCCGAGCTCGCCAGTCGACAAGCCGGTTGCAGAGGCACCGGCGCCACCACCCGCTGCTCCACTCGCTCGTCAAGCCAAAGTCGTCCTGCCCGATCCTGTGTTGCCGGGGCCTGATCCCGCACCGCCGATCGGCGCGAGCGATTTCCAGGGCTTCGGCATGAAGCCCGGCGCCACGCCCGGCGAGCCCGAGCCGCCGGCCAGCGATCGCTACGAGCTCACGCTCCGCCTCGAGAAGGGCGACACGATCGAGAAGATGCTGGCCGACATCGAAGTGCCGGAGGCCGACCGCAAGCAGCTCGACGAGAAGCTGCGCGCGCTCCTCAAGAAGCAGAAGCTCGCGGTCGGCGAGGCGATCAACCTCGTGATCCAGACCGTGCCCGACCAGCCCGACGCGCCGCGCGTGCTGTCGCTCACCGTGCGGCCGCAGCCCGAGCACGAATACATCGTGACCCGCAAGGACGACGGCTCCTACGCGGGCGAGGAGAAGATCTACAAGGTGAACCCGCGCATCGTGCGCGTGGATACCGAGATCGCGGGCTCGCTCAGCCAAAGCGGCATCAAGGCCGGCGCGCCGGCGGCGGCGATGAGCGAGTTCATCAAGGCGCTCTCCTACGACGTCGACTTCCAGCGCGAGCTGAAATCCGGCCAGCGCTTCATCGTGCTGCTCGAGCAGCTCGTCACCAGCGACGGCAAGATCACCCACCAGGGCCGCCTGCTGGCGGGCGAGCTGCGTCTCCTCAAGCGCACCGTCACGGTGATCCGCTTCCGCCCGCAAGGCGGCGCCGACCAGTTCTACAATCCCCAGGGCGAGAGCGTCGTGCGCTCGTTCCTGAGGACGCCGATGGATGCGAGCCACATCACCTCGCGCTTCGGCTGGCGCGAGCATCCGATCCTGGGCTACAGCGCGCTCCATACCGGCGTCGACTTCGCGGCACCGCAGGGCACGCCCGTGCTCGCCGCCGGCGCCGGCAAGGTGAAGATGGCGGGCTACAACGGCGGCTACGGCCTCTATGTCAGGCTCGACCACACGCGCGCAGATCGGCACCGGCTACGGCCACCTCTCGCGACTCGGCCCCGGCATCAAGCCCGGCGTGCCGGTGCGCCAGGGCCAGGTGATCGGCTTCGTCGGCTCGACCGGCATGTCGACCGGCCCGCATCTGCACTACGAGTTCTATCGCGGCAACTCACCGGTCAATCCGCTGGCCCAGAAGTTCGCGCTGCGCGCCGCGCTCGGCGGCAAGGATCTCGCCCGCTTCCAGAGCCAGACGCGCGACTACGTCGGCCAGTTCAAGAACGCGCCGCCGATCGCCGAGACGAAGCCGAAGGAGCCGCCGCAGCTGGCGCGGGGGGAGTGAGACGCAAGCCTCACCCCATGCCCTTTACAAGGCGCAGGTCCGGAAGCCGGCGAACACGTCGCGGCGGTCCGGCGTGAAGAAATTGCGGTAGCCCGGCCGGGCGATGCGTGCGCTGGTCGCCCAGCAGCCGCCGCGCAGCACCTTGCGCGTGCCGAACCAGGGCTGCGAGTAGTCCTTGTAGGGGTCGGCGGAAAAGCCGGCGAACGGCAGGAAATCGGAGGCGGTCCACTCCCAGACGTTGCCGATCATCTGCCGGCAGCCGAAGGCGCTGTCGCCGTCGCCGAGCGCCGCGACGTCGATTGGGCCGTCGAAGGCAAAGTCGAGATTGGCGCGCGATTTGTCAGGCGCCGAATCGCCCCACGGCCAGCGCCGCCGCACGTCCGACAACCGGCGGCCCCCGGCGGTCGCCTCGCCGATGGCAGCGGCTTCCCATTCGGCTTCGCTGGGCAGGCGCCGCCCGGCCCAGCGGCACCACGCATCGGCCTCGAACCAGTTCACGAACACGACGGCCGCGTGCGGACGAAGCTCCTCGACGGCGCGATAGCGGCGCCAGGTCCCGACGCCGTCGCGCCTGGGCAGCCAGTAGACCGGCCGCTCCGCTTCCGCGCCCTCGCGCCACTGCCAGCCGGCGTCCGACCAGAACTCGCGCCGGCGATAGCCGCCGTCGTCGACGAAGGCCGCGAACTCGGCGTTGGTCACCGGCGCACGCGCCATCTCGAAACGGCGCGAGCTCGACCGGATGCGCCCACTTCTCGTTGTCGAAGACGAAGGCTTCGGCGCTGGTCGCGCCCAGCCGCCAGGCGCCGCCCGGGACCGCGGCATCGCCCGCCAGCGCTCCCGCGGCCGGACGCGAGCCGCCGCCGAGGCCCTGCGGCGGCCCGTTGGACGACGTCTGGCGCATGTAGGTGAGCGCCTCGACATGCATGTCCTCGTGACGGATGGACAGATCGTAGAAATAGCGCGTCTCGTCGTCGACGCCGCGGCCCAGCAGCTCTTCCTGCCGCGCCAGCACGTCGGCCATGTAGCGGCTGGTGCCGGCGCGGTCGGGCAGGTCGAGATGCCAGCGCGTCTTGTGCGCCACGTTGCTCGAGTCCCACAGCGAGTCGCTGCGCTCGATCAACGGCGCGCGCCGCGCGGCGTGGCGCAGGGTCCAGTATTCGTGGAACCAGGCGATGTGGCCGATCTCCCAGAGCACCGGATTGACGATCTCGAGATAAGGCCCCATCAATTCGGCCGATGACAGATCTTCCGTCAAACGCTGGGTGCGATGACGGACCTCGCGCAGTTGCGCCACGAGTTCGGCCGCGGACGCTCCGCTGGTCGGACGGGGTGCATGGCCATGGTCCATGAAGATCGTCCTTATCACACCGAAGGGGCCCACTTCACGCACCGGCAACACGGTGTCAGCCTCGCGCTGGGCCGGCATCCTGCGAAAGCTCGGCCATCGCGTTCGCGTCGGCTTCGAGTATGACGGCGGCCCAGCCGAGCTGATGGTGGCGGTGCATGCTTGGCGGAGTGCGGTGTCCATCGAACGCTTCAAGGCGCGCCATCCGCAACGGCCGCTGATCCTGCAGCTGAGCGGGACCGACATCTACGGGTACCTCGAGAGCGATCCGAAGCGCACCTTGCGGGCGATGGAGTCGGCCGACCGGCTGGTCGCGCTGAACGAGCTCGCCTGGCGTGCGGTCCCTCGGCGCTTGCGCGCGCGTCTCGTCTTCATTCCGCAGTCGGCCGTTCCGCCGGCCGTAAGGACGCCGAGCAAGCGCGCCGTGGTCATCTCCGTGATCGGCCACCTGCGCGACGTGAAGGATCCGCTGCGCGCCGCCGAAGCCGCCCGCCTGCTGCCGCCTGGCAGCCGCGTGAGAGTGGAGCAAGTTGGCCGCGCCTACACCCGCTCCTGGGCCGAGCGCGCGCGCGCCGAAATGGCGGCGAACCCGCGCTACACGTGGCGAGGCGACGTGCCGGCCGGCGCCGTTCGCCGGCTGCTGGCGCGCAGTCACGCCATGGTCATCTCGTCGATCAGCGAGGGCGGCGCCAACGTCATCTCCGAGGCGGCGGTCGCCGGCGTGCCGATCCTCGCCTCGCGGATGGACGGCAATGTCGGCCTGCTCGGGCCGCGCTATCCCGGCTACTTCCCCGTCGGCGGCACCCGCGCGCTCGCCCGGCTCCTGCGGCGCATCGACTGCGACCCATCCTTTGTACGGCAATTGTCCAAGGCTATCGCGGCGCGGGCGGCGTTGTTCCGTCCTCGGCATGAGCTCACGGCCTGGCGTCGTTTGCTTGGTGAGGTTACCCGCGAGTGACGCGCTCCCAACAAAAAGGGCCGCTCATCGGGCGGCCCTTCTGCCTTGAGATGCCGTTCGACTAGTCCGCGGCCTCGCTCAGCACCCGCTCGCCGGCGACGGTGAGCTCGCCGCCCGAGACGCCGACCTCGACGGTGTCGCCTTCCTTGACCTTGCCCTCGAGCAGCAAGGTCGCCAGCGGATTCTGCAGGCTGCGCTGGATCACCCGCTTCAGCGGCCTGGCGCCGTAGACCGGGTCATAGCCGCGATTGGCCAACCATTGCAGCGCCTTGCTGTCGACCTTGAGCTCGACCTTGCGGTCGGCCAGCAGCTTGCGCAGGCCGTTGAGCTGGATGTCGACGATGTTCGTCATGTTTGCGCGGCTGAGCCGGCTGAACAGCAGGATCTCGTCGAGGCGGTTCAGGAACTCCGGCCGGAAGGCGCGGCGCACCTCTTCCATCACCTGCTCGCGCACCGTCTCGGTCGGTTCGCCGTCCTTCAGGGCCGCCAGGTGCGAGCTGCCCAGGTTGGAGGTCAGAACGATCAGCGTGTTCTTGAAGTCGACCGTGCGGCCCTGGCCGTCGGTCAGGCGACCGTCGTCCAGCACCTGCAGCAGCACGTTGAACACGTCGGGGTGCGCCTTCTCGATCTCGTCGAACAGGATCACCTGGTAGGGCCGGCGCCGCACCGCCTCGGTGAGCACGCCGCCCTCGTCGTAGCCGACATAGCCCGGCGGCGCGCCGATCAGGCGGCTGACGGAGTGCTTCTCCATGAACTCGCTCATGTCGATGCGCACCATCGCCTGGTCGTCGTCGAACAGGAACTGGGCGATCGCCTTGGTGAGCTCGGTCTTGCCGACGCCGGTGGGGCCGAGGAACAGGAACGAGCCCATCGGCCGGTTCGGGTCCTGCAGGCCCGCCCGCGCGCGGCGCACGGCATTGGCCACGGCGCGCACGGCTTCGTCCTGGCCGATGACGCGCTTGCCGATCTCCTGCTCCATGCGCAGCAGCTTGCCCCGCTCGCCCTCGAGCATCTTGTCGACCGGGATGCCGGTCCAGCGCGACACCACGGCGGCGATGTCCTCGGGCATGACCTCTTCCTTCACGCCCTTGCTCATCGAACCTGGGCCGGTGCCGGCGACGCCATGCTGCTCGGCTTCCTTGAGCTTCTTCTCGAGGTCGGGGATGACGCCGTAGGCCAGCTCGCCGGCTTTGGCGAGCTCACCCTTGCGCTGGACGATCTCGAGCTCGGAGCGCGCCTTGTCGAGCTGCTCCTTGATCTTCTGCGAGTTGGCCAGCTTGTCCTTGGCCGACTTCCATTGCGCGGTCAGCGCGGCGGACTTCTGCTCGAGCTCGCTCAGCTCCTTGTCCAGCCGCTCCAGCCGGTCGCGCGACGCCTGGTCGCTCTCCTTCTTGAGCGCCTCCCGCTCGATCTTGAGCTGGATGATGCGCCGGTCGAGCTCGTCCAGCTCCTCGGGCTTGCTGTCGACCTGCATGCGGATGCGGCTCGCAGCCTCATCCATCAAGTCGATCGCCTTGTCCGGGAGGAAGCGGTCGCTGATGTAGCGGTTCGAAAGAGTCGCCGCAGCCACGATGGCCGCGTCGGCGATGCGGACGCCGTGGTGGAGCTCGTACTTCTCCTTGAGGCCGCGCAGGATCGAGACCGTGTCCTCGACCGTGGGCTCGGCGACGAAAACGGGCTGAAACCGGCGCGCAAGCGCCGCATCCTTCTCTATGTGCTTGCGGTATTCGTCGAGCGTCGTGGCACCCACGCAGTGCAGCTCGCCGCGCGCGAGCGCGGGCTTCAGCATGTTGGAGGCATCCATCGCGCCGTCGGCCTTGCCGGCGCCGATCAGGGTGTGCAGCTCGTCGATGAAGACGATGATGTCGCCCTCGGCCGCGGCGATCTCCGACAGCACGGCCTTCAGCCGCTCCTCGAACTCGCCGCGATACTTCGCACCGGCGATCATGGCGCCGAGATCGAGCGCCATCAGCTTCTTGCCCTTCAGCGATTCCGGCACGTCGTCATTGACGATGCGCAGCGCCAGGCCCTCGGCAATGGCGGTCTTGCCGACGCCGGGCTCGCCGATCAGCACGGGATTGTTCTTGGTGCGACGGCTCAGCACCTGGATGGTGCGGCGGATCTCCTCGTCGCGGCCGATCACCGGATCGAGCTTGCCGTCGCGCGCCGCCTGGGTGAGGTCGCGGGCGTATTTCTTCAGCGCATCGTAGCTGCCCTCGGCCGACGCCGAATCGGCGGTGCGGCCCTTGCGCAGGTCGGCGATCGCCTTCTCGAGCGGCTTGGGCTTGACGCCGCCCTTGGCCAGCGCGTCGGCCGCGTCGGTGCCCTTGGCCAGCACCAGGGCGAGCAGTATGCGCTCGACCGTCACGAAGGAGTCGCCCGCCTTCTCGGCGATGGCCTCGGCCTGGTCGAACAGGCGCGCCGTCTCGGGCGCCATCATGACCTGGCCCGCGCCGGAGCCTTCGACCTTGGGCAGCTTGGCCAGGTTGGCCTCGACGCCGCGGTGCACGGCACGCGAATCGCCGCCGGCCGACTGGATCAGGTTGGCCGCCAGGCCCTCGGGATCGTCGAGCAGGACTTTCAGAATATGGTCGGGAACGAAGCGCTGGTGGCCTTCGCGCAGCGCCAGCATCTGGGCGCTCTGCAGGAACCCGCGCATGCGCTCGGTGTACTTCTCTTGATTCATCACTCAACCCTTTCTTTTCACGCCCCCGGCAAGCGGCGGGCGAAAGAGCGGACCCCTATCCGGGCATCCTGCGCTCGATATGGGGTCGGATGGCGCGGGCGCAAGACCGGACGGCCGGTACGGCTTTCCGCTGCAATACTGTCAGGCCAGGAACGCCTGCCGACACGATCTAGATCAATAAAGCAGGGAAAATTTCACGCCCGGCGGCCATGGATGCTCAAAAGCACACCTCAGCCTGAGGAGCATCGCGAAGCGATGCGTCTCGACTACCGCGGAGTAATCTCCGCGGCTTGGTCGGCACGAGCACCTTGTCTATTGCCCATCCTTCGAGACGCCGCGCTTCGCGCGGCTCCTCAGGATGAGGTGATTCCGTTTGAGCGGACGGGCTTTACCCGCGTCGACCGGGTGCCGGAGTGAACTCCGGAACCTCGGGCTGGTCGTCGGCGGCGGGATCCTGATCCTGATCCGACGGTGTGCCACGCCCGTTCTGCAGGAAGGCGACGCCGCCCAGGCCGGGCTCCGTCTCGCGCGGCTCCTCGCCACGGCCACCCTGGCGATTGTCGGGGGGTTGGCCGCCACCCTGGCGCTGCTCGCCCTGGGCGTAGCCGTTGCCGTTGGCCTGCTGCGGGTTGGGCGGCTGGCCGCCCTGCTGCTGCGGATTGCCCTGCTGGCCTTCCTCGCCCTCGCCCCAACCCTGGTTGTTGCGCGGGACGAGGCCGCCCATGGTCTGGATCAGGCGAAAATAATGGTCGGCGTACTGCCAGTAGGCTTCCGCCATGACGCGGTCGCCCGAGGAGGCCGCTTCACGCGCCAAGGCCTGGTACTTGTCGAACACCTGGTGGGCGTTGCCGCGCACCCGGACATCCGGCCCGCTCGAGTCGAAAATCTGATTTCGATTGGGCGGACGGTTGGATTGTGATTGTGATGTTGCTTGTGATGGTGGCCACCGCCACCGCCGCCGCCACCATTGCGACCGCCGCGCGATCGCTGACGATTGTTTGGTCTCATTAACCTAGGGCCAGTTACACGCCGGACGGGTTTGTTGTTTAGCCGCCCCCTTGCCCTTCCTGGGCTCCGTCGCAGCTGATGTTCAGAGGGATGGTTGCCAAGCGCCACCAGCGCCAGCGAGGCCCCCTCCAAGGGGCAATTGGAAAGTAGTCGCAAACCCCTTCGTTGCCAACCCCTAATAGATGGCAGCGACCACTCTTTCGATGCCGCCAAGGTCCTTCCAGGGGGCCTTTGGCGCAAGCCCGGCCGCGGCAAAAAGCCTCGCTATTTCAGGGGCTTGCCCCTCG
This sequence comes from uncultured Alphaproteobacteria bacterium, assembly GCA_963755595.1. Taxonomy (GTDB): domain Bacteria; phylum Pseudomonadota; class Alphaproteobacteria; order Reyranellales; family Reyranellaceae; genus Reyranella. The sequence continues at coordinate 186,854 of CAVWKP010000019.1, read as the reverse complement.
CCCACCTCGACCGCCAACCAGCCGCCGCGTGTGATCAATTTGGACGAAGCGGCCGCAATCGCGCGATAGGCGGCGAGGCCGTCGGGGCCGCCATCCAACGCGATTCGCGGCTCGAAACGGGCCACTTCCGGCATCAGTCCGTCGATCGCCGCCGCCTCGACATAGGGCGGGTTGGAGACCACGAGGTCGAACGGTCCGGCCAGCCGGTCGGCCCAGCCTGCCTCGCGCCAGTCATCGGCCACCAGTGTCGCCCTGCCCGCGACACCCAGGGACTTCGGCATTGGCGCGCGCCACAGCCAGGGCCTCCGATGAGGCCTCCATGCCGACGCCGGTCGCCTCGGAAAATTCCCGCAGCAGTGTCAGCAACAGGCAACCCGAGCCGACGCCGAGATCGAGGATCCGCCAAGCGCGATGGCGGTCGGGCAACAGCTCGAGGACCGCCTCGATCAGCGTCTCGCTGTCTGGCCGCGGCACCAGGACGGCCGGCGTCACCTTGAAAGTCAGCCCCCAGAATTCGCGCTCCCCCAGGATGTAGGCCATCGGCTCGCGCCGCACGCGTCGCGCCGTGAGCGCGCGCAGCGCGGTCAGCGTCGCCGGTGGCGCGACGCCGGCCCCGCGGGCGATGAGCTGCTCGATGGAGAGGCCGGCGGCGTGGCTCAACAGCAAGCGAGCCTCGAAGCGGGCATTGTCGATGCCGGCCGCGCCCAGGGCAACGGCGGTGTCGCGCAAGAGTAAATCGTAAGTCGTACTCAGCTCGCGAGCTCCGCCAGGCGCCCGGCTTCGTCGTCGGCGATCAGCGCGTCGATGATCGGATCGAGCCCGCGGCCTTCCATGACCTCGGCAAGATTGTAGAGCGTCAGGTTGATGCGGTGGTCGGTCACCCGGCTCTGCGGGAAGTTGTAGGTACGGATGCGCTCGCTGCGATCGCCCGAGCCGACCTGGCCCTTGCGGTCGGCGGCCCGCGCATCGTCGCGGCGCTGGCGCTCGGCGTCGTAGAGCCGGGCGCGCAGGATCTTCATCGCTTTGGCCTTGTTCTTGTGCTGGCTCTTCTCGTCCTGCTGGCTGACCACGACGCCGGTCGGGATATGGGTGATGCGCACCGCCGAGTCGGTCGTGTTGACCGACTGGCCGCCCGGCCCCGAGGCGCGGAAGACGTCAATGCGCAGGTCCTTGTCGTCGATCTTGACGTCGAATTCCTCGGCTTCCGGCAGCACGGCGACGGTCGCCGCCGAAGTGTGGATGCGGCCCGAGGCCTCGGTCGCCGGCACGCGCTGCACCCGATGCACGCCCGATTCGAACTTCAGCCGCGCGAACACGCCCTTGCCGCTCACCGTGGCGATCGCTTCCTTGTAACCGCCGATGCCGGTGTCGGCGAGCTCCATGATCTCGAACTTCCAGCGGTGCTCGGCGGCATAGCGCTGATACATGCGGAACAGGTCGGCCGCGAACAGGGCGGCCTCCTCGCCGCCGGTGCCGGCGCGGATTTCCAGGATGGCGTTCTTTTCGTCGGCCGCATCCTTGGGCAGCAGCATTTTCTTCACGGCCTGCTCGAGCTCGGGCAGACGCTTCTTGAGCGCAGCGGCCTCCTCTTCGGCCATCGCCTTCATGTCGGGATCGGCCGCCATAGCCTCGGCGTCCCTGAGTTCCTGCTCGGCCTTGCGCCACTCATTGACCGCCTCGACCAGCGGGCCGAGGTCGGAATACTCCTTCGAGGCCGCCACGAATTTCTGCGAATCGAGGTTGCCGGCGCTGAGGGCCGCCTGCAGCTCGGCATGGCGCGCCACGATTTGATCGAGTTTCTTTTGCAACAGCGACACGGCTCAGCCCTTCAGCGCCTCGACAAGCTTGCCCAGGGCCACTTCGTGCTGTTCGCCGCTGTCGAGGTCCTTCACCTGGGCCACTCCCTTGGCCAGCTCGTCGTCGCCGATGATGATGGCGGCGCGGGCGTTGAGCTTGTTGGCCCGCTGCATGCGCCGCTTCATGTTGCCGCGATAATCCTGCTCGACGGCGATGCCGGCCCGGCGGAGCGTGCGGGCGATGCCCAAGGCCTTGGCCTCGGCGGTGGCGCCCAGCGGCGCGATCACGACCGGCCGCGGCAGGGCCGCGGGCTCATTGCACAGCATCATCAGCCGCTCGATGCCGCCTGCCCAGCCGATGCCGGCGGTCGGCGGCCCGCCCAGCTCGGCGATCAGCCCGTCATAGCGGCCACCACCGATGACAGTGCCCTGTGCGCCAAGATGGGTGGTGACGAACTCGAACGCGGTGTGGGTGTAGTAGTCGAGGCCACGCACCAGACCGGCATCGACCTCGAAGGGGATGCCGGCTGCCGACAGACCATCCTTCACCGCCGAGAAGAAATCGCGGCTCGCCGGGTTCAGGTGGTCGGCGAAGGACGGCGCGTTGGCATTGATCGCGATGTCGCCCTCGTCCTTGCTGTCGAGGATGCGCAGCGGATTGCGCTGCAGGCGCTCGCGCGAATCCTCGGAAAGCCTGGCGGTGTGGCCGGAGTAGTAGTCGACCAGCACCTTGCGGTAGACCGCTCGGCACTCGGGATCGCCCAGCGAATTGATCTTGAGCACGCAGCGCTCGAGGATGGCGAGGCGATCCAGGATATCGGCCGCCACCGAGATCACCTCGATGTCGGCAGCAGGCTCCGGCGCGCCCAGCACTTCCAGGTCGATCTGGTGGAACTGCCGCTGCCGGCCCTTCTGCGGCCGCTCGTAGCGGAACATCGGACCGGCGGCGAACAGCTTCAGCGGCAGCTGTTGGGCGAGCGCGCCGTTGGAGATGAAGGCACGGCAGATGCCCGCCGTGTATTCCGGCCGCAAGGTGAGCGATTCACCACCGCGGTCACCGAATGTGTACATCTCCTTGGCTACGACATCGGTCGCCTCGCCGATGCCGCGCGCGAACAGCTCGGTGAACTCGAAGATGGGCGTGGCCATCTCGCGGTAGCCATAGAGGCGCGCCACGTCGCGCGCGGTGTCGACGACATGCGCGAAGCGCCGGTAGTCGTCGGGAAGAAGATCGTGCGTGCCACGCACGGGTTGCAACTTGCTCACGGGAAATCGCCTTGGAAAGAGATCGAGAACAGGAGACCTGAAGGGTCGCTACTCCGCGGCGGTGCGATGTCGGTCGGCTTCCTCGGCCTTGCCCTTGCTCTTGGCCGCTTCTATCTCGGCCGCCTTCTTCTCGATCAGCTCGACGAGATGGTCGACGACGTTGGCATCCTTCAGGCGATGGTGCGGCACACCGGCGATGTAGACCTGATGGGTGTCGTTGCCGCCGCCGGTGAAGCCGATATCGGTCTCGCGCGCCTCGCCCGGGCCGTTCACGACGCAGCCGATCACCGACACGGTCATCGGCGTGGTGATGTGGGCAACCCGCTTCTCCAGCGCCTCGACCGTGCGAATCACGTCGTACTGCTGGCGAGCGCAGGACGGGCAGGAAATGATGTTGACGCCGCGGTGCCGCAGGCCCAGCGCCTTCAGCATCTCGTAGCCGACGCGGACCTCTTCCTCGGGCTCGGCCGACAGCGAGACGCGGATGGTGTCGCCGATGCCGGCCCACAAGAGCGAGCCCAGCCCGATCGAGGACTTCACCGTGCCGGTGCGCAGGCCGCCCGCCTCAGTGACGCCGATATGCAGGGGGTAGTCGCAGGCGTCGGCCAGCTGCTGATAGGCAGCCACGGCCAGGAAGACGTCGGAAGCCTTCACGCTGATCTTGAAATCGTGGAAGTCGTGATCCTGCAGGATGCGCGCATGATCGAGCGCGCTCTCCACCATCGCCTCGGGGCAGGGCTCGCCGTATTTCTCCAGCAGGTCCTTCTCCAGCGAACCGGCGTTGACGCCGATACGCATGGACACACCATGGTCACGGGCCGCCTTGACCACCTCGCGCACCCGTTCGGCGCTGCCGATATTGCCCGGATTGATGCGCAGGCAGGCGGCGCCCGCATCGGCGGCCTCGAGCGCGCGCTTATAGTGGAAATGGATATCGGCGACGATCGGCACCTTCGAAGCCTTGACGATCTTGTGCAGCGCCTTGGTCAAATCCTCGTCGGGGCAGGACACCCGGATGATGTCGACCCCCGCCTCCTCGCAGCGCCGGATCTGGGCGATGGTGGCGTCGGCATCGGCGGTGAGCGTGTTGGTCATCGTCTGCACGGTGATGGGCGCCCCGCCGCCCACCGGCACGGGCCCAACCATGACCTGCCGCGATTTGCGGCGCACGATGTCGCGATAGGGTCGGATACTCATGGCCGCAATTTACTCGCGGCCGGGCGGCTTAGCCAGCCGCCGGGATCGCTGCAGAATCAGCGCGCGTCGATGATCCGGTATGAAATTCCGGCTGGAACCGTATAGCTCTCACCGGCTCGGACGTAAGTCTGCGCCAGGATGTCGCCGTTGGGGTCGCGCAATTCGACCCAGCTGTTGGTGCGCACCATGACTTTGGTGTCGGTCCTTACCGGCAGGCTGGGCGCTGCCGTCACATCGGGAGCAGGCGTGGGAGCGGGAACCGGCGTCGTCGTAACGGTTCCACGCGCGACCGCTTCCTGTTGCGGCTCGGCGGCCGGCGGCGTGGCGATGCGTGCCGGTTCAGGTGACGGCGGTTGCGCGGCTTGCGCTTGACCGATGGACGGCACTGACATCACGACCGGCGGCGGCGATGCAGGCACGGCGACGACCGCGGGCGGCGGAGACGCCGGCACCAAGTCATGACGCGGCGCGGGCCAGGTCTCGGCCGGCAACGCGCCCGGAGCGCTACGCACTTCGTGAGTCTGCGTCGACGCGGGAGCGGCGACCTGAGTCGGCGTCGCCGGCAGCGTCGCGGTGGTCGGTTGCTCGACCGTCGTCGGACGCGATGCGAGGAGACGATCGGGAACCGGCGGAACTTTTTCCGCGACGACCGACTGCTGGCGCGGCAGGTAATGCCACACGGCATAACCCGCACCGATCACCAGCAGCACGGTGAGAACGGCAAGCCCGATCGGCGCGCGTTTCTCGGCCAGCGGGAAGTCGGCGGGCAGCGCGACCGGGCGTTTGATCGGCACCGCACCGGACAGCTGGTAGGCGGTCAGAACTTTTTCGGGATCGAGTCCGACATGCATCGCATAAGCGCGCAGGAAAGCCGGAATGTAGGCGGCGCCAGGCAGAAGATCGAAGCGGCCTTGCTCGATTGCCTCGAGATACTGCAGGCGAATACGCAGCGCCATCTCGACAGCCTTGATGCTGAGACCGCGCGCTTCGCGCTGATCACGCAACAGACGACCGACTGCACGGCCCGGCGACGCCTCGCGTTCCATCGTCCGCCAATCGACCTGATCTGGCATATTCTCTAGCTCGCCCCCTCTCGCAGCCGTTTTAGCAGAGGGCCATAGGCAGGGCAAAAGCAATTCGACTTTTGGCGCTAAATTTCGACGGCGTGGTCGGCCGCGAACAGCCGCAGGGTCTCGCGCAGGGGACGGTCCGGTTGCTTCAGCGCCGACGCCACAAAGCCGGTCACTTCGTTCAGATCGAGAGAACGAATTCATAGCCTTCACCGGTCCGATGGCGCCCGGTGACATCGAGAGTGTACGCACTCCGATTGCAAGGAGTGCCAGCGCCTCGACCGGTCGACCCGCCATCTCACCGCACACCGCCAGATCGACGCCACTCGGGCGCACCTTTTCCACCACAAAATGTAGCAATCTAAGCAGGGCTGGGGACAAGCTGTCGTAGCGACCGGCCAGACGGCTGTTGCCACGGTCGGCCGCGAAAAGGAACTGCAACAGATCGTTGGTGCCGATCGAGATGAAGTCGACCTGCTTCAGCAGGGTGTCGAGCTGCCACGCCAGGGCGGGCACCTCGAACATAACGCCAACACGCAGACGCTCGGGCACCGGCTGGCCGCGGCGCTTGGCCCGCTCGAGCTCGAGGTCGAGCAGCTGGCGCGCGCTCGTAAGCTCGCTCACCTCCGCGATCATCGGGAACATCACCGACAAGGGCCGGCCGTTGGCCGCCTGAATCAGGGCCCGCAGCTGCCGGCGCAGCATGGCGGGCCGATCGAGGCCGATGCGGATGGCGCGCCAGCCCATGGCCGGATTGTCGTCTCCGAACTCGCCAACATAGGGCAGGACCTTGTCGCCACCGACATCGAGTGTGCGAAAAGTCACAGTCCGGCCATCGGCCAGATCGAGCACGCGACTGTAGAGCCAGGCCTGGGCATCGACGTCGGGAAACTCCGACCGAACCATGAACGGGATCTCGGTGCGGTAGAGCCCGATGCCGTCGGCGCCGGTGTCGTCGAGGTGCTGCATGTCGATCAACAAGCCCGCATTCATGTGCAGGCCGATGCGCGCCTGGTCGCGCGTCACCGACGGCAGGTCGCGAAGCGCTGCGTACTTGCGCCGCCGCTCGGCGCGGGCGTCGATCGCGGCATAGACCGACTGCACGATGTCCTCGGCCGGGCGCACCAGCACCTGGGCACTGTCGCCGTCGACCACGATCGCATCGCCCGGCTCGACGCGCGACAGCACGTTAGGCGCGCGGCCGACGACCGGGATGTCGAGCGCGCGCGCCACAATCGCGACATGGCTCATCGCCGAGCCTTCCTCGAGCACCAGTGCGCGCAGCCGCGCGCGATCGTAATCGAGCAGTTCGGCCGGCCCCATGTCGCGGGCGATCACCACCATGTCGTCGGGCAGCTGGCTCGCATCCATGGCGCTGCGGCCGGTGAGGCGCAGCAGCAGGCGGTTGCTGAGATCCTGCAGGTCGCTCAGCCGCTCGCGGATGTAGGGATCGGTCGACTGGCCAAGCCGCGTGCGCACGTCGTCGAAAGCGCGCTGCACGCCCGCCTCGGCGGTAAGGCCCGAGCCGATCGCCTCGCGCACGCGCTCCATCCAGCCGCGATCGTCGGCGAACATGCGGAAGGTCTCGAGGATCTCGCGATGCTCGCCCGATTGCATGTCCTCGGCCTCGAGCAGACGGTCGACGTCCTCGCGCACGGCGTGGAGCGCCTCATCGTAGCGCACCTGCTCGGCCGCGACGTCCTCGGCCACGACGCGCTGGATGACGATGCGCGGCTCGTGCAGCACGGCGCGGCCCATCGCGACGCCGGGCGTGAGCTGCACGCCGTCGATGCGCAGCGGCAAGAGGCCGAGCCCGTCGACCTGCTGGACCTCGTTGGGGCTGACGATGGTGCCGGCCGCGACCAGCTCGGCCAGCACCATGGCGATGGTCTGCAGCGTCTCGATCTCTTCCTCGTCGTAGAGGCGGCGCGTGCGGTTCTGGACCACCAGCACGCCCAGCACACGCCCGGCGCGCACGATCGGCACGCCGGCCAGCGAGTGATAGATCTCCTCGCCGGTCTCCGGGCGGTAGGCGAATTGCGGATGGCTCTGCGCATCGTCGAGCGCCAGCGGCCGGGCATGGGCGGCGATATCGCCGACCAGGCCCTCGCCCATCCGCAGGCGGGTGCGGTGCACCGCCGAGGGGTTGAGGCCCTGGGTGGCAAACAGCTCCAGCACTTCGCCGGCGCGCAGCAGGTAGATCGAGCAGACCTCGGCCACCATCTCGTTGGCGACCAGGCGCACGACCTCGCCCAGCGTTTCCTCGGGGGAACCGCCACGCGCCATCGTGTCCCGGAGCCGCTTGAGGAGCATTCGCGGTCCGGCCAAAGGAGTCCCTCTCTCCATGGTCAGACCGCTAGATGCTTGAGTCGGATGACGACAAAGCTACGGTCAATGATGCAGGCACAAACGCGCCAGGAATGGGCGTTTTGGCAGGCCATTTGGATGCGCGCCGCGTGCATGAGGGCCTTATAGCAAGACCCGCGCCGAAATGCCTAACGGCTAATTGGTGCACGCATTACGGAACCTTATGCGCAAGGAATTCTCATGCGGCGTCCAGCTCGTAGGCGGTGTGCAGGGCGCGGACCGCGAGCTCGGTGTATTCGGCGGCGACCAGCACGCTCACCTTGATCTCCGACGTGGAGATCACCTGGATGTTTATGCCCTTGGCGGCCAGCGTCTCGAACATCTTCAGCGCCACGCCGGCGTGGCTGCGCATGCCGACGCCGATCACCGAGACCTTGGCGACGTTGGTGTCGGCCTTGACCTCGGCGAACTTGAGCTCGGCCTTGGCCTTCTGCAGGCGCTCGACGGCGCGCGCGAGGTCGGCGCGCGGCACCGTGAAGGTGATGTCGGTCGAGCTGCCGTCGAGCGAGACGTTCTGCACGATCATGTCGACGTTGATGTTGGCCTCGGCCAGCGGGCCGAAGATCGCCGCCGCCACGCCCGGCCGGTCGGGCACGTGGGTCACCGTGATCTTGGCCTCGTCCTTGGCGAAGGCGATGCCGCTCACGACCGACTTCTCGATTCCCTGGACCATGATCTCGTCCTCATCCACAACCAGCGTGCCCGGCAGATCGCTGCCCACGGCCTCGTCGAACGACGACAGCACCTGCACGCGCACATGGTGGTTCATCGCCAGCTCGACCGACCGCGTCTGCAGGACCTTGGAGCCCTGCGAGGCCATCTCGAGCATCTCCTCGTAGGTCACCTTGTCGATCTTTCGCGCCTTCTCGACGATCCTTGGATCGGTCGTGTAGACGCCGTCGACGTCGGTATAGATGTCGCAGCGGTCGGCCTTCAGCGCTGCCGCCAGCGCCACGGCCGAGGTGTCGGAGCCGCCGCGGCCCAGCGTCGTCACGCGTCCTTCGGGCGACAGGCCCTGGAAGCCCGGCACGATCGGCACTTCGCCCGCGGCCATGCTCTCGGCCATGCCGGCGGTCTTGATGTCGAGGATGCGTGCCTTGCCGTGAGCGCCATCGGTGCGGATCGGGATCTGCCACGACACCCAGGACCGCGCCTTCACGCCTTCGTGCTGCAGCGCCATGGCCAGCAGGCCGATCGTCACCTGCTCGCCGGTGGCGACCACGACGTCGTATTCGGCGGCATCATGCAGGCGGCGCGATCTCATTGACCCACTTCACCAGCTGGTTGGTGGCGCCCGACATGGCCGACACCACGACCGCGACCTGATTGCCGCGCAAAACCTCGGCTTTCACCTTGCGCGCGACATTCTTGATGCGGTCGGTGTCGCCAACCGATGTGCCGCCAAATTTGAGAACGATGCGCGCCATGGACCTGCTCGGAAGCGGGGTATAGACACCGGGGGCACCATAGGGGTCAAGGGCGGCCATGGCCGAAACCGCGCATAGCACCGTCGATGAGGCCGAGATCGAGCGCTTCTCGCGCATCGCCGAGGAGTGGTGGGACCCCAACGGCAAGTTCGCGCCCCTGCATCGGCTAAACCCGCTGCGGCTGGGTTATATCCGCGACCGCGCCGCCGGCCACTGGCGGCGTGACCCGTTGTCGGGCTCGCCGCTGCAGGACCTGTCGCTGCTCGATATCGGCTGCGGCGGCGGCCTCTTATGCGAGCCGATGACCCGGCTCGGTGCCACCGTCACCGGCATCGACGCCGCCGAGCGCAACATCGCCACCGCCCGCCGGCACGCCGAGGGCCAGGGCCTCGCCATCGGCTATCGAGAGACCACCGCCGAGGCGCTGGCCGCCGAGGGCCGGCAGTTCGACATCGTGCTGGCGCTCGAGATCATCGAACACGTGGCCGACATCGATCTGTTCCTGAAGTCGTGCGGCCAGCTCACCAAGCCCGGCGGCCTGGTGTTCCTGTCGACGCTCAACCGCACTGCCAAGGCGTGGGCGCTGGCGATCGCCGGCGCGGAGTACCTGCTGCGCTGGCTGCCGCGCGGCACGCATGACTGGAAGAAGTTCTTAAAACCATCGGAAGTCGTGCGCGGGCTGCGCTCAAGCGGAGTCGAAGCGCAGGAGATCGTGGGCGTGGTTTACAGCCCCCTCAGCCGCGCCTGGTCGCTCAGCAAACGCGACCTCGACGTCAATTACATGCTGTACGGAGTAGCCGGCCGCTAATTCCCGCGGGGAATCCACGGCAGGCGGCCGAACTCGATGCCCTCTTCGGCCAGCGCCTCGGCCTCCTCATCGGAGGTCTCGCCGTAGATGCCGCGCTTGTCGCTCTCGCCGTAATGGATCTTGCGCGCCTCCTCGGCGAACTTCGGCCCGACATGCTCGCAGTTCTTCTCGACCTGCTCACGCAGCTTGAGCAGCGTCTCGCGCATTTCCCTGGGGATGTGCTTGGCGAGCGCCGCCATCTGCTGCTGTTGCGGCGTTGGAGCCGGAGCGGGCGCTGGGGCGGTCGGCGGCTCGGCTTCGACCATCGCCTTGCCCGCCTTGTCGCTTCCCCGGCCAATGCGCGGCGACATGACGGCGCGCGCCACCTTGCTGTCGCCGCACACGGCGCAGCCGATCAGGGACTTCTTTTCCTGTCGTTCGTAGGATTTGCTGTCCTTGAACCAGCTCTCGAACTCATGGCCCTTGGAGCAGCGCAGTCGGTAAAGAATCATGAAATGGTAGGCGATTCCGGCTGTTTGGCACTCCCGGCTGGGGAGTGCCAAGATGATGGGGTGTGATCGTGCCTGACGCAAGAGGGGTGCCGCCGGCGCCGTGGATCGTGCAATGGGCCGGCCTAGTGGCGCCGCAGGCTGCCGTGCTCGACTTGGCCGCAGGCCGCGGCCGGCACGCGATCTTCTTCGCAGAGCGCGGGCACAAAGTGACGGCGGTCGATCGCGACGTCAGCCGCCTGCCCGACCATCCCAACATCGAACGCCTGGAGGCCGACCTCGAGGACGGCAGTCCGTGGCCCCTGCCCGATCGCCGGTTCGGCGGCGTTGTCGTCACCAACTACCTGCATCGCCCGTTGATGCCGCAGCTCCTTGAAGCGGTCGCGCCGGGCGGCGTGCTGCTCTACCAGACCTTCATGGAAGGCAACGAGCGCTTCGGGAAACCCAGTCGACCCGAGCATCTGCTGCGGGATGGCGAGCTGCTGGAGCTGGTGCGCGGCCGCTTCTCGGTGACGGCGTACGAAGCGCGCCTGATCAGCGACCCGATGGCGATGGTGCAGCGGATCGCGGCGCGCCGCCTGACCTGACGCGCTCGATCGCCTCGGCGAAAGCGCTCGCCGCCTTCTCCTGGCCGCGAGCGCCGAAGTGGCAGCCGTCAGGCCGCCTGTCCGCATCCGCCAACAAGGCATCGGTGTCGGCACCGAGAAACACGCGCCGCCCGTCGACCAGCAGGCGCTGGGCGCCGGCCGTCGGATTGTCGGTCTTCCAGGCCGGAAAGCACCGCGTGGCGACCGACAGGAAGACAGGTCCAGTGACGCCACCGTCGGCCAGCGTGTCGAGCAGCGAGCGGAATGCGGCCGTGTAGTCCTCCGGGGAGACAGCGGCAGAATCGGTCTCGCCCTGCAGCCACAGCACCTCCGTGATCCTGTAGCCGGGCGGCAGGCCGTTCAGGACATGGAGCAGCAGGCCGTTCAGTACACCGCCCTTTCGCCACATCGCGATGCCCGATGCGCCGATCGCCGACGAGACGATCACGACGCTACGGTAGGCACCGTCGTCGAGCAGCCGGTCGCCCAGCAGGCGTGAGGAACTCGCCTTCTTCGCCCGTCGCGCCGAGCAGCGGCGAGGCCGCGCGGTAGCATTTGCCGCCGAAGAAGTTCACGACTTCGCTGCGATAGCGTGATGTGACACGCTTCTCCGAATGATTGGCGATGTTGGATTGGCCGATCGCCAGGACGACCGCCGTGTCGGGGCCCGCGGCCGGACACGGCACCTCGGCCTTGCCGGGATAGGCGATGAGCCGCCCCGCCTCGCCATAAGTGCCGCGGACGCCCTGAGAGGCGTCGTCGCCGAACAAGGCGCCACGGATCAGCGGGACTGGCCAGATATTTACCGGATAGCTGTAAAGGCCGAACAAAAGGCTGCCGGCGGCGGCCAGCGCGAAACCGAGAAGAACCAGAACCCGGCGCAGCAGGAAGCCCGATTATTCAGCGGCCTTCGCCACTGCCGCCTTGTGCAGCACGGGCGCTGCGTACTTCCGGTCGTGCTGCAGCGAGGGCACCATCTTGCGCGCCTCGGCGACCTTGGCGAGATCGATCTCGGCGATCACGAAGCCCGCCTTCTCTCCGCCGGCATCCACCAGCACTTCGCCCCAAGGTGCCACGGCAATGGAATGGCCGTAGGTCTTGCGGTTGGAACCCTTGTGCGTGCCGACCTGCGCCGGCGCAAAGACGAAGCAGCCGGTCTCGATGGCGCGCGCCCGCATCAGGGTATGCCAGTGCGCCTGGCCCGTCGGCACGGTGAAGGACGACGGAATCGACAGCATGGTCGCGCCGGCATGGGCGAGGTCGCGATAAAGATAGGGAAAGCGCAGGTCGTAGCAGATCGTCATCCCCAGCACGCCCCACGGCGTCTCGGCCAGCACCGACCGCTCGCCCGGCTTGAAGGTCGAGGACTCGCGGTAGCTCTGGCCACCCACGCCTGCAAGCTCCACGTCGAACATGTGGATCTTGTCATAGCTCGCCACGACACCGCCCGATGAATCGATCAGGTAGGAGCGATTGCGGATCTGCTCTTCCCCCGGGACGCGCACATGGATCGAGCCGAGCAGGAACCAGGCCCCGGTCTCGCGCGCCGAGGCGCGGCAGGCCGCCAGCATGGCGTGCGCATCCTCGGTCTGGGCCTTGGCGAGCGTGTCGTCGCGGTTGGCGCCGATCAGGCCGGTGTTCTCCGGCGTCATGATGAAGTCGGCGCCGGCCGCGCGCGCCAGTCGTGCCTGCTCGCGCACGAAGGCGACGTTCTCGGCCATCTCATTGCTGACGTTGGTCTGGATCAGGCCGGCCTTGAAGGTGGTCATGGCGATCAACCCGGCTGGGCGAGCAGCGCGTCGAGCTTGCCTGCCCGCTCGAGGTCGGCGAGCTCGTCCGAGCCGCCGATATGCTCGCCGTTGATGAAGATCTGCGGAACCGTCGAACGCTTGGACCGCTCGCGCATCTCGTCGCGCTTGGCGGCATCCTCCATCACGTCCATCTCGCTGTAGGCGGCGCCCTTCTTCTCCAGCAATCCCTTGGCGCGGGCGCAGTAGCCGCACCAGGGCGTGGTGTAGATCTCGATCTTGGCCATCCGGAGCTCCTTGGCGCGACTATAACGCCGGCCGCACGACCCGCGCCAGCGTCAGCACGTCGACCTGCCGTGCGCCGCCTCGTTCCAAGGTGCGAACGCAGGCATCGACGGTGGCGCCGGTCGTCAGCACGTCGTCGACCAGCAGGACCGCCTTGCCCTCCAGCGCGCTCGCCCAGCGCGGATGGATGTCGAACGCCTGCCGCACGTTGCTGCGTCTTTCCTTGGCTTTGAGGCCGGCTTGTGAACCCGTCCAGCGGCGCCGGCGCAGCAGGTCGGGCGCCAGCTTCTCAGGCGCCTGCCGTGCGACGCTGCGCGCGAGCAGCAGCGCCTGGTTGTAGCGACGCATGAGCAGGCGCCGCCAATGAAGCGGGACCGGCGCCACGAGATCGGCCTCGGCCAAAAGATCGGCGCCGGCGCGCGCCATCCAGTTGCCGCAGGCGCGGGCGAGATCGGTCCGGTCGCCATGCTTGAACGGCAGCACCAGGCGCCGGCTTTGCGCGTCGTAGACCAGCGCCGCGCGCGCCCGACGATAGCGCGGCGCGCGGGCGAGGCAGGCGCCGCAAAGGGCGTCCTCGCCGAGGTCCTCGGCGAAGGGCGTGCCGCAGCGCGCGCAATGTGGTGGTGCGATGAAGGAGAAGCCCGGCCAGCAGGTGGCGCAGAGCGCGCCCGGCGTCGCCACGATCTCGTTGCAGCCGAGACAGAGCGGCGGCAGCACGGCATCGAGCAGTTTTCGCCCGGCATCGGCGCAAATCCGGCCCAGGATCATCGGTTTGATTGAGCCCGGCAAATGCGCCGGCAATAAGGGCTGTTCCCCTACCCGCCGCCACGCTTTCGCCCTACATACCAGGGCGATGGCAACCGATCCCCTGCTGGTCTTCGACCGCAGCGCCTTGCGCGTCCGGCGCGAGCGCGCGGCCCGCGAATGGGAGGCGCGGTCATTCCTGAAGCGAGAGATCGCAGGCCGGCTGGTCGAGCGGCTGGACGATGTGCGGCGCACGTTCTCGCTGGCGCTCGATCTCGGCTGCCACGGCGACGAAATCGCGGCCGCCCTTGCCGATCGTAAGATGGGCGGGCGCCAGACGATCGAGTGCCTGGTCCGCGCCGATCTTGGCCTGGGCTTCGCGCGCCGCGCCGGCGGGCCAGCGGTGGTGGCTGACGAGGAGGCTCTGCCGTTCGCCGCCCAGCGTTTCGACCTGGTGGTGAGCGCCATGAGCCTGCACTGGGTGAACGACCTGCCGGGCGCCCTGGTCCAGATCGCGCGCATCCTGAAGCCCGATGGACTGTTCCTGGGCGCGATGCTGGGTGGCGCCACGCTTTGGCAGTTGCGCCAGGCGCTGGCCGCCGCCGAAAGCGAGATCGAGGATGGCCTAAGCCCGCGTGTCTCGCCCTTCGCCGATCTCAGAGACGCCGCGGGCCTTCTGCAGCGCGCCGGCTTCGCGCTGCCCGTGGCCGACAGCGAGACTATCGACGTCGAGTATGAGAACGCGCTCGAGCTGATGCGCGAGCTGAGCGCCATGGGCGAGAGCAACCTGGTGGTCGAGCGTCGCCGCGGGCTGGCGCGCCGTGCCACGCTGCTGCGCGCGGCCGAGATCTACCGCGAGCGATTTACCCAGACATCAGGTCGCGTCACCGCAAGCTTCGAAGTGCTGTTCCTGCACGGCTGGGCGCCGCACGAGTCGCAGCCCAAACCGCTCAAGCCGGGCAGCGCGCGGCACCGCCTGGCCGAGGCGCTCGATACGACCGAGTTGAGTGCCGGCGAGAAGCCTGAACGGGGCCGCTCGTGAAACTCGGCTTCGGCGAAGTGCTGTCGGAGAGCTTCGAGTTCTTCTTCGCTCGGCTGCGGCTCTTTTTCCACCTGGTGACCTTGCCGTGGATCCTCTCACTGCTCCTGCGCATCGCGGGTGCTGCCCTGACCGAAGAGTCGCTGCCGATCGTGCTCGCGGAAAAAGCGCTCGATGTCATTCCGACGGTGATGTTCATGGTCGCCTGGATGCGCGTGGTGCTGCTGGGCCCGGGGCGGGTCGATCGCCTGCCCGGCCTCGCCTGGTCGGCGCGCGAGACGGCTTTCCTGGCCCATCTCCTGAAAGTGGCGGGCATCACCTTCCTGCTGATCGCGGCCTTCACGCTGACCGTGGGCACCATCGATCCGGCGGCGCTCGGCGGCGGGCCGATCGACCCCGAGCTCGCCCGCCGCGAGGCGTTGGCCGCGCCGCTCGGCACGGGGTTCATCGTCTCGGCGCTGCTGGCGCTACGCGTCAGCTTCGGACTGGCCGCCAGCGCCGTCGACGTGCCGTTCACGCCCCGCCATTCCTGGGCCTACAGCCGCGGCAGTGCCTGGACGATCATCGGCGCGCTGTTCGTGATCTTCTTTGTCAGCGCGATCGCCACCGCCATCGGCGCCCTCGTGCCGTTCGCCGTATTGCGCGGCCTGCTCGGCACCGACATCGCCGCCGCGGTGGTCACCTGGACCGTGGCGATCCTGATTTCCTACGCCGGCACCGCGATCGCAGCGACCGCACAGGCCATCATTTTCCGCCGTCTCACCGCCTGGCGCGACGGCGTGCCGCTCGCGCCGCCGACCTAGAGAAGATCGCGCAGCAGGCCGACCAGGGGCAGATCGGCCGGCGGCATCGGATAGCGCGCGAGCTCAGCGGGCGGTACCCATTTCAGCGCCTGGCCTTCGCGCGGCTGGGGCGTGCCGGTCCACTTACGGCAGGCGAAGACCGGCATCAGGAGATGGAACGTCTCGTAGCCGTGGCTGGCGAAGGCGATTGGCGCGAGACAGCTGGCGGCCGTCTCGATGCCGAGTTCCTCGCGCAGTTCGCGCACCAGCGCCTGTTCGGGGGTCTCGCCGGCATCGACCTTGCCGCCGGGAAACTCCCAGAGGCCTGCCATGGACTTGCCCTCGGGGCGCTGAGCGATCAGCACGCGACCGTCGGCATCGACCAGCGCCACGGCGGCGACCAGCACCAGCCGACGATCGCCCAGAGGCGGCGGCCCGCCCGGACAATCCTCCTCGAACGACGACGCGCTCAAGCGCGTGCCCTCAAGAACGGTAGCTGCCGTTGATGTCGATGTAGCCGTGCGTCAGATCGCAGGTCCACACGGTGGCGCGGCCGCGGCCTATGCCGAGATCGATGTCGATCACCACATCGGTGCCCTTCATGTGCTTGACGACCGGCGTCTCATCGTAGTTCGCCACGACCTGGCCGCCGTCGGTGATCTTCACGCCGCCCATCGAGATCTTGAGCTTGTCGCGGTCGGCGCGCTCGCCCGACTTGCCGACCGCCATGACGATGCGGCCCCAGTTGGCGTCCTCGCCGGCGATCGCCGTCTTGACCAGTGGCGAGTTGGCGACGGCGAGACCGATCTTGCGCGCCGCGCCGTTGGACGAAGCGCCGCCGACATTGATGGTCACGAACTTGGTGGCGCCCTCGCCGTCGCGCGCCAGAAGCTGGGCGAGTTCGATCAACACCTCGTCGAGCGCCCGCTTGAAGTCCACCAGGACGGGATCGTCCGCCTCCTCGATCGGGGCATGGCGGGCGGCACCCGTGGCGGCCAGCAGCAGCGTGTCGCTGGTCGAGGTGTCGCCGTCGACCGTGACGCAGTTCAGCGACCGGTCGGCGGCATCGACCAGGAGCTTCTGCAGTACGCTGCCCGGCACCTTGGCATCGGTGAAGACGAAGCCCAGCATGGTGGCCATATCGGGGGCGATCATGCCCGACCCCTTGAGGAAGCCGTTCAGGGTCACCGTACGTTCGCCGATCTTGGCCTGCCGGGTGGCGAGTTTGGGGAAGGTATCCGTCGTCATGATGGCGGCGGCGGCGGCGGCCCAGCTGTCCTCCCGCGCGCCCTTGATCAGCGCCGGCACGACCGCCGCGATCTTCTCCCAGTCGAGCGGCTGGCCGATCACGCCGGTCGAGGCCATCAGCACCTCGTTGCGCGGGCAGCCCAGCGCCTGGGCCACGGCACGGGTGCTCTCCTCGACCGCCTTGTCGCCCAGCTTGCCGGTGAAGGCGTTGGCGTTGCCGGCATTGACGATAATTGCGCGGATCCGGCCGCGCGCCAGGTTCTTGCGGCACCAGTCGACCGGTGCGGACGAGGTCTTGGATTTGGTGAGCACGCCAGCCACGGTGGCGCCGGCCGGCAGCAGCGCCAGCATGACGTCGTCGCGGTCCTTGTAGCGCACGCCCGATCGCGCGGCGGCGAGCTTCACTCCCGCAATGCGCGGTAGCGTCGGAGTCGTCTTGGGCGCGAGCGGCGATTGGGCGTGCTTGACAGCCATGGGGCTCCTCTGGCGGCCGCCCGGGGATCGCCGGCGGCCGAAGCGCGGAGCCTACACCAGAAAAGCCCTGTTTCGTGAGTTTTACTTATCCGTGGGGTTACTTGGGGGGTGTCGCCGGCGCCGGTGCAGCCGGAGCGGGTGCACCCGGCGTCGCCGGCGTGGCCGCCTGCGGAGCGGGCTTGCTGCCATCGATGTTGAACTTCTCGATCTTGGCGCCCGCCCGAAGCTGGTCGAGGATTTGCGTCACCGTCTCGCGCGCCAGTTCTTCGCGGATCTGGTCGGACAGCTCCTCGAAGGTGGGCGGCGGCGCCTGGCGGCGATCCTCGAGCTTGATGACATGGTAGCCGAACTGGGTCTTGACCGGGGCGTCGGTGAGTTCGCCCTTCTTGAGGGCGAAGGCGGCGTCGGCGAACTCCTTCACCATGTCTGTCTTCTTGAACCAGCCGAGGTCGCCGCCTTCGGCGCCCGATGCCTTGTCAGTCGACTTTTCCTTCGCAAGCTTGTCGAAGGCGCCGCCTTTTTTGAGGTCAGCGATCAGTGCCTTGGCCTCGTCCTCGGTCGCAACCAGGATATGGCGGGCGTGCACCTCTTCCTCGGCCGGCGTCGACTTCAGCCGCTCCTGGTAACGCTGCTGCATCTTCTCCGGAGTGACGCGCTTGGCGATCTCGCGCTGCAGCCAGAAATCCTGGAGGATCTGATCCTCGACGAAGGCCATGCGCTTCTTGAAGGCGGCATCGTCGGTGACTTTGTTCTTGCGGCCGTCGGCCACCACCAGCTTGCTGTCGATGATGCGATCGAGCAGGGCCGGGAAGACCGACTGCAGAGGCATGTTACGGTACTGTGGCGGCAACGCCTGCTGGGCGACTTCGAGTTCGGACAGCCGGATTGGCTGGCCATTGATGGTGGCCACCACTGGATCCTTCACCGCCGTGTTGGGCTGGGCCGGCTTAGGCTGCTGTTGCGCCGGCTGGGCCGGGGGCTGCGGTTTGGTGGCAGGAGGTGGATTGGCGGGCTGCTGCGCACCGGCAGGCGCGCCCATCGTAGCCGCTGCGCCCCACAGAACGATGACGCGCAGAAAACGCAAACAACGGCTCATGACGGGCTCCGAGAACGGGATTTCAAACAGCGGCGCGGCTCTTCCGTTTACACAGGGGTGCTTACCCCAAGCAAGCTCCGGCCGCGCGCACCGACATCCGATGCGGGTCGATTGCGGCACTTTTCCGTGAGCCAAGCGTTGGCCATGCTTGTGATCGGGAGCGCTCGCGTTGACACTCTTCGGGACCGTCTCTA
The DNA here is from genome assembly GCA_963755595.1 of uncultured Alphaproteobacteria bacterium. Lineage (GTDB taxonomy): Bacteria > Pseudomonadota > Alphaproteobacteria > Reyranellales > Reyranellaceae > Reyranella. Next base: position 168,238 of record CAVWKP010000019.1, on the reverse strand, counting down.
TCTCTCCGTAGGACGGCGGGCCGCGAGCCCGCCTAAGTCATTAGAATATCGAGGTTTTCATGCTGGGGGCGCTTGCCCGAGGCCTGTTCGGCACGGCCAACGATCGAATCGTCAAAGGCTTCGACAAGCCGGTGGCGAAGATCAACGCGCTCGAACCGCAATTCGAGAAACTCACCGACGCCGAACTGCGCGCCAAGACCATCGAGTTCCGCGGGCGCCTGGCCAAGGACGAAAGCCTCGACGACCTCCTGGTCGAGGCCTTCGCCACGGTGCGCGAGGCGGCCAAGCGCACGCTCCGCCAGCGCCCGTTCGACGTCCAGCTCAAGGGCGGCATGGTCCTCCACCAGGGCAAGATCGCCGAGATGAAGACCGGCGAAGGCAAGACGCTGGTCGCCACCCTGCCGGTCTATCTCAATGCCCTCGAAGGCAAGGGCGTGCATGTCGTCACGGTGAACGACTACCTGGCCCGCCGCGACGCCGAGTGGATGGGCCAGATCTACCAGTTCCTCGGCCTCACCGTCGGCGTCATCGTCCATGACCTGACCGACGAGCAGCGCAAGGCGGCCTATGCTTGCGACGTCACCTACGGCACCAACAACGAGATCGGCTTCGACTATCTGCGCGACAACATGAAGTACCAGCTGGCCGCGATGGTCCAGCGGCCGTTCAATTACGCGATCGTCGACGAGGTCGATTCGATCCTGATCGACGAGGCGCGCACGCCGCTGATCATCTCGGGCCCGGCCGAGGATTCCTCGGAGCTCTACCGCCGTGCCGACACAGTGATCCCGCGCCTGAAACCCGACGCCTACGAGAAGGACGAGAAACAGCGCACCGTTACCTTCACCGAGGGCGGCGTCGAAGCGGTCGAGGATCTGTTGCGCGCCGACGGGCTCTTGCCCGAGGGCCAGAGCCTCTACGCGCCGACCCAGGTGACGCTGCTGCACCACATCACCCAGGCGCTGCGCGCCCACAAGCTGTTCGCGCGCGACGTCGACTACATCGTCAAGGACGGCCAGGTCGTCATCGTCGACGAATTCACCGGCCGCATGATGACGGGACGCCGCTACTCCGAGGGCCTGCACCAGGCGCTCGAGGCCAAGGAGCATGTCGAGATCCAGCGCGAGAACCAGACACTGGCCTCGATCACCTTCCAGAACCTGTTCCGCATGTATCCCAAGCTCGCGGGCATGACCGGCACGGCGCTGACCGAGGCCGCCGAGTTCGGCGAGATCTATAGACTCGAGGTCGTCGAGATCCCGACCAACGTGGCGGTGGTACGCAAGGACGCCGACGACGAGATCTACCGCACGCTCTCCGACAAGACGCGCGCCATCGTCAAGCTCGTCGAGGAGTGCCGCGAACGCCAGCAACCGATGCTGGTCGGCACGGTGTCGATCGAGAAGTCGGAGGCGCTGGCCGAGGAGCTGAAGAAGCGCAAGATCCCGCACAACGTGCTGAATGCGCGCTACCACGAGCAGGAAGCGCAGATCATCTCCCAGGCCGGCCGGCCGGGCGGCGTCACCATCGCCACCAACATGGCCGGCCGCGGCACCGACATCCAGCTCGGCGGCAATGTCGAGATGCTGGTGCGCCAGAGCGAGCCTGAAATCATCGCCAAGTTCGCCGGTGAGTCCGACGAAGCGCGGGCGGCGCGCCAGGCCGAGCTGAAGCGTGTCGAGGCCGAGATCCGCGCTGGCGTCGAGCGCGACCGCGAGATCGTGCTCAAGGCGGGCGGCCTCTATGTGGTCGGCACCGAGCGCCACGAGAGCCGGCGCATCGACAACCAGCTGCGCGGCCGCTCCGGCCGCCAGGGCGACCCCGGCGCCTCGAAATTCTTCCTGTCGCTGGAAGACGACCTGATGCGCATCTTCGGCAACAACAAGGTGCTCGACTGGGTGCAGAAGAAGGGTATGGCCGACGACGAGGCGCTGACCCATCGCTGGCTCAACAAGGCGCTGGAGACCGCACAGGGCAAGGTCGAGGCGCGCAACTTCGAGATCCGCAAGAACCTGCTGCGCTTCGACGACGTCATGAACAGTCAGCGCAAGGAGATCTACAAGGAGCGCATCGAGCTGATGGCGACCGAGGACGTCTCGGAGGTGATCACCGGCATGCGCCGCGACGTGGTCGACGGCATGGTGGCGCGCGCCATTCCAGCGGACGTCTACGCCGAGCAGTGGAAGATGGGCGAGCTCAAGGAGGACGTGCAGCGCGTCTTCGGGCTGGACCTGCCGGTGGCCGACTGGGCCAAGGAAGAAGGCATCGCCGAGGAGCAGATCAAGGAGCGCCTGAACGACGCGATCGACCGGCTGTTCGCCCAGAAGGCGGCGCAGTATGGCCCCGACGTCTGGCGCCAGGTCGAGAAGAGCGTGCTGATGCAGCTGTTCGACCAAAACTGGAAGGACCACCTGCTGCATCTCGACCATCTGCGCCAGGGCATCGGTCTGCGCGCCTACGGCCAGAAGGACCCGCTGAACGAATACAAGCGCGAGGCCTTCAACCTGTTCAGCGACCTGCTGACGGGCCTGCGGGAATCGGTGACCAACGTGCTGGCCACCCTGCAGCTCAGGATGGAGCAGCCGCCGCCGATGATGGAGCCGGCGCCGCCACCGCCGACACAGCCGCCGATGGGCCAGATGCGCGAGATCCACGAGGATCCGGCGCTGGCGGCCATGATGGCCGACGACCCGAGCTTCGATCCGGCCGATCCGACTGGTGGTGGGGTTGCCACGCTGCGACGTCCGCGCACTAACCCGAAGGTCGATCCCAATGATCCCTCGACCTGGGGCAAGGTCTCGCGCAACGCGGCCTGCCCCTGCGGCTCAGGCAAGAAGTTCAAGCACTGCCACGGCCGCGTCTAGCCGACACGGCGCGCGATCAGCTCCATGCAGACGCGATAGCGTTCGCTGACGGCGTACTGAACGGGCTCGAAACCCTGCTCGCTGAGAAGCGCGCTGAGCCGCGCGCGGCTGAAATTGTGGAAATGCTCGAGCTCGCCCCAATAGGGGTTGGCGTTGCCGGCGTCGAGCAGCCGCCAGGCCATGCAATCGTAGTTGGGCATCGACACGAACAGCACGCCATCGGACCGCAGCAGGCGGTGGGCAGCGGCCAGGCCCTGCTTGGGGAACGGCATGTGCTCCAGCACATCGGCCAGGCTGATCGCGGCGAAACGGCCGGGCTCGTCGAGCGTCGTAAGATCGGCGCAACGCGCTTCGATGCCGAGATGCTGGAGGGCCTCGACGCTCGATTGCCTAAGATCGAGCCCCATCGGCCTAAAACCCCATTCCTGGGCGGTGAACAGAAGCGAGCCGTTGCCGAAGCCGACGTCGAGCCATGCGCCAGAAGCGACATGGCGCGCCACCCGCTCGACGATGCGCGCCGAGATCATGCGGTTCTGCTCAAAGGCCGCACCCGGCTGCTGGCCGGGATTGGTGCGCTGAAAGATCTCCGCCGTGACTTCGGGTGTGAAATAGCCGTCGGTGAAAACGTGGCCGCACGGCTCGCAGCGCATCCAGGTCATGACCGGCGCCACCACCGGGCGATAGAGCGGATGGCGTGAACAGTCGCCGGTGCGCAACACTGCGAAGCCGCGCTCGCCGCATAACGGGCAGGTGTCGAACAGCAGCCTCGGTTTCGGCTGAGGCGCGGCCTGGTTGGCGGGCGCGACATAGTTGCCGTAACCGAAGGTCATGCCGGTCGGATAGCGATTTTCGGCCATCGATCGAAGGTACCACGCTTCCGCACGGCGCAAAAATTCTGACCCGAAACCGTGCTAAACGTCCGCCATGGATGCTCCCGATTTCCCCTATGTCGTGCCCCTGCAAGGCGGCTCCAATTTCCGTGACCTGGGCGGCCACCGCACCGCCGACGGCCGCACCGTGCGGAGCGGCACAGTGTTCCGCTCGGCCCATCTCGGCGGCCTGACCGACGAGGACCGCCGCGCCCTGGGCAAGCTCGGCGTCAGGACCATCGTCGACCTGCGCGGCGTGAACGAGGCCGCCGAGACGCCGCATCTGATCGACGGCCTCCCGTGCAGGATCGTGGGCGCGCACATCGAGCCCGGCGTCGGCGACAAGATCAGGGGCGCGGTCGCCGACGGCAGCGCCACTCCGTTCCTGATGATGCAGTTCCTGACCGACCACTATCGCGACTATCCGCGCCGCTGTGCCCCGGGCTTCCGCACCCTGTTCGCGACCTTGAGCGATGGCCAACATCGCCCGCTGGTGTTCCATTGCACCGCCGGCAAGGACCGCACCGGCTTTGCCTCCGCTCTATTGCTGACCCTGCTCGGGGTGCCGTGGGATCAGGTGCTCGAGGATTACCTGCGCACCAACGATCTCTGGACCGGCCACATCGGCCGCTATCCCGAGCTCGACATCGACACGCGGGCCGCCATCATCGAGGCACGCACGCCCTATCTCGAGGCGGCCTTCGAGGTGGTGCGCGCCGACTATGGCAGCCCCGAAGCCTTTGCCGAGAAGGCGCTCGGCCTCGATGCTGCGGCGCGCCAGAGACTCAAGGCGGATTTGCTGGAAGGGTGAGTTCCGCGCTACGCCTGTCGCATGGCCGACGCGCGTTACGACACTCCCGAGCCGTTCAAGGTCGATATCCCCGAGCGGGCGCTGATCGATCTCGACGAGCGCCTGCGGCGCTGGCGGCCCACCACGACCATCGAGGACAAGGGCAGTTGGGCGTCGGGGACCGATCCCACCTTCCTCGAGGAGCTGGTCGACTATTGGCGCCATGGCTACGACTGGCAGCGCTGCCAGGAGGCGATCAATCGCTGGCCCAACTATTTGGTCGATATCGGCCCTCAGCGGCTGCATTTCATCCGCGAACCTGGCACCGAGGTCGATGGCGCACCGCGGCCGCTGCCGCTGCTGATCACCCATGGCTGGCCCGGCTCGGTCGTCGAGTTCCTCGATGTGATCGATAAGCTCGCCCATCCCGAGGACCATGACGGCGATCCACTCGATGCCTTCGACGTCATCGCGCCCTCGCTGCCGGGCTACGGCTTCTCCGGCCCGCCGATCCGCGAGAATGGCAGCACCGGCCCGATCGGCCCGCGCGCCATCGCCGGGCTATGGCACCGGCTGGTGCACGAGACGCTGAACTATCGCCGGCCCTACGGCGCGCAAGGCGGCGATTGGGGCGCCGTGGTCTCTTCCTGGCTCGCCTTCGACCACCCCGTGAAAGAAGAGAAGGACGAATGGAAGTCGGGCGTGATCGGGCTGCATCTCAACATGGTCGGCGTGCGTCCGGGCATCGACCTGAAGAAGGCCAACTTGAGCGCCGCCGAACAGGCGTGGCTCGGCAAGATGGGCCCGGCGCTCGACGACAAGACCGCCTACCAGCGCATCCAGGCGACGCGGCCGCAGACGCTGGGCGTGGCGCTCAGCGATTCGCCGGTGGGTCTCGCCGCCTGGATCGTGGAAAAGTTCCGCGATTGGAGCGACTGCGGCGGCAATCCGCTCAGCCGCTTCTCGATGGACCTGCTGCTCGACAACATCATGGTCTATTGGCTGACCAGCACGGCGGGCACCGCGACCTGGCTCTATCGCGGCGTCGCCCAGCAGCAGCCGCGCGCCCTGCCCGACGGCAAGCGGGTCGAGACGCCGACCGCCTTCGCCGCCTTCCCGGCTGACATCGCGCCGGCGCCGCCCAAGGAGTGGATCGAGCGGGCCTACGACCTGCGCCGCCACACGGTGATGCCCAAGGGCGGCCATTTCGCCGCGCTCGAGGAGCCGGAGCTGCTGGTCGAGGACATCCGCGAGTTCTTCCGGCCGCTCAGCTTCGGCGCGGCCAACGACTGATGGCCAAACGACCATCCGGTATCGACGTTTCCCAAAGTTCCCAAACGGCTGGGAAGCCTCCGATGCCGATCGCATAAGGCTTTTAGGCGATTCTTCCCAGATTTTGCGTCACCCCCTGCGACTTTGAATATCAGTCGCAAATGGGAAAATTTCACCCTGAAACTCAATAGCATAAGCGCAGCAGTGATCAGTGACACGCTTTCACGAAGGTCGCGAGTTCGCGATTGAAGCGCACCGGCTCCTCGCAGAACGGCGAATGGCCGCTGTTCTCAAACCAGGAAATGCGCGAGCCCGCGATGGCCTCTGCCGTCCGCTCGGCCGCACGGGGCAATACCACCGTGTCCTTGCGGCCGTGGGTGATGAGCGTGGGCACGCGCACCTTCGCCAGTCCGGCGATGGTCGCAGCCGGATTGCTCGGCCAGCCCAGGATCGCCCGCCTCACGTCGGCAGGCACCAGCATGTTGTAAGCGAGCGCCACCCGGAACGCCGGCTCGCCGGGCTTGATGGCAAAGCAGCCGTCGAGGAAGGCGATGGCCGCCTCGATCTCCTGCGCCAGCGTCTGGCCGGGCGGCGGCAGTTTCGGCCCGCCGGGCCCACGGCAGCTCGGATCTTCGACCACCAGCGATCCGACGAAATTGATGCCGGCCAGCCGAGAATCGCCGAACGCCAGCAGGTATTGCCGGGTGATCCGCCCGCCCATCGACCAACCGACCAGGACGGGCCGTTTGAGCCGCTTGGCCTCCAGCACGGTGGCGAGATCCTTCGCGAAGACTTCGCCGCTTTGGTAGGCCTTGGGATCGGCGGGCTTGTCCGACGCACCGTGGCCGCGATGGTCGAAGGCGACGAGCCTGAAATCGCGCGCCAGCTCGCTCTCGAACTGCGGCGCAAAGCAGAGATGGGCTTGCGCGAAGCCGTGAATGAGCACGACCTCGGGGCCGGCGGGATTGCCCCATTCGTAGGTCGCGAGCTTCACGCCATCCGGCGCGGCAACGAAGTCCATGCTGCTAGGCGAGCATCGCCGTCGCCTGCGCCGCGATCGTGCCCTTGGGCGTCACCGTCCAGAGCTCGGCGCCTTTGCCGTCCGCCGTCGGCCGGCCGATCACGTCGAACGGCGCGGTGTCGAACAGCGGCGCGCGGGCGCGCACGGCGAGCGTCTTGATCTTCCGCCCCGGCATCGAATTGCGCAGCAGGTCGAAGATGCACTGCTGCGCGAACGGGCCGTGCACCACCAGGCCTGGATAGCCCTCAGTCTCCATGCAGTAGGTGCGGTCGTAGTGGATGCGGTGCGGATTGAAGGTGATCGCCGAGTAGCGGAACAGCATGACGGGATCGGGCTTGATGGTGCGCCGCCACGGCACGTCGCTCGGCGCCGATCGCGTACCGGCACGCCGCTCTTCTCGCCGGGCTTGGGATCCTCGCGGAACACCGTGCTGGCCGCCTCGGTGAGCGCCAGTCCGCGCGGCGTGAAGATGCGCCGCGTCTGGGTGGTGACGATCAGGTTGCCGGTGCTGCCCGAGCGTTGCTGGATGTCGGTGAATTCGATCTCGCGGCGGAGCTTGTCGCCCACCCGGATCTCGCCATCGAAGGTGAAGGTGGACCCGGCATACATGCGCCGTGGCATGGGGATCTTGGGCAACACGCCGCCTTCGAAGGCGGCGCCGTCGCGGCCCAGCGACTGGCGTCGTGCATAAGAATGCAGGAAGCAGAGATGCCAGCCCGGCGCGATCGGCTCGCCCGGCCCCGGCGCCCTATCAGGCCGGTCGAAGGTGGCGATCATCGCCTTGAGCGGCGCCTCGGTGACGACGTCCTCATCCTCGATCTTGCGCCCGAGGTCCTTGCGCAGCGGCTCGATGTCGATGGTCATGGCTCTTCCTCCCGAGGCGCGGCCAGCGTAACCAATCCGGCGCCATGATTTGCCGCCCGACTCCGCGAGAAATCAAGCTGCTGCCGCAGATCGAAAACGCCGCCGACGAACGATATCGCCGCGTTGGCCTTGGTCTCATCGTCGCCATGCCGCCCCATAGCGTCACGGCTCTGGAGCGCGGCCATCGTTGCGGGCTCCTGTGGGTCGCGACATCGCCGCGCGGCAGCATCGCGGGCTTCGTCCTGATGCAAGTCGAGACGGATAGCCTCTGGATCGACCAGCTTTCCGTGCTTGATCGCTGGCAGCGCCGCGGCATGGGCACGGCCCTGATCGATCGTTCGATCGAGACGGCGCGCGCGCTGGGCTACGGCGCGCTCCATCTCACGACCTACCGCAATGTCGCCTGGAACGAGCCGTTCTACCGGCGGCGTGGCTTCTCCGAAGTGCCGCGCGGCGCGTTCGGACGATCGCTACGGCGCGTCCTGCTGCGGGAAGTCAGCCACGGCCACGTGGTTTGGCGGCGAGCGCTGATGCGGCGGGTCGTTTCGACGCCGCCTTCATCTCCGTCACGTTCTTGAGTGCCATGGCGAGCGCGCTGCGCGCGGTTCGCGCATCGGCGGCCGCGAGGCTCAGGTTCGTGGCGCCGCGCAAACCCCAGCCGCCTTTGACCGGCCGGAATATCGCGGGCTCGGCGGCGCACAGCATCTCCTGCTGATCAGGCGTGAGCTTCACCATCGCCCAGTCCTTGTCCGGGTAGCCCATGGTGGCGAAGACCTTGCCGCCACTGCGAAAGTCGGGATGGCCGCCATGCGCGCTTTCGCTCGCGCCGTCGAGCGCCAACGCGAGCTTGCGGAAAGCCGCCGGAGTCATTCCGCCGCGACCGCCAGTCCCATCTGCTCGCAGGTCGGCGCCACGTCGGAGACGGTGGCGCGGCGCATGTCGCGCTTGTAGCGCTGGTCGTCGAATTCGAGACCGCGATGCATGGTGCAGCGGTCGTCCCACATCACGAGGTCGTTGGCCCGCCAGCGGTGGGTGTAGACGAACTGCCGTTGCGTGGCGTGCTCGATCAGCTCCTTCAGGAGCTTCTCGGCTTCCGCCTTTGCCATGCCGCGGATCGTGCCGGCGTGGCTCGCGAGATAGAGGCTCATGCGGCCGCTATCCTGCAGGCGGCGCACCAGCACCTGCGGCACCGGCTCGAAGGCCTTGCGCTCGGTCTCGTCGAAATCGGCGAAGCCGAGCTTGGCGCGCGAGGTCAGCAGCGAATGCTCGGCCACCAGGCCGGCGATCTTGCGCTTGGTCGCCTCGGGCAGGGCGTCGTAGGCCGCGCGCAGGTCGGCGAACTCGGTATGGCCGCCGACCGGCGGGATCGAGCGGCCATGCAGGATCGAGCAGTAGGCCGGCAGCCGCTTGAAGGAGGAGTTGGTGTGCCACAGGCGATTGCCGAGCTGGTAGAGCCGGATGCGATCGTCGGCCTTGAGGATCCTGTCTTCGGCGTCGAGGTTGCCGACATCGGCCATGTTCGGATGCAGGCGCATCTTGTGATCCTGGCGGATCGCGAACACGCTGGTCTCGAGCGGCCCGAAATGGCGCGCGAAATCGAGATGGCTCTCGTCGCTGAAGGTCTGGTCGGGGAAGACCAGCACGGCATACTTGGTGAAGGCCGCCTTGATGGCGGCGATGTCGTCTGTCGAAAGCGGCCGGCCGAGATCGACATCGCCCACTTCGGCGGCGAAACTCGGCGTGACCGGCTGGACTGTGATCGGCATCGGTTCCTCCCGAGTCCTTGGATTTCGGCAATTGGACCACTGAACGGACAATCCGGCAATCGCCCGATATGATGGCAGCCATGATCGAAAAGCAGGAAGTCCAGGAACTCTTCCCCTGCCCCATCTGGATCGTCGACCTGAAGGCCGCCGAAGCGGCGAAACTGAACGCCAAGCTGCGGGCCGAGATCGAGCGCATGATCGCGCCCCGGCCCACCATCCCGGCCGGCAGCAACTGGCAGACACCGCAGGACCTGCATAACCGGCCGGCCTTCGCCGAGTTCATCGAGCTGGTCGAGAAGGCGGCGCGCGGCGTCCAGCGCTACCTGCAGGTCGATCAATATCCGATGGAAGTGACCGGCTGCTGGGCCAACATCAATCCGCACGGCGCCTATCATCCCACGCACCATCATCCCAACAACTATCTCAGCGGCGTCTATTATGTCGCCGTGCCGCCGCCCGGCTCGCGCATCTTCTTCCAGGATCCGCGCCCGTCGATGATCATGCCCAAGCCGCGGCAATATTCGCGGCTCACCGCCAACGCCGCCGACGCCGAGAGCAAGGAGGGCCGCATGCTGATTTTTCCGGCCTGGCTGAAGCACAGCGTGCCGTCGAACCAGGGCAAGACCGACCGCATCAGCATCTCGTTCAACCTGATGTTCAAGAACTTCACCGAGTTCATGGCCGCACCGCTGTGGGATGCGACGGCCGGCAAGGAGACATGAGCATGCTGAAGGATCGTTACGGCAACGAACTCAGCACGACGTCGACGGCGGCTCGCGATGCCTACCTGGCGGGTGTCGACAGTCTGCTGGCGGCGACGCCCGGCATGGACGCGGCCTTTGCCCGCTCGGCCGAGGCCGACGAGGGCTTCGCGCTGGCCCATATCTCGCTCGCCCGCGCCAAGCAGCTGCTGGGGCGCGGCCACGAGGCCAAGGCGCCGCTCGCCCGCGCGCGTGAGCTCGCCGCCGGCGCCACGCCGCGTGAGCAAAGCCAGATCGCGATCTTCGAGAAGATCCTGACCGGCCAGGCGCCGGCCGCGCTCGAGGCGATCCGCGAGCACATGAAGAGCTGGCCGCGCGATGCCATGGCGCTCGCCCCCGCCACCAGCGTGTTCGGCCTGATCGGCTTCTCGGGCAAGGTCGGCCGCGAGATCGATCAGCTCGCCGTCCTCGAGCCGTTCGAGAAGCACTATGGCGACGACTGGTGGTACCGCACCCAGCTTGCCTTCGCGCAGATCGAGCTCGGCAAATTCGACGAGGGCGGCCGCAACATCGAGAGCGCGCTCGCGGCGTACCCGAAGAGCGCCCACGCCGCGCACATCCGCGGCCACCTGTTCTACGAACTGGGCGAGCGTGAGGCCGGGCTCGCCTTCTTGAAGGAGTGGATGGCCGACTATCCGCGCGACGGCATGATGCACTGCCACAACCACTGGCACCTGGCGCTGTGGTCGATGGAGACCGGGCGGCACGCCGAGGCGTGGCGCATCTACAACGAGGCGCTGCGTCCCGGTGCCGCCTGGGGCCCACAGATCAACGTCGCCACCGATTGCCCCGCCTTCCTGCTGCGCGCCGAGATGGCAGGCCAGCCGCGCCGGCCAGAGCTGTGGCGCGAGCTCGGCGACTACTCGACCAAGTGGTTCGGCAAGCCGGGCCTCAGCTTCGTCGACATGCATACCGTGCTGGCCTACGCCATGGCGGGCGACAGCGAGAGGCTTGCGGCCTTCACCGACAGCCCGCGTGGTGCTGCGGGCGACATGGTGCCGTCAATGGCGCGCGGCTTCGACGCCTACGCGCGCGGCGACTGGCAGCACGCCGCTGACGAGATCGAGCCCCTGCTCGCCACGCACGAGCGCCTGGGCGGCAGCCGCGCCCAGCGCGACCTGCTGGAATACACTGCGGCGGCCGCCAAGCTGCGCGCCGGCAAGGCGGCCGAGGCGCGGCAGATGATCGAGACCCGCCGGCCGAAGAACGGCAAGGTCGGCGGCTTCCCGCTCCACGGGCTTTAGCGTCTAGAGCCCCTTCTTGCCCATCGCCAGGAACTTGTCCTGGCGGCGGCGGCGCAGCGTGTCGGGGTCGAGCTGGCTCAATTCGCCGATCGCCTGCGACACCACCTTGCCGACCGCGTCGATCGCCTCGTCGGGCGCGCGATGGGCGCCGCCCATCGGCTCGGGGATCACCTCGTCGATCACTTCGAGCTTCTTGAGGTCGATGGCCGTCACCTTCATCGCCTCGGCGGCGTCCTGGGCATTGGCATTGTTGCGCCACAGGATCGAGGCGCAGCCTTCGGGCGAGATCACCGAGTAGATTGAGTTCTCCAGCATGTAGACGCGGTCGGCCGAGGCGATGGCGAGCGCGCCGCCCGAACCGCCTTCGCCGATCACCACGCTGACCAGCGGCACGCCGATCGCCAGGCAGGTGTCGATCGAGGTCGCGACGGCTTCCGCCTGGCCGCGCGCCTCGGCGTCGATGCCGGGATAGGCGCCGGAGGTGTCGACGAGCGTGAGCACGGGGAGCCTGAAACGGTCGGCAAGATGCATCAGGCGCTGGGCCTTGCGATAGCCCTCGGGCCGCGCCATGCCGAAATTGTGCTTGATGCGCGATTCCGTATCGTCGCCCTTCTCCTGGCCCAGCACCACGATGCTGCGGCCGCCAAGCCGGCCCAGCCCGCCGACGACGGCGGCGTCCTCGCCGAAAGCGCGGTCGCCGGCGAGCGGCGTGTAGTCGGTGATCAGGCGGTCGATATAGCGCTGGGCGTGCGGACGATCGGTGTGGCGCGCCACCTGGACGCGCTGCCAGGGTGTCAGCTTGGCGTAGGTCGCGCGAATCTGCTTCTGCACCCTGTCCTGCAGACGCATGACTTCCTCGGCGATATCGACATCGCCTGAATTGGGCAAATGCCGGAGCTCGGCAATCTTGCTTTCGAGCTCCGCGATGGGCTTCTCGAACTCGAGATACGTCGTCATCGCGGCCACATGTCGCCCGGCGTCGGACTCGTGTCAACTATTGGCCCGGCGACAACTACCAAGCAGTTGTCAACCAGCCGACTTGCGGCGGCGGCGCGCCAGCGGATGCTTCTCCTGCACGAGCGAGCGCAGCTTTTCGTCGAGCACGTGGGTGTAGATCTGGGTGGTCGCGATATCCGAATGGCCGAGCATCAATTGCACGCTGCGCAGGTCGGCGCCGCCTTCCAGCAAGTGGCTGGCGAAGGCGTGGCGCAGCACGTGCGGCGACACGCGTGCGGGATCGATGTCGGCGGCGAGCGCCGCCTCCTTCAGGAGTTGCGAGAAACGCTGGCGCGTCAGATGGCCGGTCCGGCCGCGCGACGGGAACAGGTAGCGCGAGCTCTCGTCACCCAGCATGCCCGAACGGACATGCAGCCACGAGACGATGGCGGCGCGCGCCGGATCGCTGAGCGGCACCATGCGGTCCTTCTCGCCCTTGCCGCGCACCACCAGCACCGTCGGGTCGCGCTCGACGGCAGAGAGCGGCAGCGTCACCAGCTCGGAGACGCGCAGGCCCGTGCCGTAGAGGATTTCCAGCAACGTCGTCATGCGCCCGCCATCTTCGCCGCCTTTCGCGCCGGCCACCTCGATCAGCCGGTCGACCTCGGCGCGCGACAGCACCTTGGGCAGCGGCCGGCCAAGCCGCGGCGAATTGAGGGTGCTCGCCGGATCGTCATTGCGCAGGCGCTCGGCCAGCAGGAAGCGGAAGAGCTGGCGCATCACCGACAGCCGCCGCGCCACGGTTTGCGACGTCATGCCGACATAGTCGAGCGATTTCAGGTAGGCGCGAAGCGCATCGGCATCGGCCGTCACCGGCTTCTGCTTGCGGCGCGCCAGGAAGGCCTCGAGGTTCTTGAGATCGTTGGTGTAGGCCGCCTCGGTGTTCTTCGACGCGCCGCGCTCGGCCGTCAGCATCTCGATGAAGGCCTGGGCCTCGCGCGACAGCGGAGTCGTGGGCTTCTTCTTCACAGGCCGTGCGCGATCGCGGTCTCGATGGCGAACAGGCGGGCGGCCTCGTCCTCACCCGCCTCGCGCAACGAGCGCACGATGATGCCGACGGCGGCCGGATGCAGCTCGGTCAACGGCGTCTCGCCGATGGCGATCGCCGCGAGCAGCGAGGCCTCGGCCCGGCGATGGCCGGCGCCCGCGGACTGCAGCGCCGACAGGGTCGCGGCCGGCGGCATCACCAGCCGAACGCCCGGCGGCGGCGTTTCCGGCAGGTCGGTGCCGCGAACCGGCATGTCGATGCCGGTGGCGCGGAACAATTCGAGCAGGAGGTTGCCGCGCAATGGCGCCGCCCTCGGGTCGTCCTGACGCATCACCTCGTACCAGCGGTTGACCTCGCTCGGCGGCAATCGCTTGGGATTGTCGATGCCGGCCACGGCGGCCAGCGGCATCAGCCGGTCGAGCGCGTTCATGGCGCGGGCGTTGTTGTAGGCAGCGGTGAGCGCGAGCTTGGTCCAGGCCTCGGTCCGGCGCTTGTCGCCCAGCAGCAGGAAGCCGCGGATCGCCTCCTGCGCAACATTGGCGTACTCGGGCTTGGGCGGCAGGTTCAGGAGCCCGAAGGCGCTCGCCCGCGCGATGGTCGGGAACATCGGATTGCCGCGCGCCTCGCCGTAGACCACGGCGACCGAGTTCATGATCTCCTGCGCATTCGTGACGTTGCGCGCCAAGTAGACCAGCTGTGCGCGCCGGGCCATCGCCGGTGGCAGGGCGGCGCCCTCCTTCACGGCCTGCACGTAGAGATCAGCCAGGCGCGTCGCTTCGACGATGGCCAACGCTTCGCCGCGCTCGGCGACGTCGATGCGCGTGGCGATGGGCAAGGTGCGGTGTCCGACCAGCGCGCGGATGAGCGGCGGCTGCGTCGACTGCAATGCTGCGGCAGGCGGCGGCACGTGGGCGAGATCGAGCATCACCATGGCCGGCCCGTCGAGCGGCCCGGGCGGCGCGGCGCTGGGCGGCAGGCCGCCGGCGGCGACCTGCACCAGCGTTGCCAAACCCGGATCGCTGCTGCGCAGCGGTGCCACGGCGGCGAGCGCTTCGGCATTCTCGCCGGCGGCGAGCTGACAGGCGACAGCGGCGCGACGGGCAAACGGCTGGACGAGTTGCCAGTTGCGCACGATGTTGCACGCGCCGTTTCTTTCGCCCGCCATCATCAGCGCGTCGGCGGTCATCGAGGCGATCGCCGGATCGTTGTAGCCGCCGGCGTTGCGGACCATCTCGTTCAGGTTCTCGCCCTCGCCCATGGCCGCCAGCCGCTCGACCTTGCGCGCGAACAGGCTGGGCGGCGGGCTGCCGTCGTTGGCCGGCGGCGTAAGCTCGCTCACCAGCACACGGAACTGCAGGTCACGCAGCGCGCGGCTGCGCGGTGCCGCCGACAATGCCGACACAAGGCGCTTGGCGGTGGCGAGCGTCGTGCCGTTCCACGCGTCGGCCGGCATGCCGCCGGTCTGCGCCTTGAGGAAGCCGGTGGGCCGGTCGTCGAAGTTGATCGCTTGCGCCGCCGCCCCTGCGGCGGTGACAAGCACGGCTGCGGCGATTACGAGCCTAGCGCGAGAAACGTTCATTGGGGACCGGCACCTCGAAATGCTTCAGCTGCGGGCGTGGCTCGATGATCGCCAGCGCCGCCAGGCCGCCGGCGACCAGGCAGATCACGACAAAGACGATCAGCGGCCCAAGCCTGAACGAGGGCACGCGGAAATGATAGCGGGAACGGAACATCGGGGGCACGGCGCGGGCAAACTACCCGGCTGCCTTCGGGGCGGCAAATGCGCCGGCCGCTCCAGCCGCTCGGCGACCCATCCGACGCTCGCTTGAAACCGCGGGCCGAATGGGCGACATCCATGCCCTTGGTCATGTCATGGAAGCCCCCGCACCCCTTTCCGTGCCGCGCACCGTCGCCCTTGTCGGGCTGATGGGCGCCGGCAAGAGCGCCATCGGCAAGCGCCTGGCGGCGCGGCTCGGCCTGCCGTTCGTCGATGCCGACGACGAGATCGAGCGTGCGGCCGGCTGTACCATCGCCGAGTTCTTCGAACGCCGCGGCGAAGCGGAGTTCCGCGCCGGCGAACGGCGCGTCATCTCGCGCCTGCTGGCCGGACCGGCGCACGTGCTGTCGACTGGCGGTGGCGCCTATATGGATCCCGAGACGCGCACGCTGATGCGCGAACGGGCGCTCACCGTCTGGCTGCGCGCCGATCTCGAGGTGCTCTACGACCGCGTCAAGCGACGCGGCCACAGGCCGCTGCTCAGCAACGGCGAGCCTAAGGAAATCCTCGCCCGCCTGATGACCCAACGCTATCCGGTCTATGCCGAGGCCGACCTGATCGTGGACTTAACCGCGCAGCCGGCCGACGTCACCACCGAACAGGTGATCGAGGCCTTGCGCAATCATCTGGCGCCGCAGCCCGCGGGAGCGGCGGCATGAGCGACATCCGCACGGTGCGTGTCGATCTGGCCGGCCGCAGCTACGACATCGCCATCGGGCCGGGCCTGATCGATCGCGCGGGCGAGCTCAGTGCCAAACTGCTCGCGCGACCGCGGGTCATCATCGTCAGCGACGACATCGTGGCCGAACGGTATGGCGCGCGGGTCTTCAACTCCTTCAAGAAGGCCGGCATCGAGGCTTCGATCCTGTTCGTGCCGGCGGGCGAGCGCAGCAAGGAGTTCGATATCTTCGGCGAGCTCATGAACGGCCTGCTCGACCAGCGGCCCGACCGCAAGACCACGTTGGTGGCGCTGGGCGGCGGCGTGGTCGGCGACCTGGTGGGCTTTGCCGCTTCGGTGCTGCTGCGCGGCGTCGATTTCATTCAGGTGCCGACGACCCTGCTCGCCCAGGTCGACAGTTCGGTGGGCGGCAAGACCGCCATCAACACGCGCCACGGCAAGAACCTCGTCGGCACCTTCTACCAGCCGCGGCTGGTGCTGGCCGACACCGACGTGCTCGACACATTGCCCAAGCGCGAGCTGCTGGCGGGCTATGCCGAGGTGGTGAAGTACGGGCTGATCGACGATCCCGCGTTCTTCGACTGGTGCGAGAAGAATGCCGGGGATCTGCTGGCGGGCGACGCTGCGAAGCGCACTTACGCCATCGAGCAGAGCTGCCGCGCCAAGGCCCGCATCGTGGCGGCCGACGAGCGCGAGACCACCGACCTGCGCGCCCTGCTCAATCTCGGCCATACCTTCGGCCATGCGCTGGAGGCCGAGACCGGCTTCGGGCCGGACCTGCTGCACGGCGAGGCGGTCGGCACCGGCATGGCGCTGGCGTTCGATCTGTCGGCCAGGCTCGGCCTCTGCCCGGCGGGCGACGCGGAGCGCGTGCGCGCTCATCTTGGCGCGCTCGGCCTGCCGGTGCGGCTGCGCTCGATCGGTGGCGGCAACCGGCGGCAATGGAACGCCGCCAAGCTGATCGAGCACATGCGCGGCGACAAGAAGGCCCAGGCGGGCCATCTCACCTTCATTCTGGCGCGCGGCATCGGTAAGGCGTTCGTGACGCGGGACGTTGACGAAGGCGCGCTGCGCGGCCTGCTCGATCAAGCGATCGCCACCTGAACAAGCGATGGAAGGTCACATAGAATTCCACCTGCCGCTCCTCGTCGCAGGGCCGCTGGTGTTCCTCTGCCTGGCGCTGGGCGCCTACATGTCGGCGGCGGAGACGGCGATCACCGGGGCCTCGCGCCCGCGCATGCATCGTCTCGCCCAGCAGGGCGTGCGCCGCGCCGCGCTGGTGAACCGCCTGCTCGACCGCAAGGACGAGGCGGTGAGCGCCGTGCTGCTCGGCAACAGCGTCGTGAACATCCTGTCGGCCTCCCTTACCACGGCGGTGCTCACGGAGCTGTTCGGCGCCGCGGGCATCGTCTACGCCACGGCGATTATCGGCGTCATGGTGGTGGTCTTTGCCGAAGTGATGCCCAAGACCTGGGCACTAATGCGCGCCGACCGGGTCGCGCTGATCCTGGCACCGTCGATCGTCGTCACGCTGGCCATCCTGGGACCGATGGCGCGCGCGGTGGCCTGGATCTCACGCCTTTTCCTGTGGGTCATGGGCATGCGCGCCGACGCCGGCCTGGCGGCACGGGAACAGGATGAATTGCTGCGCGGCGCCATCGAGCTGCATGGCATCGGCCACGGCGACGAGGATGCGCCGGCCGAGAAGGCGATGCTGCGCTCCGTGCTCGAGCTCGGCGACCGCACGGTGGGCGACGTCATGACCCATCGCGGCAACGTGGTGCTGATCGATGGCGAGGAATCCACCGAGGCCATCGTCAACCAGATGCTGGCGGCCCCCTATACCCGCATCCCGCTCTATCGCGGCCAACCCGACAACATCGTGGGCGTGGTCCATGCCAAGGACCTGTTCCGCGCGGTCCGTGCCGCCGGCGGTCCGGCGACGGTCAAGATCGCCGACGTCATGACCAAGCCCTGGTTCATCCCGCAAACGACCGTGCTGTTCGACCAGCTGCAGGCCTTTCGCGCGCGCCATGAGCATTTCGCCATCGTGGTCGACGAATATGGCGTGCTGCAGGGCATCGTGACGCTGGAGGACATCATCGAGGAGATCGTCGGCGACATCCGCGACGAGCACGATTTGATCAAGCGCGGCGTGATCAAGCGCGAGGACGGCAGCCTGGTGAGCCAGGGCGACGTGCCGATTCACGACCTCAACCGCGAATATGGCTGGAACCTGCCGGAGGACGCAGCGATCACCATCGCCGGCCTGGTGCTGCACGAGGCGCGGCGCATCCCCGAAGTTGGCCAGGTTTATGCATTCTACGGCTTCAGGTTCGAAATTCTGAAGCGCGAGGGCACCCGCATCGCCGAGTTGCGCATCATTCCGCCGGCGGCCATACAGGCCGCCACCAGCTAGGGATTATCCAAGAGGTTCAGCCATGCCGCTTTCGCCGCCGGTCGGGCGACAGCACTTGCATACACGTCGCGTCACCTGCCAGGGCTTCTTCCGCGAGGACGGGCTGTGGGACATCGAGGGCCGCATCACCGACACCAAGAGCTACGAGCATGCCAACGAATGGCGCGGGGCGCTAAGGCCGGCGAGTTCGTGCACGACATGTCGATCCGGATCACGCTTGACCACAAGTTCACCATCGTCGATGTCGAGGCGGTCACGGACCGTTCGCCCTACCGGATCTGCGGCGAGGTGGCGCCGGACTTCAAGAAGCTGATCGGACTCAGGGTCAGCGGCGGCTTCCATCGCGCCGTGCGCGAGCGGCTGGGCGGCGTGCACGGCTGCACGCACATCGTCGAGCTTTTGGGACCGGTGGCCACCACGGCCTTCCAGACCGTGTCGTCGCGCAAGGCGCGCGATCTCAATCACGAGCACCGGGCGAAGACCGGAACGCTGCCCAAACCCGACGCGGCGAAGGCCTCGAGAAAGCCGCCGCGCAAGCCCCCCGTGATCGATACCTGCCACGCCTGGGCCGCCGACGGCGAAGTGGTGAAGCGCTGGGCGCCGCAGTTCTACACCGGCCCCGATGCCGAAGCCGTGCGCGCCGCGGCGGCCGGCAAAGAAATCGAGATGGACGGCTAGACCTTCGCCTTGTCCTCGTCGGGCGTCAGCGTCGTCAACGCGAGCGCATGCAAGCCAGCGGCGAACTCGTCCCTCAAGGTCTCGTAAACCAGGCGCTGACGTGATACGCGGCTCTGGCCTTCGAACGCCGCCGACACGATCTCGACACGAAAGTGCGACTCGCCACCCTCGCGATGACCAGCATGGCCGCGATGGCGGGATGACTTCGTCTTCGATCGACAGCCGCGCCGGCGTGAATCGCGCCCGGAGCTTGTTGTCAATCGCGTTTGCTACTGCGCCCATCGCTTGCCTCTCTTGCCGGACCAATCGCCGGAACACATATTAGCCGAATGTCTCGGAGGCGACCCAAGCCCTTGACGACCGACGGCGCGCACCCGTTCGAACGGGTCTGCGAAGCGCCGGGATGCCGGCTGCATGGCGACTTCCGCGCACCGTTCGCGCGCGACAGGCTCGATCAATATCGCTGGTTCTGTCTCGAGCATGTCCGCGAATACAATAAAAAATGGGACTATTTCGCCGGCCTCGACGCTGCGGCAATCGAGAAGCACATCCGCGCCGACACGATCTGGCGGCGCCCGGTGTGGCCACTCGGCGGCCGGCGCAGTGGACCGCAGATCCACGATCCGCTTGGTCTCAGCGACGATGCCGGTCTCGGCGAGCGGCCGCCGCCCCGCATGGATGGCAGCGAGCAACTGACCCCAGCCGAGCGCAACGCCTTGGGCGTGCTTGAACTTTCATGGCCGTTGACCCTGGCGGACGTGAAATCTCGTTACAAGGAACTGGTCAAAATCCACCATCCCGACGCCAATGGCGGGGCCCGCGACGCCGAAGAAAAGCTCAAGGAAATCAATGCTGCGTATTCCACCCTGCGAGCCTCGGAGCACCTGCCGGTGGAGTGATTAGCCCTGTTCAGGGCAGCCACGGCAATTGGTCGCTTGCAGTGCACAAAATGGCCTGCGATCATTGATTTAAGCCCGCAATTTGGCGGGTTTTGTTTTGTAGGACATGTGATGGCTTCCACGACGACCGCTGCCCGCCAGAACGTCTCGGGCATGCCGGATATCAAGGTTTCCGCGCGTCAGCTCTTCGGCATCGACACCGACATGGAGGTGCCGGCCTTCAGCACGCAGACCGAGCACGTGCCGCCGGTCGATGACGCCTACCTGTTCGACCATGACACGACGATGGCGATCCTCGCCGGTTTCGCCTTCAACCGACGCGTCATGGTCCAAGGCTACCACGGCACCGGCAAGTCGACCCATATCGAGCAGGTGGCGGCGCGGTTGAACTGGCCCTGCCTGCGCATCAACCTCGACAGCCACATTTCCCGTATCGACCTGATCGGCAAGGACGCGATCGTGTTGAAGGACGGCAAGCAGGTCACGGAATTCCGCGAGGGCATCCTGCCGTGGGCGCTGCAGAACCCGACCGCGCTGGTGTTCGACGAATACGATGCCGGCCGCGCCGACGTCATGTTCGTGATCCAGCGCGTGCTCGAGGTCGACGGCAAGCTCACCCTGCTCGACCAGAACAAGGTGATCCATCCGCATCCGTCGTTCCGTCTGTTCTCGACCGCCAACACCGTCGGCCTCGGCGACACGACCGGCCTCTATCACGGCACGCAGCAGATCAACCAGGGCCAGATGGACCGTTGGTCGATCGTGACCACGCTGAACTACCTGCCGCACGACCAGGAAGTGAACATCGTCATCGCCAAGACGCCGATGTACGACAACGACGACGGCCGCAAGCTGGTCTCCGCCATGGTGGCGCTTGCTGACCTGACGCGCGCCGGCTTCATCGCCGGCGACATCTCGACCGTGATGTCGCCGCGTACGGTGATCACCTGGGCCGAGAACGCCCGCATCTTCGGCGGCGACATCGGCTTTGCCTTCCGGCTCACCTTCCTCAACAAGTGCGACGAGGTCGAGCGCTCGACGCTCGCCGAGTACTACCAGCGCTGCTTCGGCAAGGAATTGCCGCCGTCGAGCGGCAAGGGCGGAAAGCTCCACTAGAAAGGGCCTTCGATGGCCAAGGATACGACGCCGCTCGAGGAGTTCCGCCGGGTCACCGCGACGACCATGCGGGCGATCTCCAAGAAGGACGTGAACGTTTCGTTCGTGCCCGACGGCGGCTCGCTGCTCGGCCAGGAGGCGCGCATCACCGTGCCGGCGCGCGACCTACCGGTCGAGGATGTGAGCCGCGTGCGCGGCGAGGCCGATTCGATGGCGCTGAAGCTGCGTCATCACGACCGCAAGATGCACCTGCGCCGCGTGCCGCGCGGCGAGACGGCGCGCGCGATCTTCGAGGCCGTCGAACAGGTCCGCGTCGAGGCGCTGGGCGCGCGCCGCATGGCGGGTGTCGCCGACAATCTCTCGGCCCTGTGGCGCCAGCGCTCCGACCAGCGCGGCCACGCCCGCATCAAGAGCAAGGACGATGCGCCGATCGCCGACGTGATCGGGCTGATCGCCCGCGAGCAGCTGCTGGGCGCGTCGCCTCCTGAATCCGCCAAGGCGATGGTCGACATGTGGCGCGCCGACGTCGAGTCGGCCGCCGGCCGCGACTTCCAGAAGCTGAAGGACGCGCTTGCCAACCAGGACGCCTTCGCCCGCGCCGCGCGTCAGCTGATCCGCGACCTCAAGCTCGGTGACGAATCGGCCGATCTGCAGGACGAAGACCAGGACGAGAGCCAGGACCAGGAGAACGCCGACGGCCAGTCCAACGAGACCGGCGAGGACCAGAGCGACTCCGAGCGAATCCCAGGGCTACGGCGCCCAGGGCGAGGAGACCGAGGACGCTTCCGAGCAGGAGGACGCCTCCGAGACCGCCGCCGACCAGGCCCAGACCGAGATGCAGATGGGCTCGGGCGACGAGGAGGAGCCGGGCCGCGCCGAGCGTCCGTGGCTGCCGCCCGGAGCGCTCTCCAACGAGCCGCTGGGCCAGCAGTATCACGCCTATACCCAGAAGTTCGACGAGATCGTCGATGCCGACCAGCTGTGCGACGCCGAAGAGCTCGGCCGCCTGCGCAACCATCTCGACCAGCAGCTCAGCCACCTGCAGGGCGTGATCGGCAAGCTCGCCAATCGCCTGCAGCGCCGCCTGATGGCGCAGCAGAACCGCTCGTGGGAATTCGACCTCGACGAGGGCACGCTGGATGCGGCGCGCCTTGCCCGCATCGTCGCCAACCCCATGCACGCCCTCTCCTTCAAGAAGGAGAAGGACACGAATTTCCGCGACACCGTGGTCTCGCTTCTGATCGACAATTCGGGCTCCATGCGCGGCCGGCCGATCACGGTCGCGGCGATGAGCGCCGACATCCTCGCCCGCACGCTCGAGCGCTGCGGCGTCAAGGTCGAGATCCTGGGCTTCACCACGCGCGCCTGGAAGGGCGGCCAGAGCCGCGAGCAGTGGCTTGCCGCCGGCAAGCCCGCCAACCCCGGCCGGCTCAATGACCTGCGCCACATCATCTACAAGCCGGCCGATGCGCCGTGGCGGCGGGCGCGCAAGAACCTCGGCCTGATGCTGCGCGAGGGCATCCTCAAGGAGAATATCGACGGCGAGGCGCTGTTGTGGGCGCACGCTCGCCTGCTGGCGCGGACCGAAGAGCGCAAGATCATGATGGTGATCTCCGACGGTGCGCCGGTCGACGATTCCACCCTGTCGGTGAATCCGGGCAACTACCTCGAGCGCCATCTGCGCGACGTCATCGACTGGATCGAGACGCGCTCGCCGGTCGAGCTGATCGCCATCGGCATCGGCCACGACGTCACGCGCTACTACCGCCGCGCGGTCACCATCGTCGACGCCGACCAGCTGGGCGGCACGATGATGGAACAGCTCGCCTCGTTGTTCGACGAGGAGGAGGCCAAGGACGTCCGCGCCGTGCGCGAGACCCGGCGCGGCGCCCGTGGCACGCGTGGCGCCACCGCCGCCAAGTCCGGCGGCAAGCGCGCCGCTTGATCGCAGCGCCTCTGACACGCTCTTTGTGGTAAAGGGATCGCGCACGATGCGCGCCGCGATCCGACCTCTGCTGGGTTTCTGCCTTCTCGTCGCCGCGGCTTGCGCCGGCGCCCCGCCACCGTCACCGGTTGGCGCCCAGCCGGTCACCCTCGACATCCGCTCCCAGCCGCTGGTGCTGAAGCTCGACGAGCCGACGACGCGGCGCGTCGGCAAGCTGGTCTGGCGTGGCGGCATCTCGATGACGGCCAACTCGGCCAATTTCGGCGGCTGGTCGGACCTGCATGTCACGCCCGACGGCAAGTCATTGACCTCGATCTCCGACGAAGGCAGCTGGCTCACCGCCACCATCGACTACGATCACGACGGCAACCTGGCGGGCCTCAGCAACGGCCGCATCGGCTCGCTGCGCGGCCTCGACGGCAAGCCGCTCGAGAACAAGGTGATGGCCGATGCCGAAGGCATGGCGCTGCTGCCCGACGGCGCGTGGCTGGTCTCCTTCGAGCGCCATCACCGCTTCTGGCGCTATCCCACGCTCGACGGCACGCCGACGCTCATCGAGGGGCCGGCCGATCTCGGCCAGCAGCCAAACAATGGCGGCGTCGAAGCGGTGACCGCGCTCGCCGACGGCCGCATCATCGCCATCAGCGAAGAGTATGTCGTGAACCCCGGCATGCTGCGCGGCTGGATCGGCCAGCCGGCGGGCGGCGGCCGCTACACCTGGCAGACGTTCGACTATGCCAAGACCCCCGACTTCAACCCGACGGCGCTCGTGCAGCTGCCCGACGGCCCGTTCTGCCTGCTCGAGCGCGCCTTCGACAGGATTCGCGGCGTGCGAGTGCGGGTCATGCAGTTCGACGCCGCCGACGTGAAGCCCGGCGGCACGGTGCGCGCCAAGGAGCTGGCTTGGCTCGCCTCGCCTTATGCGGTCGACAATCTGGAAGGTTTGGCGGCCCGCAAGGGCCCGCGCGGCGAGACGCTGCTCTGGCTAATCTCGGACGACAACTTCAATCCGCTCCAGCGCAACATCCTGCTGATGTTCGAGCTGGAAAAGTGAAAGGCCGCTTACGCGGCCTTTTTTGCATCCTTCTTCGCCTTGGCCGAACTGACCCGGCGCTTCAGCACCAGCATCTCGGGCGTGAGCTTGCTGTTGTTGGTACCGAGCAGGTAGGCGTCGATGCCGCCATTGTGCTCGATGGTCTTGATGCCGCGCGGCGTGAGCCGCAGGCGCACCGAATGGCCGAGCGCATCGGACAGCGACCGAGGCGACCTGCAGGTTGGACATGAACCGGCGCTTGGTCTTGTTGTTGGCGTGGCTCACATTGTGGCCGTACTGCACGGCCTTGCCCGACAGGGCGCAACGACGAGGCATGGGGCTTTCCGCTAAAAAACGATCCCGCCGGAAGGCGGGAAGGCCGGCTTTTTAAGGTCCGGACGGGGGTCCGTCAAGCGGCCGGGTCAGGAGAACCGTTCGCGTCTTAGGCGAACCAGTCCACCACCCGCTCGGTGATATCCTCGACCTGATCCTCCGGAATCACCTTCCCACGGGCCGAAATCCCGGCCTGGTGGACGGTTTCGGGGTCGCCGGACACCAGGGGGTGCCACCAGTAGAGGTCCTGCTTGAAATGGACCAGGCGGTAAGCGCAGGTCTTGGGCAGCCAGTCCATCTTGGCCACGACACTTGGGGTCAGCTGGATGCAGTCCGGCACGATCTTCTTGCGGTTCTTGTAGTCCCGGCAGCGGGCGGTCTTGGGGTCGAGGAGCTTGCAACAGGTGTCGGTCTGGGCGAGCTCGCCGGTGCCTTCGTATTCGAGCTTGTTGACGCAGCACAGGCCGCAGCCGTCGCACAGCGCCTCCCATTCCGGCCTGCTCATCTGGGCCAGCGTCTTGCGCTTCCAGAACGGCGAGCTTGCCTCTCTTTGGGCGGCGGCGCGGCGGGCCCGCCTGACGAAGGACTTAGCGGCCATGGAAGACTTCTAGCATACGGCGGGCGGCTGCGGCGGGGGTGGTTTTCCCTGCCTCGACCTCGCGCTCCAGCCCGGCGACCAGGCGTTTCACCTCGGGGTGTTTACGCAGCTCTGCCAGCAAGGTTTCGCCCACTTCGTTCCACATCCAGGCTGCGCGCCTGCTCGGCGCGGCGGCGGGCGACGCCCTTTTCGCCCACAGCCAGGAGGAAGCGGCCGACCGTTTCCCAGATCCCGGGCACGCCCTCGCCGGTGATGGCCGAACAGGTCATGACCTCGGGCGTCCAGCCGGCGGTCGGCGAGCGCAGCATGCGCAGCGCATGTTGATAGTCGGCGGCCGAGCGCCCGGCCGCGGCCTTGAGGTCGCCGTCGGCCTTGTTGACCACGATCAGGTCGGCAAGCTCGATCACGCCGCGCTTGATGCCCTGCAGATCGTCGCCGCCGGCCGGCAGCAGCAGCACGATGAACATGTCGACCATGTCGGCGACCGCCGTCTCCGACTGGCCGACGCCCACCGTCTCGACGATCACGGTGTCGAAGCCTGCCGCCTCGGCGAGCAGCATGGCCTCGCGCGTGCGCCGCGCCACGCCGCCCAGCGTGGCGCCCGCGGGCGAGGGCCGGATGAAGGCGGCGTTGTGGCGCGACAGCTCCTCCATGCGCGTCTTGTCGCCCAGGATCGAGCCGCCGCCGCGCTTGGACGAGGGATCGATGGCCAGCACCGCCAGCGAGCGTCCCTTGTCGATCAGGGCGAGGCCGAAGCGCTCGATCAGCGTCGACTTGCCCACGCCCGGCACGCCGGTGATGCCGAGCCGCACCGACTTGCCGGTGTGCGGCAAGCACCGCGGCGAGCAGCTCGTCGGCGCGCTCGCGATGATCGGCGCGCGTCGATTCGATCAGGGTGATGGCCCGCGCGAGCGCCCGTCGGTCGCCCGCCAGCAGGGGCTTGAGCAAGGAATCGCTCATTGCCGAAAGACTTATCAGCCGGCCCGGCGCATTGCCAGCAAGGCGGCGAGCGTCGCCGCGCCATAGCAGACCGCCAGCGTCCAGCCCAAGCCCGGATCGCCCACCGCGTCCATCGCAGCACCCGTGAGCGGCCGGCTGATCAGGCCGCCCAGGATGTAGAGCATGCTGAAGGCCGTGTTGGCGCGGGCGATGTCGCCGCCCTTGAAGCGCTGGCCGAGCAGCGCCAGCCCGACCGGATAGATGGCGAAGGAGGCGCCGCCCCACAGCATCACCACGCCGATCACGCCCAGCGACTTGGCCGACACCATCGGCAAGATGACGACCAGGAGGGCGCTCGCCAGCGTGCAGCCGGCCAGCACGCCGCGGCGGTCGGCGTGGTCGGCCGCCCAGCCGATCGGCCATTGCAGGATGACGTTGCCCAGGACGAAGGCCGACAGCCAGAGCGCGCCCGTCTGGGCCGGCACGCCGGCCCCCACCGCATAGACCGGCAGGAAGCTGAAGGCGACATGCTCACCGAAGCCACAGGCAAAGGCTGCGAACATGGCGAGCGGTGCCAGCACCACGACGGTGCTGAAACCGCTCGAGCCGTCGATGCGGATGAGCGGCGCGGTGCGCCAATGGGGCAGGAGCGGGAGCGCGACCAGCAGGGAAAGGCCGGCGCCGGTGAGGAACGGCGCTGGCCCGTAGACGCCGACCACCTGCAGCACCAGCGGCCCCAGCGCCAAGCCGAGGGCGACCAGGGCAGCGTAGATGCCCATCACGCGGCCGCGTCGTTTCTCCTCGACGACCACGTTCATCCAGATCTCGCTCACCACCCACGGCACGCCGCCGATCGCGCCGTGCAGGAAGTTGAGGGCGGCCCACGCGACCGGACCGGACGTCACCGTGTAGGTGCAGTTGATCACCGCGCCCACGATCACCGAACCGACGATCGCCGGCACCGCGCCGAAACGCGCCGCAAGCCGGGGAATGCGCGTGCCGAAGGCCAGCATGCCGATCGCCCAGGCGGCCGAGACGATGCCGATGGTGAGCTTGTCGTGGCCCTGCTGCTCCAGCGCCAGCGGCACCACCGGTATGTTGACGCCCGCCTGCAGGCCGATGGCGGCACAGGCGGCGAAGACCGGCAGCAGCGTGCGCCGCGGCTCGGGCGACGGCGGGACTACTCGGCGACACGCAGATGTCCTTCGGCGCGGAAGGACGGCGGCTCCGGCGGCTCGACCTGACGTTCGGCTTCGGCTTGCGGCCTCCTGCTGGCGGCGCCACATGTCGGCATAGAGGCCGTTCCTGGCCAGCAGCTCGCCATGCCGGCCGCGCTCGGCGACGCGGCCGCGATCGAGCACCACGATCTCGTCGGCGTTGATGATGGTCGAGAGCCGATGCGCGATCACCACGGTGGTGCGGCCGCGGCTCACCTCTTCCAGCGAGCGCTGGATCTCCTGCTCGGTGCGGGTGTCGAGCGCGCTGGTCGCCTCGTCGAACAGCAGGATATGCGGGTTCTTGAGGATGGTGCGGGCGATCGCCACGCGCTGCTTCTCGCCGCCCGACAGCTTCAGCCCGCGCTCGCCGACCATGCTGTCGTAGCCCTGCGGCAGGGCCATGATGAAGTCGTGGATGCGCGCCAGCCTTGCCGCCTGCTCGACCTCCTCGCGCGTGCAGTCGGGCCGGCCGTAGCAGATGTTGTAGTAGATCGTGTCGTTGAACAGCACGGTGTCCTGCGGCACCACGCCGATCGCCGCGCGCAGGCTCGCTTGCGTGACGTCGCGGATATCCTGGCCGTCGATGCGCACGCTGCCGCTGGCGACCTCGTAGAAGCGGTAACAGGATGCGCGAGACGGTCGACTTGCCGGCGCCGCTCGAGCCCACGATCGCCACCGTGTTGCCCGGCGCCACGCGGAAGCTCACGTCGTGCAGGATCGGTCGGGCCTTCTCGTAGTGGAAGTCGACATGGTCGAACACGATCTCGCCGCCCGTCACCACGAGCGGCGGCGCGCCGGGCTTGTCGGCGATCTCGGCCGGGACGTCGAGCAGGCCGAACATGCTGCTCCATGCCGACGATGCGCATTGCGGATCTCGCGATAGGCGAAGCCCAGCATGTTGAGCGGCACGTAGAGCTGCAGCAGGAAGGCGTTCACCGCCACGAAGTCGCCGAGCGTCATCGTGCCCTCAACGACGCCTTTGCCCGCCATCAGCATCACCACGGCGAGGCCGCCGGAGATGATGGCGCCCTGGCCGATATTGAGCAGCGACAGCGTGCGGCTCGAACGGATCGCCGCCGTCTCGTAGCGCCGGCGGCCGACATCGTAGCGGCGGGCCTCGTGCATCTCGTTGCCGAAATACTTCACCGTCTCGTAGTTCAGGAGGCTGTCGATCGCCTTGGCATTGGCCTCGGTGTCGGCATCGTTCATGCGGCGCACGAACTTGATGCGCCATTCCGACAGGGTGACCGAGAACAGGATGTAGCCCGCGATGACGCCCAGCGTCACCGCGGTGAAGCGCCAGTCGTAGAGGTGCCACAGGATGATGGCGACCAGCGTGATCTCGAACAGCGTCGGCAGGATATTGAAGGTGGTGAAGCGGATCAGGAACTCCATGCCCTGCGTGCCGCGCTCGATGACGCGGCTCAGCCCGCCGGTCTGCCGCTCGAGATGGAAGCGCAGGCTCAGCGCATGCAGATGATCGAACACTTCGAGCGCGAGGTTGCGGATCGCCCGCTGCGACACCGGCGAGAAGACCGCGTCGCGCACCTCGCCGAAGGCCTGCGCCAGCACGCGCGCCAGGCCATAGGCCAGGATCAGCGCGACCGGCACCGCCACGGCCTGTGCCTTGCCGTCGCCCAGGGCATCGATGGCGTGCTTGTAGAGGAGCGGCACATAGACGTTGACCACTTTGGCCAGTACCAGCAGCACAAGCGCGATGAGGACGCGGCTGCGCAGCCCCCACTCATCCTTCGGCCACAAATGTCGGCCGAGAATGGTCAGCACGGCAGCCGAACGGCGCAGGCCGATGCTGGGTGGACGATCGGATTGAGGGGGCGACATGTCAGGAGTTCTGGTGGCTTTGGAGGCGTGGGCCTTCTATCGTGCCTGAGCGGCCGAAGTAAGCCCCGGGGGGAGCGCCATTTCATGAGTTTTCGTAGGGCCTTGTTGATCGCGCTTGCGTTGTGCGCTGCTGCATCAACACCATCCAGGGCCCAGGACGCAAGGCTGGTCGAAGCGGGATACGAGATCACCTTTGCGGGCTTCACGGGCTTTCATATCGACTTCACGGGACGCTTCGTCGCCAACAGCTACGACGCACAAAGCCATGCCTTCAAGGAAGGCACGATGAAGGCGCTGACCATGCACTACGAAGGCCGCAACCGCGCCTGGGGGACCTACCTGCCGTCCG
Source organism: uncultured Alphaproteobacteria bacterium (assembly GCA_963755595.1). Lineage (GTDB taxonomy): Bacteria > Pseudomonadota > Alphaproteobacteria > Reyranellales > Reyranellaceae > Reyranella. The sequence goes on along the minus strand of CAVWKP010000019.1, from coordinate 138,979 downwards.
GTGCATTGCCCGCCGGCGGCTCGCTGTCGATCGTGGTCGGCGACAAGGCGCGCACCTGGGCGGTGCTATACGGGCCGGGCGGGACGCTGCAGGAACAATTCAGTCCGGAATGGAAGCCGACAGCCAAATCGGTGATCCCTGAGGACAAGAAGCGCGGATCGCTCGATCCGTTGACCAGTGTGGTGTTCGCCGGCATGGCCGGCGACGCGGCGTGCGATCGAACGCTGCCGACCAACGACGGCCAGCGGCGCATCGACGTGATCCTGAAGAAAGTCGGCAGCGAGCCCGCCTCGGCCTCGGGCGTTCAGGGCGCGCAAGGCGACGCGCTGATCTGCGAGATCTACACCAAGCGGGTCGCCGGCGAGTTCTTTGACGAACAGTCGGAAGCCGAGACCGAACGCGAGCGGCCGATCCGGATCTGGCTGGCGCGCATGGACGACACACCCTTTCGCTATCCCATCAAGCTCGAGGCGAAGACCTGGCTCGGCACCATCCGCGGCCGCGTGCTCTATTTCCGCGAACGCCCGCTCACGGCGCAAGAAAGGGGTCCGGTGGGGCGCTAGAAGCCGAAAAGTTCCCAGAGTTTCCCACCCGTTTGGGAAACAGATAATGCACGCCCGCTTGGGTTTTAGACAATTCTTCCCAGGATATATCTGCGCCACCCCCTGCGATTTTGGTTCTCAGTCGCAATCGAGCGTGGTTTTCGTTACGCGGCGCGCTTTTGGCCCTTCTGGCGCAGGATGCCGAGAATCTCGGCCGCCGCCGCCGGGATGTTGGTGCCCGGGCCGTAGATCGCGGCGACGCCCGCCTTCTTCAGGAAGTCGTAGTCCTGCGCCGGGATCACGCCGCCCACCACGACCAGCACTTCCGAGCCGCCCTGCTTGGCGAGCTCCTCGATCAGTTGCGGCACCAGGGTCTTGTGGCCGGCGGCCTGGCTCGACACGCCGATCACATGGACGTCGTTTTCGATCGCCGCCCGCGCCGCCTCTGCCGGTGTCTGGAACAAGGGGCCGATATCGACGTCGAAGCCTAGGTCCGCGAAGGCCGTGGCGATCACCTTGGCGCCGCGGTCGTGGCCGTCCTGGCCCATCTTCACGACCATCAGGCGCGGGCGACGGCCCTCCTCCTCGGCGAAGGACGCGATGTCGGTGCGGATGCGCGCCAACCCCTCGTCGCCCTCCCATTCGCCGGCATAGACGCCGGAGATCGAGCGGATGGTGGCCTGGTAGCGGCCATAGACGCCTTCCAGCGCCGAGGAGATCTCGCCCACCGTCGCGCGCGCCCGAGTCGCCTCGATCGAAAGCGCCAACAAGTTGCCGGTGCCGTTGCGGGCGGCCTCGCCCAGCGCCTTCAGCGCCGCCACGCACTTGGCCTCGTCGCGACTCTTGCGGATCTTTTCCAGGCGCTTGACCTGGCCTTCGCGGACGACGTCGTTATCGATGTCGAGCACTTCGACCGTCGTGGCATCCTTGGGCTGGAACTTGTTCACGCCCACGATCACTTCCTCGCCGCGATCGACGCGGGCCTGGCGGCGCGCGGAGGCCTCCTCGATGCGCATCTTGGGCATGCCGGCTTCGACCGCCTTGGTCATGCCGCCCAGCGCCTCGACTTCGCCGATCAGCTTGCGCGCCTCGGCGACCAGGCTGGCGGTCAGCGATTCGACGTAATAGCTGCCGGCCAGCGGATCGACGACTTTGGTGACGCCGGTCTCGTGCTGCAGGATGAGCTGGGTGTTGCGCGCGACGCGGGACGATGTCGGCGTCGGCAGTGCGATCGCCTCGTCGAACGAATTGGTATGCAGCGACTGCGTTCCGCCCAGCACCGCCGCCAACGCCTCGTAGGCGGTGCGGATGATGTTGTTGTAGGGATCCTGCTCGGTGAGCGACACGCCGGAGGTCTGGCAGTGCGTGCGCAGCGACAGCGAATCGGCCTTCTTGGGCTCGAAGGGTTTGACCAGCTCGGCCCACAGGAAGCGCGCGGCCCTGAGCTTGGCCGCCTCCATGAAGAAGTTCATGCCGATGCAGAAGAAGAACGACAGCCTGGGCGCGAAGGCGTCGATGTCGAGGCCCTTGGCCTTGGCCGCGCGCACGTACTCGAGGCCATCCGCGAGGGTGAAGGCCAGCTCCTGCACCAGCGTCGCGCCCGCCTCCTGCATGTGATAGCCGGAGATCGAGATCGAATTGAACTTCGGCATGTGCTTGGCCGTGTGCTCGATGATGTCGGCCACGATGCGCATAGAAGGTCCGGGCGGATAGATGTAGGTGTTGCGGACCATGAACTCTTTTAGGATGTCGTTCTGGATCGTGCCGCCGAGCTTGTCCTGCGGCACGCCCTGCTCCTCGGCCGCCACGATGTAGCCCGCCAGCACCGGCAACACGGCGCCGTTCATGGTCATCGACACCGTCATCTTGTCGAGCGGGATGCCGTCGAACAGGATTTTCATGTCCTCGACGCTGTCGATCGCCACACCGGCTTTGCCGACGTCGCCGACGACGCGCGGATGGTCGCTGTCGTAGCCGCGGTGCGTGGCGAGATCGAACGCCACCGACAGCCCCATCTGGCCGGCCGCAAGGTTGGCGCGATAGAACTTGTTGCTCTCCTCGGCCGTCGAGAAGCCGGCATACTGGCGGATCGTCCACGGACGGCCCGCATACATGGTGGCCTTGGGCCCGCGCGTGAACGGCGGGAAGCCGGGCAACGACCCCACGGTCTCGAGCTTCTCGAGGTCGGCCGCCGTGTAGATCGGCTTCACCACGATGCCTTCGGGCGTCGTCCAGTCGAGCGACGACACGGGCTTGTCGCGCAGCTCCTTGGCGGCGAGCTTTTCCCAGTCGGCGAGGGTTTTCTTCGGGAAATCGGCCATAACCACAATGTACTGCGGATTTGCCGCCAGAAAAGGCCCGCTATTCGTTGGCCAGTATGGTGTTCCGCACCAAGGGGTAGATCTGGCCGGCCCAGCGCCTGCCGCTGAACACGCCGTAATGGCCGACGCCGGCCTGCATATAGTGCTTCTTGCGGTAGGGCCTGAGGCTCGAGCAGAGATCGTGCGCCGCCACGGTCTGGCCGATCGCGCAGATATCGTCGCGCTCGCCCTCGACGGTGAAAAGTGCGGTGCGGCGGATCGCCTTGGGATTGACCCGGCGACCCTTCCAGTCGAGCTGCCCCTTGGCCAGCAGATGCGTCTGGAACACGCGCTCTACGGTCTCGAGATAGAACTCCGCCGTCATGTCGAGCACGGCGAAATATTCGTCGTAGAAATCCTTGATGGTCTTGGCCTGCTCATGCTCGCCCTTGGCCAGCGCCTTGTAGAGGTCCATCTGCGCCTTCACGTGGCGCTCCATGTTCATGCTCATGAAGGCAGTGAGCTGCAGGAAGCCGGGATAGACACGCCGTGTCGCGCCGGGATAGCGCAGCGGCACGCGGGTGATCAGGTTCTGCGCGAACCACTCGATCGGCCGGCCGGTGGCGAGCTCGTTCACCTTGGTGGGATGGATGCGCGTGTCGATGGGTCCCGCCATCAGCGTCATGCTGCGCGGCAGGGCGGGATTGTCGTCCTCCGCCATGATCGCCGCCGCCGCCAGCGCCTGCACACAGGGTTGGCAGACCGCCACGAGGTGCGCGCCCGGCCCCATCGCTTCCAGGAACTTGATCAGGTGCTCGATATATTCGTCGAAGCCGAAGCGGCCGCTCCAGATGCCGACATCGCGGGCATTGGCCCAGTCGGTGATGTGCACGTCGTGCTCGGGCAGCAGCACCCGCACCGTGTCGCGCAGCAGGGTGGCGAAGTGACCCGAGAGCGGCGCCACCAGGAGCACGCGCGGCTGGGCCGGCGCGCCTTCCTTGGCGAAGCGCAGCAAGGTGCCGAAGGGTGTCGCCAGCACCTCTTCCTCATGCACCGGCACGACGCGGTTGCCGATCTTCGATTCACTGATACCGAAGGACGGGCGGCGGTGGCTGAGCGTCGCCCGACTCATCATCTCGCAAAGCGCGCTGGTCGCCCGCCAGCGCTCGGTCCCCGCCTGGCCGCCTGCCACCAGCGCCTGATTGGCCACCGTCGCCCAGGTCCGCATGGGCAGCATCAGGTCGGCGGCGGTCTGGTACAGCGCATAAAGCATTAACAGCGACCGGCTCGGAAATTGCATCCCCTGGCGGCATGGCCGAGGCTTCGCTCACCGTCAGTAGCAAGAACTATTCCTCTTGGTCCCTGCGCGGCTGGCTGCTGTGCAAAATGGCCGGTCTGGACTTCGCCGAACAAATTGCACCGCTCGACGATCCGGCCACGCGGGCCGAGCTTTTGCTGCTGTCGCCCTCCTTCCTGGTGCCCTGTCTGGACCATGGGCCGGTCAAGGTCTGGGACACGCTGGCGATCGGCGAATACCTGAACGAGATCAAGCCCGAGGCAGGGCTGCTGCCGGCCGACCCCGTGGCGCGCGCCCATTGCCGCGCGGTGTGCGGCGAGATGCATTCGGGCTTCGCCAACTTGCGCTCGGCGCTGCCGATGAACCTCAAGGTGCGGCATGATGGCTTCAAGGTGTGGGCAGGCGCGCAGGCCGATATCGATCGCGTGACCGCGATCTGGCGCGAGTGCCTGAAGCGCTATGGCGGCCCCTACCTCTTCGGCACCCAGCCGACGATCGCCGACGCCATGTACGCCCCCGTCTGCACGCGCTTTGCCACCTACGACGTGAAGCTCGACCCGGTCTCGGCCGCCTACCGCGACCTGATGATGCGCTGGCCGCCCATGGTCGAGTGGACAGCAGCGGCAAAGGCCGAGCCCGAGGAAGTCGAGGAGCTCGACGTCGAGTTTTAGGCTGCGGCGCATCACGACTTCGAGGCGGCCGACCGGGACCCCCCACTTCGTGACGCGCGCCGCGTCGATCACACTGCCGTCGTCACGCAGCGACATTGTCTCGTCGAAGTCGAGAGCGATGCCGGCGAGTTTCAGCTTGTAGCGCAGGCGGACCACCGGACCGTCCGACCAGATGCTCGCGGGACCGATCGTGTCGTCGTAGGTGCCGATGAAGACGCCGGGCGCGGTCTGCTGCAGATGCCAGCTCTTCTGCTCGCGCGGGCCGTCGGCGTAAGCGTAGCTCTCGCTGAGCGCCAGCACGCGGCCATCCCAGGTGCCATCGATCACCACATGGAAACGCCGTTCGGTTTGCGTCCAACTATTGATGAACACACCGTCGCCGACCGTTCGGCCTGCAAAAAACGACTCCAGCACCAGCATATAACGTCTACGCAATGCGGCTGATTTGGATCAAAGTCGCCGCAACGAGACTGGAGAAAACCTTGCCGATTTTCCGCCGCCGCGCCATCGCCGGCCTGGCCGCTGCGCCCTTCATCGCTACGGCTGCGCGTGCGCAGCCTGCCTTTCCCAGCCGGCCCATGACTCTGGTCATCCCGTTTCCGGCCGGCGGACCGTCCGATGTATTCGGCCGCTATCTCGCGCAGGCGATGGCCGCTCGGCTCGGCCAGTCGGTGGTGGCCGAGAACAAGAGCGGCGCGGCGGGCGTCACCGGCGTCGACTTCGTCGCCAAGGCCGGCAGCGACGCACACATCATGGGCATGATGACGGCATCGGCTGCCGTCATCATGCAGCATCTGATGCCCCGCATGCCCTACGATCCGAAAAAGGACATCGCGCCGCTTACCCTCATGGCGCGCGTGCAGGAACTGCTGGTGGTGAATGCCAAGCTGGGCATCAATAGCTTCAAGGACTTCATCACCGCCGCGAAGGCCAAACCGGGCAAGATCACCTGCGGCTCGGCCGGCACCGGCGGCATCACGCATCTCGCCATCGAGCTACTGAAGCACGAGGCCGGCATCGACATCCTGCACGTGCCCTATCGAGGTGCTGCACCGGCGACCAACGACCTGATCGCCGGCACGGTCGATTTCGACCTTGCTCGACATATCGGTTTCGCTGGCCCACATCCGCGCCGGCACGGTCAAGGCGCTGGCCGTCACCTCCGATACGCGCTCGCCCCTGCTGCCCGAGGTGCCGACCATGCGCGAGCTCGGTCTGCCCAGGGTCAACTCCGACAACTGGTACGCCCTGATCTCGCCCGGCGAGGCCCCGCTCGCCAACCGCCAGAAGATCTATGCCGCCGCGGTCGAGGCGCTGCACAGCAAGGACGTCGTCGAGGCCTACGCCGCCCAGGGCGGCGTCGCGGTCGGCAACACGAGCGAGGATCTGGCCAAGTTCATCGCCGCCGAAAACGACAAATGGACCGAGGTGATCGAGTTTGCGCACGTGAAGCTGGAGTAGCCCGTGAACCCGCCGGACATCGTCTTCATCCATACCGGCGGCGCGCCCGCGCTGTTCGCCTACCGGCATTTGTTCGATTGAGGAGACCGACCGAAATGCTCGACCAGGAAGTCCGCACGCTTCTCGACTTGATGGAGAAGGCCGTCGCCGAGGGCCAGCCGAAGCTGCACACCCTGCCCTACGCGCCGGGCCGAGCCGCAGTCGACAAGATGTCGGAGGACAGCGAGGCCGCGCCGCCTGAAGTCGCCGCGACGATCGACGGTGCGATCGCGGTACCGGGGGCCAAGATCAAGTTCCGCCGCTACCGGCCGCTCGGCGTCGAAGGCGCGAGCCTGCCGACCCTGATCTACTATCACGGTGGCGGCTGGGTGATCGGCAACATCGAGACCCACGATTCCACCTGCCGACGGCTCGCCAACAAGAGCCGCTGCCAGGTGATCTCGATCGACTATCGGCTGGCGCCCGAGCATCCCTTCCCGACGCCGACGGACGATTCTCTGGCCGCCTTCCGTTACATCCGCGACAACGCCGCCCAGTTCGGCGCCGATCCGACGCGCCTCGCGGTCGGCGGCGATTCGGCCGGCGGCAACATCTCGGCCGTCGTGTGCCAGGCCTGCCAACAAGCCGGCGAGCCGATGCCGGCCTTCCAGATGCTGATCTATCCCGCGACCGACGCGCGGCGGCTGACCGAGTTCGCGTCGACTGTTCGCCGAGGGTTACTTCCTGACACAGGAACTGATGGACTGGTTCTGGAAGGCCTACGCGCCGGCCGGCGCCGATCTTACCGACCTGCGGCTGTCGCCCTTGCTGGCCAAGGATGTGCGCGGCCTGCCGCCCGCCTTCGTGCTGACCGCGGGCTACGACCCGCTGCGCGACGAGGGCCGCGCTTATGCCGACCGGCTGATCGACGCCGACGTGAAGACGACCTACGTCAACTACCCCGGCACCATCCACGGCTTCTTCTCGCTGACCCGCTTTCTGCAGCAGGGCCTCAAGGCCAACGACGAGGCCGCCGCCGTGCTGGCCGCGCATTTCGGGACCTAGGGCAGGACCCGCACGAAGCCGATCGGCATGGCAAAGCCCTTGAGCGCGACGTTCTCCTCGCGGCTGCCGACCTTGGCCAGCAAGGGCCTCACCGCCGGATCGTCGGCGACGCTGCGCGAGATCACGATGTCGCCGCCCTCGCTCTGGCCCTGCAAGCGGGCCGCCATGTTCACGGTCGAGCCGAAATAGTCGAGCCGGTCGTTGAGATTGACCACGACGCTCGGCCCGGCATGCACGCCGAGCTTGAGCACGAGGTCGTGGCTCTTGATCGCCGCCTGCATGGCGAAGGCCGCCTTCACCGCGTCGGCCGGGTCGCCGAACGAGGCCATGACCGCATCGCCGATCGTCTTGACGACCGCGCCGTCATGGTCGCGCACGATCGAGGCCAGCAGCGCGAAATGCTCGCGCACGATGTTGAAGGCGCGCGCATCGCCGACCCGCTCATAGAGCGCCGTCGAGCCGCGCAGGTCGGAGAACAGCAGCGCCACCTGGCTGACACCTGCCTCGTCGCCGGGCCGCAGGGTCGCCGCGGCAAAGAGGTCGCGGAAAGCCTGAAGCGAGATCACTTCCGGCGCGGTCAGCGCCTCGCGCGTCCAGGTCCGATCCTCGATCAAGAGGGCGAGTTCGAAGCCGGCATCGTTGGCGAAGGCGATCTTGCCGGCCGTGCCCGGCATCGCCTCGACGCCCTTGGCCGTCGCCCGCAGGCCGGGGAAAGCACCGCCCCCTTCACGCTTGGGATCGTGATCGACGTCGACGTACCCGCCGGGATGCAGGGTGCGCAGGCGATAGGCGCCGGGCGGCAGCTCGAGCGCGACCTCGCGCTTCTCGCCGGGCGCCAGCAGTTGCTGCACCAGCACGTGCGGCGTGGCCATCGGGCCGCTGAGACAAAAGCCGCCCTCGGCCAGCGGCCGGATGGCCGGTGCCGGCGCATAGGAGAGCTCGATGTTGCGCTCGAAGTCGCGGTCGTAGTCGATGTTGCAGGACGGGCAATGCGCGCCCTTGGGCAACTCGGCGAGAGCGGCGACGCTCACCTTGGCGCCGCGGCAGTTGGTGCAGAGCAGGTCCCATTTCATGGTGAGCAGCCCTGCGCGCACGCTGGCGAGGCAGGCTTCGATCGCCGGCCGCTCGGCGACGCCGAGCTTGCGGGCCAGCAGCTTGGGCTTGAGCCGCATCACGTCGCTCGCCATGCCGGTCAGCACGAAGTCGGCGAGCTTGTGGCCGAGCCCGTTGCCGTATGGCGTGCGATCGACCAGGTCGGCGAGCGCATTGGCCCGCTCGCGCGCGCCCTCCGGCAGTTGCGGCGGCGCGATATCGAAATAGGTCTCGCGCTCGCCCTTGGCGAAGGCCACCGCCTCCAGCACGCGCTTCTCGACGACGGCGCCTGCCTGCGCCGCGAGTTTCTTGCCGAACAGCCGGCCGACGAAGGTCAGCGGCTCCCACTCGAGCGCGTAGGAAACCCTGCTGCCGGTTCCTTCGGGCTCGATATCGAACACCGGTCCGAAGCGGCGGAACGGGCCCTTGGTGAAGACGCGGGCCTGGCGGAAGTGACGGCCGTGGACCCACTCGTAGGGCTTCTCCTCCCATTCGAGCGTGAAGCCGGCCGCCTTGCCCTTGCCGCGCCGCAGGATGGTGCCGTTGGGCTGCGGCGTCTCCTCGAGCGCATAAGCCGGCAGGCCCATCGCCTCATTGAAGCGATTGGTGTCGGCAAGCACCGGCCACAACCGCTCGGGCGGAAGGTCGAAGTGCCAGGTCCAGGTCTGCCGCATGGTGACCCAGATACTCTAGCGTGCGCCCGGCGGATGTCTCGCGCGGCTTCACAGGTCGGTGAGGGAGCGGGCCGGGACTGTCCGTCCCGGCCCGACTCGATCGATCAGACGGCCTGGATGAGGCCGAGCTGGGTCAGCGCCGTCACGCCGTCGTCGAGGCCGATCTCCTCGGCGACCCGGCCGTTCTGGACGCGCAGCACGGTGGTTCCCGTGAACCGCATCTTGCGGCCGGTCGCAGCCGGCAGCGCGCCGATCAGGAAGTCGTCGAAGGCGGGGCCGGTATGCGTGCCGCCGCCGATCCAGCGGCCGACGACATAGTCGCCCTCCGCGATCAGCTCGCCGGCGCCGCCGAACTCGAGATCCGGGAAGGCGGCGCGGAAGCCGTTCATGAAGGTCTTCACCTCGTCACGACCGCGGCGCGGCGCATGCAGCGAGTATTGCAGCAGCATGTCGGGGGCCGCGAGTTCGTCGATCACCTTGGGGTTCCAGGGATTGCCCCAGAACTCCGTGAACCAGCGGCCGACGATAGCCTTGTTTTCCTGTTCCTTGGACATGGCGGATGCTCCTTCGTGTTGTTGGCGGCCCGACCGTAGGCCGCCCGCCACGCAAGGAGGTATCCGCGTCCCGCCGCGAATTGCGGACCCGCTACTCCAGCACCTTGGGCACCCGGTAGAGCGGGAAGCCGTTGAATGGCTTTGACTTGTCGTGATCGGGCACGGTGTAGAACGACGAGCGGGCGTTGTTGTGCAGGCCGCCATCGACGCGGAGCGAAATACCGGTGACGTAGGCGGCGGCTTCGCTCAGCAGGTAGACGATGGCGCCGGCGATCTCCGATTCGTACCATGGCGCTTCAGCGGCACGCGGCCCTTGACGCTGCGCAGCACGTCATGCGCGCGCTCGGGATAGCGGTCGAGCCCTGACGACGCGATGAAGCCCGGGATCACCGAATTCACCCGACGCCGGAATGCGCCCATTCGACCGAGGCGGTGTAGTGAAGTTGGTCTGCCCTGCGCGCGCGGCGCCGTTGTGGCCCATGCCCGGCATGCCGAGCTCAAGTCGGCGCCGATGTTGACGATCGCGCCTCCGTTCGCCTCCATCCAGCGCAGGTAGACTTCCTTCGACATCAGGAAGGTGGCGGTGAGGTTGTTGCGCACTACGGCGTTCCAGCCGTTCAGCGAGATCTCCTTCAAAGGTGCGGGGAACTGGCCGCCGGCATTGTTGACCAACCCGTCGATGCGGCCACCCCACTTCAGCGTGGCCTCGACCGCAGCCTTCACCTGGTCTTCTTCGCGCAGGTCGGCGGCAAAGGTGAAGGCGTCCGGCGCGCCGAGCTCCTGTTTCACCTGGTCCAGCTTGTCTTGCGTGCGCCCGATCAAGGCCAGGCGCGCGCCGAGCGCGTGCAGCCCGTGCGCCGTGCAGCGGCCGATGCCCGAGCCGCCGCCGGTCACGATGATGGTCTGGCCCGCGAACAGGCCAGGACGGAAGACGGAACGGTAGTTGCTCATGTATTGGCCTGCCGGCGGGTCATGTGGCTGCCGAGTGCACGCTGCAGCCGGCGGATGAAGGCGAAGCCCAGCTGCAGCGGGATGCCGAACATCAGGATGCCGATGGCGAACAACACCAGCCGGTCGCCGAGGGAAGGCAGTAGCTCGGCCTGGCGCAGGATGACCGAAATGCCCTCGGTGACGCCGATCGCCGCCGCCGCGCCTGACGACATCACCACGACGAAGAAGGCGCGCGTCATGTTGGGCAGGAACAGCAGCGCCCCGAGATGCGAGCCGCGGCGCCATTGCTGCAGTGCCTCGACGCCGGCATCGGCGGCATAAGCGGCCGAATAAGGCACGAGCGAGACCGCGACCGTCATGACGCCCGAGAGTGCGATCGGAATGCCGAGCAATTCAGCGTCGCGCGGAATGACGTTCAGCAGGAAGAACATCACGACGAACGTGGGCGCGGCCCGCATCAGACCGACGACGGTGAGCGAGAGGCCGACGGCTGCGCGGCTCTCGGAGGCCCGTGCATAGGCGAGCGGCAGGCCAACCAGTAGCCCGATCGCGACGGCGGCCGCGGCGATCTCGAAATTGACCGCCATGCCGGCCAGGAACGTCGGCAGGAAGTCTCCGCCCAGGCGCTGCATCAGCGGGCTCATGCCGTGGCCTCGTTGTGCTCGAGGAAGGCGCGCAGCCTGTTGCAGAGCCACACCACGCCCATCACCACCACGGTGTAGAAGATCAGCAGCAAGCAGTAGGTCGTGACCCGGCCGCTGGAGAAGGACGTGATGTCCGTCAGCGCGCTCAGAAGCTCGGGCGCGCCGATGAAGCTGGCGATCGGCGTGCCCTTGGCGGCATTGACCAGGAAGGCCACGATCTGGGTCGCCGACCGGCCGAGCGAATGAAGGAAGAGATTCGTCCCGCTCAAGTGCCGTTCGCTGCGCAGGCTGGTCATCGCCTCGGAGATCGCCTGGCCCGCGTTGCTGCCGTTGGTGAGGCCGAGCGCCAGGATCGAGGCGCCGATCGCCACCGCCGCCGAATAGGGGAAGATCGCATGCGCGAGAGCGGCGGCGATCACCAGCGTCAGCACGATCGGCGAGGACTGCAGGGTCACGGTGACGGCGCGTGCCGACCAATGCAGCAGCCTGGAGGACGAGCCCATGGCCGCCCCGAAGGCGAGCGCGAGCGCCAGGGTCGCGACCAGGGCGCCGGCGATCAGGATCAGCGAATTGACGATGCCGCTCAGGAACAACGAGAAGGCCGGCGCGGTCTTGAGCATCGGCAAGGTGACGTCGAGGCCGAGCGCGCGCTCGGTCCAGTCCTCGAACGCCAGCACGCTCTCGACAAACGGCGTGGGCTGGAGCTCGGCATTGAGCGCCGGCAGGATGCAGGCGGGATTGGAACTGCCGGTATCGGTGTTGCAGTCCGGCCGCTTCCAGATCGCGTTCTCCTTTTCCAGGAAGGCCGTACCGATACGCTCCTTGCGGGCGAACTCGAGGAATACACCGTCGCGATGGAAGATCTGGCTCATCAAATCGAGGGCGCGGGCGAGCTTGTCGCTGCCGGCGCGCGCCACCGCCATGCCCCAAGGCACCTCGGCGAAGCCGAACTTCTGCTCGTAGGCCGCAGCGAAAGCCGGCTCAGTGAAGTACTCGGCGAAGAAGCTGTCGTCCTGAGCCGCCAGCACGCAGGTCTCGTCGCGCAGGCGCTCGGGCAGGACGCCCGCTTCGTCGAACAGCATCAGGCGCACATTGTGCGATACGATGTCGGCGTTGGAGCCGTTGCCGATGGTGACGCAGATGGTGCGGCCGGCGACGTCGTTCCAGCCTTTGACAGGGAGGGATTTGGGCCCGACCACTGTCGTCTCCGACTGGTAATAATGCGGCCGGATGAAGCGCACCTGACTGTCGCGCTGGGTGTTGTGACCCATGGTGGCGATCACCAGGTCGATGCGGTCATCGGCGATCATCGGGATACGACTGGCGGCGTTGACGCGGTCGAACTCGACATCGACGCCCAGGCGCTTGGCGATGGCGTGCGCGACGTCGACCTCGTAGCCTGCGCGCACCTCGCCCTCGCGGGTGGCAAACAGCGGATAGAAGTCGCGCACGCCGATCCTGATGCGCCCTCCGCACAGCACCTTTGACAGGCGGTCGTCGGGTTGCGCGCAGTTCGCACGCGCCTCCCTCAGCACCTGCTCGAGCGCGGCATCGGGTGAATTCTTGTCCTGGCTCCAGACCGGCGGCGCCGCCAAGAGCAGCAAGACCAGCCCGCAAAGCAGCCTGGTCACGAGGCGCGCGTCAGTTCGACGATGTACATGTCGCCGAAGGTGTATGGGCCATAGCGATGAAGCGACCGCCCTTGCTCGGCGCGGAGCACGCCCGCGGTCATGCGGCCGATCTTGTCGCCCGGGATATAGACCAGCGTGGTGAGCACGACGCGGAGCGCGAGCCCGTGCTGCTCGGCGATCACCTGCGAGCGCTCGAGGCCGACGAAGGCATTGTGGGTGATGACCGCACTGCCGCCCGGCGCGAGATGGACCGGCAGGCCTTCGAGGAAGGCATCGAGCAGCCAGCGGCCGTCGCCGCCGCCCGAGCTCCAGGTCGGCAGCCGGCCGGCAACCTGGACCGGCTCCATGGGAAAATGCGGCAGGTTGGCCGCGATCAGATCGAAGCGCCGCCCGGCGACCGGCAACCACATGTCGCCCTGATGCAGCTCGGCGCCGGCGTGGCCCAGTTCGTCGAGCAAATGGCCGCCGGCCTCGACCGCGTCATGCTCGATGTCGACGCCACAGAGCGATGCCGCGCCGAGCGCTCCCAGCGCCGCCAGCACCACGGCGCTGCCCGAGCCGATCTCGAGCACGTTGGCCCCGCGGACTTTTTCGGGATGCGCCCGCAAGACCTGGATCAGCGCCGCCGTGTACTCGCTGGGCCGCAGCGCCGGCACCACGGTATGGGGAGGCAGCCGCAGCGAATCGTTCATGCCGCGAGCCGCCGGACCAGCGCCTGGCAGACCCCGTCGTCGGGGAACTCGCACAGCGCCTTGCGGTAGAGCTCCAGCGCCGTGGTCTTGTCGTTCCGGAGCAGCGCGGCGAAGGCGGTACGGGTCAGCTCGGCCAGCCGCTGCTTCTCAGGCGCCGGCTCCAGACCGGCGCCGGCGCCAAAGGCGCCCAGCACCTCGTAGATGGTGACGCTCGAGCGGCGGCCCTTGACGGTGACCTCGTCGATCGGCCGCACGCACAGCCGCTCCCCCGTCTCCTTGAACACGGCGTGGCTGATGCAGATGCGGGTGCGGAACTCCTTGTTGATGCCTTCGAGGCGGGCCGCGACGTTCACGCCATCGCCCATCACCGTGTAGCTCATGCGCTCCTTCGAGCCGACATTGCCGACCAGCACGGCGTCGGAATGGATGCCGATGCGCACGTTCAGCGGCCTGAGCCCCTCCGCTATCCAGCGGGCGTTGAGCTCGTCCATGCCCTGCTGGATGCGCAGCGCCGCCACGCAGGCGCGCCAGGCATGGTCCTCGAGCAGCGACGGCGCGCCCCAGAAGGCCATGACACCGTCGCCCACGAACTTGTCGATGGTGCCATGCTCCTCGTTGATCGCCTTGGTCAACACCTCGAGATGCGCCGAGACGCGCAGCAGCAGCTCCTGGGTCGGCACCTCCTCCGACAAGGTCGAGAAGGCCTCGATGTCGGAGAAGAAGATCGTAAGGAAGCGGCTGTGGCCGCCCAGCTGCAGCTTCTGGTCGGACGCCAGCAGCTCCTTCACCAGGCCGACGGGCACGAAGGCGGCGAAAGCCTTGACCGTGGCGTCGAGCCTGTCGACGGCGCGCGACAGCAGTGCGATCTCGTGCACCGGCGAGACCACGCTCGGCGGGCTGTCGGGCCCCCATTTCTCGATCTCGCCGACATTGTGCGCCAGCCGCTCGAGCGGCGCGGAGATGACACCGCTCAGGAAAAAGATGATGACGATCTGGATCGCCGTCGCGGCGAGTCCGAAGATCAGCAGGCGGATGTTGTTGCGCTCGAACTCGCCGGTGAAATCGGCAACCGGCGTGATGATGAAGAGCTGCCATTCCTTGCCGAACTCGGCGGGCATCGTCGACAGGCTGGCGAAGTACTCCTTGCCGGCATGGGCGAAGGAGTAAAGCCGGTCGCCCGCCGCCTGGCGTGGACGAGCGCCGAAGGCGATGGCCGGCAACTCGTCGTCGAGCGAGGAGATATGCCTGAGCTCCACGCGACCGTTCTTGCTGGTGTAGGTCTTGGACAGGTCGGAGGCGGCGATCACACGGCCCTGATGGTCGAGCAGGTAGCTCACCGTGCCGGGGCTGATCTTGCGCTCGGCCAGGTACGAGGAGAGCCCGTCGAGCGTGAAGTCGATGGCCACGACGCCGCGGATCTCGTCTTCGGCCGAAAACGGCGCCGCGACGGTGAAGCCGATCAGGCCGAGGGCGGCGAAGACGTCGGGATCGGTGATGTAGGTCGACCCCGCCGCCACGGTGTTGCGATACCAGGCGCGGGTTCGCGGATCGTAGGCCGTCACCTGCTGGGAAGCGCCCAGGCTCTGCCCGTTGGCGTCGAGGAAAACATAGTGGTCGAGCGACCCCTCGCCGTCCTTCACGTCGATCCAGCGGTAGGCGAACTTGGTGCCCTTGGGCGGCAGCTTGCCGTCGATCTCGACGGTGGGATCGATGCGGCGGGCCTGCCGGAAGCCGCCATCGTTCAGGCCGGCATAGACGCTGACCATCTTCTCGTTGTGCAGCAGCACGCTGTAGAAGTACTTGATCGAGCGATTGCTGAAATAGAAGTCGGGCTTCTCGTCGCCCAGCGTCGCCGCCGAGCGGACCAGCGACTTGATGGGATCGAAGATGCCCTGGACGTTCTCGATGCCGTCGATCCTGAACCGCTCGACCAGCTCGCGGGCGTCTTCGCGCGCAATCCGCTCGTTGGAGATGTAGGTGACCGCGATGATGGTGGCAAAAACCGGCAGCGTGAGGAGCAGGAAGGACGTCAGGATGCTCGGCTTCAGTCGCAGATCGTGCCTGAAGGGAATTCTCATGCAGCCTTGGTGGTGACAAAAAAGTGATCGTACAGCAAAGATGATTCACGGTCCATGAAACGCCCCTGCGTTACAGCGGCGGCCGCCTGAGGTGCCAGTCGGTTTGCTGCTGGTAGGCGTGGCCGGCGGCAAGGAGGCCGGCCTCGTCGAAGGCGCGGCCGACGATCTGGAAACCAGTAGGGACGCCGTCCCCGGTCATGCCGCCCGGCAGGGTGAGCGTGGGATGCCCGCTCATGTCGAAGGGCGCGGTGTAGCGCAGCCGCTCGGCCACCGTCTCGGGATCGCGGCCGGCCTTGGCGAGGCCGTCGAGCGACCAGGCGGCGCGTCCCATCACCGGCATCAGCAGCAGGTCGAGCGAGGCCAGGAGCTTGTCGAGCTCGCCCTTGAGGCTGGCGCGGCGCAGCTGCAGGCGTGCCAGCTCCATTGCCGAGATCTTGCGGCCGCTTTCGATCAGCGCCGCCAGCACGGCGCCGTAGTCGTTGGCGCGCGCAGGATAGGTTGCCTCGTGAGCGATGGCGCATTCGACGGCGCAGAGCGGCAGCCAGTCACGCGCGCCCTGCTCGAAACTGGCGGGCAAGGTCACATCGACCATCTCGGCCCCCGCCTTCTTCAAGGCGTCGATCGCGCCGTCGAGCGTGCGGCGCGAGTCCTCATCGAGGTCGCGTAGTCCCTTGGGCACGCCGATGCGCTTGCCCCTGACGCCGCCGGCCGTTGCCGCGGCATAGTCGGGCACTGGCCGGGGCACGGCTGTCGGATCGTCGGCATCGGCGCCGGCGATGACGCCCAGCACGATTGCGCAGTCGAGTGCACTGCGCGTCATCGGGCCGATATGGTCGAGCGATTCGGCCAGCGCGAAGACTCCGGCGCGACTGACGCGGCCCCAGGTCGGCTTGAGGCCCGAAAGGCCGTTCATGGTCGAGGGAAAGCGGATCGAGCCGCCGGTGTCGGAGCCGAGCGAGGCGTAGCAGAGGCCCGCTGCCGTCGCGGCCCCCGAGCCCGACGAGGACGAGCCCGTCCAGTAGGCCGCGTTCCACGGATTGAGCGGTGCGGGGATGGTCGGGTGATG
Organism: uncultured Alphaproteobacteria bacterium; assembly: GCA_963755595.1. Lineage (GTDB taxonomy): Bacteria > Pseudomonadota > Alphaproteobacteria > Reyranellales > Reyranellaceae > Reyranella. The sequence continues at coordinate 122,282 of CAVWKP010000019.1, read as the reverse complement.
CGCGCCGAAAGCGCCTTCGGTCATCTGCAGCTTGCCGAGGATCACGGCGCCGGCGGCCTTCAGCCGCGCCACGACAGTGGCGTCCTTGGCCGGCACATGGGCGCGATGAATCGCCATCCCAGCAGCGGTCGCAATGCCGGCGGTATTGCAGAGATCTTTCACCGCGATGGGCACGCCGTGCAGAGCGCCGCGCGATTTGCCGGCGGCGAGTTCGCTATCGCGGGCGGCGGCATCGGCCAGCGCACGCTCGGCCGTCAGCGTGGCGTAGCTCTTGAGCTTGGGGTCGAGTTTGGCGATGCGATCGAGGATCGCCTGGGTGGTCTCGACCGAGGAAACCTTGCGCGCCTTGAGGCGCCGCGCGACCTCGTCGAGCGACAGATAGTGCAGGTCGGCCGCCATCGATCCCCCCAACGGCGTGTCGCCGTTCGAAGGACATGTTCGCCGCGATGGCCGCGCCGCTCAAGGGCGCCGGCGGCGTCCTTTCTCCTGCCAAAGAACGGCGGCGGTGCCGGTTGGCACCGCCGCCGTTCGTGAGCTCCGGAAACCTACTCAGACGCCTTGAGGTTCACGGCCGCCGAACGGCCGCGCTCTGTGGCGATCTCGTAGTTGATCTTCTGGCCTTCATTCAGGCCGTTCAGGCCCGAACGCTCGACGGCGCTGATATGGACGAACACGTCCTTGCCGCCGTCGGACGGCTGGATGAAGCCGAAACCCTTGGTGGCGTTGAACCACTTCACGGTACCTGTGGGCATCACTCTGTCTCCTTAGTCTAGCGAGCAAGCATAGTTACGCGCAGATGGTACGCTCGCGGCACCGCTCTGCGACAACTCGAAGAATTTGGGGGATAGCTCGTGGGGAAGGTCCGTGCCGCTGTGGGCTAGGCCGCCAAGGCAAGGCCAAGTTCGTAAGTCGTAGGGCCGCATATGAGGACGTAACGCCCTGAAGTCAAGTTAGTTGCCTTGGTGCGCTTGATCACATTGTTGCGCCGATCTTCCACGGCTCGAATTCGTCGTCGCCGATGCCCAGCATTTCTGACTTCGTCTTCTGACCGGAGGCTGTCTTCACAATCAGTTCAAATATTTTCTTTCCGCTATCCTGAATGCTTTCCTCGCCATCGACGATCGTTCCGCAGTTGATGTCCATGTCGTCCGTCATGCGCCGATAGAGCGAGCTATTCGTCGCGAGCTTGAGTGACGGCGTGGGCTTGCAGCCGAACACGCTGCCGCGGCCGGTGGTGAAGCACAAAACATTGGCACCTCCGGCGACCTGCCCTGTCGCCGACACGGGGTCGTATCCAGGCGAGTCCATATAGACGAAGCCCTTGGCAAGGATGGGCTGCGCATACTCGTACACATCGACCAGGTTCGTGGTGCCGCCTTTTGCGACTGCACCTAAGGACTTTTCCAGGATCGTCGTCAGGCCGCCTGCCTTGTTGCCGGGCGAGGGGTTGTTGTTCATCTCGCCGCCGGTGCGCGCGCAATGGTCTTCCCACCACTTGATGCGCTTGACGATCTTCTCGCCGACGTCGCGGGAAACGGCGCGGCGCGTCAGCAGGTGCTCGGCGCCGTAGATTTCCGGCGTCTCCGACAGCACCGCCGTTCCGCCATGGCGCACCAACAGATCGACGGCCGCTCCGAGCGCAGGATTGGCCGAGATGCCCGAGTAGCCGTCCGAGCCGCCGCATTGCAGCGCCAGGATCAGCTCGCTCACCGGAAGCGGCTCGCGCTTGACGTCATTGGCTTCGGGCAGCAGCTCTTTCAGGAATCCGACGGCACGCATGACGGTCTTGCTGACGCCGCCCTCGTCCTGGATCGCCATCGGAATGAGCTTCGGCCCTTCCTTGAGGCCCTCGGCGTTCATCAGGCCGGAGATCTGGTTGGTCTCGCAGCCCAGCCCCAGCACCACGACCGCCGCCATGTTCGGATGCCGTGTGTAGCCCGCGAGCGTGCGGCGCAGCACGTCCATCTCCAGGCCCGACGCCGCCATGCCGCAGCCGCCGCCATGGGTGAGCGGCACGACGCCGTCGATGTTGGGAAACTGCGCCAGCAGCGGCTCAACGTGTTTGGCGATCATGCGGCTGGTCGCGGCCGAGCAGTTCACGGTGGTGACGATGCCGATGTAATTGCGCGTCGCGGCGCGCCAGCCTTGAGAGCTGGCGTCGGCGCGGCGATAGCCCATGAAGGTCGCGGCCGGCGCAATGTACTCGGTGGGATGGGCATCGGCGCAGAAGGCGTAGTCGCGCTCGAAGTCGCCCATGACGCAGTTGTGCGTGTGGATGTGAGTGCCCGGCGCCATGTCCTCGGTGGCAAATCCGATGATCTGATTGTACTTGCGCAGCGGCTCGCCCTTCTTGATGGCGCGCGTCAGGATCTTGTGTCCCGGCGGCACGCGCGTGGCCGCGGCGACCTCACCCTCGACCTTGGTATTGGGCAGGATGTCCATGCGCGCCACCACGACGTTGTCGTTGGGATGCAGGCGGATGGCGATGGGGGCGGGCATGGTTTCTCTCCCTTGGACAATCGACCATAGCAAAAAGAAAGCGGGGCGCCTAAGCGCCCCGCCTCCTTCCGTCAGGCCTTCAGGAGACCACCGCGCTTAGCGCCAGTGGTTCCAACCCTGCCGCTCGCCGTCGTGATCCCAGTGGCCGGGCTCATGACGCCAACCGCCATGGACCTCGCCCCAGCGATCGGGCACCCAGTGGTAGCCGCGGCGCTCCGGCATCCAGTAGCCGGCATGCCAGACGTGGCGGCTGCCTTCCCAGTGCCAGTAACCCGGCGCCCAGACATAACCGACACGCGGCGCGGGGACGACCTCATAGACCGGCGCCGGCGGCGGCGTGCCGATCGTGACACCAAGGCTCATGGTGGCCTGCGCTGCCGCTGGCGAGAACATCGCCGGAGCGATCAGCGCCGGCGTGGAAATCGCGGCGGCGGCAAGAGCGGTATAGAGAGTACGCTTCATCATGACTTGCCTCCTTAGCTTGCGCGGCCTCATCGGTCCGCGCCTGCCAGTAAGTACGGTATCGGGCCTTTTGCCGTGCCCTGCGGATCATGGAATTCGGGCCGGCTTGTCGCCCCAATTCGGCCGCGCCGTGGTCAGCTTGCTGTCAGCCGCACAAACGAAAGCGGGGCGCCATCGACGCCCCGCTCTTGCGTTCAACCGGTTCGCTGCGCGCAGCGCTTAACGGTAGTAGTGCTCGTGCCCGTAATGGCGCTCCTCACGCCAGTGACGCTGCTCCCATCCGCGATGCTCGCCTTCCCAGTGCCGGTAGCCGTAGCCGCCGTACCCTCCGCCCCACGCATAGACCGGCGCGGGAGCGACGCCATAGAAGGGCACCGCCGGACCCGGCACCGAGAGGCCGATATTGAGCGAGGCCTGCGCGGCGGCCGGCGTGAAGATCGCCGGGGCGATCATCGCCGGCGTCGCCAGCGCGGCGGCGGCGAGGGCTGTGAAAAGGATGCGCTGCTTCAGCATGACCTTCCTCCTCTGAACTCATGATTCGATCGTGTCTAATGAAGGTACGGCATCGCAGCAGCCAGTGTGCCCCGCGCGATCAAGGCATTCGCGCTGTCATGCGGCCTCAGTTCGGCCAACGTCAGTTTGGCGTCAGCAGCCCCAGCAAAAATACGGGCCGCCTTGAGATTCACTGCCGGAGCAGCGGGCGCCAAAATCTGCTATTCCCGCCGGCTTCTGCAACCGAGGACGACATGGACACTCTCACCTACTGGAACGGCACGTGGCACGAGGGCAACCCCGCGATCCTGGGCCCGCGCGATCACGCCTTCTGGCTGGGCTCGATGGTGTTCGACGGCGGCCGCGCTTTCGAAGGCTGCGGGCCGGATCTCGACCTCCATGCCGAACGTGTCGTGCGCTCGGCCTATGCGCTTGGCCTGAAGCCGACCAAGACCGCCGGGGAGATCTTGCAGCTGATGCACGAGGGCGTGCGCCGCTTTGGCCCCAAGGCCGAGCTCTATGTGCGGCCGATGTTCTGGGCGACCAAGGGCGGGCAAGGCCCGATCTCGGTCGATCCGGAGTCCACGCAGTTTCTGCTCTGTGTCTACCACTCGCCGATGCGCGCCGGCACGCCGCTCACGCTCGGCCTCTGCCGCACCATTCGCCGGCCGACGCCGGAGAGCGCACCGACCATGGCCAAGGCCTCCTGCCTCTATCCCAACTCCTCGCGCGGCGTCGCCGAGATGCTCGAGCGCGGCTTCCAGAACGGCGTCGTGCTCGATGCCGCGGGCAACGTGGCGGAGACCTGCAGCTCCAACATCTTCCTCGCCAAGGACGGCGTGGTGGCGACGCCGGTGCCCAACGGCACCTTCCTGGCCGGCATCACGCGCAATCGCACCGTCACGCTGCTGCGCAACGCCGGCGTCCGGGTCGACGAGCGTACCGTGACGACGACCGATCTCGACGACGCCGACGAGATGTTCACCACCGGCAATGCCGGCAAGGTGCAGCCGGTCAGCCGCTACGAGAGCCGCGACCTGCAGCCCGGCCCGATCGCGCGCCAGGCGCACGAGCTCTACATGGCGTTCTCGCGCACCCAGCGGGTGATCTGACCGCATTTCCACGGTGGTCACGGTTTCGCCACAGGCTGCTGTCGATTTTTCGCCCTAATCCGAAACGTATCACCGGTCAGAAGGCGACTGCCTTCGCCCAGACCTTCGGAGTGCACACGCTATGCGCAAGTACATCGTTCTCGCCGCCATCCTCCTTACCGCCACCGCCTGCGGCGACACCTGGGGCCAGCGCGCCGTGACCGGTGGCGCAATTGGCGCCGGCTCGGGCGCGGTGCTGGGAGCCGCCACGGGCTTCAACCCGCTGCTGGGTGCCGTGGTCGGCGGCGCGGCCGGCGCCGGCATCGGTGCCGCGACCACACCGCGGCATTACTAGGTTTTCCCAAGCAACCACGATGTTGCATCCAGCGTTACCAGCCAGCGGCCAGCGCTACCCAGCTGGCGCCGCACCTTTCGAGGAGCTCAGGCCATGTTGACGACCTTCGCCAAGTACACCGTTCTGGTCGGCGTGCTGCTCGGCATCACCGCTTGCGGTGACACGTGGGGCCAACGCGCCGTGACAGGTGCCGGCATCGGCGCCGGCTCGGGCGCGCTGCTGGGCGTCGCGACGGGCTTCAACCCGCTCTTGGGTGCGGTGGTCGGCGGCGCGGCCGGCGCAGGCATCGGTGCGGCGACCACGCCGCGGCAGTACTAGGCGCTCGCCTTACCAGCTCTCCTTCCAAGGCCGGATATCCATCTCGAAGGTCCAGGCGCTGCGCGGCTGCTTGTGGAGCTGCCAGTAAACCTCGGCGATGTCGTCGGGATTGAGGATGCCGTCGGGGCCGGAATTGTAGCGGTCGGGGAAGTTGGTCTTGATCCATTCGGTGTCGATGGCGCCGTCGATCACGACGTGGGCGACATGGATGTTCTCCGGCCCCAGCTCGCGCGCCATCGATTGCGCCAGCGCCCGCACCGCATGCTTGCCGCCGGCGAAAGCCGAGAAGCCGCGGCCGCCGCGCACCGAGGCCGTGGCGCCGGTGAACAGCATCGTTCCCTTGCCGCGCGGCACCATCACCTTGGCCGCCTCGCGCGCCGTCAGGAACCCGGCGAAGGCCGTCATCTCCCACACCTTGCGGTAGACGCGGGCCGTGGTGTCGCGGATGTCGAAGCGGACATTGCCGCCGATATTGAAGACGAAGACCTCGACCTCGCCGATCTCGGTCTCGATCTGGCGGAACAGCGCGGCGACCTGCTCCTCGTCACGCGCGTCCGAGCCGAACGGATGGACCTTGCCGCCGTCCTTGGTGATCTCGGCCACCAGGTGCTTCAGCTTGTCGGCATGGCGGCGGGTCACCACCGCGGTGTAGCCCTCGCGCGCGAAGCGACGGGCGATGGCGCCGCCCGTCGCATCTCCTGCGCCGATCACGACGCAGACCTTGTCCTTGGCCATCCGGGGCTCTCCTTCGCCGCCAATCTGTCGACGGCAAGGAAAGCACTCAACGGAGATTAAGTCATGACCATGTGAGCCTTGCGCAGCTCGGCCGTGGTCAGGCCCTTGCCGTCGGGCCGCCAGCCCGGCGGGCCGAACAGGAACATCCAGGCCTCGCCGATCGAGCGCGCAGCGGTGAGGTCCTTGGCGAGGCCAATCCAAGGCTCGAAATTGATACGGATCGGGTTGTGCGTGGTGACGCGCGTCACCAGGCCATAGTCGCACGGCAGGTCGGCACGCTCCTCGATGTGGGTGCCGAACATCCGGTCGAACACGATCAGCACGCCGCCGTAGTTGGCGTCGAGATATTCCGGATTGCGCGCGTGATGGACGCGATGGGCCGACGGCGTGTTCAGCACGTACTCCAGCCAGCCGAGCTTGGGGATCCAGTCGGCGTGCAGCCAGAACTGGTAGAGCAGGTTCAGGAACAGCGCGGTCAGGATCGTGGTGGGCTCGAAGCCCAGGAGCGCCATCGGCGTGAAGAAGATCTGCGCGCCGGTGAAGCGGCCGAGCCAGCCCAGCCGATAGGCCGCCGCCAGGGTGAGCTGGTTGGGCGAGTGATGGACGGAATGCGAGTTCCACAGCCATCGCACCGTGTGGCTGGCGCGGTGGAACCAGTAGTAGAAGAACTCGAGGCTGATGAAGAGCAGCAGCAGCGACCAGACACTGTCGAGGCTCTGGGTGAGCAGGCGATGCTCGTAGGCCCAGGCGAAGACCGGCGCGGTCAACGTGTAGGGCAGGAACATCAGCGCGCGGCGGACGGCGAGGTCGGCCAGCGACGTGCCCCAGGCCTTCCAGTCGTAGCCTTCGGCGCGCGTGCGCGACAGCCAGATGCCCTCCATGACGGCCGTTAGCAGCACCAGCGGGATCAGGATCAGGTAGAGATTGTAGAGCGTGGTGGCCATGGGTTGCTCCTTGGCTTGCGACGCCTTTCAATATATGAGCAACCCTCAGGTTTTATACTCGCCTTCGGGATCGTTAACCCGGCCATGCCTGCCAAGCGTCAACCCATTGAAGACAAACGGCGAATCCCGCGGCAGGCCCGCGCCGGCGAGACCGTTTCGGCGATCCTCGAGGGTGCCGCTCAGATTCTCGAGGCGGGCGGGTTGGCGGCCTTCACGACCAACGCGGTGGCCGAGCGGGCGGGCGTCAGCATCGGCACGCTCTACCAGTACTTCGCCGACAAGAACGCACTGATCCGCGCGCTCGCCGAGCGCGAATTGCAGGCGACGCTCACCCGGGTGCGCCAGGCGTTGCTGGGCGAGATCGATCCCACCCCCGAAGGCCGCGTGCGCGTCATGATCCGCGCCATGATCACGGCCTTTCGCGGCCGGCAGCGCGCTCGCAAGGCCGTCCTGCAGGCCCTTCTCAGCCGGGGCGGCGGCGTGGAATTGATGGCGCCGGTGGCGGCCTTTCTCGCCGAGACCGAAGCCAAGATCGGGCAGCAGCCGCAGCGCGTGTTCGCCATACTCGACCGCCGGCAGCTCTTCGTGCTGTCGCGCGCCCTGATGGGCGCCATCCGCGCCGCCGTCTTGGAGGAGCAGCCGTTCCTGCGCGACCCGGCGTTCGAGGACGAGCTGGTGCGCCTGGTGATGGCCTATCTGCGCGCGGTTTCGCCCGCCACCTGAATCGCGCGCCACACGCGCTCGGGGCTGGCCGGCATGTCGATATGCGTCACGCCGAGATCGGCCAGGGCATCGACCACGGCATTGATGATCACGCCCAGCGCCGGCGTGATGCCGCCCTCCCCGCCGCCGCGGAAGCCCAACGGATGGTTGGTCGAGGGCACTTCGCTCAACGCGGTGACAAAGGAGGGAAAGTTGTCGGCACGCGGCATGGCGTAGTCCATGAACGAGCCTGACAGGAGCTGCCCGTCGCGGTCGTAGACGATGCGCTCCATCAGCGCCTGGCCGGCTCCCTGGGCGATGCCGCCATGAGTCTGGCCGTGCAGGATCAGCGGGTTCACGGCGCGGCCGACATCGTCGATGGTGGTGTAGCGCTCGATCCTGACGACACCGGTCTCGGCATCGACCTCGACCTCGCAGACATGCCAGCCATAGGGATAGGAGCCGACACGGCTGTCGACGTCGGCGGCATCGGCGATGGCACCGTGCTTCGCTGCGAGGTCGAACAGCCCGACGCTGCGATCCGTCCCTTTCACGGTGAAGCGGCCATCGGCAAAGGCGATGTCGGCCTCGCTCGCCTCGAGGTCGTTCGCCGCAAGCCTGAGGCCCTTGGCGATGATGCCGTTGGAGGCCTGGTGGATCGTGGTCGCCGCCAGCCGAAGCGAACGGCCGGAATGCGAGCCGCCGCCCACCAGGAGCCGGTCGGTATCGCTCGAGTTCGACCCGGACCTTGTCGGCGGGAATGCCCAGCCATTCCGTCACCAGCTGGGCGTAGCTGGTGGCATGGCCCTGGCCGGCCGACAGCGTGCCGATCAGCACCTCGACGATTTCGTCGGGACGCACCGTCACCTCGGCGCGCTCATTGGGCGCGCCGCTCTGAGACTCGATGTAGCCTGCGAGCCCCAGGCCGCGGCGCAGGCCGCGTGCCTCGGCCTGCCGGCGCCGTGTCTCGTAGCCGTGCCAGTCGGCGAGCTTCAGCACCTGGTCGAGGGCATCGGCATAGTCGCCGCTGTCGTAGGTCACGCCGAACGAATTGCGATGCGGCGTCGCCTTGATGAGGTTGCGCCGGCGCAGTTCGACGCGATCGAAGCCATGGGCGCGCGCCGCCATGTCGATCAGGCGCTCTATCATGAACATCGACTCCGGCCGTCCGGCGCTGCGATAGGGCGCGGTGCTGCCAGTGTTGCTGAGGATGCCGCGCGCCCGAGCCGCCGCCGGCACCCGATAGATGCTCGACATCAGCTGCGTGCCCTTGGTCAGCGGAACGAAAGAGGCGGTATAGGCGCCGATGTCGCTCGTGCGCGTGGCGCTCAGCCCAAGGAACGTGCCGTCCTTGTCGAGCGCAAGCTCGGCGTCGAAGTGGAAGTCGCGGCCGGCGTAGTCGCTGGCGAAGGCCTCGTGCCGCTCGCAGGTCCATTTGACCGGCCGGCCGATCTTCTTCGCCGCCCAGGCGACCAGCGCGAACTCGGGATAGAAGGAGTTGCGGGTGCCGAAATTGCCGCCGACCTCGTGGGCGATCACCCGCACCTTCTCGGCATCGATGCCGAGGACGATCGCGATCTCCTTCTTGGGCCGCACGATGGCGCCGCCGCCGGCATAGACCGTGTAGCGGCCCGTCGCGGGATCGTAGGCGCCGAGCGCCGCCCGCGGCTCCATCGGCACGCCGGTGACCCGGGCGACCTCGGTCTCGAGTCGCACCACGTGCGTTGCCCTGGCGAAGCCCGCCTCGGTCGCGGCGCGGTCGCCCACCAGCGAGTTGACCGCGACGTCGGCGATCGCCGGCAGCTCCTGGTACTCGACCCGCACCGCCTCGGCGGCGTCCTTGGCGAGCGCCAGCGTCTCGGCAACGACGAAGGCCACGCCTTCGCCGACGAAACGTACTGTATCGATGGCGAGGATCGGCGGCCGCACGACGAGATGCGGCGTGCCGTCGGTGTTGTCGAGCTTGATGTCGGGCGGGCTCTGTGCCTGCGGGATGTGGTGGATCGGCTTTAGCCCCTCGGCCGCGACATCGGCGCCGGTCAGCACCGCCAGCACGCCCGGCATGGCGCGCGCCGCCGTCGCGTCGATCGAGACGATGCGGGCATGCGCGTGCGGCGAGCGAAGAACGACCGCGTAAGCCTGGCCCGGCAGCGTGAAGTCGTCGCTGTAGCGGCCTTGCCCCGTCAGCAGGCGGGCGTCTTCGAGCCGCGGCAGCGAGGCGCCGATGCCGCGGTCCGCCATGGTCACATCGCCCTTGGCAGCGGCACGCCCAGCAGCACGCCGAACTCGCGGGCGAGATCGCAGGAGATGCGGGCATGCACCTTGCCCTGCTTGTCGAAGAAGCGGCCGGCCGGCTCGACCGGGAACGGGCCCTCGTGCCAGACGTCGGGGTGGAGGTAGATGCCGAAGCTGCCGTCCGACCACAAGGCGACGAAGTCCTCCGGTTTCACGTCGTCGCCCGGCGGCGCTGCCGGCACGACGAACGGCTTGCCGTCGATCGGCCAGAAGAACTGCCCGCCATCGGGATGGTAGTTGCAATGCCACAGGAGCACGCGGTCCTCGCTCAAGGCCATGCCGGGCCGCGCGGCCTCCGGCGGCTCGCGGAAGCCCAGCACATAGTGGCCGCCGACCGCCTCGTTGTGGCCGACCAGCTCGTTGCCCTGCCAGGCGCAGGCGAACACGCCTTCGGTGGTGCCGCCTTCGTTGCCGGTATTGTCGTCGAGCTTGCGCCAACCCTTGGCGGGCCAGGTGACGATCTCGATCTTGTGCGTCTTGGGATCGCGCACGATCTCGCCGAAGCCCTTCAGCGACTGGCGCGTGGCCCGCACCAGCGGCACGTCGTGGATGCGCGTGCCGGCGGGAACGTCGGGATGGAGGTAGTCGCTCACGCCGCCTTGCCGAGGTCTTCGCCGGCCAAAGCGCGATCGATCAGGCGCACGACATTGTCGCGGCCATAGAGCTTGATGAAGGCGCCCATGCGCGGGCCCTGCTCGCTCCCCAGCAAGACCTCATAAAGCGTCTTGAACCACTGGCGCAGCTCTTCCTTGGCGAAGTGGCGCTTGCCCGCCTCATAGACCTCGTTCTGGATGAACTCCGCGCTCTCGCTCTCGGGGATCTTGCGCAGCGTGTCGGCGAGGTCCTGCAAGGCCGCACGCTCCTTGCCGGTGGGCAGGCGGAACTTCTTGGTGCTCTTCACGAAGTCCTGATAGTAGGCGACCGCGCCCGCAAGCAGCCGGTCGAGATAGGGTGCACTCTCGGGCGTGGCGCCCGGCACGTAGCGGCGCAGGTACTGCCACAGCACGTCCTTGTCGTCGGTGTGCGCCACGCTTGCGAGGTTCAGCAGCATGCCGAAGCTGACGCCGCTCGCATGATGATCGACGGTGCCGCCGTTATGGATGTGCCAGGCGGGATTGTCGGCGGCCTTGGCCGGCTCCTCCGACGGCATCTTCTCGACGAAGGCGAGGTAGTCGTCGATGGCGCGCGGGATGACGTCGAAATAGAGCCGCTTGGCGCGGCGCGGCGCCTGGAACATGTAGAGCGCGAGAGACTCCGGCGGGGCGTAGCGCAGCCACTCCTCGACCGAGAGCCCGTTGCCCTTGGACTTGGAGATCTTCCTGCCCGGCCTCGTCGAGGAAGAGCTCGTAGTTGAAGCCCTCGGGCGGCTCGCCGCCCAGCACGCGCACGATCTTGGCCGAGAGCTCGGCGGTCGGGATGAGATCCTTGCCGTACATCTCGTAGTCGACGTCGAGCGCGAACCAGCGGCCGGCCCAGTCGGCCTTCCACTGCAGCTTGACCTTGCCGCCGGTGACCGGCGTCTCGACCAGCGCGCCGTCCTCGTCGCGGTAGACGATGGTGCCGGCATCGGGGTCGGTCTTGACCACCGGCACATAGAGCACGCGGCCGGTCTTGGGCGAGATCGGCAGGAAGATCGAGTAGCTCTGCTGGCGCTCCTCGCCCAAGGTCGGCAGCATGATCGCCTGCACCTCGTCGTAGTGCCGCAGCATGGTGAGCAGCATCTGGTCGAAGCGGCCGGACTTGTACCAATCGGTCGCCGACTGGAACTCGTACTCGAAGCCGAACGAGTTGAGGAAGGCGCGCAGGCGGGCGTTGTTGGCGGCGCCGAAGCTCGGATGCTCGTTGCTGAAGGGATCGGGCACGGCGGTGAGCGGCTTGCCGAGATGGGCCGCCAGCATCTCCTTGTTGGGCACGTTGTCGGGCACCTTGCGCAGCCCGTCCATGTCGTCGGAGAAGCAGAAGAGCCTGGTCGGCACGTCGCTCAGCCGCATGAAGGCCTGGCGCACCATGGTGGTGCGCACGACCTCGCCGAACGTGCCGATATGCGGCAGGCCCGACGGGCCGTAGCCGGTTTCGAACAGGACATAGCCCTTGGCCGGCGTCTTGCCACCAAGACGCGCCACCAGCTTGCGGGCTTCTTCGAATGGCCACGCGCGTGCGGCTTCAGCGAGGGAACGATCGATCTGCGACATTGAACGGCGGAAACTAAGACATTTGCCTCGCTAGCGCCACCGGCCCAAAGTGCGCGCCCACAATGAACAAAGCCCCTCTCACCCTGGCTATCGGTGGTCTCTTGGCGATGGCCGCCGGCATCGGCGTCGGCCGCTTCGTCTACACGCCCATCCTGCCGCCGATGGTCGAGGCGCTGCACCTCTCCAAGAGCGAGGCCGGCCTGATCGCCTCGGCCAACTTCGTCGGCTACCTCCTGGGCGCCATCGTCGCCACCCGGCCGCTGCCCGGCTCGCGCCGCGGGTGGCTGTTGGGCGCGCTCGTCGTGAATGCCGCTGGGCTCGCGGCGATGGGGCTCGCGAGCTCGCTCACGGTCTTGCTGCTGCTGCGCCTGATCGCAGGCGTTGCCTCGGCCTTCGCCCTGATCTTCGCCTCCGCGCTGGTGCTCGATCGCCTCGCGCAGGCCGGCCGCAGCGGGCTGTCGGCGGTGCACTTCGCCGGCGTGGGCGCGGGCATCGCGGCCTCCGCGGTCGTGGTCGCGACCCTCGCCGACTGGCGCACCATGTGGTTCGCGAGCGCGGCACTCGCCGCCATGGCGGGAGTCGCCGTCGCCGTCCTGATCCCGGCCGAGCAGCAGGCGGGCACGCGCGCCAAGGTCGAGGGCAATGCGCCGTGGCCGCTTGTCACTGCCTACGGCCTGTTCGGCTTCGGCTACGTGATCACGGCGACTTTTATCGTGGCGCAGGTGCGTGGCTCGAAGGAGATCGCCCATCTCGAGCCCTACATCTGGGTGCTGGTCGGCCTGGGCGCCGCCCCGTCGGTGGCGCTGTGGGGCGCCATCGCGCGGCGCTGGGGCATCCTGAACGGCTTCGCCATCGCCGCCGTCGTCGAAGCGCTGGGCGTCGCCGCCTCGGTCTTGTGGGAGAGTCCGATCACCGCGATCGCCGCCGCCCTCCTGCTTGGCGGCACGTTCATGGGACTGACCGCGCTCGGCCTGATGGCCGCTGCCGGCCGCATCGCCATGATGACCGCCGCATTCGGCGTCGGCCAGATCATCGGCCCCATCGTCGCCGGCACCCTGTTCGATCTCACCGGCAGCCTCACCCTGCCGACGCTCGCTGCCGCCGTGGCGCTGCTGGTCGCCTGCGTCCTCGCCCTCATCAGCGGGAAATGACCGCGAGCGCCTGCTTGGCCGCGCGCAGGCCGGAGGCATGGGCGGCCGCGGCCGTGGCGCCTTCACCCTCGGTCGCCTCGCCGGCGAACAGCACCCGCTCGTGATGCGGCATGGCGAGCACCGCGCGCTGCGCCGCCGGCCCGGCCGACCATGAGCCGCGGCTGAGCGGATCCAGCCCCCAGCGCGTCGACTGCGAGCCGACCAGCGAGGCGCGGATGTCCTTGCCGAACACCTCGGCCAGCGCGGTGAGCGCCTGGGCGCCGGCCGCGGTCGGCCCGCGCGCCTCCATGGCCTTGGCCTCCTCGCCGTCGAAGAACACGATGCCCGCCTCCTGGCCCTGCGGGCGCAGGCGCGCCTCGACGATCTTGTTCTCGCCGACCAGCGCGATGATGCGGGCGTCGGCCGGCACGTCGAACACCTTCTTGGAGAACGACACCGCCACCTTGTCGTAGACCGTCATCGGCAGCGCACTGATCGCCGTGAGCTTGGCGCCGCTGAGCGGCGGCGCGAAGGAGATCATGCCGGCCGCCAGCACGCCCACCGGCACGGTGACGATCACCGCCCGCGCCTCGACCTCGACCGAAGGCGAGATGAGCTTGATCAGCGGGTTGGTCGAATCGATGCGCACGACGCGCTTGCCCAGCATCATCGGCAGCCGGGTCTTGAGGTCGAGCGTCGCCGGCTCCGGCCCGAACGGCGTGCGGCGCAGGATCTCGCCCAGCGCCAGCACCTGCAGCGGTTCGGTGTAGTTGAGCGCCAGCCGGGGATCGACGCCGGGCAGCTGCTGGTGGACCAGCTCGATCTTCTTCTCGGTCTCGGCCAGCTGCTTCTCGTACTTCTCGTAGTCGGGCGTCGAGAGCTCCTTGCCGTGCACGATTCCGCCAGGCCACCGCGCCGGCCGTCTGCGGCACCGCCTGCGTCGGCGCGCCGTGGTCGAAGGCGAAGCCCAGGTCGCTGTCGGTGAAGATCCGCCCGCCGATCCGCTGGCGGGCCTCCAGCAGCAGCACCTTCTTGCCGGTCGAGGCGATGGCGCGCGCCGCCGTCAGCCCGGCGATGCCGGCGCCGACGATGACGACGTCATGCTGGTCGGCGGCCGAGACTCGCGTCGCGAGGCCGGCGCCAAAAGTGGAGAGAAAGAGGCGGCGGCCGAGCGTCATTGCCCCCATTCTATGCTATCCGCCTGTTGATGGCGCATTCGCTTCACCCCAATCACCTCACCCTGAGGAGCGGGCCGCAGGCCCGCGTCTCGAAGGGTCGGCAACCAGCATGCCTGTGGCCCATGCTTCGAGACGGCCGCTGCGCGGCCTCCTCAGCATGAGGTGGTGCGCCGTCCTCGCCACCGCGCGTGGCGCCTTGTGGCTGACCGCCGACGGCGAGATCGAGAAGCTCGGGGCGCCGGAGGCGGCACTGCGCGCGGCCAGCAGCTTCCCGCTGGTCGTGCATGGGCCGGCGACGGCGGCGCGGCTGGGCCTCGATTTGCTGGCGGCGCGCGATCTCCTGGAGCTCTACGCCTTCGTGCGGCCGGCGACCTTCTGCCTGCCGACGGTGCGCGGCCTCTGCGAGGTGCTCGACGTGCCGTGCGACGACGAGCTGGCGGCGCTGCCGAAGATCGCCGCCGCCCTGCTCGGCGAGCTCGACGACATGGCGGCGCTGGCCTCGCCCGATCTTGAAGGACACCGCCCTCACCATGGCGCGCGGCGACTGGCCGTGGGGCGCCGAGGTGCTGGCGGCGCTCGGCATCGGCGAGCCCGCGAAGAAGCCGCGGCCGGCGGCGGGCCTCGATGTCTGGCGCCTGCTGCCCAACTGGGAGGAGCCGCCGCCCGCCACGCCGCCCGGCAGCGAGCCGGTCGAGCCGCGCGAGGCGCGTCTGCAGGCTCGCGCAAATGGTCTCGGCCGGCCCCAACATCGCCGAGGCGCGGCCGACCCAGAGCGACTATGCCTCGGCCGCCTGCGAGGCCTTCGCGCCGCGCGAGGAAGAGGACAAGCCCAAGGTCGTGCTGGTCGAGGCCGGCACCGGCGTCGGCAAGACCCTGGGCTATGTGGCGCCCGCCTCGCTGTGGGCGGAGAAGAACGGCGCGCCGGTGTGGATCGCGACCTACACCCGCAACCTGCAGCGCCAGATCGACAACGAGCTCGACCGGCTGCATCGCGACAGCGCCGAGAAGCGGCGCCGCGTGGTCATCAGGAAGGGCCGCGAGAACTACCTCTGCCTGCTGAACTTCCAGGAGGCGGTGATGCGCACCGGGCTGCTGCCCGAGAACGCCGTCGGCCTCGGCCTGCTCGCGCGCTGGGCGCTGGCCAGCCGCGACGGCGACATGATCGGCGGCGACCTGCCGGCCTGGCTGCTCGATCTCCTGGGCCGCGGCCGCATCTCGCGGCTGGCCGACCGGCGCGGCGAGTGCATCTATTCGGCCTGCGAGCATTACCGCAAGTGCTTCGTCGAGCGCACCATCCGCCGCGCCCGCACCGCCGACATCGTGATCGCCAACCACGCGCTGGTCATGGTGCAGGCCGCCATGGGCGGGCTCGACGATGCCACGCGCCCGACGCGCTACGTGTTCGACGAGGGCCATCACCTGTTCGACGCGGCCGACTTGGCGTTCGGCGCGCATCTGAGCGGCGTCGAATGCTCGGACCTCAGGCGCTGGATCCTGGGCGCCGAAGGCCGCCGCGGCTCCCGTGCCCGCGGCCTCGAGCGGCGCATCCAGGACCTCCTGGGCGAGGACGTCGAGGCGCTGAACGCGTTGCGCCGCCTGCTCGATCTCTGCGCCGCCTGCCCTCGCCCAACTGGCAGACGCGGCTGGCCGACGGCACGGTGATGGGCCCGGCCGAGGAGTTCCTCGCCCTGGTGCGCCAGCAGGTGCGCGCCCGCGCCGCCGGCGAGGACCAGGGCTTTGGCCAGGAATGCGACATCCGCCCGCCGAACCCGGGCGTGATCGAGGCGGCCGACAAGCTGGCCGATCTGTTCGAGGCGATGCTGGCCCCGGTGCGCCGCGCTCCGCCAGTCGCTCAAGGCCAAGCTCGAGAGCGAGGCCGACACGCTCGACAGCGGCCAGCGCGGGCGCATCGAGGGCGTGGCGCGCTCGCTCACCAACCGCTGCGAGGTCACCCTCGAAGCCTGGCGCGCCATGCTGCGCGGGCTGCACAACGACGCCGATCCGGCCTTCGTCGACTGGTTCGGCGTCGAGCGGATGTTCAACCGCGAAGCCGACGTCGGCATGTACCGCCACTATCTCGACCCGACCGAGCCCTTCGTGAACTCGGTGCTGAAGCCGGCGCACGGCGCGATCATCACCTCGGCGACCTTGCGCGATTCGCTGGGCGTGCCGCAGCCCGCCAACGACGAGGCGCAGGATGCGCTGGCCGACTGGACGGCCGCCGAGGCGCGCACCGGGACGAAGCACCTGCTCGCCCCGGCGATGCGCGCGGCCATGGCCTCGCCGTTCGACTATCCGGCGGCCACCAAGGTGCTGATCGTGCGCGACGTGAAGCGCGACGACACCGACCAGGTGGCGGCGGCCTACCGCGAGCTGTTCATGGCCTCGGGCGGCGGCGCGCTCGGCCTGTTCACCGCCATCGGCCGGCTGCGCGCCGTGTACCAGCGCATCGCGCCCGCGCTCGAGGAGGCGGGCCTGCCGCTCTACGCCCAGCATGTCGGCGGCATGGATGCCGCCACGCTGGTCGACATCTTCCGCGCCGAGGAGCACTCGTGCCTGCTCGGCACCGACGCCGTGCGCGACGGCGTCGACGTGCCGGGCCGCTCGCTCCGCCTCATCGTGTTCGACCGCGTGCCCTGGCCGCGCCCCGACATCCTGCACCGCGCCCGCAAGGCCGCGTGGAAGGCGGCCGGCGCCGGCGCCAACGCCTATGACGACATGCTGGCGCGGCTCGGCTCAAGCAGGCCTACGGCCGCCTGATCCGCCGCGCCGACGATCGCGGCGTGTTCGTGATGCTGGACTCCCGCCTGCCCAGCCGCCTGCTGGGCGCCTTCCCGGCCGGCGTCAGCATCGAGCGCGTGGGGCTGGCCGAGGCGGTGCTGGAGGTGCGTGGGTTCCTCGCCGCGGACTGACCGTCAAATCGTCCAAATTGGGCCGGATTGCCATCCGATGAAGACGCCCGATGCGATGCCATAATGCGTTTTGGGCAAGTTTTTTCCATTTTCCGCCCCACCCCCCTCATTTTCCTCTTGACGCGATTCTTGGCTGGGATCACGACAGCGGCCTCCATTGGCGGCTCGAACCGGCACCTGTAAATGGTGAAACTTGCCGATCCGTGAGGTGAACATGGCGACCCCACCCCTCTACATCCTTGTCAGACTTTGGATCCACAGGGGTCTCGAAACAGAATTCGAGGTCTTCGAGCGCAAAGTATCGCGCATCATGGCGCCGCTACGGCGGCGTCATTGAACGTGCCATCCGGACGTCAGGGGCGTCGGACGACCGGTCAGACGAGCCTTTCGAGGTCCACGTGCTCAAGTTTCCGAGACGTCAGGACCTCTACGATGCGTACCGGGATGATGCGGAGCGTCGTTCCTTGAGTGGTGAACGCGATGGCATCATCACAAACACCGATATTCTCGTCGGGACGCCAGGACCGACTTATGGCTCCTGATTCGAACCTGGAGAACAGCGACCCGGGGGCGGAAACTTCCAACAGACCGGAGCGTTCACTCGCCATGATCAAGATCAAGCCGCTGCCCAAGAACACCGTCGACCCCAAGCAGGCCGGCGAGACCGCCTCGACCAAGCAGATCGCCAAGAACGCCGTCCACGGCGGGCCCAAGGACGTGAAGAAGGACAAGCGCTCCGGCGTGGGGCGCGGGCAGAAGGGTTAGCGGATAGACCGGCATTGTTGCCCACCCTTCGAGGACTAGGGTGCGGTCCTACGGTTCAGAGCTCCTCAGGCTGAGGAGCGCCCGGAGGGCGCGTCTCGAAGGGTGCGCAACCGTCACGCCGCCGCCTCACCCTTACGAGCACGGCGCTGCGACGCGTCTCGAAGGGTGAGGCCGTTAGTCGGAGGGCGCGGCTTACAGATCCTTCGGGTTGCCCGGCAGGACCGTCATCTTGTAGGACTTGCCCTTGGCGGTCAGCGTGACCTTGTCGCCGGCGCGCTCGATGCCGTAGCAGTCCTTGTCGTCGCCCTTGTACTTGGTGCAGATCTTCTGGCCCTCGATCGACCACTTGCCCTTGGACTTCGAGCCGTCGTCGTCGAGGAAGACGCTGGTGCCGTCCTTGTTGTAGTGCTCGTGGGTCAGCCCGCCGTCGTACTTGCCGGCGAGCGTGTTGCCGACGATCGACATCGCGGCCTCGGGCCCGCTCAGCTTGGCATCGCCACCCGCTGGCGGAGCCGCCGCCGGCGGAGCGGCCGCCGAAGCCTGCGCGCCTGACGCGCCCGCCCGCGTGCCGGCATACTCGACCGTGAGGCCGAAGATGTCGGTGAGCGCGTTGGGCTCCATGATCTTGTCGAGGTCCTTCAGCGACGCGATCTTGGCCGGCTTGATCGAGATCTTGATCGGGCCGTTGGGCTTCTTCCAATCCTGCATGAAGGACACCACGGCTATCGAGCGCCTTCAGCGTGGCCGGGCCCTGGTTGGCGGTGAAGGCCGCGAGCGGCACCGTCGCCATGGCGATCGTCGCCTCGGGCGTGCTGCCCTGGGCCTTGGCCGCCGCCGGCAGGACCGTGGCCAGGAGGCCGGTGTCGTCGATGTCGAGCGAGGCGGTGCGCAGGCGGCCGTCATCCTTGGTCTTGCCCTGGGCGTCGCTCGCCTTGTCCGAGATGCCGTCCATCACCAGCGCCAGCCCGACCCGCGCCTGGCCGCGCAGGTTGATCTCGACCTTCGACACCGTCAGCACCTTGGTGGCGGTGTCGAGGCGATAGTCGAGCGTGAAATCGACCGGCACCTTCGGCACGCCGAACGGGGCCAGCTGGGCGAACAGCTTGTCGTCGCCGTTGATGCCTTCCATCTTGAGCTTCATGAAGCGCGGCATGTCCTCGCCGTTGCCGCCCTTCTTCAGGCGCTCGAAATCGAGGTCGTCGACCGTCACCTTGTCGATCTTGATCGTGGTGTCCTCGCCGCCGGTCGCGCCGCTGCCCGGCACGACCGCCACGACGTTGTTCAGCACGAAGCCCGACGAGCCCTGCGCCGAGGCGCTGCCATAGGTGAAGCTTTTTAGCTCGATCTGCGGCTTGATGTCGGTCTCGAAGCGCTTCAGGCCATCCTGCGCCGACGTCTCCGGCGCGACGGAAAAGGCCATGAAGGCGAGAGTTATCGCCAGCCAAAGTGTACGCATTGCTAATCTCCCCTACGTCGTCGCCCGCACGCGTGTGGTGCGAGCTGTACCAATTCTTGAAGTCCGGCCTCGCTCCGTTCGGAGGGAGACGAGCGGGACTTCAACCCCGGGCCTTTATGGCAGACAGCGCAGCGATTCGGTAGGGGAAGGTGGAGCGCAACCCGGCGGTAACAGATTTCACCGGTTGTGACGGCTGCGGTCGCGAGACGATCGAGCGGGAGAAAGGTGAAGTTCATCACCTAGCTTCGCATGCAGGGTGTTGACGCCGCCACCTCGACAGCGGCGATCCGCCCTTGCGGGTGATGATCATCCAACAGCGATCGCGAAGGAATTGGCGTCCCTTCTATCGCATGAGCCCGCCGGCCGGCTTCGTGTGGAGGGCTACGAAGGACTTGAAAAGGTACGCAACTATCCTGAGTTAAGGAGCTCCAAGGGCCCTGACGTATAGGAGCATGCGTTTTCAGAACGCTTTTTGCGAAGTTTTGCAAGAAAATCGTGCTAAACTGTTGCTGATGTGCACTAAGAGAACCAGAAATGCTGCTTAGATTCAGTGTCTCGAATCATAGGTCAATAGCCGAGCGACAAGAGCTTTCTATGATCGTCTCGCCGCGCAAAGACGATGAATATGCGCTTTTGCCATGGCCGTCAGAAAGAGAGCGGGAAGTACTGCCTGTAGCAGTGATCTACATCTCTACCTACAAGTCCCGATAAGCGGAAACTTGTAGACGCAGACGCATTGATTGAAAATCTTGACGCTGCTGAGACGCGGGCGGCAAAACAATGCGCACGACGAGAGGCAGAGCGCGCAAGCTACGGACCGCCTTCTACTACCGTTAGTTTGTTGACCATGGCGATCCGGGCTGCTGCCGGAAAGTCGAAGCCAAAACCTCCAAGAAGGAGAGATAGCCGGATCCGACATAGGTCGTGACGAGGATGCGCCGTCCGGGCGCTCGCACGCAGGCGTCCCGAGTTCACTCTCGAAAATTCAACTTTCGGGTTGCGGACGCAACCATCAGCCCCCAAACATCCACCGGGGAGCACACACATGACCATCACCCTCCGCCCCGGCACCGCCGCCGACGCCGCCGCCTGCGGCCCGATCTGCTACGAGGCCTTCAAGGCCGTCTGCGAGGCCCACAACTTCCCGCCCGACTTTCCCTCGCCCGAGGTGGCGACCGGGCTGCTCGCGATGCTGCTCGCCCATCCGCGCTTCTATTCGGTGGTCGCCGAGGAGGACGGGCGCGTGATCGGCAGCAACTTCCTCGACGAACGCTCGCCCATCGTCGGCGTCGGGCCGATCACCGTCGATCCCCGGGTGCAGAACAAGGGCACCGGCGCGCGGCTGATGCAGGACGTGCTCGAGCGCGCCGCGCAGCAGAAGGCGGCGGGCGTGCGCCTGCTGCAGTCGGGCTTCCACAACCGCTCGCTCTGCCTCTACACCCGGCTCGGCTTCCTGACCCGCGAGCCGGTGTCGATCCTGCAGGGCCCGGCGCTCGGCCGGACCTTCGCGGGCTACAAGGTGCGGCCGGCGACGGCGGGCGATCGCGCGGCCTGCAACCGGATCTGCCGCCAGGTGCACGGCTTCGAGCGCGACGGCGAGGTTTTAGACGCGATCGGGCAGAAGACCGCGTCGGTGGTCGAGCATCTCGACCGGATCACCGGCTACACGACCGGGCTTGCCTTCTTCGCCCACACGGTCGCCGAGTCCAACCACGACCTGATGGCGCTGATCGGCGCCGCCACCGAGTTCGGCGGGCCGGGCTTCCTGCTGCCGACGCGCAACCACGAGGTCTTCGCCTGGTGCCTCGAGGCGGGGCTGCGGCTGGTGTTCCAGATGACGCTGATGACGACGGGGTTCTACAACGAGCCCGAGGGGGCGTGGCTGCCGTCGGTTTTGTATTAGGCGCTGCGCACGCGCAGCGCAGGGCGCCGGCGGGCGTGTAGCGCTGCAGCGTAAGTCGAAGCGCGGGCGCCGCACAGTGCAGAACGAATCCCGGCGCCTCGACCCTTTCTGCGCTGCGCGGGCTCCCGCGCTTGATTACGAAGCGCTTGCCGCCCGCCAGCGCCCTCGCTTCGCTTCGGGCGCTCTGAAGTAACTATCGTATCAATTGTAAGGCCACCGCCTCGTCACAACCGCTCGGCGTACGAAAGCGCACACTCGTGCGCGCTGGGAAGGGGCTCGTCGGGCCCGCGCTGGTTGCACGCTCTGGGGGTGGTGCGCCGCCGGGCCCGACGACCTTCTAGCCAACGACCGTCAGCACCGCCGCGTAGTGCACCCCCGCCGCCACCAGCACGAAGCCGTGCCAGATCGCGTTCTGGTAGGGCAGGCGCTGCCAGAGATGGAAGACGACGCCCGCGGTGTAGAGCCCGCCGCCGACGGCGAGCAGCACCAGGGTGTCCTCGGCCAGGCTCGCGGTGAACGGCCCGAGCGCCACCAGCCCGATCCAGCCCAGCACCAGGTAGAGCCCGACCGAGACCTGCTCGATGTGGACGGAGCCTGCCGAGCTTGGCGGCGATGCCGAGGGCGGCGACGCCCCAGATCGCGGCGGTGAGGCCGATCGCCCAGGCGCGCTCGAGCAGCAAGGTGAACGGCGTGTAGGTGCCGGCGATCATGGCGAAGATCGCCGCATGGTCGAGCCGGCGCAGCCAGTCGCGGCGGCGGCCGAGTCCTCAGGATGAGGGCGCAGGTGATGGTAGGCGGCCGAGCAGCCCAGCATGGCGAGCAGGCCGAGCGCATAGAGTGCCGCCGGCGCGAGCTGCTCGCGCGCGCCGTCGATGGCGGCGACGATGACGACCGCGACGGCCGCCGGCAGGCCGAGGCCCAGCCCCAGCAGATGGACCCAGCGGTCGACGACGTGTTCGCGGGTGGCGACGGTGGTCATGGACGCGAAGCCTAGTCCGGCGGATGAGCGGCGGACAAGTCGGCGACCTCATCCTGAGGAGCGGCCGAAGGCCGCGTCTCTTTCAGTACGCCGCCACCACGAAGGTGACGACCGACAGGAAGAAGATCGCGCCCCACACGGCGACGCTGGTGCGCTCGGCCGGCAGCGCCGCCTGCAGCCGCGGCAGCCGCGCCCAGAAGGCGTAGAAGGCGACCAGCGCCGGCAACGCGGCGACCAGGACGATGGCCCATTCCATGTGGCGCGAGCACATGTCGATGGCGACGGTGTCGGCGACGGCGGCCATCGGCACCAGCACGATCGCGAGCCACGCCACCCAGCGCGGCATCGAGCCCATGACGCCGCCGATGACCAGCATGATCACCAGCACGATCCACAGGCCGCCGGCGGTGAACAGCATCTCGAACGCCGCCGACAATAAATCCTCGGCGCCGCCGGCGGGCCCGAAGCTGGTGTTGGCCAGCAGCAGGACCCACAGCGCCGCCGCGACCAGCGACAGCAGGATGAGGCCGATCGGCCAGGAGGTGGGCTTGAGCGGCGCGGCGGGTTGCGTCGGGGACGGGTTGGACAGGGCTGAGGTGTCCTCGTGGGAACGCGAGCCTACACGCCTTCGCGACCAACCTCACACGGCCGGGCACCACTAACCTCACCCTGAGGAGCGGCCGCAGGCCGCGTCTCGAAGGGTGGGTAACAGACAAGGTGCTCGCGCCCACCCTTCGAGACGGCGCTTCGCGCCTCCTCAGGGTGAGCGTTTTGCGGGCGTACCGTGCCTACTTGAACCTCGGCATGACGTCTTCGCAGAGCAGCCGCAACGCCGTCATCACCCGCTCGTGCGGGATGCGGCTGCCGGGGTTGAGCTCGGCCAGGATGCCGTCGAGGCCGAGTTTCTCCTGCAGCTCGGTGAGGCGGTCGATCACGCGGGCCGGCGTGCCGACGATCATGCGCTCGCGCAGCACCTCGTCGTAGTCGATCGACAGCATGCGGGCGCCGCGCTCGGCGCGGTTCTCGATCGCCCGCGTGCCCTGCGCGCCGGCCGACTGCGCCAGGCGATCGCCGATATAGCGCAGCAGATGCATGATGCTCTCGCGCGGCTCTTCGAGCGCGGCCTCCTCGGTTTCCGCGACGTAGACCGGCACGCGCAGGAAGACCTGGCCTTTGCCTTCGTGCCCCGCCTTTTCCACGCCTCGCGATAGGCCTTCACGTTGGGCGCCAGGTCGGAGAGATCGCCGACGCGGGCGGCGACGAAGATCGCGATGGCCCTCTCGCCCACCTCGACGTAGGTGTCGGGGCTGGCCGCGGCGATGCGGATCTCGGGCCACGGCGCCTGCACCGGCTTGGGCGCCAGCGCGGACATTCTCGTAGGCGTAGTACTTGCCCTGGTGGCTGAAGCGCTCCTCGGTGAAGGCGCGCTTCACGATGTGCAGCGTTTCGGCGAAGCGCTCGCGGCTCTCGCCGTAATCGACGCCGTAGGTCTTGTAGGTGTGGGCGAAGCCCGAGCGGCCGACGCCGAAGATCAGGCGGCCGTTGGAGAGCTGGTCGACGGTCGCGACCTCCTCGGCGAGACGCAGCGGATGGCAGAGCGGCAGCACCTGGACGGCGGTGCCGATCTTCATGCGCTTGGTGCGCTCGGCGATGGCGGCGGCCAGCAGCATCGGCGAGGCCAGCACCGAGCGCTCGGGCGCGAAGTGCAGCTCGGCGAGCCACATGGCGTCCAGCCCCAGCTGCTCGGCGGCGTCGATCTGGGCGAAGGAATCGGCAAAGGCCGATGGCTCGCTGGCGCCCGGCAGGCGCTGAAACTCGTGGAACATGCCGAATTCCATCGGACGTCCTCCTCCCCAATAGCCGCCAGCATAGTACGGCTGCGAACATCGTCACAATCGATTGCGGGCCTCGATTGGCGCAACGCTGCCAAGACGGGGGTCGTTGACTTCACATGAGGAGAAGCCAAGGAGATCGAGCAATCAGGAGGTTCGAATGTTGCGCGTACTGAGCGTTGTAGCGCTCGCTTCAGCCTATGTGATCGCCGCCGGTGCGTTGGTCCATGCCCAGGGCATGCCGTGCAATGGGCAGCATGAAGACGACCAAGGATGTCGACGACAAGGCCATCAAGGAGGCCCCCAACCAGGCGCAGGCCCCGGCGCCGGAGCGTGTGACGCCGACCTATCGCGACACCGCCGAGGACCGCCTCATGCGCGAGAAGACCGACGACGGCGCCCACGACCGCGACGACGGAGGTGATTTCATATTCCTCTCCCCCGATGGGGAGAGGTAGGAGAGGGGGTTGCACGAGCTTTCGATGCGCCCTCTCCCCGCCTCTCCCCCTTAGGCGTTTCGCCGGCGAAAGCGCCACAGGGAGAGGAGAAAAAGAACGTTCCCGGCGGCATCGCGGCGCGGGCGAGGCGCTCGGCTTCGGCGATCTGCGCGGGCGTCATCTGCTTGGCGAGTTCTTCCTTGGCGCGCTTGGCGCGGTCGAACAGGTCCTGCTCGTATTCGCCGTCGTCGACGCTGGCCAGCGCATACCATTTGTGCGCCTGCACGAAATCCTTGGTGACGCCCCGGCCGAGCTCGTAGAGCGTGCCGAGCGCCAGCATGGCGAGCGCATCGCCCTGCACCGCGGCCTTGTTGAACCAGCCCGCCGCGGCCACGATATCGGGCTTGTCGCCCGAGCCGTCCATCAGCATGTAGCCCAGCCCGACCTGGGCCAGCGGATTGCCCTGCTCGGCCGCCAGGTGATACCACTTCTGCGCCAGCTTGAGGTCGCGCGGCACGCCCGCGCCGACGCGGTAGAGGAAGCCGAGCCGTCCCTGGGCGGCGGCGTCGCCCTTCTCGGCCGCCTTCTGGTACCACTGGACGGCGCGCTCGAAATCCTTCGGCACGCCCTTGCCGCGCTGGTACATGCGGCCGAGCTTCTCCTCGGCCTGCGGCTCGCCCTGCTCGGCCAGCGGCCGCAGCAGGCTGACGGCGGTGTCGAAGTCGCCCTTCTTGTAGGCGACAAGGCCATCCTCCAGCGGCCCGGCCAACGCCGGCAGGGCGGCGGGCAGGAGGGCGGCGGCGACGAGCAGGAAGCCGAGAGACAGAAGGCGCTTGGTCATGTTCCGGACCCTATTGTCGGGCAAAAATGCGCCGCCGCAACTAGTTCCAGTGTCGCGCCGTTAACCTTCCATCATGCATTCGGAAAACCTCAGCGACGCCTTCTCGCGCTGCCTGAAGCTGCTCGAACAGCCGGCGGCGGCGGTTTCGCGCGCCGAGTTCGCGGCGGGCTTCGCGGTCGCGCTGTGGCGGCTCGAGACTTCGGGCGATGATGCCGACGGGCGGCGGGCCCAAAGCCTGCAAAGCGCGATCGGCGCGGCGGCCGTCGAGCAGTGGGAGCTGGCACTGGCCTTCGTCGCCCGGTCGATGCGGGCCACGCAGATGAGGGCCGGGTCCGATCGCCGGGGCCCACGCCGCGCGATCGTGCCGGTCGACACGCTGCGCCGCCGCTTCGTGGCGGTCATTCATCAAGGCGAGGGAGCCGCTACGCCGCGCGCGCGTTGATCCTGTCAAAGACCACGAGAGTCGGACAGGCGAGGTAGAGGATGTTGCGCGCATTGATCATGCTGGCGGTCGCCGTGGCGGCCGCTTCTTCCGTTTGGGCCCAGACTCAAGGACTATCCACGCCGCCCCGTGCCGTTCGACCGAAAGCCGGTCGAGCGCGTCGAGCTCAAGGGCCAGGACCAGGACCAGGCGCAGGCGCCGGACCGCCCTCACCAGGCCGAGACGTCGACGCGCACCACGCAGGAATGCTGCCGGTAGGGGCCGTGGCCCGACTGCCAGTCGTCGCTCGCGGACCGTAGCCGCTTCAGGCGGCTGAGCCGCAGGCAGCGCCACCGGGTGGCGCTGCCATGCTGGAAAGCGAGCACGCGGCGCGCGCCACGCTTGTCGCGGCCCAGCACGTGCGGGCTGAAGCTCAGCGCCGCGCCGTCGTAGGTCGCGCCGAGCGAGCGCCGGTCAAGGATGGCTTGGCGGATGATCGCGTCGTTCAAGCGATTTCTCCGGTGCCGGCGGGCGCACGACCGGCGCCTTGGCCTTGCGCAGCCACAGGACCGACTCGAGCATGTGAAGTTTGTGGCCGCGCGTTCGGTTCAAGAACGCGTCGAGAGCAGCATATTCCGTTCGGCTTGAAGCCGAACGGAATATGCCCGTCGGTCGAAGCGCCTGGAGCAACGCGTTTTCGATCAAATGGAACCGCTAGCGGTTCCATTTGATCGGAACCCACGCTAGCCGCACCAGCTTTCTCTGCCGCATGCCTCTCCCCCACCCCAAACCACGCACGATGACCGGGTTCAGTTTCAATCCGGTGACACGTAAGGTGCGTGATGGCCAGCAAGAAGGTCCTGATCGCCGGCGCCACCGGCCTGGTCGGCTATGCCGCGATGAAGCACTTCGGCTCGCAGACCGACTGCGAGGTGGTGGCGCTGTCGCGCCGGCAGCCGGACGACACCTTCGGCGCGCGCTGGCGGGCGCTCGATCTTTCGGACCAGGCGGCGTGCCGGGCGCTGGCGCCCGAGTTCGCGGGCGTCACGCACCTCGTCTATGCCGCGCTCCATGAGCGGCCGGGACTTGTCGCTGGCTGGCGCGAAGAAGAGCAGATCCGCACCAACGAGGCGATGCTCAAGAACCTGTTCGAGCCGTTGCAGCAGGCGGCGCCCGGCTTGCGCCATGTCGCGCTGCTGCAGGGCACCAAGGCCTATGGCGTGCATGTCCGGCCGCTCACCGTGCCGGCGCGCGAGAACCGCTCGGAGATGCACGAGCAGCCCAACTTCTACTGGAACCAGGAGCGCTACCTCCGCGAGGCGCAGCGCGGGAAAGCCTGGAGCTGGTCGATCCTGCGGCCGGTGCTGATCGTCGGCTGCTCGACCGGCAGCGCCATGAACGTGGTGCCGGCACTGGGCGTCTATGCCGCCATGATGCGCGCGTTGGAAATGAGGCCGGCAAGCAAACACTCGATTATCCCGGCGGCGTCGGCCGCGTGGCGCAAGCGGTCGATGCCGACCTTTTGGCGCGCGCCATCGCCTGGTCGGGCGAAGCGGCGGCGGCGAGGAACGAGATCTTCAACGTCACCAACGGCGATGTGTTCGTGTGGCCCAATGTGTGGCCGGCCATCGCCGAGGCGCTGGGCTTCGCGGCGGGCGAGCACGTGCCGCTCTCGCTCGACAAGGAGATCCGCCCGCGCGAGGCGGAGTGGGCGGAAATCCGAAAGCAGCACGGCCTGGTCTCGGGCACGCTGAAGGAGTTCGTCGGCCTCTCCTTCGAATATGCCGACTACACGATGGGCCATGGCCGCACCCAGCCCGGGCCGCCGGCGCTGGTGTCGACGATCAAGCTGATGCAGGCGGGCTTTCACGAAGTGATGGACACCGAGGCGATGTTCGCCAAGGCTGTGGCGGAGCTGCAGGCCAAGCGCCTGCTGCCGCCCGCTGAAGGGGCACGTTGATTGGGGGAGTTTCAGGAATGATCGACAGACGCGGGCTGCTGGTCGCGGCAGCCGTTGGACTAGCGAGCGCGCCGGCGTTGGCGCAGGACGATCGCACCAAGCTGCGCGACACGCTGCTCGAACTGGAGATCGGCAGCTGGCAGTTCACCAAGGACAAGAACGCCGCGGCGATGAACGGCTTCCTGGCCGACGACGCCGTGCTGATCTTCTATGACGGCAGCCGCTACACCAAGGCCCAGTTCGTCAAGTTCGACTTCGAGGTCGCAAGCTTCACCGTCGACCGCAAGAGCGCGGAGCTTCTGGTCGCCTCGCCCGACGTGGCAATCCTGCTCTATCGCGTGACCTATGCCAGTGGCATGAAGGGCAGCAAGCCCGACACTGCCACGGTCAGCGCCGCCGATACCTACGTCCGGCGCGGCGGCAAGTGGCTGAGCCTCTACTACCAGGAGACGCATCTGAAGTAAGCAACCAGAAAAGGCCTTGCATTATCGTCTTCGGGGAAACCCAGGAGGCAACGCCTATGACGACCGCAGAGTCTGTCGGCACCCTTTCCGACACCCGCCACAGCGCCGAACTGCGCAAGGCGGTGATCGCCGCCACCGTCGGCACCACCATCGAATGGTACGACTTCTTCATCTACGGCACGGCCGCCGGCCTGGTGTTCGGCAAGCTCTACTTCCCCAACGAGGATCCGCTGACCGCGACCCTGGCGGCCTTCGGCACCTACTTCGTGGGCTTCGTCGGCCGGCCGATCGGCGCGGCGATCTTCGGCCATTACGGCGACCGCATCGGCCGCAAGGCGACGCTGATCGCCACGCTGATGCTGATGGGCATCGCCACCTTCCTGATCGCGCTGGTGCCGACCTATGCCTCGATCGGCATCTGGGGCGCCGTCCTGCTGACGGTATTGCGCGTCATCCAGGGCATCGGCGTCGGCGGCGAATGGGGCGGCTCGGTGCTGATCTCCATGGAATGGGCCAAGACGCACGGCAACCGCGGGCTGATCGCCTCGTGGCCGCAGTTCGGCGTGCCGGCCGGCTTGTTCCTCGCCAACCTCGCCATCCTGGTGTTCAGCACCTGGTCGGGCGACCAGTTCGCCGTCTGGGGCTGGCGCATCCCGTTCGCGCTGTCGATCGTGCTGGTCGGCGTCGGCCTCTGGGTGCGGCTCGGCATCCTCGAGACGCCGGTGTTCCAGAAGCTGGTGGCCGAGCGGCGGATCGAGAAGGCGCCGATCGCCGAGGTGATCCGCCGGCAACCCCGGGAGATCATCCTGTCGGCGCTGGTGCGCATGGCCGAGCAGGCGCCGTTCTACATCTTCACCGCCTTCGTCTTCTCCTATGCCACCGGCACGCTTGAAGATGAGCCGCGACTTCGTGCTCGAGGCGGTGCTGGCGGCTTCGCTCTTGTCGTTCGTCAGCATCCCGCTGTTCGGCCACATCTCCGACCGCATCGGCCGGCGGCGCATGTACCTGATCGGCGCGGCGGTGACCGGGCTGTTCGGCTTCCTCTATTTCGGCATGCTCGACACCGCGATCCCCTGGGCGGTGTTCATCGCCATCGTGCTGTCGCTGATCCCGCACGACATGCAGTACGGCCCGCAGGCCGCGCTGATCGCCGAGGCCTTCACGCCCCGGCTGCGCTACTCCGGCGCCTCGCTCGGCTACCAGCTCGCCTCGGTGATCGCGGGCGGGCCGGCGCCGCTGATCGCCACCGCGCTGTTCGCCGCCTATCACACGGGCTACGCCATCGCGATCTACATCGCGGCCTGCGCCGTGGTGAGCCTCGTGGCGGCGGCCTTGATGCCGGACTACACCGGCAAGGACATCTCGGCGGAGTACGACCAAGGAGCGTGAACAAGATCGGCGGCGCGGCGCGGGGGAAGGTCGCGCCGGCCGCCGATCCCGCCGTTCCATATGCCACTCTGGACGGCGACGCTCGCACAACAACCAGACCGGCGGCGGCATTGCGGGGAGAGGGACAAGGCGCGACGCGCGGGGCCGCCGGAGACGCCGTCCGTCACGCTCGACGGCGCCAACCAGACAACGCGGCGCCGGGGCCAACGTTACGTGGCCCTTCTTTCACCACGGCCCCTGTGGCGGTTGAGCAACAGTTCGGGCATCGTGCCGGCATGAACGAGGGCAAAGCTGACAGGAAGCTGAACGTGGCCGTGGTCGGCGCCGGCATGGGCGGGCTGGCGGCCGCGGCCTGCCTGGGCAAGGCGGGCATCGAGGTTGCGATCTATGAGCAGGCCAAGCAGTTCACGCGGCTGGGGGCGGGCATCCAGATCGGCTGCAATGCCATGCATGTGCTGCGCGCTCTGGGGCTGGAGCCGCGGCTCAGGGCCGAAACCTTCTATCCGCGTTCGTGGAACAACCGCGACTGGAAGTCGGGCGAGGTGCTGTTCGACATGCTGTTCGGCCAGCCGGCCGAGGCGAAATACGGCGCGCCGTATCTGCTCGCCCATCGCGGCGACCTGCATGCCGCCCTGGCGAGCGCCGTGCCCGATGAGCTGATCCATCTCGATCACCGGCTGACCGGCATCGATCAGACGGCGGGGGGCGGCGTGCGGCTCGCCTTCGCCAACGGCCGCACCGTCGAGGCCGATGCCGCGATCGGCGCCGACGGGGTCAATTCGGTGGTCAAGGAGGCGCTGTTCGGTTCGGACGAGCCCAACTTCCTCGACCGCATCGCCTATCGCACCGTCTTCCCGGCGCGCCTGCTCGACGGCTTCGATATCGGCGACTGCACCAAATGGTGGGGCGAGGACCGCCACATCGTCATGTACCCGGTGAAGGCCGACCGCTCCGAGGTCTATTTCGTCACCAGCCAGCCCGAGCCGGGCTTCCGCCTCGAGAGCTGGTCGGCGGAGGGCGACGTCAATGTCGTGCGGGCGGCGTTCGAGGGCTTCCATCCGACGGTGCGGCGCGTGCTCGACGCCTGCCCCTCGGTGCACAAGCGGCCGCTGGTCGATCGCGAGCCGCTCGAGCACTGGGTCGAGGGCAATGTCGCGCTGCTGGGCGATGCCTGCCATCCCATGACGCCCTACATGGCGCAGGGTGCCGCGATGGCGATCGAGGATGCCGCGATCCTGTCGCGCTGCCTCGAGCGGGTCGATCGCGGCGGCGTCGCGGCCGCGCTGCAGCGCTACCAGGCGACCCGGCTGGAGCGCACCGCCAAGATGCAGGTCACCTCGCGCCAGAACATCTGGGGCAAGGGCGTGACCGATACCGATTGGGTCTATGGTTACAACGCCTGGACGGCACCGCTCCATGCTTGAGTTCAGCTTCCGCCGCATCGCGCCGCAAGATTTCGCCTTCTGCTGGTCGATCTACCGCGACGCCATGCAGCCGCTCACCGCCGAGCTGATGCAATGGAACGAGGCCAACCAGCGGCGCGGCATCGAGGAGGCGCTGGCCGACGAAGACGCGTCGATCCTGGTGCATGAAGAGGTCGACGCGGGCTGGCTGCATGTCATCGAGACGCGGCGCGACGTCCATCTTGGCCATCTCTATCTCGCGCCGCAGGCGCGCAACCGCGGGCTCGGCACGACGTTCCTGCGCTGGATGGGCGAACGGGCCAAGCGCAAGGAGAAGAACTTCACCCTCGAGGTGCTGAAGAACAACCGGGCGCGCGGGCTCTACGAGCGGCTGGGCTTTCGCATCATCGAGACCTCGCCGCTCAAATTCACCATGCAGTTCAACGGCGGCTGAAGCGAGGCCCCAAGACGACTTGGGCCCGGCTGGCGATCCGAAGACCGCCCCGCCGGGCCCGCCCCTCTCGCCGTAGCCGTATTTACTTCAGCTGATCGCCGATCGTCTTGAACCCGGCCTGGGCCTGTTTGCCGAACTCCGCGATCTTGGCGTTGCGATCGACCCATTCCTGCGCCGCCGGTGGGACTTTGTAGCCCAGCACTTCCTCAGGCAGCTTGATCTTGAAGCCGGACGTCATGCCGAGATAGACCACGCCCACGAGCGAAAGCTTCAGGGCCCAACCGAGCAGAAAGCGCATGTGAATTCCTTAGCGACCGGGCGGAGGATAGTTTCACAGCCTGCGAGAGGACAGCTTCCGATCGTATCAATTGTTGTGAAAGTTCTTCGCTGTCCGTCCGGAGAACGAAGAGCGCACATGATCGGCCAGATCGCGCGCGGCGGGACTCATATTGGGCGGCGCATAGAGATTGATGCGGAACTCCGGCAAGACCGGCAGCCGCGCCTCGCGGCCCAATATCTCGAAGCGCTCCGGTACCGACGAACGCAACAGCGGTGCCACTGCGAGGCCGGCCTCGATCGCGGCATAGACGGGCTCGAGCCGGCTCACCTCGCACACCGCGCGCCAGTCGCGCCGCGCCTTGCCCAGCGCCTCGATCGCCACCGGCCGGAACACGCAGGTCGGCGCACCGAGCGACACCGGCAGCGGATCCTTCAAATGCGCATCGCCGCCCGGCACGCCGACCCAGACCAGCCGGTCGGTGCGCAGCGTCTCGCCGTGGCGGCCGCAGTCGGTCTCGGTGGTGAGCGCGAGATCGACCCCACCTGAGCGCAGCGCCTCGCGCACGATCTTGGAATCCTCGCAGACCAGGCTGACGCGCACGCGCGGCTGGCTCTTGGCGAAGCGCCGCAGGATCGCCGGCACGAAGCTCGCAATGATGTCGTAGGGCACGCCGAAGCGGACCTCGCCCTCGAACGCCGGCGCGCGCATCGCCGCCACCAGATCGTCATTCTGCGCCACCAGCCGGCGCGCCTGGGCGAGCAGGCGTTCGCCGGCCGGCGCCAGCGCGAGCCGCCGCCCCTCGCGTTCGAACAGCCGGCACTGGAGCGTCTGCTCCAGCCGCTTGATCTGCTGGCTGGCCGCGGCCTGGCTCATATGCAGTGTCGCCGCCGCGCGCGTGACGCTGCCGGACTCGACGACGCTCAGGAAGGTGCGCAGCAGCTCAATCATAAACGAAACCGAACGATTATATCGAAAACATTTGATTTTCTTATGAACAAAGTCAACCCATAAGAAGCGGCATGAGCATCAAGCCGCGCGGCCTGTGGGTGCCGCTGATCACGCCGTTCAAGGACGGCGCCGTCGATTTCGCGAGCTACGAGCGGCTGGTCGCGCACTATGTCGGACTGGGCGTCGACGGGCTGTTCCCGCTTGGCACCACCGGTGAGCAGCCGACCCTCGAGGAAGCCGAGAGCGAGGCCCTGATCGAGCGCACGCTCGCGGTCGCGGGCGGCCGCGTGCCGGTGTTCGTGGGCGTCGGCGGCAACGCGACGTCCAAGCTGGTCAGGACGCTGAAGCGGCTGGAGCGCCTGCCGTTCGAGGGCATCGTCTCGGTCTGTCCCTACTACAACCGCCCGAGCCAGGATGGATTGATCGCCCACTTCCGAGCGATCGCAGCGGCCACCGACCGCGACGTGCTGATCTACAACATTCCCTATCGCACGGCCGTCAATCTCTCCAACGACTCGCTGCTCGAACTCGCCCAGGTTCCCAACATCGTGGGCGCGAAGGACTCCTCCGGGAACATCGCCCAGTCGCTCGATCTCTTGGCGCGCAAGCCCGCCGACTTCGCGGTGCTGACCGGCGAGGACGCGCTCTATTTCACCATGATGGCCAATGGTGCAGAGGGCGGCATCCTGGCCGCGAGCCATCTGATGACCGAGCGCTTCATCGAGGTCGGTCGCTGCTTTGCGGGCAACGACCTCGCCGGCGCGCGCGCCGCCTGGGCGCCGCTTGCCTCTCTCGTGCCGCTGCTCTTCGCCGAGGCCAATCCGATGCCGATCAAACATCTGCTGTGGCGGCAGGGCCTGATCGCCTCGCCGGAATGCCGCCTGCCGCTGACCAGGATCTCCGACGCCCTGGCGCGCCGGCTCGAGGCAGCGCTTACGCCCGCGCTTTCAGCAGATCGCGGATCTCGGCCAGCAGCTGCTGATCCTTGGTGGGCGGCGCGGGCGGCGGCGGCGCCTTCTCCTCTTCCCTGATCACGCGGTTCATGCCGCGGATCAGCAGGAACAGCACGATGGCGATGATGATGAAATTGACCGACACGGTGATGAAGGTGCCATAGCCCAGGGTGGCGCCGGCCTTTTTGGCGGCGTCGTAGGTCGGTGCCTGGCTCGAGGCGGCGGTCAAGCCCACGAAGTAGTTGGTGAAGTCGAGCCCACCAAAGATGCGGCCGATGATTGGCATGATGACGTCGTCGACCAGCGAGCCGACGATCTTGCCGAAGGCCGCGCCGATGATCACGCCGATGGCGAGATCGACGACGTTGCCGCGCAACGCGAATTTCTTGAATTCCTGGAGCATGACGAGCCTCCCCTCGGTCAGGTTACGTGCAGCCAGACGAGCAAAGCGGACACCGTGAACACCGACAGCACCGTCGATAGCAGCACGGCCGCGGTGTTCTGCTCAACCGCTATGTCGAACTGCTTGGCCAGCACGAAGGCGTTGGCGCCGGTCGGCAGCGCCGCCAGGATCAACGCCGCCTGCCCCGGCACGGACTTGAGGTCGACGAACAAGGGCAGCACGCAGGCGGCGAGCAGCGGTTGCAGCAGGAGCTTGATCACCGTGGCGAGGCTTGCCTCGGCGAGGCCGCTGCGCACCGACTGGCCGGTGTCAGACACAGGCTTGTCGCAAAGGAAGAGCCCGATGGCGAACAGCGCGCAAGGAGCGGCGGCGGCGCCTAAAAGGTCGAGCCATTTCTCCACCGGCGTCGGCAGGGGCAGAGCAAGCGCCGACCACACCAGGCCGGCCGCGATCGATACCGGCAGGGGGTTCTTCGCGACACTCCAGGCCGCGCGCAGGAAGGTCACCAGCGGGCCGTGGCCTCTTGCCACCTCGAGCTCGATCATCATGACGCCGAACACCATCGAGACGACGGCGGTCACGATCACCGACAGCATGGCGGGCGGCAGCCCGGCCTCGCCGAAGGCGGCGAGGCAGAGCGGCACGCCCATGTAGCCGACATTGCCCCAAGAGGCCGCGATACCCTGCAGGCTCATGCGCGCCAGGCCGCCTTTCACGGCGAGCCGGCTCGACAGCATGCCGACGGCGAAGGTCGCGACCACGGGGATGCCAAAGCCCGCGATCAGCGCCGGATCGAGCACGGCCGCGACCGGCGTGCGCGCCAGCGTCCCGAAAAACAGCACCGGCAGGGCGAAGGTGCCGACAA
This sequence comes from uncultured Alphaproteobacteria bacterium, assembly GCA_963755595.1. Taxonomy (GTDB): domain Bacteria; phylum Pseudomonadota; class Alphaproteobacteria; order Reyranellales; family Reyranellaceae; genus Reyranella. The sequence continues at coordinate 87,224 of CAVWKP010000019.1, read as the reverse complement.
AGGCAGTGAGAGCCGCAGTCGAATCGCGGCCCAGGATGCGGAAGCGCCCGGCCAGATAGCCCGCCAGGATCACGCCAAAGATCGGAAAGGCGACATTGAAGATGGCCGGCACGGGCTATGCTTCCAGTAATACATTAAGAAATTGACATAACTGGTACATATCAAATAGTATTTCGCGTTGAAATTTCAGGCCGTTCCGACCCTCTCGATCCCCCTCAGGAGCCGGCCCAGGAGAAGAAACCCATGCGTCTGCTGCTCGCCTCCGTCGCGGCCCTGGCCGCGGTCACTCTCGCCGTCCCGTCCTTCGCCCAAGAGGTCCCGGCGACACCGACCCCAGCCGCCAAACCGAAGCCCGGCACGGCGGCCTACTGCAACACGCTGAAGAGCGCTACCTCCAAGAACGCCTGCCTCAAGCGGGTCCATGCCCAGGCCACGCCCACAAAGGCGCCGGCGGCCACCACGAAGAGCAAGGCCAAGAAGCTCACTCCGCCTGCCGATACGTCGGCCCAGCTCACCGCCCCGGCCAGCACGCCCGCCGCGACGCCGGCACCGGCGCCGTCGCAGACCATCGCCGTTCCGCCACTGCCGCAGAAGACGATCTGATAGCCCGCGGCCTGCGGGCCTGCGATCCGTATGATTGGAAAAATGGGCTAGTCTACGCTCTCCCCAACCAGGGAGAGCGACGTGACCCATTCCGCTGCGCTGATCTCGACCGAGGACCTGGCGCGCCGTCTCGGCGCACCCGGCCTGCGCCTGTTCGACTGCACGACCTATCTGCGTCCCCGCACCGACGGTCAGCCCGGCTACATCTCCGAAAGCGGGCGGGCCAACTACGACAAGGGGCACATCCCGGGCGCGGCTTTCCTCGATCTCGCGGGCGAGCTCTCCGTCGCCTCCTCGAAGCTGCGCTACACCCTGCCGCCGCTCGATGAGCTGACCAAGGCCTTCGCTGCCAAGGGCATCGGCCACGGCACCTTCGTCGTGCTCTACAGCCATGCCACGCCGACCTGGGCGACACGCGTCTGGTGGATGCTGCGTGCCGTCGGCTTCGACGATGCGGCGATCCTCGATGGCGGGCTCGACAAGTGGAAGGCGGAGAACCGCCCGCTCTCGACCGACGCCCACAGCTATCCGCCCGCCACGCTCACCTTGCGCGGCCGGCCGGAGATCTTCGTCGACAAGAACGACATCAAGGCGGCGATCGGCAAGAAGGACACGCTCACGCTGAACGCGCTGAGCCACGACCAGCACAAGGGTAGTGGCGGCGTGGTCTATGGCCGGCCCGGCCGCATCGCGGGCTCGTCCTGCGTGCCGGCGGCGAGCCTGTTCGGGGCGGACAAGACCCTGAAGCCGATTGCCGAGCTGCGCGCTGCCTTCGAGGGCGTGGGCGCGGCGCCCGACAAACGCGTGCTGGTCTATTGTGGCGGCGGCATCGCCGCCACGCTCGATGCATTTGTGCTGACAGCCGTTCTTGGTCACAAGAACGTCTCGGTATACGACAACTCCATGCAGGAATGGTCCAACGATCCCAGCCTGCCGATGGAGACAGGCTGAAGGAGGAGACACGTGGCGGCTTACATGATTGTTGAGGTCGAGACGACCGACGAGGCCTTGATGGCTGAATACCGCAAGCATACGCCGGGCCTGATCGCCAAGTTCGGCGGCAAGTTCATCGTGCGCGGCGGCATGTGCGTGCACCTCGAAGGCGGCTGGCGGCCGTCACGCATGGTGGTGATCGAATTCCCCGACATGCAGGCGGCCGAGCACTTCTACTATTCGGCCGAATACAAGCCGGTGCTCGACATGCGACTGAGGGCCGGCAAATCGAAGGCCATCATCGTCGATGGCCACTCAGGCTGAGCTGGCCGCCTACAAAGCGGTCGGCACGCTCTACAACGCCTTGATGACCGCGCTGGTGCTGGGCCTGGTGACCCGGCGCGGCGAGGAGACGGCGCGCGAGTATGTGTTTCGCCACTTCCGCCGCCAGCATCTCGAGAAGTTCTTGCCCGGTCTGCAAAAGCTCGGACTGGCCGGCGAGCCGCCGGCGCCGGCCTGCGCGCTCTATCACTACCATTCGAACGCGCTGGGTGGCGTGAAGACGGGCTATCTGCGCGAGAGCGACCGGAAGGCCTGGGTGCGCTATCCGCCGCCGCGCTGGATCTGGCGCGGCACGGCGATTGCCGCCATCCCGCACTCGGTATCGGCCGCCATGATGCATGGCTGGCACGGCCACAACGGCGTGTCGCTCGGCAAGCCGAACCTGGGCTTCGTCTGCACCGGCATGACGGTCGATGGCCTGCCGGGCCTGGAAGGCTACTACATCGAGCACGATCGGCCGCTCGGCGAAGACGAGCGCGTGCGCTTTGCCTACGACGAGCAGATGCCGCGCGTCGATTGGGCGGGCCAGCCCAAGCTTGCGACGGAAAGCTGGCCGGAGGAGCGGCGGCTAAAGACCTTCCGCGCCTATGCCGTGGAGTATCTCCGCACCATGCTGCCGACCCTGCAGGAGCAGCTCGGCCCCGACGGTGCGCTCGCCGAACTGGGCCGTGTCGCGCGCCTGGTCGGCCTGCAATTCCACGAGGAGACGGCACGCGACATGGACCTGCCGACCGACGTCGAGCGGGGCGATGAGCAGAGCGCACACGACTTCGCGCGCTGGCTGTCGGCGATCCTCCGCGCGCAGGGTGAAGAGGTCGAGACACGCGGGCAGGAGGTCGTCATGCATGGCTGGCGCACCGTGCGCGAGCTCAAGCTCGCCGATCCTCTGAAGGCCTTCGATGCCTGGAACGAACTCTGGCTCGGTGCGGCCGCGGCGCACGATCGCTTCCTGAAGGTTCAGACCACGCGTTCGCTTGACGATCGGGGCTGGTCCATCGCCTGGCGGATCGCATCAAGATAACCAGCCGGCAGGCGATGGCCAGCGATGGTCTCGGCGAGCCCAGAAAGCGGCTGCCAACGCGTCGCGAGATGCTCGTGGCTCAGCACGACGCTGCCGCCGCCGATCAAGCGGCAGGCGAAAGGCAGGATCCGCACGAAGCGGTCGGGCAGCACCTCGAACAGATGCTCGTCGAGCGCGTCGCCGACCTCGACCTCCAGCCCCGTTTCCTCGCGCACTTCGCGTTTCAGCGCGGCGCGATGATCCTCGCCAGGATCGGGCCGCCCGCCCGGCAGATCCCATTCGCCGCGCTCGTTCAGGAGGAGGAGCGCGTGACCGTCATGGATAACGACCGCCTTCACCGAGAGCGGGTGATCGCTCATCGGTTGGTGGCCGTTCCCTGATGGAACGCCATGCGCCACTTGCCCGCGCTCAGGCGCCAGATCGAGCTGCGCAAGGCGAAATGGTCGCCCCGGCCGCTGCGGTAGGTCACCAGCACGACGTTGTGCGACAGCGGGCGCACCTGGAAGTCGCGCACTTCTGGCATGAGCTCGTTGTCGTCACCGCTCAGCAATTCGACCGTCCGGAGCTTGTCGTAGACGCGGCCGGACCGGCCGAATTCGACGAAGTCATCAGTGAGCAAGGCCGCGACCGCGTCCGGTGAGTTGCGCACAGAGCGGCGGTGCAGGCTGGTTTCGAGATCGCGGAAGAAAGCAAGGCGGTCGGTGTCGTCTGGCATGACGCCACCTTAAAAGAAAAAGGCCGGGGATCGCTCCCCGGCCTTCGCATATCTTAAGGAAGACGATTGGACTAGAAGTCCATGTCGCCGCCCATGCCACCACCCGGCGGCATCGGCGGGGCCTTCTTCTCGGGCTTCTCGGCGACCATGGCTTCGGTCGTCACCAGCAGGCCCGCCACCGAAGCGGCGTCCTGCAGGGCGGTGCGCACGACCTTCACCGGGTCGATGATGCCGGACTTCACCATGTCGACGTAGTCGCCCTTCTGGGCGTCGAAGCCGTAGTTCGTGTCCTTCTGGTCGAGCATCTTGCCCGCGACCACCGCGCCGTCGAAGCCGGCGTTCTCGGCGATCTGGCGGACCGGCGACTGCAGCGCACGGCGCACGATCTCGACGCCGACCTTCTGGTCGTCGTTGTGCGGTGCGGATCTTGTCCAGCGCGCGGATCGCGTAGAGCAGAGCCGCGCCGCCGCCGGCGACGATGCCCTCTTCGACCGCCGCCTTGGTGGCGTGCATGGCGTCGTCAACCCGGTCCTTCTTCTCCTTGACCTCGACCTCGGTCGCGCCGCCCACCTTGATGATGGCGACACCGCCCGCGAGCTTGGCCAGGCGCTCCTGGAGCTTCTCGCGGTCGTAGTCCGAAGTGGTCTCCTCGATCTGGGCGCGGATCTGGGTGATGCGGCCCTCGAGGTCGGCCTTCTTGCCGCCGCCGTCGACGATCGTGGTGTTCTCCTTCTCGACGATGACCTTCTTGGCCTTGCCGAGCATGTCGAGCGTGACGTTCTCGAGCTTGATGCCGAGATCCTCGGAGATCAGCTGACCGCCGGTCAGGATCGCCATGTCCTCGAGCATCGCCTTGCGGCGATCACCGAAGCCCGGCGCCTTGACGGCCGCGATCTTGAGACCACCGCGCAGCTTGTTGACGACCAGGGTGGCGAGAGCCTCGCCCTCGACGTCCTCGGCCACGATCAGCAGCGGCTTGCCCGACTGCACGACCGCCTCGAGCACCGGCAACATCGCCTGCAGGCCCGAGAGCTTCTTCTCGAACAGCAGGATGTAGGGGCTCTCGAGCTCGGCGATCATCTTGTCGGCGTTGGTGATGAAGTACGGCGAGAGATAGCCGCGGTCGAACTGCATGCCTTCGACGACGTCCAGCTCGGTCTCGAGGCTCTTGGCCTCTTCCACCGTGATGACGCCCTCGTTGCCGACCTTCTTCATCGCCTCGGCGATCATCTTGCCGATCGACTTGTCGCCGTTGGCGGCGATGGCGCCGACCTGGGCGACCTCGTCGGTGCCGGTGATCTTCTTGGCGCGCGCCTTGATGTCCTCGACCACCGCCTCGACGGCGATGTCGATGCCGCGCTTGAGGTCCATCGGGTTCATGCCGGCCGCGACCGACTTCACGCCCTCGCGCACGATCGCCTGGGCGAGCACGGTCGCCGTGGTCGTGCCGTCGCCGGCGATGTCGTTGGTCTTCGAGGCCACTTCGCGCACCATCTGGGCGCCCATGTTCTCGAACTTGTCGGCGAGCTCGATCTCCTTGGCGACGGTGACGCCGTCCTTGGTGATGCGCGGCGCGCCGAAGCTCTTGTCGAGCACGACGTTGCGGCCCTTCGGACCCAGCGTCACTTTCACCGCGTCGGCGAGAATGTCGACGCCGCGCAGCATGCGCTGGCGGGCATCGCCGCTAAAGCGGACTTCCTTGGCTGCCATTTCCTAGTTCCTCTCGGATGTCTGTTGGTTGGATGGATGGGTTGGGAGAAGCGCTTAGGCCGCCTTCTTCATGGCGGCGGAACCCTCGAGGATTCCCATGATGTCGCTTTCCTTCATGATCAGGTACTCGACGCCGTCGAGCTTGATCTCGGTGCCGGACCACTTGCCGAACAGGATGCGGTCGCCGGCCTTCACGTCGAGCGGAACGAGCTTGCCGTTCTCATCGCGGGCGCCCGGGCCAACGGAGACGATCTCGCCTTCCATCGGCTTTTCCTTGGCCGTGTCCGGAATGATGATGCCGCCCTTGGTCTTGCCTTCTTCCTCGACGCGCTTGACCACGACGCGGTCGTGAAGCGGACGGAACTTCATGCTGCTGCCTCCATATCCTTCGGTTGAGCCTCGACGGCCGGATGGCCGCCATGAAAAAGGGCCTGTCAGCACTCTCCTGCGGTGAGTGCCAAAGGCGCACGGGATTTAGGGTTGTGAGGCCTTTGAGTCAAGACGGCGGCAAAAAGGTTCCATCAAGTCATCTCGCACTAGCAGCAATCGCGAGGGATTGCTGCCAACTCATTGATGTGGAACGAATTTTGCTGATTTTTCGTTAAGGGCGCGTGACTATTCCGATACGCGTGACGTGTCAAGGAGTGACTATGGACCGTTGTTTTGTTGCGCAGCTTAACAACTACCGCATCACGACCGCCGAAATCCTCTACTGGATGCCCGACCACAAGCACGTTCTACAGAGCTTCGTTTGGCAAAACCTGGATTTGGCCCCCCGTTTTCCCAATCTCACCAAGTTCCTCGAGTTCTGGGAACGCAATCTCGACGGCAAGCTGCATCGCGTGAAGGTGGCGAGCACGCAGCTCATCAAGCCGGCCGAGTTCGGTTTCGCCTCAGGGCTTTACCACCTGCACTGACGCGTACTCGCGCGCCGTCCGTTCGATCAGTTCGGCGACCGACGGCACGTCGGCCACGCCCGACACCGAGTGGCCGGCGCTCCAGATGTCCTTCCAGCGCTTGGTCTCGGGCTTCTCGCGCTCGGCCGCGTTGATGTCCTTGGCGATGTCGATGGCGCCCCGTTGCGGCAGGTCGTCGGGATCGAGGCCGGCGGCGGCGATCGAGGGCCGCAGCATGTTGGTCGCAAGCCCGGTGAAGGCCTTGGTGAGCAGCACGTCGTCGAGCTGGCTCTTCACCAGCATCGCCTTGTACTCGTCCTTGGCCAGGCTCTCGCGCGTGGCGATGAACTTGGTGCCCATGTAGGCGAGGTCGCAGCCCAGGGTCTCGGCCGCAGCGATCGCCTGGCCGTCCGACATGCCGCCCGCCATCACCACGATGCCGTCCCAGAATTTCCGCACGGCGCGGACGAAGGCGAAAGGATTGACCCAGCCGGTCTGGCCGCCGGCCCCGGCGGTCAGCAGCACCAGCCCGTCAACGCCGGCCGCGACCGCCTTCTCCGGCATGACGCACCGACGCCACGTCGGCCAGCACCAGGCAGCCCGCGTCCTTCAACGGCTTCATTACCGCCTCGGGCGAGCCGACGCTGGTGATCACCATCTCGACTTTGGCGCGCACGACGGCGGCGAGATCCTCCGCCAAGCGCGGATTGGAGCGGTGTACGATCAGGTTGGGACAGAACGGTGCGGCGCCCGCCGTCTCGGCCTTGATCTCGGCGAGCCATCGGTCGAGTTCCTCGACCGTGCGGCAGTTGGCGGTGGGGAAAGCGCCGATCACGCCGGCTCGGCACGCCGCCTTGACCAGCGCCGGCCCCGACACCAGGAACATCGGTGCCGCGATCAGCGGGAGACTGAGGCGGCTTTTGAGCGAAGCGGGCAAGGACATCGAACAAGCCTACCTCAACGCAGGAAGGCGAGCAGCGCGATCCCGCCCACGACCATCGTCGAGGCCGCAAGGCGACGCGGGCCGAAGCCCTCCTTCAGGATCAACGTACCGATGATCGCGCCAAAGATGACGCTGGTTTCGCGCAGCGCCACCACGGGCCCCAGCGGCAAACTCCGCGCGGCCAGCAGGAAGGCGAGAAAGCCCAGCACCGAGATGACGCCGGCCAATAGACCAATCGCCCCGTAGCGACGCGCGTAGGCAAGGATCGTGGCGCGGCGCGCGACCAGCGCATAGCCGACCATGCCCAGACCGGTAATGATTTCGAGGCAGGCCTGGAAGCCCAGCACCGTGCCGGCGGCGCGCACGCCCAGCCCGCCCAGGAAACTGTAGGTCGCGACGGTAACGCCGGTCGCCAGGGCAAAGCCCACGGCCGGGCCGCCGGCGCCGGCGCCAAACGACAAGGCCATAAGGCCGAGGGAGATCAGGCCGACCGCCAGCATCTGGCCCGTGCTCAAGGCCTCGCCGATGAAGAGGAAGGCAGCGACCGTCGTCAGCACCGGCGCGATACCGCGCGCCAGCGGATAGACCACGCTCAGGTCGCCGAGGTCGTAGGAGCGGATCAGCAGCGCGTAGTAGCCGAAGTGCACGACCACCGTTAGCGCCAGCCACTTCCAGCTCTCCGGCGCGGGCCAGTCGACGAACGGCAGGGTGGCGAGTCCCATGCCGAGGCCCGCGACGCGGATCGCCACCATGGTGAGCGTGCGGTCGCCCGCAGATTTCACCAGCGCATTCCAGACCGAATGGGCGATCGCTGAAAAGACGACCAGCCCATATAGAAACGCCGGAGTCATGCCGCTCGATTAGCGGACACGCTCCGGCGTCGGTCAACGCTGTCTCTCGCGTGGAGCCGCCCCGCAAACACTTGCCGCGGGGCGAGCCGCCACGAGAAATATCAGGCTGCTGCGGAGAGGCCTTCCTGCTCGAGCGTGCGCTTGACGGCCGGGCGGCTCTTCATGCGCTCGTAGTGGGCGGCGACGTTCTTGGGCAACGGCATCTTCATGCGAGCAGCGGCCCAGAAGGTCACGTAGAAGAGCGCCGCATCGGCGACCGAGAACTTGCCGGCGACGTACTCCTTGCCCTCGAGTGCCTTGTCCATGATGGCCGAGGCCCTTCTCCATGATCTCCTTGCCGCGCGCCTTGACCTTGTCGTGGTCGGCCTCGGTCGGTGCGTAGTTGACCGGCCGGAACATGCGGCTGAAGCCCTGCATGTGCATGGTCGAGACGACGTAGTCCATCGCCTCCAGCGCACGCGCCTCGGCATCGGCGTCGGTGGGCAGCAGGCCCTTCTCGGGGTTCTTGCGCGCGAGCCAGGTGGCGATCGCCGGGAATTCGGTCAGCACCGAGCCGTCGTCCTTCTGCAGGGTCGGCACCTTGGACTTCGGGTTGATCTTCACGAAGTCGGGTCCGTACTGCTCCTGCTTGGCGCCGTCGATCTTCTGCAGGTCGTAAGGCTTGCCGATTTCCTCCAGCAGCACATGGATGCCGATCGAGCAGGCGCCGGGCATGTAATAGAGCTTCATGGCTCACTCCCTAGGGTTGTTTGAATTGTGACGGGCAACGCTAGAGGCTCGGCCGATCCGCATCAAGACGCACGAGAGTCCCTAGTTACCTCAGGGTCACCGGCAGGGCGCGGATGCCACGGATGAAATTCGAGTAGAGCCGGACCGGCGGCCCCACGATCTCGACCCTGAGGTCGCGCGCCAGCATCTCCTCCCACAGGACCTTGAGTTGCAGCTCGGCCAGCCTATCGCCGACGCAACGATGGATGCCGGCGCCGAACGACAGGTGATGGCGCGCCCGCGGGCGGCCGACGCGGAAGGCCTCGGCGTCATCGATCGCGGCTTCGTCGCGGTTGCCCGAGACGTACCACATCACGACCTTGTCACCTTTCTTGAGCGCTTTGCCGGCGAGCTCGACGTCGCGCGTCGCGGTGCGGCGCATATGGATCACCGGCGTCTGCCAGCGGATGATCTCCGACACGAGGCTCGGCAGCAGGCTCTTGTCGGCGCGCACCTTGTCGATCTCACCGGGGTTCTCCAGGGCCGCGATCAGTCCGCCGGTCATCGAATTGCGCGTGGTGTCGTTGCCGCCCACGATCAGGAGCGCGAAGTTGCCGATGAATTCGTTGAGCGGCATGGCGCGCGTCGCCTCGCCATGCGCCATCATCGAGATCAGGTCGAAGGTCGGCGGCTGCGCGGCGCGCTCCTTCCAGAGCGCCGCCATGGTCTCGGCCATCTGCCTGAGCTCGGCCATGCGATCGGCCTCGCTTTTCACCACGGCGTCCTCGGCCGCGATGTTGGCGATGGCGACGTCGGACCAGTGGGTGAGCTTGCGCCGCTCGGCCTGCGGAAAATCGAACAGCGTCGCCAGCATCATGGCGGTGAGCTCGGTCGAGACCCGATCGACCCAGTCGAAGACTTCTCCACGCGGCAGCCCGTCGAGCACGGCTGCCGTGCGCTGGCGGATCAGAGCCTCCATATTGGCGAGGTTGGAGGGCGCCTGGATCGGCGCCACTGTCTTGCGCTGAGCAGTGTGCCGCGGCGGGTCCATGCGAATGAAGTTGGGCAGCTCCTGGCCCTTGGGCTGGTCGGCGATCTGGATGCCGCCCAGCTCGGAGGCCGACGAATAGGCCCCGTGATCGAGCTCGACCGTCATGATGTCGGCGTAGCGGCTGACCGACCAATAGGGCCCGTACAGGCCCTCCGGGTGATAGTGCACCGGGTCCTCGCGGCGCATCCGCTCAAAATGCGGGCGCCAGCTGTCCGCGCGATAGAGGCCCGGGTCGGCGACGTCGGGAAAGTCAGTCATCGGTAAATGCCGGTCCCGGAGACCCGGCAAGTCAAGCCTTTTCCTCGCAACAGGCCGAGGTGAAGGGACCGGTGAGGCTGCGGCCTTGCTTAGCTGCCGGCCGCATGGCATCGCCTACGATGAAATGCAGTCCAGCCTGTTCCACGGCCGCGAAGCCCTCGTCTAGGTCATGGCGCGACCGACGCTCGTCCTGCTGCCGGGCCTCCTGAACACGCGCCAGCTGTTCGAGCGCCAGATCGCCGATCTCGCCGACCTGGTCGATGTCGTGGTGCCCGAGCTCTATCGCCACGATACGATCGGCGCCATGGCCCAGGCCACCTTGGACGCCGCGCCCGAGCGCTTCGCGCTGGGCGGCTTCTCGATGGGCGGCTATGTCTGCTTCGAGATCCTGCGGCGTGCACCGGAGCGCGTGGAACGCCTGGCGCTGATGGACACCCAAGCAGTGCCCGACTCGCCCGAAGCCAGCGCGCGACGCCGCGGTTTCATCGAGCAGTCGAAGATGGGCCGCTTCCATGGCGTGCAGCCCGCGCTCCTGCCGCAGATCGTCCATCGCGCGCGCCTCGAGGATACAACCGTCGTCCAGCCGATCCTCGACATGTCGAAGGAAGTCGGCGCCCAGGGCTTCATCAACGAGCAGACGGCGATGATCGCCCGGCCCGACAGCCGCCACATGCTGGCCGACATCGACGTGCCGACGGTGGTGATCGTCGGCCGCCAGGATCAGGCGACGCCGCTGCCGCGCAGCCAGGAGATGGCAGCCGACATCGCCAATGCCCGGCTGGTGATCATCGAGGAATGCGGGCACATGTCGCCGCTGGAGAAACCGGCCGAAGTCTCGGCGACCCTGAGGAGATGGTTGACGCAATGAACACAGTCTACGACCGCGAGGATTACCTCGGCGCCGACGAGTACATCGATGTCGTGAAGAAGTCAGGCCTCAACCGGCCGATCGAGGATCGCGGCCGGGTCGAGCGCTACCTGAAGCACAGCAACCTGTTCGTGACGGCGCGGCAGGGCGGCAGGTTGGTGGGCTTCGCCCGCTCACTCACCGATTTCTGCTTCTGCTGCTATCTCTCCGACCTTGCGGTCGACAAGGCGTGCCAGGGCCAGGGCATCGGCAAGCGCCTGATCGAGGAGACGCGCAAGGCGGCGGGCGGCGAGTCCACCACCACCTTGCTGCTGTCTGCGCCGACCGCCATGACGTTCTACCAGGGCATCAAGATGCCCCACGCCGACAACTGCTTTCTCTACCGGCGTACCAAGTAGAAACGGCCGCTCCCGAGGGAGCGGCCGCTTTCGCAACGCAGCCCGCGACGCTACTTCTTCATCACCTGGCCGCGAATCTCGCCGCCCTTGTTGGCCGCGGTGTGGACGTTGAAGTACCACTTCCCGCCCTCGAGATCGGCGGCTTGTGCATCGGTCAGCGTCGCCTCGCCCTTGAGCGTGCCCGGAGTCATTTCCTTGACCGGCACGACCACGCCGGCATTGGTCTTGGCGTCGGCCGGGCCGTGGAAATGCGCGGCCGCCGCCGGGCCCGACAGATCCTTGTAGGTGACGGTGTAGGTGAGCTTCTTGGTCGCCGTATCATAGGTCGCGGTCAGCGTGCCGCTGCCCTTGCTGTCGTTGGGCGGCACTTCGCTCGCGGCCTTAAGGTCGGCGGTGAAGGTCTCGCTGGCGGCGAACGCCGCCGGCGTAAGCGCCAGCAAGGCCGCGAAGCCAAGGCCGGCAACAGTGGAACGCAGGACAGTCGTATTCATGATTGGGCGCCTCCGTGTCTTTATCCCTGCCGGCGCGGTCGTCGCGCGGGCGGGCGATCATACCAACGATCCGGCCGGCCGGATAAGAGCGCCGATCACGTTGTCTTGATGGAACCATCCGGGGTCAGGCTGCCGCCACGTCGCCGACCACGCGCACCCGTACCCGCACGGAATTGCCGGGCAGATAGGCCAGCGGCATATCCTCGCTTTCGATGGTCGTGAGCGAGGCGCGGGCAGCGCCCGCCGCCACGGCGCGGTCGTTGGCGATGCCCTGGGCGGCCGAGATCGCCTCGACACGGCTGAGATCCTTGAAGATCTGGTCGCACTCGCCCGAGACTTGGGCGATGGCGGCCCCCACGGCGTTGGCGCAATCGCCATGCTCGACATGGATCACCTGGCTGACGCCGGACAGCTTCTCGGGGATCAGGAAAGCGCCGCCGCCGACGGCGATCAGCGGCACGTCGCCCGCCTCGGTCTTCATACGGTCGATCGCCTCCTCGGCCATGCGCGCCGCTTCGGCGAACACCTTCCTGCAGGTCGCGGCATCGAGATGCGCGACCTTGTTCTTGTCGCCGAGCTTCAGGACGTCGGCCGCGATGGCGATGTCGGTCGTGGTGAGCTGCTTGCCGCCGAAGGCGATGCCGTCCTTCAGCAGCCGATAGCCGACCGACACAGGGCCGACCTTCAGCGGCCCCTCAGCTCCCTCGAGCACCACGTGGCTGCCGCCGCCCAGCCCGATCGACAGCAGGTCGGGCATGCGAAACAGAGTGCGCACGCCACCCACCTTCACCACCGAGTTGGCCTCGCGCGGGAAGCCGTGCTTGAGCTGTCCGACATCGGTGGTGGTGCCGCCGACATCGATCACCATGGCGTCGCTCAGGCCCGAGAGATAGGCGGCGCCACGCATGGAGTTCGTGGCGCCCGAAGCGAAGCTGTAGACCGGCAGGCGGCGCGCCTGGTGCGCCTCGGCCACCGTGCCGTCGTTCTGGGTGATGAACAGAGGCGCGGCGATCCCGGAATCGCCGATCGCCTTCTCGAAGGCGGCGATGGTATCGCGCGCCAGGTCGGCGAGGGCCGCGTTCAGCAAGCCGGCATTCTCGCGCTCCAGCAGGCCGATGCGGCCCAAATCCGACGAGCAGGTGATGGCGGCGTCGGGCAGTTCCTTCGCCACCAGCTCGGCCGCGCGCCTTTCGTGGCTGGGGTCGAGCGGCGAGAAGATCGAGGAGATGCCGACGGCCTTGAGGCCCGCCGCCTTCATCTCTCTGGCCGCCTTGATCACTGCCGCCTCGTCGAGCGGCATGAACGGCCGGCCGTCATATTCGTGACCGCCTTCGACCATCCAGACACCGCCGCGCACCAGCTCGGCGAGATCCTCCGGCCAGTCGCAGAACGGCGGCAGGGAGGCCGAGGCCGGCATGCCGAGCCTGAGCGCCGCGACCCTGGTGAGGCTCCGGCGCTGCACCACGGCGTTGATGAAATGCGTGGTGCCGATCATCACGCCATCGATTTTCCTGCCTTTCAGCACGCCAGTGGCACCCAGCGCTTTCAGCGAGTTGAGAATGCCGGCGGTCACGTCCTCGCTGGTCGGCGCCTTCACTGCACCTACGACTTTGCCCTCCTCGATCAGGACGGCGTCGGTATTGGTGCCGCCCACGTCGATGCCGATGCGTCTCATGACGAAAACACGCTCCTGTACTCGAGGTCGTAGCCGAAGGCGCGCGGGCCGACATGCTCCAGGCCCTTCGGCGTCAAAAAGACTTCAGGCGGCGGCAGCGCGATCACCGTGACGCGCTGGCCGTAGCGGATGGTCTCGCTGCCGACCGCTTCACCCGACACCGAATCGAGCACGCAGATCAGGTCGGGCGTCATGGCGAGCGGCTGCTCATCGCGATAGGCGACGATCCATTCGTTCTGGAAGTTGATGCGCATCGCAACACCACGGAATTCGTCGAGGCCATCGATGCGCAGGACGCCGCGCAGGTAACCTTCGGTGACCCGTCGCGCCACGTCGATCACCTTGCCCTTGAACAAGAGCACGCCGGGCTCGACGGCCAAGACCGCCGCCACCGCGTCCTCGTGCAGGCGCTGGGCGCGGCGCACCGCCTCGCCGATCCGGATCGCCTTGGTCGTGGTGCCGTGGATGCCCCATTTCTTGATCTCCGCGCCGGTGCGCGGCGGCGTGCACATCGAGGCAGTCGAGCCGTATTCGACGCAGATCTTGCGCGCGACCCGCTCGGTCCACTTCGCGTTCGGCGTGGAGTGCACGATGCTTTCCAGGCCGCGCACATCGACCAGGCTGATCGGGCAAGGCGCCAGGCCGCCGATGGCGGTCGAAGTCATCTGCCCCTCAGGGTAAGCGCGCCCCATCGGGTCGCTGTCGACCACGGGCAGCTCCATGAGCGCCGCCGCCATCAGCGGCCGCACGCCGTTGCCGCCGCCGATCTCCACGCTCATCAAGGCCGTGAACCGACATTTGGCGTGGACTTCCATCGCCCGGACCGCGCGTGTGAGCGTGTGCGGATCGCCCATCCGCTCGATGCCGACCAGCGGCGCGCCCATGCCGCCAGCGCCGGCCACCAGATCGTCGTCGGCGAGATCAGCCGCCTGCATCAGCTGCACGCGATGGCCTTCCTTGTAGAGTGCCCGCATGTTGAGGAGCGGCAGGTAGGGATTGCCGCCACCGCCGGTGCCGAGCACCCAGGCGCCGACGGCGAGCGATTCGATGTCGTCGATCGTGAGGTCGCGCCTCACGCGAACACGCTCTTGAAGTCGATGTCGTAGCCGAAGGCGCGCGGGCCGACGTGGCTCAGGCCTTTCTCGGAGAGAAACACCGGCGGTGGCGGCAGCGCAATCACCGTGACGCGCTGCCCGTAGCGGATGGTTTCGGTGCCGACCGCCTCGCCCGCGACTGAATCGAGAACGCAGATCAGGTCAGGCGACATGGCGATAGGCTTCTTGTCCAGCCAGGCCACGATCCATTCGTTCTGGAAGTTGAGCTCGAGCGCCGAACCGCGCCATTCGTCCATGCCGTCGAACCGGGTCCGCCCGCGCAAGAAACCTTCGGTGGCGCGGCGCTCGACGTCCGCGACCTTGCCCTTGAACAGCACCTTGCCGGGCTCGACCGCCAGGATGGCGGCGACCGGATCCTGGTGCGTGCGCTGGGCCTCGCGCACGGCGCGGCCGATCTTGATCGCCTTGGTCGTGGTGCCGTGGATGCCCCATTTCTTCACCTCGGCGCCGGTGCGCGGCGCCTTGCAGGTCGAGGCGATCGAACCGTACTCGGTGCAGATCTTGCGGCTGACCCGCTCCATCCATTTCCAGGTCGGCACCTTGTCGACCACCAACTCCAGACCGCGCACGTCGACGGTGGTGAGCGGCCAGGGCTTCAGGTCGCCGACCGCCACCGACGTCATCTGCGCCTCAGGGTAGGCGCGGCCCATCATGTCGCTGTCGATCACCGGCCGCTTGAGGTGCGCCGCCGCCATCAGCGGCTGGATCGAATTGCCGCCGCCGATCTCGAGCGACATGATCCCGCGGAACTTCGTGCCGATATGCTCTTCCATCAGCGCCACGGCACGGGCGATGGTGCGGCTGTCGGTCAGCCGCTCCTGGCCAACCAGCGGCGCACCCATGTTGGAGACGGCCGCGATCCAGTCGTCGTCGGCCAGCTCCTCCGACGGCATCAGCTGCACGCGATAGCCCTCCTTGTAGAGGGCCCGCATGTTCAAGAGGCCAAGATACGGGCTGCCGCCGCCGCCGGTGCCCAGCACCCAGGCGCCGACGGCCAGCGATTCGATGTCGTCGAGCGTGATCTCGCGTAGCGGCATTGCGTTGCCAATTCCCCCAACGGCTTCTATGTAGCCCGCTCGTTCAGTGTGACAAAGCACCAGTAACCGAGGGGATACCGAGCAATGTCCGAGCCAATCAAACTCGTCGCCTTCTGTGGGAGCCTGCGCAAGGCCTCGTTCAATCGCCTGGCGCTGCACGCCTTCATCGAACGCCTGCCAAAGGGCGTGACCGTCGAGACCATCGATATCGATTGGCCGCTCTACAACGCCGACATCCAGGCGCAAGGCTTTCCCGCACCTGTGCAGGCCGCGCAGCAGAAGGTGCTGGCCGCCGACGGCATCGTGTTCGCCTCGCCCGAGTACAACTACTCGGTGTCGGGCGCTCTCAAGAACGCCATCGACTGGCTGTCGCGCTTCACGCCGCAGCCCTTTGCCGGGAAGCCGATGGCGGTGTTCGGCGCCTCAGGCGGCCCCTTGGGCACAGCCCGTTCGCAGTATCACCTGCGCCAGATGATGATCTTCCTCGACGGCCGGTTCGTGAACAAGCCAGAGGTCATGATCGGCGCGGCGCAAACCAAGTTCGTCGACGGCAAGTTCACCGACGAGGCCGGCGCCAAGCTGCTCGCCGATCTCGGCGCGTCACTCGCTCTCGCCGTACGGCAGGCGAAGGCGGCGGCAACCGTCAAATAGGGCGTACTCTACGGGCTGGCGGCCTTGGTGCGTACGTGCTCGGGCCGCACGCCCATGCCCATCAGTCGGGCGGGCAGGCGCAGCAGGATCGGAAACCACTGCAGCACCCGCAAGAACAACGGCACGCGCAATGTGCCTCCGCCAAGCGATGGCGCGATGACGCGGTTCTGCAGGAAGATCTGCATCGCCTGAGTGGCACGCGCCGGAAACATCCGGCGCGCCTGGACTGCCGCGAGATCGGAGTCCTTCAGCCGTTCTTCGTGCAACGGCGCCGCCAGCAGGTTCGAAGCCGCGACCGCATCCTGTATTGCGATGTTGATGCCGACGCCGCCGATCGGCGACATGGTATGCGCGGATCGCCGATGCATAGCAGGCCTGGCTTCCACCAGGTCCGCAATCGATCGACACCGACCGTGAGCAGCTTCATGTCGTCCATGCTCTTCAGTTCACCGACGCGATCCGCGAACGACGGCATCAGCCGACTGATCGTGGCGCGTACCTTGTCGATGCCGGCCGCGCGCACCTGCTCGGCCGCGCCCTTGGGAATGACATAGGCGCATTGCCAGTAGTCGCCGCGATAGAGCATCACCAGGATGCTGCCGACGTCGAAGCGTCCCATCAGCTCGTCTGGATCGCCCGCCTTGTACGAGATGCGAAACCACAACACATCCATCGGCGCCCCGATATCGTCGACCCTGAGACCCGCTTTGTCGCGCACCGTCGAATGCCGACCGTCGGCACCGACGACGAGATCGGCCCGGATCTCCTCGGGCGCTCCATTCACTGCGGCACGTACGCCGACGATGCGGCCACCCTCTTCGATCAGGTCACGGGCCTCGGCATGCATCAGGAGTGTAAAGCCCGGAAACGCCTTGGCGTGCGCCGCCAGGAAATCGAGGAAGTCCCATTGCGGCATCATCGCGATGAATTTCGCCCGCACCGGCAGGTGCGAAAAATCCGCAATCCTCACCGGCACGCCGCCGTACTGCGCCGCGAACCGCGACACCTCCTGATGCGGCAGCTTCAGGAATTCGTCGAGCAGGCCGAGCTCGTCCATGACGTTCAAGGTCGAGGGATGGACGGTGTCGCCGCGGAAATCGCGCAGGAAGTCGCCGTGCTTCTCCAGCACCACCACCTTCACGCCGGCGCGCGCCAGCAGGAAACCCCAGCATCATGCCCGCAGGCCCACCGCCCACGATGCAGCACTGGGTCTTCATTCGAGCATCTCGCGCAGCACGCGGCCGGTCGCCGTGATGGCGAGCAACGCCGGCACGCCGAGTGCAGGCTTCACCTGCTCCTTGGTGAGAGGCGTGTAGCTCATGCAGTCCATGGCGACGAGATCAGGCTTCTTCGCCGCCAACCGACGGGCGGCTGCATCGGCCTCGCGGGCGTCGGCGCTGGGCGCCAGGGCCTCCGCCACGACCTCCAGCCCGGGCCGCGCCCATTTCGTAGAGAGTTTCTCGGCCTGCTCGGCGAGTGGGATGAGAAGACCGAGCCGGCCGCGTGGCAGCAGGCCCGCTGCGAGCCCACTCAGCACGCGCGACGGAAAGAGCACGCCCTCGTCGCCCTCCATCGGCGGAAAATCGCCCGTGCAGGCATAGACGATGGCATCGCAGCCATCGGCCCGCAATTTGGCGATCGTCCCGGGCGAGCGGACGATCACGGCTTTCTTGGAAATCTTCACGTCGCGACCGCCGCCCTGTCCGTCTCCTCGGAGTCGCGTGTAGAGCGTGTCGGCGCCGCCCTCGGGCCTAGAGTTTGTCGATTTCGACATCGCTCAACCCGTCGAGCGCGCCGCGCAGCACGACTCTTGGTGCCGGCCGGCGCGTGCGCAGCGAACAAGCCCGCGATGTCGTCGCGCGGCGCCTGTCCGATGGTGATGATGCCGAGAGTGCGGGGCATTACGCCTCCAAGGTTACGGTGTCCGAATCGCTCCAGGCAAGGCCGACCGGATCGCCCGGCCCGCGCGGGCTGCGTTCTCCCGCATGCGCCTCGCGGGCAAGGAACGTTCGACCGTCGGCGCGCACGCGGTAAAGCGTGGCGCCGCCCAGGAAATTTGCGGTTTCGACGATGCCGGCGAGCCGCGCCTCGGCGGCCGCCACCAGGCGGATTTTCTCGGGTCTGAGCGCACGCGGCTTGGCCGCCCTCCTCCAGCAGATTGATCTCGCCGATGAAGTCGGCGACGAAGCGGGTGCGCGGGCGTTCGTAGATCTCGGTCGGCGCGCCGACCTGCTCGACCCGGCCCGTGTTCATCACGGCGATGCGATCGCTCATCGCCAGCGCCTCCTCCTGGTCGTGCGTCACGAACACCAGGGTGACGCCGAGGCGCCGCTGCAACTCCTTCAGCTCGAACTGCATCTGCTGGCGCAGCTTGCGGTCGAGCGCGCCCAGCGGCTCGTCGCAGAGCAGCACGCGCGGCTCGACGACCAGGGCGCGGGCCAACGCCACGCGCTGCTGCTGGCCGCCCGAGAGCTGCCCGGGCTTGCGGTCTTCCAGGCCGGTCAGCGCCACCTGCGCCAGCGACGCGGCCACGCGTTTGGCGATCTCGGGCCTTGGCACGTCGCGCATGCGCAAGCCGAAGGCCACGTTCTCGGCCACCGTGCGATGGGGAAACAGCGCATAGGACTGAAACACCATGCCCATGTCACGCCGGTGCACCGGCACGTCGGTGATGTCCTGGCCGCCGACATGGACGCGGCCCCGGTCGGGCATCTCGAAGCCCGCGATCATGCGCAGGGACGTGGTCTTGCCGCAGCCCGACGGACCCAGCAGCGAGAAGAACTCGCCGGCTGCGATGTCGAGCGTCACCCCATCGACGGCAACGACCTTGCCGTCGAAGATCTTGGTCACCTGGTCAAGCTTGATGGCGGCAGAGGTCATGCAATCGCCTCACCCTGAGGAGGCCGCGCAGCGGCCGTCTCGAAGGGTGGGAATGCGGGCCTTGTCTGTTGCCATCCTTCGAGACGCTCGCTTCGCTCGCTCCTCAGGATGAGGGCAATCTGCATTGTCAGCTCTTCAGGATCTTCGTCACGCGCGCGTCGATGTCTTCCTTGCGCGCGTTGTACCATTTCCAGTCCGGCTGGATCAGCGTCGCCACCTTCTCGGGCGTGGTGAGGAGCTTGGCGTCGTACTTCTCGCTGAGCTTCACCTTCTTGTTGGCCGGCGAGTACCACACACCCTCGGCCAGCATCTTCTGCACGTCGGGCCGCAGCATGTAGTCGATATAGGCGAAGGCCAGCTCTTTCACCTTCGAGCCCGGCGTCACGTTCAGGACCTGCTCGAGAGCCATCACGCCCTCGCTGGGGCCGGCGAAGTCGATCGGCTGGTTCTGGCCGTCGTAGCGATAGATGCCGGAGTCGTGGATCACCGCCATCGTCACCTCGCCCGACAGCAGGAGCTTCTCCATCTGCCCGGTGAAGTCGACCAGCTTGATCGGCTTCAGCGCCTCCAGCGCCTTGTAGGCGGCGTCGAGATCCTGCAGGCCCTTGCCGTAGAGCTTGCCCAGCATCATCAGATGGCATTGGCCGAGGCTGTTGACCGGGATGATGTAGCTGCCACGCACGCCGGCGAGCTTGGGATCGGCCAGGTCCTTCCATGACTTGGGCGGCGTCAGACTCTTGTCGGTGCGGAAGCCGAGTCCGATCGCGCTGGTGAATATTGCGACGCCGACGATCTTGTCGCTCGCAGCCCAGGAATAGACATCGGCAACGTTGGGCACTTCCTTGGGCGTGATCTTGTCCATCACCAGCCCTTCGACCAGGCAGTTCCACTGTTCGTTGGAGTTGGTGTGCAGGACGTCATAGAGCGGATCGTTCTTCGAGCTGGCCTGCAGCTTGGGCACATAGGGGAAGGCCTGGTCGGCCGACACCGTGCACTTGAACTCCTTTTCGAAGGCCGGCAGGACCGTGGCCTTCATGATGTCGCCCCACTTGCCGCCCCAGGTCGTGATCTTGAGCGTCTTGGTCTGGGCGTGAAGGATGGCGGGCGCGCCCACCGTTGCGGCAGCGGCGATGCCCGCGCCGGTACGAAGCACTGCCCTTCTTGAAATCGGATTGCGTGAAATCATGATCAACCCCTCCTGTTCCCCTTCATAGCTTAACGTAGGCCTTGAGCCCGATCAGCCTCTCCAGGGCCAGCACGACGCTCAAGGCCAGCAAAATCGAGACCATCGAGGCCGCGGCAATGGCGCCGTCGAGGTCGAATTTCATGTAGTTGAACAGCACCACCGGCAGGGTCTCGCCCTTCGGCACCACCAGGAACAGCGATACCGGGAACTGGTCGAACGACACGATGAAGGCAAACACGCCGCCCGCGAACACGCCCGGCCGGATCAAGGGCAAGGTGACCTCGAAGAAGACGCGGGCGGGGCTGGCGCCCAGCACGGCCGCCGCCTCCTCGATGCGTCGGTCGAAATTGTACAGGACCGCCAGGGTCGTGCGCAGGACATAGGGCACGGCGATCAAGGTGTGGGCCATGATCAGGCCCCACACCGGCCGGCCGATGCCCAGCCAGCAGGTAGGACTGGAACAGCGCCAGGCCGGTCAGGATCGCGGGCAGCATCAGCGGCGACATGAAGAAAGCTGTCAGGAACGCACGACCCGGCAGGTTGCCGCGCGCCAGGGCGAGCGCACAGGCGCCGCCGATCGTGATCGACAGCACCAGCACGCAGGCCGCGACCCACAGCGACAGGAAGAGCGCGTTCATGAAGTCGCTGCTGGCGAAGAATTTCTCGAACCAGCGCAGCGTCACCCCGACCGGCGGGAAGGAGATGTAGGGCGTGGGATTGAGCGCGAACACGATCACGATGATGATCGGCAGCAGCAAGAAGGCGATCAGCGCGAGGTTGAGCGCGAGATAGGCCGCGCGACCGGCGTCAAATGCCCGCTTGTTTGCCGCGGCGCTCATGCCAGGCCCTGCTCGCCAGAGAGCCGGGCGAGGATGCGGTTGTAGGCGACGACGATCGCGAGGCAGACCGCGAGCAGGATGACGCCGAGCGCACCGGCGAAATTCGGATTGAAGCTGGTGCCCACCTGCTGGGCGATCAGCATGGGCAGGGTCAGCACGTCGGTGCCGCCCATCAGCGAGGGCGTCACGTAGGCGCTGATCGAGAGCGCGAAGACCAGCAGCGAGCCCGCGAGGATCCCGGGCAGGCTGAGCGGCAGGGTCACCTCGATGAAGGCGCGCAGGCGGCCCGCCCCCAGGCTGCGCGCGGCCTGTTCCAGCCGCTCGTCGATGCGGCCGATCACGCCGATCAGGGTCAGCACCATGAAGGGCACGTAGATATGGACCAGCGCCACGATCGTGCCGAACTCGTTGTACATCAGCGGCAAGGGCTTGCTGATCAGGCCCCACGACATCAGCGTCGTGTTGATGACGCCCTTGTCCTGCAGGATGGTCATCCAGGCGAAGGTGCGCACCACGATGCCGGTGAGCAGCGGCGCGATCACCGCCATCAGGGCAAGCGCGTGGCCGAGCCGCGAGTGCATGCGGGCCATCCAATGCGCCAGCGGATAGCCGATCAGCAGCGAGATCACGGTGGTGATCAGGCCGATCCGCAGGGTCGCCCACAGCGCATCGTGGTAGATGCCGGCCTGATCCTCGATGAAGCGCTGGTAATGCCGCGTGGTGAGCACGGCATTGGGGTTGGTGATGGGATTGCCCGAGAACAGCGACATCGCCGCCATGACGCCGAACGGCAGCACGAAGAACAGCACGAAGAGCAGCAGCGCTGGCGCGATCAGCCAGGCAATCGGAGACGGGCGAGACGTGGCAGCGCTCATATCGCGCGCATCGTGGCGCAACGCGGTGCGCGCGACAATGCTTCGGTCTAGGGCCTTACGATCGTCCAGCCCTTCTCGCTGAGTTCGATCAGCGACACCACGCCGGACGGCACGATCCGTGCATTGGCATAGATCGGGATCTCCTCCGGCTTCTTGCCTTCATTGCGCGCCATGTTTTCGCGCGTATTGGCGCACGCCTCGAAACCGACATTGGGCAGGCTCTCGGAGATCGACTTCAGACGCGCCAGCACCGGCGAGCGGTCGGTGCGCAGCATGTTGAGGCCGGCGTTGAAGGCGACGATGCGGATCTCGACTTCCTCCCCGATGCCGCCGTAGTAGCGCGCGGTATTGGCGGCGACGTTCAAGCACCGCCTTCATCTTCTCCGGCGAGTCGTCGCTGATCTGCAGCGCCAGGCGATGGACTTTGTCGCCGGCGAACGCCGGCGTGACCGCCAGCACGAGTGCGGCGGCCAGCAGAAGGCGTCGAGCTGTTCATCAGACCTCCGTCATGCCGGCTCGTAGCCGGCGGGGTCGGCGCCCACCACCTTGACGTGACGGTTGGGTTTTAGCCGTACGGTCTTGAGGCGCTCGACGTGCTTGCTCACCACGTCATAGACCGGCGGACCTTCGGTGCCTTCGTTGACCGAGGCCCAGCCGCTCACCGCATATTTCTTCGCCGCGTCGATCTTCTCGCCGGTGCGCAGGAGGGTCATGTCGGAGATGCGCTGCCCCGCCGGCTTGTCGATCGTCAGCGTGTAGGCAAGCCCGCCGGCGCGCACCATGTCGCCGCCCTGCTGGTAGTAGGGGTCGGGGTTGAAAAGATTATCCGCTACGTCCTCGAGCACCTGCTTGAGATATTCCCCCGTCATCTCGCTGCGATAGGCGGCCGGATAGGTGATGGCCGTCTGGTTGAAGATGTCGTCGCCATGGATGTCCTGGTCGGGCAAGAGGCTCGAGCCCCAGCGGAAGCCGGGCGACAGCGCGATCTCGGCATCGCGCTCGGCGAGCAGGGCCTGGCAGATCAGGTCGTCGAAGGTGCCGTTGAAGTTGCCGCGCCGGTAGAGCAGCGACTCCGTGCGGCCCAGCACCTTGCCGATCTTGTCGTCGTGCGGCAGGCGGACCTCGCGGATCAACGCCGCCATGTCGGGATCGGGCGCAATGACGTCGGACAGGACCGGGATCAGGCGGAAGGCGTAGTCGACGATGCGCCGGTCGCCAACCTCGAGATCGAGCCGCGCCAAGAACTTGCCGTGGCTGCCGGCCGCGACAAGCAGCGTGTCGCCGACCTTCACCGGTACCGGCAGCGCATCGTGGGTATGGCCGGTCAGGATGACATCGATGCCCTTCACCCGGGCGGCAAGCTTGCGGTCGACATCGAAGCCGTTGTGGCTCAGCAGCACGACCAGGTCGACCTTGTCGGCGCGCAGTGTGGCGACGTTCTGGACGAGCTTGTCCTCCTCGATGCCGAACGACCAGTCCGGGATCAGGTAGCGCGGGTTGGCGATCGGCGTGTAGGGGAAGGCCTGGCCGATGACGCCGATCCTCAGCCCACCGCGCTCGAAGATCGCCGAGGGCTTGAACACCGGATCGCCCCAGGTCGCCTCCTTCACGTTGCCGGCCAGGAAGGGAAAGCCGAGTTGCCCGACCAGCTCCTCGACGCGCTTGGCGCCGTAGGTGAACTCCCAGTGTCCGGTCATGGCGTCGGGCTTCAGCGTGTTGATCAGGCGCACCATGTCGGCACCTTTGCTTTGCAACGAGGTGTAGCTGCCCTGCCAGCTGTCGCCGCCATCGAGCAGCAGCACCTTGTCCGGCCGCTCGGCGCGGATCGCGTTGATGAGCGTCGCCATGCGGTCCAGCCCGCCGACCCGCCCGAAGCTGCGCGCCAGCGGCTCGAAGTCGGTGCAGGCGAGCGCATAGGCATCGTAGGTGCCGCGGCCGACCTTGTAGGCCTCCAGCAGCTTCTGTCCCACCAGATGCGGCGGCAGGCCCTTGTCTTCGCCGACGCCGACATTGGCCGACGGCTCGCGGAAATAGAGCGGCACCAGTTGGGCATGCAGGTCGGTGAAGTTGAGCAGCGTCAGCTGCCCCACCGGCTTGAAGCGCAGCAAGTCATCCTGGGAGGGCCCGCGGCCCTGCGCCAGGCTGCCGTTTGCCACGCCGAGCGCCGCCGTGGCCGCGGCGACCTGCAGGAGCTCGCGCCGGCCGAGCCCGCTCATGGGATCAGGCGACCTCGATCTTGCTCTCGGCCGTCCACGACTGCTTGTTGTCGTCGGTCCAGGTGAACTTGAGTGTGCCGCTCTCCTCGACCTTCACGAAGAAGGCGAGGTAGGGATTGGCGGCGATCGCGGGCTCGAGCCGCACGTTCATCACCGGCTTGTCGTTGTAGGTGACGGCCAAGGAGTTCACGAGCAGGCGCGGTATGATCTTGCCGTCGGCGTCCTTGCGCTGGCCGTTCTCCATCGGATGGGTGATCAGCGTCTTGACCTCGACCACCTCGCCCTTCTTGGCGTTGGCGGGGACGCGCAGCCGCGGCTTGATGTCGTCGGACATGATGTTCTCCTCAGCCGCCGCAGCCGCCGATGGTGACCTTGACCTCGCGGCTCGCCGTGTAGAGCGTGCCGTCATTCATCTCGGCGACCGCGACCAGCTTCTGGCTCTGCGCCAGCCGGATGCGCATCGACACTTCGGCCTTGCCGCTCATCGGCGTGAACTCGTAGATCGCGACGCCCGGATTGGGATTGCCGTCGGCCGCCACGTAGAGCGCCTTCACATAGGATTTATCGCTCATCTCGCTTTCCACAGAGACAGTGAGCGGCACGGCGTTGCCGTTCTCGGCGATTTCCGGCGCCTTGAGCGTCACCCTGCCTTCCTTGGGCGTTCCTTTCGCCAGCCCGGCCAGCCACTCCTTCGTGCTGTCCGGCGTCGCCAGCGCGCCGCGCGCGGCCAACACGCCCGCGATCGCGAGCAGCGCCGAACGCCGGCCGATAGATGAAAAGCGGATCGTCATCGTCTCTCCTGAAGCCCTGTCCTAGTGGCGAATGTTGGGCGCGGTGAGCTTCTGCCCCTCGTTCATCTTGCGCAGATAGAGTTCGAGCTCGCCATATTCAACTGCATCGGGCGGCAGCTCGTTGGCGCGCACCTGCACGTTGCACCACTGGAAGCGCTTGCGGATGTCCCAGATCTCGTTGCGGCTGGTGCGCCAGAGCGGGAAATGGTCGAACTGCCCCTTGGGCTCGCCGAGCCACTGGCCGCGGATCCATTTGTTGGCGGCCTGGCCGTGGCAATCGGTGCAGGCGAAGTCGAACTGGCCGATCTTGAGGTCGGCGAGCTTGGCGCCGCGTTCGTAGGCCGCCTTGGCGTCGGCGCTCGACAGATCGACCTTGATCGCCTCGCCGTTGGCGAGGCTGTGCAGGTAGATCGACATGTCGGTATTCGGCCGCGATTGCATCAGCCAGTCGGCGCCGGTCGTCGCCTTGGCGTGGCGCGCGATGAACTCTTCCGCCCCCAGCACCTTGTTGAGCCGCGGCTCCCATTTCGGCATCTCGACCGCCCAGCGCTTGAAGCTGGTTGCGGGCGTTGCGTGGCAGGAGGCGCAGGATTGCTTGAACAGTGCCGCACCGGCCTCGATGCGTTCGGCGGCCGGATTGACGAAGGGATCGAGCGCGTCGCGATCCTCGACCGGTTGCGGCCGCTTCTCGGGATCGTCGAGCGGATCGGCGAACTTGGCCGGTGTCTTCAGCGTCTTCAGGAACGCGACGATGTCGCGGATTTCGGCGTCGCTGTAGAAGCCGTGCTTGCCCCAGGGCGGCATCACCGATTTCGGATTGTAGACGCGCGCATCGAAGACGTAATTGAACAGCCGCTGATCGGTGCGGCCGGCCTTGCCGATCTCCGACAGGTCGGGCCCGACATTGCCCGGGACCTCCGGCGTTTTCGGTCCCATCACATGGCAGGCGAGACAGCCGCCGCCGCGGCTGCGATCGAAGGCCAGCTGCTGGCCCTTTGCGGGATCGCCGGTCACCTCCTTGAGCACGATTTCGCTGCCGTGAGGCGGCGTCGCGTCGGGATTGGCGAACGAGTTGTAGTTGTCCCAGCGCGCCTTGTTCCAGTCGGGATAGCGCTTCCACGGGCTGGGCGCGGCGGATCCTTCGAGAGCCAGCGGCGCCTGGCCCCAGGCCGGCGTCGCCAGCATCACGATTGCGAGAGCCGCCGCCGCCGCAAGGCGCATCTACTGCGTGGCCTTCTTGAGATAGGCGATCATGTCGTCGAGCTGCGCCTCTTGCTTCAGGCCGGCATAGACCATCTTGCCGTCCGGCACGCGGCCCTTGGGATCCTTGAGGTACTCGGCCATCGTCTTGTCATTCCAGACGATGCCCGACTTCTGCATCGCCTCCGAGAACGAAAAGCCCTGCACCGCGCCGGCTTTGCTGCCGAAGATGCCAAACAGGTTGGGACCGACGCCGGTACGGCCGCCCTTCTCCACGGTGTGGCAGATTTTGCATTGCTGATTGAACAGGCGTTCACCACGAGTTGCGTCACCGGACTGCGCAAAGGCCGCCGTGGCCGCCACGGTCAAAACAACCGACACTGTCGCTGCGATGATTCTCATGACGTTTTTCCTACTCTGTGATGCGCGAGATTGCTGACGTTTTGCCGAGATTCAAGTGCTAGATTGGCGGCCATGAGACCAAGCGCGCTCATTTTTGCGGCGCTCGCCTTGGTGGCCGGTCCCGCACTTGCCACCGCCGAACCGGTGCAGATCAAGCCGAGCCTGCTCAAGCTGAACGGCAACCTCGAATTTCCCGCGGGCGAACGGCTGGAGGGCGAGAACGTCGTTCTGATCGTGCACGGCATGCTATCGCACTACGGCCAGGAAACCGTCGCCGCCCTGCAGAAGAACCTGAAGGCGCGGGGCATCGCCTCGCTTGCCATCAACCTCTCGCTCGGCATCGACGACAGGCGGGGAGAGCGAGCCTGTGACGTCGTCCATGACTACGCGCTCGCCGGCGCGCGCCGCGAGATCCGGCTGTGGCTCGAATGGCTCGCCGCCCAGCACGCCAAGTCGATCGACATCGTGGGCTTCTCGCGCGGCGGCGCGCAGGTGGCGGCGATCGGCCCCGAGCTGCCGACGGTGCGGCGCATGATCCTGATGGCGCCGGCCTTCGCCACCGCGTCTGAACAGGCCACTGCCTATCAGCAGGTCTATGGTCATCCGCTGGCGCCGGAACTCGAGGCCGCCCGCAAGCAACCGCTGCAGAAGCGCACCGTTGATTTCCTGACCTGCAAGCAGGCCCCGGTGCTGGGCGCCACCTTCCTCGACGCCTACACCGAGATGCCGCCCAAGCTCGCGGCCAAGACCGGCCATCCCACGCTCGTCATCATCGCCGGCAAGGATGATATCGTGCCCGACCTCGCGACCAAGCTGCCATCCGAGGTGAAGCCCGTCGTGATCGACGGCGCGGGCCATTTCTTCCTCGACCTCTATGGCGAGGAGGCCGCGGACCTGATCGCGAAGTTCCTGAAGGCCGATCAGCCGGTGACGAAGTAAGGCAGCGTCACGTCCTTGGTCACGGGCTCGAAGGCGAGCCGCACCCTGGCGCCGATCTCGAGGTCCGTCTCGGCGACGCCGCGCAATGGCGCATTGACCCGCACACCCGCATCCATGTCGACCAGGGCCACGACATAAGGCGCCGCCTGCTTGAAGAAGAAATTGAACGGATGGTGGCATACCGTCCAGGTGTGGATCTTGCCGCCGAGCGGCGCCTCCTCCCACCTGCTTTCCATCGAAAAACAATGCGGGCAGACCGGCCGCGGATAGTGCCGGACTTTCCCGCACGCCGCGCAGTGCTGGAGCATCAAGCGGCCCTCGCGCATGCCGTCCCAGTAGGGCTGGCTGTCGCGCGTCGGCGCGGGCAGCGGACGTTCCGGCGGGGCGGGCGTGGTGCTCATGCCGCCCTCCGCAGGATGGCGAGCGAGCCGTCACCCATGTCGCCATAGCCGGTGACCAGACCGACCTCGGCGTCCTTCACCTGCGCCTTGCCCGCCTCGCGGCGCAGCTGGCGCGTGAGCTCGATCACGTGATTGAGGCCGACGACGTGACCCTGGCTCAACAGGCCGCCGTGGGTGTTGACCGGCAGCTCGCCGCCCAGCGCGATGCGGCCATCCATCACGAACGGCCCGCCCTCGCCCTTCTTGCAGAAGCCCAGCAGCTCGAGCTGGTTGATCACCGTGAAGGTGAAGCAGTCGTAGATCTCGGCGACGTCGATGTCTTTCGGCCCGACGCCCGCCATCGGATAGGCACGCGCCGCCGCCTTCGCCAGGCCGAACTCCAGGAGGTCGGGACGCTGGGCGATCGAGGCCGGCGACTCAGGGTGCCCCTCGGCCACACCCATGACGGTGACCAGCGGCTTCCTGAGGTCGCGTGCCCTGTCGGTGGCGCTCACGATCACCGCTGCCCCGCCGTCGCTTTCCAGGCTGCAGTCGAACAGCCGGAACGGATCGGCGATCATGCGCGAGGCGTGATGCTCCTCGACCGTGAGCGGCTTGTTCATGACCACATTGCCGTTAAGGATCGCGTGCTGGCGCGTTGTCACCGCGACCTCGGCGAAATGGCGCGGCGTCGTGCCATAGAGCTGCATGTGGCGGCGTGCGCCTTGGGCATAGAGCTGGGCCGGCGCGAACAAGCCGATCGGCGCCTCGAACTCGGCGGCCAGCGCGAATTGCGGGAACTGTTGCAGGCGGGTGCTGACGCGCGCACCCGAGTAGCCGGTGCGGCCGACCGAGATCAGGACGTTCTTGGCAACGCCGGTGGCCACGGCCATCGCAGCGCTCTGGATCGCCGCCACGCAGGTCGCACCGCCCATGGGCACGAACAGCGACAGGGTGAGGTCGGGCAGGCCGAGATTGGCGACAAAGTCCTCGGCGATCCCGCCGCCCGGGAAGTACGGAATGATGCCATCGATGTCGCGCGGGCTCAGTCCCGCATCCTCGATCGCCTTGAGGCTCGCCTCGAGCTGCAGCGCGAGCCCGCTCTTGGTCGTGCCGCGCGTATAGGCCGTCTCGCCGACGCCGCTGATCGCGGCCTTTTCGCGGAGCGCATGGACCATGTGTTTCCTCCGACCCGCATCTTGCCCGTCGGGCTGTAAATGCCAAGCGGCATGGGGCAACATGCCCGCCGATGCGAAACAGTGGGGAGGGCGATGGACTTCGATCTCGTAGTGCGAGACGTGCGGCTTCCCGACAGCAAGCCGGACCAGCCCACCACGGACATCGGCGTCAAGGACGGCCGCATCGCGGCCCTGGCACCGGGCCTCGGCGGTGGCGCCAAGGAGGAGATGCAAGGCGGCGGGCGGGTGGTCTGTGCCGGCTTCGTCGACACACACATCCATCTCGACAAGTCGTGCATTTTGGGGCGGTGTGAGCACACAAAGAAGCGCAACCCTCACCTGGCGATGGAGCGGGTGTCGGCGGTCAAGCACACCTTCACCGTCGAGGACGTGATTGAGCGAGCCTCGGGCACCATCGAAAAGTGCATCAGTCACGGTGCCACGCGCATGCGCACGCATGCCGAGGTCGATCCCAAGGTCGGCCTGCGCGGCGTCGAAGGCGTGAAGGCGCTGATCGACAAGTACAAGTGGGCGATTGATCTCGAGGTCTGCGTCATGCCGCAGGAGGGCCTCACCAACAATCCCGGCACCGACGAGCTGATGGTCGCCGCCCTCAAGAACGGCGCAACAGTCGTCGGCGCCGCGCCCAATTACGATACCGACCGCGCCGCGCAGATCCGCCGCGTCTTCGAGATGGCGCGCGAGTTCGACGTCGATATCGACATGCATCTCGACAGCGGCGCCTCGGCCGAGGAGCTCGACACCTTGCTGGTCTGCGACCTCACCGAAAAATACCGCTGGGGCGGCCGGGTCGCCATCGGCCACGTCTCCAAGCTCGCTTCCATGCCGCAGCCCGCCCTGGACAAGGTCGCGAAGCGCCTCGCCGACACCGGCGTGGCCGCCACCGTGCTTACCGCGACCGACCTCTATCTCGGCGGCCGCCACACCGACCACAACGTGCCGCGCAACGTCGTCGACCTCAATCGCCTGACCGAGCTCGGCGTCACCTGCTCCGTGGGTTCCAACAACATCCTCAATCCCTTCACGCCGTTCGGCGATGGCCAGCTGCTGCGCCAGGTCAATATGCAGGGCATCGTCACCCAGCGAGGCAACGACGACGAGGTGCGCGCCCTCTGGGACATGACCACCAAATCCGCCGCCCGCCTGATGCGCCTGAAGGACTACGGCATCGCCGTCGGTGCACCGGCTGACCTGGTGGTGCTCGATGCGCCGGACGCCGTCACGCGCTCTCAGGACGGTGGCGCCGGTGCTGGCCGCCTACAAGCGCGGCCGCCGTACGGTGACTCGTGAACCGGTCAAGCTCCACCGGCCGCAATAATCAAAGACGAGGGAACCATGTCCAATCGCGAATTGCTGGTGTTGTCATCGGTCGAGTTGCGCCGCCGCATCGGCACCAAGGAAATCTCGCCGGTCGAATTGCTAGAAGCCTGCCTGCGCCGCATCGAGGAGATCAATCCCGCCGTCAACGCCGTCACCGCGATGTGCGTGGCGCGCGCCCGCAAGGAGGCCAAGGCCGCCGAAGCCGCGGTGCGCCGCGGCGAGGATCTGCCGCTGCTGCACGGCCTGCCGGCCGGCATCAAGGATCTCGAGGAGACCAAGGACCTTCTCACCACCTACGGCTCGCCGCTCTATCGCGACTTCGTGCCCAACCACGACAACGTCATGGTGGGCCGTGTGCGCGCCGCGGGCGCAGTCGTCGTCGGCAAGACCAACGTTCCAGAATTCGGCGCCGGCTCCAACAGCCGTAACCCGGTGTGGGGCGCCACGGGCAATCCGTTCAATCCCATGCTCAATGCCGGCGGCTCGTCGGGCGGGTCGGCGGCCGCGCTCGCTACCGACATGCTGCCGGTCTGCACCGGCTCCGACACCGGCGGATCCTTGCGCAATCCCGCCTCGTTCTGCGGCATCGTGGGTTTTCGTCCGTCGCCCGGCATGGTCGCCGTCGAGCGCCGCGCCATGGGCTGGACGCCGATCTCGGTGCTGGGGCCGATGGGCCGCAGCGTCGCCGATGTCTGCCTGCTCTATGCCACGCAGATCGGCCAGCACGACCTGGATCCGCTCTCCTTCCCGCTCGAGCCGAGCGCCTATGCCGAGCCGTGGCCGGTCGATCTCGGCAGCCTGCGCGTGGCCTACACCGAGGATTTCGGCGGCGCCCCCGTCGAGAAGGGCATCCGCCAGACCTTCCGCGCCAAGATCAAGGCGATGAAGCACCTGTTCCACTCGGTCGAGGAGGTCGAGGTCGATTACGGCGGCGCCGATCGCTGCTTCGACGTGGTGCGCGCCGTTAGCTTCCTGTCGCGCTACCACGACGCCTACACCAAGAACCGCAAGATGCTCGGGCCGAACATCATCGCCAACTACGAGATCGGGGCGAAGCTCAGCCTCGCCGACTTCGCCTGGGCGCATGGCGAACAGACGCGGCTGTTCCGTGCCTTCCAGCATTTCTACCAGGACTACGACCTGGTGATCGGCCCGACGGTGGGCTTCACGCCGTTCCCGTGGAAGCAGCTCTACATCGAGGAGATGGACGGCAAGAAGCTCAACACCTACTACCACTGGATGGCGACCAAATACTTCATCTCGCTGGTCACCAACCCCGCCGTGTCGCTGCCCTGCGGCGCTCGACCACAAGAAGATGCCGTTCGGCCTGCAGGTGATCGGCCGCTTCCGCGGCGACGGCGAGGTTTTAGGCGCCGCCCATGCCATGGAGCAGGCCTTCGGCAGCATCCCCGAACTCAGCCGGCCGCGGCCCAACCTCGAGAAGCTGCGCAAGCCGGTGCCCGAGCTGAAATCGATCGTCACCCATCCGCCGGTGCTCAACGCCAAGCCGACGAAGGGGCCGGCGCCGGGCGCGCTCTAAGGCGAGTTCGTCAGCTACGCCTTTCCGATGACGTGAGGCGAGTCGAACACCAGGGGCACGAGCGCGGTACCGTCGTTTTGCATCGCATGCTGTCCGAACGCGGGCACGCCGGCAGGCACGATGCTGTCGTGGCGCGCCACATCCAGAAAGATGTGCTTTGTGTTGTCGGGCTTGATCGCAAACCAGTTGGGATCGTCGAAGGTCCCGGCGTAGACCCCGCAGGCCTCGGCGAACCGCTCGAACGTCAGATAAAGCTTCGTCCCACAGACCGCGCAGAAATGGACATGCACCATCTTGCCGCTTCCCGCCGAGGGAAGCCGGTACGTGGTGGCGGAACCCTTCGTCAGGCGCAGGTCTTGCAGCCGAAAGATCGGTTCCACCATGTAGGCCGAGCCAGTCGCACGCTGGCAGAACCTGCAGTGGCAAATCGTGACTTGCACCGGATCGGCCACGGTCTCGAACCGCAGCGCTCCGCAAAGGCACCCGCCCTGGTGCACTGTCATAACTATCCTCTGAATGCTTGGTGTTGCGCGGGCCCTCCTATGACAGACGCAAGACCGCGATGCCGTGCCGGTTCGCACAAATTATTCTGTCGCTCACCGGAGAAATCCGAGACATAGGCGCCGCCCTTCAACGATAAGTGAGGGGCGGCGTTCTTCCTGCCGCAATTGCGACGCCGCTCGAACGCAATTCGCTTCGTATCCCCTGCAGAGGGAAGGACCCGGACAACAAGGGCTCCCCTGGAGGGCAACATGATGCGCTCAACAAAGTGGCTCGCCGCGGCAGTGCTGGTGACGTCCCTGGCGGGTTGCGTCGAGACGATGGATGCGGGCTATGCCGCGCCGTCCTACGGCTACGGCTATGGCGGCGGCTACTCTAGCGGCTACTACTCCCAACCGGCCTTCTACTCGGCGCCGGTCGTCTATAGCCAGACGCGCTACGTGCCGGTCCCGACACCGCAGTACGCCGACCGCAACGACCATCGCTGGGATGGCGACCATCGCGCGGACGCCCGGCACGACGAACCGCGTCACGTCGAGCGGCCGGCGACCAACCCGCCGCCCACGACGCACAACACCGTGTCGTCAGGCAGCCATAACGACGGCAATCGCCACGACGGCAACCGCGACAGCGACCACCGCGGCTAGGATCGGCTACTCCGGCGCCTTGCAGGCGAAGTTGGCAGCATCGTCGGGGCTGCCCGAGCCGGAATAGCGGGCACCTGCGGATAGGGGCAGAGCGGGCGACTGCGCACCACCTTGCCGTCGCGCAACAGGGTCGCCGTGATCGACGCCGGCGCCGTGCCGTTCTCGAC
The DNA here is from genome assembly GCA_963755595.1 of uncultured Alphaproteobacteria bacterium. Classification (GTDB taxonomy): domain Bacteria; phylum Pseudomonadota; class Alphaproteobacteria; order Reyranellales; family Reyranellaceae; genus Reyranella. The sequence goes on along the minus strand of CAVWKP010000019.1, from coordinate 53,876 downwards.
CCAGTTGACCAGCGCCGTGAGCGCATCCAGCCGGTCCGGTCCGACGCCGCCGCGGCAATGGAACATGCCGGGCACCATGAAGAGCCGGAAGAACTCCGGCGTGTCCGGTCCGTTCTTGGCGACCGCCTTCTCGTAGTAGTCGATGCCCATTTGCGGTGACAGCGCGGTGTCGGCCCAACCGAAATACATCAGAAGCTTGCCGCCCCGCGCGCGGAAGGCGGCAAGGTTGGGATCGGTGGCGTTCAGGAGCGCGCGGGCATCGACGAACTTGCCCATGTCCTTGTCGAAGTCGAATTTCGTCGAATCGAGCGACGGATCCGGCTTGGGCGAGGCGAAGTACCGCACGAAGCTGTCGCCGAAGCCGTGCTGCAGCGACTTGCCGCCCGGTGGCGGCACCAGCCAGACGTCCCAGCCGCTGGTCATCTTGCCGCCCGCGGTGAAGGAGAGCCCGGTAACCTCCGAGCCAATCGGGTAGCCGAACAGCACCGGCTTGCCGGCGACCTTGAGGCCCTCGTGGATCTTCTTCACCGCCGCGCTCTGCGCCGGCGTGAGGCAGGTGTCGCCGTCCTGGCCCACCGGGCATTGCGCCACGTCGCGCGCCGGGTCGAAATCGCAGCGCCGCGGATCGTCGATCAGGCCGTCCTTCAGTCCGTCCTTGGCGTCGCAGCGCGTGTAGGTCGCCTCGGCCACCAGCTTGAGCTTGGCCAGCGACACCGGCGTCTCGCTCAGCACCAGCCCGTTCCACAGGCTCTGGGTCACGGTGTCGACGAAGTTCAGCACCGGCGCGCCGGCCACGATGCCGTCGAAATCCTGCGGGAAGCGCTGCGCGCTGATCAGACCCTGCCGGCCGCCGGTCGAGCAACCGTCCCAGTAGGAATAGGCGGCCGGCCGGCCGTAATAGGCGGCGGCGATACGCTTGGATTCGCCCACCGTCATGTGCACGGCGCGGAAGGCATAGTCGACACGCTTTTGCGTAGTTGAGCGCGAAGCTCGCCAGCGGCTCGGCGGTCGCGTCGTGGCCGGTGTTGGTCTGGGCCGCCACGAAGCCCTGCTTCAGCGCGTTGGCGCGCACCATGGGCCGCGGGCCGAATTCGGGAGTCTCGCCGGCAAAGCCGCCATTGCCGTGCATGTAGAAGCGCCGGTTCCAGCTCGCGGGCAGGTTCACCTCGAAGCGGATTTCGGGCGCGATCAGGCCGGTGACGCGGCAATGCTCGGGCACGCCGTCGGCCGCCGGCACCAGCCGCGCCGACAGGATCGTGGTGTCGGCGGTCGCCAGACGACGAGACCGCCTCGCAGCTCATGACGGGCTTGACCGTCGCCACGCCGTAGTGAACCGCGGATTTCTCCGCATCGATGAAGCTGTAGGTGTTCTGCGCCCCGGCAGACGACCGGAATCAGCGCGAGCGCCGCAAGCGCTCCTTTGGCTTGGACCACCGCTTCTCTCCCTCGGTTCTGCGTTTCTTGAGCTCGCCATCGTGCTGGCCGAGCGTTGGCGCAGCGCGGCGGAGGCCGCCCGGGTTGGCCGACAGCTTGAGCGGGACGCCGAGCGTCTTCTGCTTGCCGGCCTTGGCATGCTGGACCTCGCCCACCATGCCGCGCGCCAGGACCTGAGGGTCGGCAAAGACCTCATCGTGATGCAGCACCGGCCCGGCGGGGATGCCGGCGGCCTCCAGCGCCGCCATCCAGTCGGCGGTCGAACGCTTGATCACCGCCTCCTGCAGGATCGCCACGATCTCGGCGTTGTGCTTGACGCGGAGCGCGTTGGTCTTGAAGCGCGGATCGTCGACGAGCTCGGGCTTGCCGATCATCTCGCAGAGCTTGGCGAAGAAATTCTGCTGCGCCGCGCCGATCGTCAGCCAGCCGTCCGATGTCTGGAACACCTGGTACGGCGCCGATCCGCGATGGCCCTGGCCGAGCTTCTCCGGCCGCACGCCGGTGGCGAAATAGTTGGCCGCCTCATAGACGCCGAGCGAGACCGTCGCCTCCAGAAGCGACGTCTCCACCCACTGTCCCTGCCCCGTCTTCTGCCGCGCCTGCAGGGCCGCCAGCACGCCGATGGTGAGATAGAGCCCGGCGCCCACGTCGGAGATGGCGAGCGGGATGCGGTAGGGCGGGCCGTCCTTCGGGCCGGTCACCGACATCAGGCCCGACATGGCCTGGATCACGAGATCGAAGCCGCCGCGCTTGGCGTAGGGCCCGGTCTGGCCGAAGCCCGAGATCGAGCCCAGCACCAGACGCGGGTTGCGCTGATGCAACGCCGTCCAGCCGATGCCGAGCTTGTCCATGACCCCGGGGCGGAAATTCTCCAGCACCACGTCGGCGCCCTCGACCAGGTCCCAGAACACCGCAAGGTCGGCTTCGGCCTTGAGGTCGAGCCGTGACGCCCGCGCTTGTTGCGGTTCCACAGCATGAAGGGCGCCGATTCGCCTTCGATGAAGGGCGGCGCGCCGCGCATGGAATCGCCTTGCGGGCTTTCGATCTTGATCACGTCGGCGCCGAGATCGCCGAGCTGCATGCCGCAGAACGGGCCCGACAGGTGCGTTGTCAGGTCGAGAACGACCAGTCCATCGAGAGCGCCCGCCATGACCTCACCCCAGCACGTTCTTGAGAGCCCGCATGGCGCGCTCCCACTGGTCGGCGCCGGCCGCGTTGAAGACGATCTTGCCCTTGGAGACGATCAGGAAACGCGGCGTGCCATTCTTGTCCGGGATCTGGTCCAGCACCGCCTTAAGCTCGCCCGTCCAGTAGCGCTCCTCGTAGGCCTCGCGCAGATGGGGGACGTCGACCTCGATCCAGGTGACCTGCTTGAACTCCGGCGAAGTGAGCCACTGCGCCTTGTACTGGTCCTGCCACATCGCGCAGTAGGGACAATCCTTGCCGCCGATATAGATCACCGCGACATCGGCGGCGGCATCCGCGGCCTCGACCAGCGTCGGCAGGACCAAGCCCGCAAAAAGAAAGGCGCGGCGATTCATGTCGGCTAATCTAGGCCGGTATGCCGACCACCAACAGACCCTCTCTTGTCACCTTGGGTGACTTCTTCCGGCTTGCGGAGCGCCGCTTCCGGTCGGCCCGGCTCGCCTATGGCCACGGCACCAGCAATGCCCGCGACGAGGCGGCGTTTCTTGTGCTGGAAGCGCTCGGGCTGCCGATCCACAACATCGAACCCTGGCTCGCGCTCAAGCCGACCAAGCTGGAGCGCGCGCGGCTCGCCACCCTGATCGATGCCCGGATCACGTTGCGCATGCCCGCGCCCTACCTGCTGGGCGCGGCGTACATGCATGGCGTGCGCTTCCACGTCGACCGCCGCGCGCTGATCCCGCGCTCCTTCATCGGCGACATGCTGGCGGATGGTGCCCTGCCGATCGGCGATCCGCGGCGCATCCGCCGTGTCCTCGACCTCTGCACCGGCTCGGGCTGCCTCGCCATCCTGGCGGCGCTGGCCTTCCCGCAGGCCCGGATCGATGCCGTCGACCTTTCCGCCGGGGCGCTCGCTTTGGCGCGGCGCAACGTGGCGACGCATCGGCTGGGCGATCGGATCGCCCTTCATCGCGGCGATCTCTTCCGGCCCGTCGGCAAGCAGCGCTACGACCTGATCATCAGCAACCCGCCCTATGTCGATGCCGGCGGCATGGCGAAGCTGCCGCCCGAGTACCGCCACGAGCCGCGGCTCGCCCTGGCCGCCGGCAAGGACGGCCTCGATCTGGTGCGGCGCATCCTCGACGAGGCGCCGCGGCACCTCACGAAGAACGGCAGCCTGCTCTGCGAGCTCGGCCGCGGCCGGCGCGCGCTCGAACGGGCGTATCCCCGCCTGCCCTTCGTCTGGCTCGACACCGAGCAGAGCGAGGGCGAGGTGTTCTGGATCGCGCGGACGGTTCTGGCCGAGTCCCGGTGATTTTCGCCTTTTCCGCTTTTTTCCACGCGTTGGAAAACGTCCGATGCCGATGGCACAAGGCTTTTAGACCATTTTTTCCATTTTCCGCCCCACCCCCCCTAGGGTCAGGCCTTTGATTTCAAACGATTGTGGTCTCGGGCAGTCGGAAAAATCACGTGAACCACGTAGTGCCATACGTGAAACACGTAGTCCTACGAGGTGCAGTCCACCCTCAAGCGGCATCCCCGAGGCAAATGCCCAGCGCGCGGGCGGTGCGGATCAGGGCGCCGTCGGGATCGAGGGTGCGCGAGCGGCCGACCACCTTCTCGAGCGGCACGTCGATCACGGTGCGATTCCACCAGCCGACCATGCGGTCGGCCTTGCCGGCGGCCAGCAGATCGACCGCGCGCACGCCGAGCGCCGCCGCCAGCAGGCGGTCCTCCGCCGTCGGCATGGCGCCGCGCTGGACATGGCCTAGGACCGTGGCACGCGCCTCCGCGCCGGTGGCCAGCATCAACCGATGGGCCAGCCACTGGCCCATGCCGGCATCGGCTGGCGCATCGTCGGCCTTGTCAGGCTCCTGGTCGGACTGCCCCGCCGACTCGGCGACCACGACGAGCGCCGAGGTGCGACCGGCATGGCGCAGGCTGGCAATGCGGTGCACGACATTGGCGAGCCGCCAGCCCACTTCGGGCAGCAGCACGATGTCGGCGCCACCGGCAATGCCGGCGGCCATGGCGATGTGGCCGGCATCGCGGCCCATCACCTCCAGCACCATGATGCGCTCATGACTTGCGCCGGTCGGCTGCAGGCGGTCGAGCGCCTCGGTGGCGATCGCCACCGCCGTCGAATAGCCGATGGCGCGCTCGGTGCGGCCGACATCGTTGTCGATGGTCTTCGGAATCCCGATGAAGGCGAGCCCGGTCGGCGCCAGCAGCCGGCGCAGGATGTCGAGGCTGCCGTCGCCGCCGACGCCGATCAGCCCGTCGAGATGCAGCTCGCGCAGGCCCTCGTGCATCTCGGGCGAGCGGTCCTTGAAAGTGCCGTTCGGCATCGGGAAGGCAAAGGGATCGCCGCGGTTGGTGCTGCCGAGGAAGGTGCCGCCCTGGCGTGCCAGCGCCGCATCGAGCCGGGCGGGATCGAGCGGTTCGGCGGCGACCGGACGGCTCAGCAATCCGTGCGTGCCGTGGCTGATGCCGATCGTCTTCCAGCCGTAACCGTGATGGGCGCGCAGCGCCACGGCGCGGATGGTGGCGTTGAGGCCGGCGCAATCGCCGCCGCTGGTCAGGATGCCGATGGTCTTGGTCATGGACCGCCTCCAGCCCTAGACATATTCCGTTCGGCTGGAATCAGCCGAACGGAATATGCCCCTGGTCGAGGCGTCTCGAGGCAACGCGTTTCCGATCAGATGGAACCGCGTGCGGTTCCACCTGATCGGAACCCGCTCTAGTGTAGCGCATGGCAAGCAAACTCAGGCAGCCCACCTTCGAAACCGAGCGATTGCGCCTGCGGCCGTTCCGCAAGAGCGATGCCAAGGCACTGCACGCACTCTATGGCGACGTCGACAACCTGCGCTACTGGGGCGTCGATCCCAGCCCCGACCTCGCCAGCACGCGCAAGATGCTGGTTTGGCACATCTCCTTTCATCCCTTCCACTACGCGCTGTGGGCGATCGAGGAGAAGAAGAGCGGCAAGCTGGTCGGCATGATCAACTACCATCGCCGCGATATGCGCGAGCGACGTGTCGATGTCGGCTGGATGACCCTGCCCAAGGTGCAGGGCAAGGGCTACATGACCGAAGCGGGCCGCGCCCTGCTGCGCCATCTGTTCGACAGGCTGAAGGTGCACAAGGTCGAGGCCCTGATCCGCAGGGACAACAAGCCGTCGGCGGCGCTCGCCAAGCGCCTGGGATTTCGCCTGGAGGGCGGCCCGATCCGCGACCGCTGGCTCAAGGACGGACGCTGGCATAGCGTCATGCTCTACGGCCTGATCGAAGGCGAGGAGCGGTAATGCGACCGGTATTCGATCCCAGCGCGGTTCATCATCTCAAACATCGCGGCGCCGTCGATGCCGACGGCCACCTGCTCGAGGATGCCGCGCTGTGGCACCACTACATCGAGGCCAAGTACCGGGACCGCGCCTTGTGCATCAAGCGCGACGAGAACGGGCTGGAATATCTCGAGATCGGCGGCAAGCCCAGCAAGCGCACGCGCCGCGGCTACCCGGCAACGCTTGGCCGCATGGGCCAGAAGGACCTCGAGGCCTTCACGCCGCATCCCGACAAGACCTACGCCGCCAACATGCCGTACGGCGCCTGCGACGCGGGCGAGCGGCTGAAGCTTTTAGACGCCGAGGGGCTCGAGGCCGCGGTGCTCTATCCGACGCTCGGCATCCTGTGGGAGTCCGAGCTCAGCGACGTCGAGCTGAGCCAGGCCTATTGCCGCGCCTACAATCGCTGGGTCGCCGACTTCTGCCGCAGCTCGAAAGGCCGGCTGATCCCGATCGCCCATCTGTCGCTCGGCGATCCCGAAGCGGCCGCGGCGGAGCTCGAGCGCGCGGTCAAGGATGGCTGCCGCGGGGCCTTCGTCGTGCCCTTCACCTGGAGCCACAAGGCGCATGGCGATCCGGTGCACGATCCGGTCTATGCCAAGGCGGTCGAGCTCGACGTGCCGATCGCCATCCATCCCGCCTTCGAGCCGTTCGAGTTGCGCTCGCCGCGCTTCGAGAACGGCCATCGCCTGTCGCTGCTCGCCTCGGTGACGGCGGGCGAAGGCGTGCGCCAGGCCTTCACCACCTTCTTCGATTTCGCGCACCTTCGACCGCTTCCCCAAGCTTCGACTGGTGTTGCTGGAATGCGGCGCGGGCTGGATCGGCTACTGGCTCGACCGGCTCGACGGCGTGTCGACGGCGACCCATCTCGGCAACCGCGCGCCGCTGAAACTCAGGCCCAGCGACTATTTCCGCCGCCAGGTCTGGGTCTCGGGCGATCCCGACGAGCGCACGCTGCCGGCCATGATGGCGACCTATGGCGCCGACCGCTTCTTCTGGGCGTCCGACTATCCGCATCCCGACCACACCGGCGACTACCTGCAGGCACTGGAGGAGATGGTCGATGCCGTGCCGGCGCCGGCGCGCGCCGGCCTTCTAGGCGGCAACGTGCGTGCAGCCTTCGGCTTCTGAAAGGATTGACCGGATCAATCAATCTTGAAGTCGGCAAACGCGCGGCCAAGATGGCGGGCATGAAAGCCCATTACGCGACCTTCGCCCGCTACAACGCCTGGGCCAACCGCCGCCTCTATGACGCGGCGGCCAAGCTATCCGATGCCGACTATCGCGCCGATCGCGGGGCGTTCTTCAAGTCCATGCACGGCACGCTGAACCACCTGCTCACGGCCGACTGGGTATGGATGCACCGCTTCACCGGCCAGGGCCCCTCGCCCACCAAGCTGGATGCGATCCAGCATGAGCGCCTCGCCGATCTGCGCGCCGCCGCGCGAAGCGGAGGACAGGCGCATCATCGCCTATGTCGACGGCCTCAGCGAACAGCAGCTCGCGGGCACGATCCGCTACCGCCGCGTCTCCACGCCCGAGGAGTTCGAGCAGGCCCTTGCGCCGGCATTGGCGCATTTCTTCAATCACCAGACGCATCACCGCGGCCAGGCGCACTGATCCTGTCCAATTTCGGCCATGCGACCCGGTGCTCGACCTGCTGGGCTACCAGCGGAGGCGCAGGCGCCCGCCAGGAACGATGAAACAGGAAAAGCCCCGCCGCGGCGGGGCTTTGATGTCCGGGATTGGTGGGCGCACGCAGGGCTCGAACCTGCGACCCGCTGATTAAGAGTCAGCTGCTCTACCAACTGAGCTATGCGCCCAATCCTCGGAGGCGCGGGGTTTAGCAAGGCGATCCCGCCTTGTCGATAGGTCAGAATCGGGATTTTTCCCGGCGCGGGTTACCGTGCGATTGTCGCGCGGGTTACCGCGCGATTGGCAACTGCGCGTCGCGGTAGACGTTGACGCCAATCAGCAGGCCGCAGGCGAACATCACCGAGACCATGGCGGTGCCGCCGTTGCTGACCAGTGGCAGAGGCACGCCGACCACCGGCAGCAGCCCCATCACCATGGCGGTGTTGATGAAGACGTAGAGGAACATCATGGCGGTGACGCCGAGCGCCACCAGCCGGCCGAAATGGTGCTGGCTCCTGAGCGCGATCGAGAAGCCCCAGACCAGGATCAGCGTGAACAGGGCGAGCAGCACCAGCGCGCCCACCATGCCCCACTCCTCGACGAAGGTCGTGAAGATGAAGTCGGTCTGCTTCTCGGGCAGGAAGTTGAGCGACGATTGCGTGCCCTGCAGGAACCCCTTGCCGAACAGGCCGCCCGAGCCGATGGCGATCTTGGACTGGGTGATATGGTAGCCGGCGCCCAGCGGGTCGCGGTCGGGATCGAGGAAGGTCAGCACGCGCTTGCGCTGATAGTCGTGCATGAACGACCAGGCGAGCGGCAGGCAGCCGACGGCTGCCATCGCGGCGGCGAGGAACATCCAGAGCCGCACGCCCGCCACGAACAACAGCGCCGCGCCGCCCAGCAGCACCATCATGGCGGTCCCGAGATCGGGCTGTACCATGACCAGCCCGACCGGCAGCAGGATCACGGCGAGCGGCGGCAGGGTGTAGAGGAAGCGCGCCGCCTGCTCGCGGGTCAGGCCCTGATAGTAGCGGGCCAGCACCAGGATCACCGCGACCTTGGTGATCTCCGACGGCTGGATCTGCATCGGTCCCACCACCAGCCAGCGCTGCGCGCCCATGCCGGTCTTGCCGGCGACGTCGACGGCGACCAGCAGCAAGAGCGAGATCACGTAGATCGGCCAGGCGAGCCACAGCCAGACCTTGGGCGGCATCAGCGCCGTCGCCAGCAGGACCGCGACGGCAGCGCCGAAGCGAATGGCGTGGCGCGCCGCCCACGGGTCGAACCGGCCGCCGGCCGCCGAATAAAGCGCCACCGTGCCGATGCCCGCAATCGCCGTCAGCACCAGGATGAGGCCCCAGTTGATGCGCCACAGCTTCTCGCCGAAGCTCGGCGCCGCCGGCGTGCCCATGGCGAGCGAGGCCATGGTCACCGCGAGGCCATCTTCTTGAAGCGATCGACGTGGCGCGAGGGATCGCGCTTCATGGTCTCGACCAGCACGTCGCGGCCGATCGGGCCGGCGGTGGCGCCGCCCGCCATGCCGTGCTCGATGATGACGGCGCAGGCATAGCGCGCGTTGGCCACCGGCCCCCAACAGACGAACAGCGCGTGGTGGCGCAGGTGCCAGGGCAGCGACGCCTGGGTGATGCCCATGTCGCGCTCGCGCTCGGTGATGCGCTTGACCTGGGCGGTGCCGGTCTTGCCGGCGAACATCAGCTCGGGTGGCAGCGGTTTGCCCTGGCCGTCGACGCGCAGGTTGCTCGCGGTACCGGCGGCTACCACCTGGATCATGCCTTCACGCACCAAGGCCATGTTCTGCGGGCTGATGTGCAGGCTGGGCGCCACGGTCTGCTCGCGCGGCGGCGGCGGGGTCAGCTCCTCGCGCGGTGTCGCCTTGGCGAGCAGAAGATTGGGCTGCACCTCGTGGCCGCCGTTGGCGATGCGCGCCGTCATGATGGCGAGCTGCAGGGGCGTGCAGTTCATGTAGCCCTGGCCGATGCCGAGATTGAACGTGTCGCCCTGCTGCCAGGGCTTGTTGTATTTCTCCTGCTTCCATGCCCGCGACGGCTGGATGCCGGCCGATTTGCCGGGCAGCCCCAGCTCGCTCTGCTTGCCGAAGCCGAGCTTGGCCCCCGTCTCGGCGATGCGGTCGATGCCGGCGCGCCTCGCCGCCTCATAGAAGAAGCAATCGCACGACTGGGCGATCGCCTGCACGACGGCAAGCCCGCCATGGCCGCCCTTCAGCCAGCAATGGAACCGGATGTCGCCCAGGGTCAAAAAGCCGGAACAGGGCAGCACGGTCCAGGGATCGATCGCCTTGGATTCCAGCGCTGCCAGCGCCGTCACCACCTTGTAGGTCGAGCCCGGAGGATAGACGCCGTTGATCGCCTTGTTGTTGAGCGGCCGCTCGGGGCTCTCCAGCATCTCCCGCCATTCACCCTGGGTGATGCCGCGGGCGAAGACGTTGGGATCGAAGCCCGGCGTGGAGGCCATGACGATGACGTCGCCGGTGATGACGTCGATCACCACCACCGAACCCGATTGATGGTCCTTCAGCCGCTCGGCGGCAAAGCGCTGCAGATCGAGATCGATGGTGAGGAGCGCATTCGATCCGGGCTGGCCTTCGGTGCGGTCGAGCTCGCGCACGACGCGGCCAACGGCATTGACCTCGACCTGGACAGCGCCGGCGCGGCCGCGCAGGTCGTCCTCCAGCGAACGCTCCACGCCCTTCTTGCCGAAGCGGATGGTGGCGAGCTGCAGCAGAGGATCGTCGCGGCCGGCGAGGTCCTCGTCCGAGACGCGGCCGGCATAGCCGATGATGTGGCTCATCAGCTCGCCCTCGGGATAGTCGCGCGTCTGGCCAAGATCGATGAACACGCCCGGCAGGTCGGGGGCGTTGAACTCGATCCGCGCCACTTCCTCCCAGCCGAGATTCTCGCGCACCACCACGGGCTGGGCGTTGCGATTGCGGCGCAGCTCGCGCAGCAGGCGGTTGCGCTCGGCTTCGCCGATATTGAGGATCTGGTCGAGGCGCTCGACCACGATCTCGGCGCCGCGGCCGCGATCCGACGTCACCATGGCACGGAAGTTGTTGCGGTTGACGGCGAGCGGCTGGCCGGTGCGGTCGAAGATCAGCCCGCGCGGCGGCGGCAGCAGGCGGAGATTGATGCGGTTCTCCTCGGCCAGCGTGGCGAAGCGCTGGGTGTCGAGGATCTGCAGCTGGTAGAGGCGACCGGCCAGAGCCGACAACAGCACCGCCTGCGCGCCACCGAGCAGCAAGGCGCGGCGGGTGAACAGGCCCGAGCGTTCGCCGTCGCCCTTGCGGTAACGCATCATGTGGTCGTCTCCCCCGGCTGGGCCGTGCCGCGCGATTCCTCGGGCACGTTCAGGGGATCGCGCGGACGCACGCGGGCGAGCAACGGCGCGAGCACCGGATAAATGACGACTACCACGATGTACTGGCTGACCGCCGGCCCCGGATCGATGCTGGCCCAAGTCCAGATCGCGGTGAAGATCCAGACGATGAAGACATAGCCCAGCGTCAGCAGGCAAAAGCCCATCCACTGGAACAGGAACGGCACGCCCACCAGATAGCGCCGGTTGGCGACCACGGCGGCACGGATCAGCACGAAGCCCAGCGCACTCACACCGACCGGCGCGCCAGGCCCGCCCAGCAGCAGGTCGAGCAGGATCCCCATCGCCAGCAGCAACGGCCCCGGCAGGCGCTCGGGCGTGGCCAGGCTGAACTGGAAGACGACCAGCGCGGGCAAGAGCGGCAAGGCGTCGGAGAGATAGGGTGCGCGCAGGGGCGCCAACGTGAGCAGCACGAAGAACAGCAGCAAGGTGCTGGGCAGGATCAGCCGGCCCCAGCGGTCGAGCGTGGCGAGCAGCCCGTCTGCTCTCATGGCGACAGGCTCATCTCAGCGGCTCCGCTGCGCGGAGGGCGGTGTCTGTGCCGACGGCGAGGCAGGTCCCACCAGGCCGGTCACGCCGTAATCGACGACGCGCACGAATTCGAGGCGCGAGAAGTCGGCGAACGGGCGGACGCGCACGCTGGTGCCGTCGCCCGCCTGCACCACCTCGCCGACCGGAATGCCGACCGGGAAGCTGCCGCCATGGCCCGACGTCACGATGCGATCGCCGCGCTGCACGCCCTGCACGGTCTGCATCAGCGTGAGCCGCATCAGGGCGGAGTTGTCGCCGGCCAGAATAGCGCGCTCGCGCGTGCGCTCGACCAGCACCGGCAGGCGCGAATTGACGTCGGTGACGAAGAGAACGCGCGCGCTGTTGTCGCCGACCTCGGCAACCCGGCCGGCAAGGCCCTCACCCGTCACCACGGCCTGGCCCGAAGCCACGCCGACCTTGCGTCCGACATTGAGCAATGCGCCGCGCACATAGGCGCTGACGCTGTCGCCGACGATGCGGGCGGTGATGAAGGATGCCTCCGGTCCCTCGCGGAACTGCGACAGCTCGCGCAGGCGGTCGTTTTCGTTCTCGAGCCGCCGCGCCGCCGTCTGCCAGGCCAGCAGCCGGGCATTCTGCTCGCGCAGGCGGGCATTCTCTTCGCGCAGCGAAGCGAATTCCTTGAGGTCGGCAATGGCGCGGTTGGCGACGGCCACAGGCCGGGCGATGGCCTCGAGCGCGGGGCTCGCGAGATCGAGGGCCAGCACGCGGGCATTCTCGACCAGCACGGTGTCGGCCTTGCCGATCAGCATGGCGCCAAAGGCGGCGACCACCAGCACGACCAGCGCAAAGCGCTGCAGGGCCACCCTGACCTGGCTGGCTACAATCTCGAAATCGTCGCGGATTGCCATGGCCGGCCCATTCTACTCCAAGTGGGCGGAGGGCGCGGCGGTTTTAGTACATCGACGACAGAACGCCGCGCAGACGGTTGATGTTTTCCACCGCATGGCCCGTTCCCAGGGCCACGCACAACAGGGGCTCCTCGGCGACCGAGACCGGCAGGCCGGTGGCCTGCCGCAGCACGGTGTCCATGTTCGACAGGAGCGCACCGCCGCCCGTGAGCACGATGCCCTTGTCGACGATATCGGCGGCGAGTTCCGGCGCGGTGTTCTCGAGCGCTACCTTGACGGCCTCGACGATGGCCGAGACCGGCTCCTGCAGGCTCTCGGCGATCTGCCGCTCGGTGATCACCAGCTCCTTCGGCACGCCGTTCATCAGGTCGCGGCCCTTGATCTCCATCGTCCGGCCCTCGCCGTCGTCAGGCGCGCAGGCCGATGCGATGGTCTTCTTGATGCGCTCGGCCGAGCTTTCGCCGACCAGCAGGTTATGGTTGCGCCGGATATAGGCGATGATCGCCTCGTCCATCTTGTCGCCGCCAACGCGAACCGAGCGCGGATAGACGATGCCGCCCAGCGACAGCACGGCCACCTCCGTCGTGCCGCCGCCGATGTCGACCACCATCGACCCGGTGGGCTCAGTGACCGGCAGGCCGGCACCGATCGCGGCCGCCATCGGCTCCTCGATCAGCCAGACCTTGCGGGCGCCGGCGCTCTCGGCCGAATTCCTGGATGGCGCGGCGCTCGACCGCCGTCGAGCCGGACGGCACGCAAACCACGATCTGCGGATGGGCGAAGGACCGCCGATTGTGCACCTTGTTGATGAAGTGCTTGATCATCGCCTCGGCGACTTCGAAGTCGGCGATGACGCCGTCGCGCAGCGGACGGATCGCCTGGATGTTGCCCGGCGTGCGGCCCAGCATCATCTTGGCTTCTTCGCCGACGGCGAGAACCTGTCGCTTGCCGCTCTGAGTGGTGAGGGCCACGACCGACGGCTCGTTCAGCACGATGCCCCGACCCTTGACATAGACCAGCGTGTTGGCCGTGCCGAGGTCGATCCCCATGTCGGCCGAGAAAAGCCCAATGACGCGCGACAGCATTCACTAAGTCTCTGTAATTATTGGGAAACTCCCCCGCCCGACAGCGTGCCGGAGCGCGCCATCGAAGTGCGTCGGTTTAGACCGACCGGGAGGGCCAAGCAAGGCTATTCAAGCACATAGCCGCCGCAACTACTCGCACGCAGACAGCAGTTGGCTAGCGCGGCTTCCGATCGCAAACGCGTTGCTCCAGGCGCCTCGACCAAAGGCACAGTCTGTTCAGCTCGATTCCAGCCGAACGGAATGTGCTCTAGTTCCGCTTCAGCGTCTCGTTCACCAGCGCATCGATCTGCGGGCGGGTGAGCTTGACGATGTCGTTGTAGGCCTTGGCCGTCAGATCGCGCGGGCCGGTGCCCTCACCGCTCACCGTGTAGACGCCGTTGACCCAGGCCAGCAGGAAGTAGAACGGGATCGCCGGACTGCCCGGCGCGGTCACGATGGCGACCGAGCGATTGTCGTTGCAGCCGTAGATCTGCCATTGCGTGCCGCCGAAGCTCTTGGTCGCGACCGGCCCACGCTCGCACACCAGCTTCGGCTGCGACGGCCCCTGGGCAACCGCATCGGTCGAGACGGCGAGTGCAGACGAGAGCGCCAAGATCGAAGCCAGTCGTCTCATCCCGGTTAGTCGAACACCACGACGCCGCGTGCGACCTCGCCCGCCATCATGCGCTTGAAGCCTTCGTTGATGTCCTGGAGCCTGTAGGTACGGCTGATCAGCCCGTCGATATTGAGCTTCTTGTTCATGTAGTGCTCGACCAGAATCGGGAAATCGACGTTGGGCCGCACCGAGCCATAGAACGTGCCGCTCACCGTCTTCTCGTTGAACACCATGTTGAACGGCGAATACTCGGCCTTGATCTTCTGGGCCGAGATGCCGACGGCAACGGCATGGCCGCCCGGCGCAAGTGCATCGAAGGCGAGCGGCTGGGTCTTGTCGTTCGACACGGCGTCGAAGGAATAGTCGACGCCGAGGCCGCCGGAAATCTCCTTGATCTTCTTCACCGGGTCGTTGTCCTTGGCGGTGTTGATGGTGTGCGTGGCGCCGAAGGTCTTGGCCATCTCGAGCTTGTTGTCGAGGATGTCGGCCGCGATGATGAGGCGCGCGCCCGACAGCATCGCACCCTGGACGGCATTCAGCCCGACGCCGCCGCAGCCGATCACCAGCACCGTCGAGCCTGCCTCGATCTTGGCGTGGCGCGTCACCGCACCGACGCCGGTCGCCACGCAGCAGCCGACCAGGGCAGCCTGCGGCCATGGCATGTCCTTGCGGATCGGCACCACCATCTCCTCCGGCACCACGACCTCTTCGGCGAAGGTGCCGATGCGCGCCATCTGGTTGATGCCCTGGCCCTTGTGCTTGATGCGCAAGGTGCCGTCGTAGAGTGCGCCGGGCGGCACCGAGGCGCGGCCGATGCACAGCACCGTGCGCCCCTGCGTGCAGTAGCGGCAGCGCCCGCAATGCGGGCGGAACGAGAAGATCACATGGTCGCCCGGCTTCACGGTCGTGACGCCGGGGCCGCATTCGGCGATTTCGCCGGCCGCCTCGTGGCCGGGCACGATCGGCATGGGTGACGGCCAGTCGCCGTTCATGACGTGCCAGTCGCTCTGGCATACGCCCGAGGCCTTCATCTTGACCCGCACTTCGTTGGCCTTGGGCGGCTCGAGCTCGCAGTCGAGAACTTGCAGCGGCTCGTTGGGCTTGAACAGGATGGCGGCCTTCATTGCATTTCCTCCCTTGGCGTCGCGACACTATACTCGAAGAAACGCTTCTGGGAGGGAGCACATGGCACATATGAGCGGTCTCAAGCGTCGCACGATCCTGGCTGGCGCCGTCGGTGCGCTGGCCGCGCCACCGGTCCATGCGCAGGGCAAGCCCTATGCGGGCACGACCATCAACGCCTCGTGCTTCCAGACGACATACTTCGAATACCTCAGGAACTACTTCCCGGAATTCGAGCAGCAGACCGGCATCAAGGTGAACTTCACCATGCAGGCTTTTCCGGTCTACAACCAGCGCACCGACCTCGAACTATCGACCAAGGGTTCGGCGCTCGACGTCGTCAATGTCACCTTCATCTATTCCGGCCGCTGGATCGGCGCAGGCTGGCTCACAAACCTCGACAGCTTCACCAAAGACGCCAAATACACGCCGGCCGAATGGGCACCAGAGGACTTCATCGGCGGCCCGCAGTCGGCGATGCAGAATGCCAAGGGCGAGACATTCGGCTTTGCCTGGCTGGCTGGTGCGATGGTCTTAGGGGCGTCGCGCTACGACCTCATCGAGAAGGCCGGTCTTTCCCTGCCCAAGACCTTCGACGAGTTGATCAAGGTCTGCGACGCGGTCCATGGCAAGGAAGGCGTCGCTGCCTTCACCGCCGACAAGCTGCATCACTGGAACTGGATTCCCTATTTGATGGGCATGGGCGGCGCGGTGTTCAAAGCGCCGCCTGAGAACCTGACGCCGACCCTCAACACCCCGCAAGCCGCGGCATCGGCCGAATGGTACGCCAATCTGCTGATGAAATATGGGCCGGACGGCATCCTGTCCTATTCCGACGACCAAGCGATGCGGTCGCAGATGTCGGGCCGCGCGAATATGCGCACGCAGGATACTGCCTGGCAGGTGCCGCTCGCCAAGGATCCCGAGAGCACAGTGCAGAAGACGGTGCGCTATGGGCTGATGCCCGCAGGACCCAACGGCAATTTCCCTGGTTCCAACAGCCATGCACTCGGCATTCCTGCGGGCTCGAAGAAGAAGGAAGCCGCCTGGGAGTTCATCAAGTGGGCGCTGGCGAAGGACACGATTGCCAAGATTGTGAAGAACCACGGTTATCCCGGCGTGTGCCGACTGTCGATCGTCAGGAGTCCCGAATTCAAGCAGGTCCTGACGCTCAACGGCCAGGACGTCGCGGCGCTATACCTCGAGGTGCTGCAGCTCGGCGGCAAGTCGGGCTACATGAAATACCGCACCGTGCCGGTCTATCCGCAGGTCGGCGACAAGATCAACAAGGCGATGGAGCGCATCGCCACCAAGCAGCAGGGCGCAGCCGACGCGATGAAGCAGGCGCAGGGCGAGGCGATCCAGGATCTGCAGAAGGCCGGGATCAAGGTTGATCTCTGAGCGTTCCGCGGGCTTTTCGCGTCAGCAGCACCGCTTCTTCGTCTTCTGCGTGGCACCGTCGCTGGCGGTGCTGGCGCTGATCACGCTCCTGCCGGCCCTCTATCTGCTGGCCACCAGCTTCACGCCGCTCAACCTGACGCGGCCCGAGACTCAATGGGATTTCTCGCAGCCCCTGGAGAGCTATCGCCAGCTGCTGGCCGACGACCGGTTGCGCAATTCCGTGTGGGTGCAGATCAAGCTCTCCTTCTGGACGGTGTCGCTGCAGCTTTTGATTGGCCTCGGGCTCGCGCTGCTGCTCAACATCAAGTCGCGCCTCCTGGAAGCCCTGCGCACGGTGTTCCTGATCCCGATGGTGCTGCCGCCCATCGTCGTGGCGATCATCTGGAAGGTGATCTACACGCCCGACATCAGCCCCATGCACGGCATCTTCCGGGCGCTGGGCTGGAACGTGCCGGCGCTGATCACCGATCCCAACTGGGCGCTGACCTCGATCATCATCGCCGACACCTGGGAATGGTCTCCCTTCACCATGCTGATGGTGCTGGCCGCCCTGCAGATGCTGCCCCAGGAGCTTCTCGACGCGGCCAAGGTCGACGGCGCCTCGCCCTGGCAGCTCACGCGCCACGTGACGCTGCCCTTCATCCGGGGCGTGCTGCTGGTTGCCGGACTCTTCCGCCTGATCGAATTCGATCAAGGCCTTCCCACTGATCTTCATCCTGACCGACGGCGGCCCCGGCAACCTCACCGAGGTCACCAACTACTATTCGTTTCTGCAGGCCTTCAATTTCTCCTATCTCGGCTTCTCCAGCGCCATCACCGTGGCACTGCTGAGCGCCACCATCCTGCTGAGCTGGCTGATCGTCCGCGTTGTCGGCTGGGGCGTCCGTGTCGACTAAGCGCGACCGCTGGCTGATGCAGGCGCTCGCCGTGGTGCTGGCGCTGCTGGCGCTCGCGCCCTTCCTGTGGCTGCTCCTGATGTCGTTCAAGACCAACGCCGAGATCTTCCGCTTCCCGCCGCGCTTGCTGTTCGACGCGACGCTCGCCAACTACGCCGCGCTTTGGACGTCGGAGTTCCGCAACTCCTTCTCCAACAGCCTGATCGTGGGCATCGCCTCGACCGCGGTGTCGCTGGTGATCGGCGTGCCGGCCGCCTATGCGTTGTCGCGCTGGAATTCGCGCGGCGGGGCCACGGTGACGCTCTGGATCCTGGCCAGCCGCATGGCGCCGCCGATCGCCTTCACCATCCCCTACTTCCTGGTCTATCGCCATCTCGAGCTGCTCGACACGCTGACCGGCCTCATCATCATCTATCTCACCTTCAACCTCTCGCTGGTGATCTGGATGATGCGGCCCTTCTATGACCAGCTGCCGCGCTCGCTCGAGGAAGCCGCCTGGATCGACGGCGCCACCCTGTGGCAGGGCTTCTATCGCATCATCCTGCCGCTTTCCGGGCCGGGCCTCGCGGCGACCGCGATCCTCTGCTTCCTGTTCGCCTGGAACGATTTCTTCTTCGCGCTGATCCTGACCCGCACGGAGGCGATGACTGCGCCGGTGGCGGTGGTGAACTTCATGAATTACGAAGGTTGGGAATGGGGCCGCATCGCCGCCGGCGGCACCATGATCATGTTGCCGGTGCTGGTCTTTTCCTTCGTGGTGCGGCGCTATCTGGTGAGCGGACTGACAGGGGGAGCGATCAAAGGATGACCGGAACACTTCTCATCACCGGCGGTGCCAGCGGCATCGGCGCCGAGACGGCGCGCCGGGCGGCCAAGCGCGGCTACAAGGTGGCGATCAACTATCGCACGCGCGATGCCCAGGCGATGGGCGTGGCGGCCGACATTGCCGCCCAGGATGGAGAGGCGATTGCGCTCCCGGGCGACGTCGGCAACGAGGCCGACATTGTGCGGCTGTTTCAGGAAACCGAGCGCGTGTTCGGGCCGGTCACCCACTTGGTCAACAGTGCCGGCATAGGCGGCCGCCCCGGCCGGGTCGACGACTACGACTCGGGCGTGCTGGCCACCCTGTTCGCCGTCAATGTCACGGGCCTCATGCTGTGCTGCCGCGAGGCAACCAAGCGCATGTCGACCAAGCACGGCGGCAAGGGCGGCGCGATCGTCAATGTCTCGTCGATGGCGGCGACCTTAGGCGGGCGGCCGGGCTCATCGGCCTATGCCGCCAGCAAGGGAGCGGTCGACGCCTTCACCAAGGCCTTCGCCCGCGAGGTCGCGGCCGAGGGCATCAGGGTGAACTCGATCCGGCCCGGCATGGTGCTGAGCGAGATGACCGAGAACCGGCTGAAGGACCAGGCGTTCCGCAGCCGCATCGAAGCGTCGATCCCCATGCACCGGGTCGGCGAGACGCACGAGATCGCCGAAGCGATTCTGTGGCTCCTCTCCGAGGAGGCCTCCTTCATCAGCGGTGCCATGCTCGACGCCGCCGGCGGAGGGTATATCCTTTAGCCGGCGCCCGTGTCTGTTCTGCGCGGTGCGGGCTCCCGCGCTTGATTACAAGCGCTGCCGCCCGCCGTCGCGCTAGTTGCGCGACTTGTCGACCAGCGCCTTTTCCTTGATCCACGGCATCATGCCGCGCAGCTTGGCGCCGATCTCCTCGATCGGATGCTCCGACATCTTCTTGCGCATGGCCTTGAACGAGGCCTGGTTGACCTTGTTCTCCAGCATCCAGTCGCGCGCGAAGCGGCCGGACTGGATGTCGGCCAGCACGCGCTTCATCTCGGCCTTGGTCTCGTCGGTGACGATGCGCGGGCCCGAGCGGTACTCGCCGTACTCGGCGGTGTTGGAGATCGAGTAGTTCATGTTGGCGATGCCGCCCTCGTAGATCAGGTCGACGATCAGCTTCACCTCGTGCAGGCATTCGAAGTAGGCCATCTCCGGTGCGTAGCCCGCCTCGACCAGCGTCTCGTAGCCCGCCTTGATCAGCTCGACCAGGCCACCGCACAGCACCACCTGCTCGCCGAACAGGTCGGTCTCGCATTCTTCCTTGAAGGTGGTTTCGATGGTGCCGGCACGGCCGCCGCCGATCGCCGAGGAGTAGCTGAGGCCGATCTCGAGCGCGTTGCCGGAAGAATTCTGCGCCACCGCCACCAGGCAGGGCACGCCGCCGCCCCGCAGGTATTCCGAGCGCACGGTATGGCCGGGGCCCTTGGGCGCGATCATGAACACGTCGATGTCGGATCGGGGCGTGATCAGGTTGAAGTGGACGTTCAGCCCGTGAGCGAAGGCAAGGGCTGCGCCCGGCTTCATGTTGGGGGCGAGGTCGGCGTTGTAGATGTCCGACTGCAGCTCGTCGGGCGCCAGCACCATGATGATGTCGGCCCACTTGGCGCCGTCGGCCGGGCTCATCACCGTGAAGCCTGCGCCTTCGGCCTTCTTGATCGTGGCCGAGCCGGGCTTCAGCGCGATGCGCACGTCCTTCACGCCCGAGTTGCGCAAATTCATGGCATGGGCATGGCCCTGGCTGCCGTAGCCCACGATCAGGACCTTCTTGCCCTTGATCAGGTTCACGTCGGCGTCGCGATCGTAATACACACGCATTTTCCTGCTCCCTCTCGAATGGCGCGCTGTCTACCGGCTACTGAGCGCGAGGCGCAAGCCAAGAAGCGCCAGCGCTCCGCCCATGAACCGGTCCAGCCAGAATTTTGCCCGGCGGTAGAAGGCCCGCGCCGGCCCGCCGGAAAACAGCAGGGCGAGCAGCGCGAACCAGGTGAATTCGTTGAAGGCGACGATGGCGAGCACCGTGCCGTCCATCCAGGGCGGCAGGTGCGGCGGCAGCACCGACAGAAAAATGCTGCCGAAGAACACCATGATCTTGGGATTGGAAAGCTGCAACAGCAGCGCGCGGCCAAAGGCGGAAAGCGTGCCCTGCCAGCCTGACAAATGCGCCGGCGAGCCCGCTGGGATCTCCGGCAGCGGATCGCGGGCGTGACGCCACAGCATGATCGCGAGATAGATCAGGTAGACCGCGCCACTGAAGCGGAAAGCGAGATAGAGCCAGTCGAAGCGTGCGAACAGCACCTGCAGGCCGAACAGCGCCGCCGTGGCCCACAGCAGGGCACCGACCATCATCGCAAGGGCGGCGAGCAGCCCGCCGCGCCGGCCGGCGACGGCCGCGGTCTGAATGACCAGCACGGTCGAAGGTCCGGGACTAGCGACGGCCAGCAGATGGACGAGCGCCAGCCCCAGAAGGGCGACCATATATTCCACGGCTAGAACGCCTCGCCGCCGCGGGTCATGGCAACGATGCCGGTCCGGCCGACATCGACCAGGCCCAGCGCGCTCATCAGGCCGACGAACGTCTTTACCTTGTCGGACGTGCCGGTGACCTCGAAGACGAAAAAATTGGTCTTGGCATCGATCACCTTGGCGCGAAAGACGTCGGCCAGGCGCAGCGCCTCGACCCGCTTCTCGCCAGTGCCTTTGACCTTCACAAGCGCGAGCTCGCGCTCGATATGCGGCCCCTCGACGGTGAGATCGTGCACGCGATGCACCGGCACCAGGCGGTCGAGCTGCGCCTTGATCTGCTCGACGATCATCGGCGTGCCGTTGGTCACGATGGTGATGCGCGACAGCTTCTCCTTGGCATCGGTCTCGGCCACGGTGAGGCTCTCGATGTTGTAGCCTCGACCGGTGAACAGGCCGACCACGCGGGCCAGGATGCCGGGCTCGTTGTCGACCAGGACCGCGATGGTATGGCTCGACGCCGCGTCGGTCGGGCTCACACCAGCACCATGCCTTCTTCCGACACCGGCTTCTGCGCGCGGTCGTTGGGGCCCAGCAGCATGTCGCAATGCGCCGCGCCCGACGGGATCATCGGGAAGCAGTTCTCGGCCTTGTCGACCATCACGTCGACGATGACGGGCTTCTTGACCTTGATCATCTCCTGGATCGTGTCGTCGAGCTTGGCGGGCTCGTGGCAGCGCAGCCCGACCGCGCCGAACGCCTCGGCCAGCTTCACGAAATCGGGCAGCGATTCCATGTAGCTCTCGGAATAGCGGCCGCCATGCAGCAGCTCCTGCCACTGGCGCACCATGCCCATGTACTGGTTGTTGAGGATGAAGACCTTCACCGGCAGCCGGTATTGCGCCACCGTCGAGAGCTCCTGGATGTTCATCATGATCGAGGCTTCGCCCGCCACGTCGATCACCAGGGCGTCGGGATGGGCGATCTGCACGCCCATCGCCGCCGGCAGGCCGTAGCCCATGGTGCCGAGGCCACCGGAGGTCATCCAGTGGTTAGGCTGCTCGAACTTCAGGAACTGCGCCGCCCACATCTGGTGCTGGCCGACCTCGGTGGTGATGTAGTGGTCGCGGCCCTTGATGAAGTGATACAGCCGCTCGAGCGCGTATTGTGGCTTGATCGTCTCCTTGTCCTGCTTGTAGGCAAGGCAGTTGCGGCCACGCCACTCGTCGATCTGCGCCCACCACGCCTTCAGCGCCTTGAGGTCGGTCTTGGGCTGCTTGGCCTTCCAGACCTTGATCATCTCCTCGAGCGCGAGCCCGGCATCGCCCACGATCGGCAGGTCGACGCGCACGTTCTTGTTGATCGAGCTCGAATCGATGTCGACATGGATCTTCTTCGACCTGGGCGAGAACTCGGCGACCTTGCCGGTGATGCGATCGTCGAAGCGCGCGCCGATGTTGATCATCACATCGCAATTGTACATCGCGAGGTTGGCTTCGTAGGTGCCGTGCATGCCCAGCATGCCGAGGAACTGCTTGTCCGACGCCGGGAAGGTGCCGAGCCCCATCAGCGTATTGGTGATGGGATAGCCCGTCATGCGCACGAACTGGGCGAGCAGCTTCGACGCCTTGGGACCGGAATTGACCACGCCGCCGCCGGTATAGAAGACCGGCCGCTTGGCGTGCGCGATCAGCTCGATCGCCTGCTCGATCTTCTTCGAGTCTGGCTTGACCTGCGGGCGGTAGCTCTTGTGCTGCACCGGCATCTTGGGCGCCACATAGTCGTGCTTGTTCATCAGCACGTCCTTGGGCAGGTCGATCACCACCGGCCCGGGACGGCCCGAGCGCGCCACGTAGAAGGCCTCGTGGACGGTGCGCGCCAGCGCGTCGACCGACTTCACCAGGTAATTGTGCTTGGTGCAGGGCCGCGTGATGCCCGTGGTGTCGGCCTCCTGGAAGGCGTCGTTGCCGATCAGGTGGGTCGGCACCTGGCCGGTGAGGCAAACGATCGGCACCGAATCCATAAGGGCGTCGGTGAGGCCGGTCACGGCGTTGGTGGCGCCGGGACCCGAGGTCACCAGCACGACGCCGACCTTGCCGGTCGAGCGCGCGTAGCCTTCGGCGGCGTGCACCGCGGCCTGCTCGTGACGCACCAAGATGTGGCGCAGCTGGTTCTGCTTGAAGAGCGAGTCGTAGATCGGAAGAACCGCACCGCCCGGATAGCCGAAGACGACCTCGACTTCCTCGTCGATCAGGGCTTTCACCAACAGATCGGCGCCAGTCGTGGCGGGCTCCTCGGGCTTCATGACACGGGTCTCCTCTGTGACAACTGCCTCATCTGAGCCGACAAAGGTGCGGTCAGACAAATGTGCCGCAAACTCGGGGTTTGCGGCGGCGCGGAACATAAAGGCGCCCTTGTGGAGCGGTCAACCGAAATCAGCACGAAACGTAAAGTTTCAGACCCCAATTTTGTCCAAAAATTTCTCAGTCCGCCCCAGAGCTTGGTTTGAAGCCGGGTCCTCTACCAGATCTGGTGTCATCTGATGACGGAACCACGTCATCTGGCGCTTGGCATATTGCCTGGTGTGGTCGATGGCAATGCGGCGGGCCTCTTCCAGCTCGAGTTCGCCGCGGAAATGGCGAAACAGCTCGGGCGCGCCATGCGCCTTCAGTCCCGGCCACTTGGGGTCAGGCTTGCGCTCGAACACAGCGCGGGCTTCGGCCAGCACGCCCATTTTCAGCATGGCGTCGAAGCGCGTCTCGATGCGCTCGCGCAGCCAGGCGCGGTCGGGAGCAAGCAGGAGAGTGGCGAAGGTCCAGGGCGCGGGCTTGCCTTCGGCGGACTGCCAGACGCTCAGCGGCCGACCGCTGGCGAGCAGGACTTCCCAGGCGCGCACATGGCGCTGGCGATCGCCAGGCTTGAGCCTGGCGACGATCGCCGGATCGCGTTCGGCGAGGCGCGCACGGAAGGCGTCGGCACCCATCGTCTGCCAGTCTCTGTTGGCCTCGTCTCGCAGCTCGGCGGGCACTGCGGGAATGGCGGAAAACCCTTGCATCAGCGCACGCAGGTAGAGGCCGGAACCGCCGCAGAGGATGGGCAGCCGGCCCTCGTTGCGGCATTGCGCGATCTCCGTCTCTGCGAGCGTCCGCCAGCGCGCCGCCGACAAGGTCTCGCTGAGCGGCAGCACGCCATAGAGCCGGTGCGGCGCCCTCACCCGCTCCTCGGCCGTGGGCTGCGCGGTCAGGATCGGGAAGGCATCATAAGTCTGCATGGCATCGGCATTGATCACCGTGCCGCCGCGCGCTTCGGCGAGCGCGAGCGCCAGCGCCGACTTGCCCGAGGCAGTCGGTCCGGTGACGACGATGACGTCCGGCTTGGCCATGCGGCGGCCAGTTTGCTGAAGCATATTCCGTCCGGCTGTAATCAGCCGGACGGAATATGCCCTGTGAGTATGGCGTCCGGAACAACGCGTTTCCGTTCAAATGGAACCGCAAGCGGTTCCATTTGAACGGAAGCCGCGCTAGAGCCTGAGGGTGAAGAATACCCTCGTCCTGCTCTCCAACCTCAGCCGGCCGACGCTCGACAGCGGCACTGTGCAGGCCGCCGTCGAGATCCTGAAGGCCGGCGGCGCCAAGGTGGGCACGCCCGATTGGCTGGCACCCGACATCGCCTGCGACGTCCCGTTCGAGGGCCCGGCGCTTAGCAGCCTCGGCATGACCGGCATCGATGCCGTGTTCGTCACGAGCGAGGGCCGGCGCAAGAAGCTGCTGGTCGCCGACATGGAATCGACGGTGATCGAGAACGAGATGCTCGACGAGCTCGCCGACTTCCTCGGCCTGCGCGACAAGATCGCCGCCATCACCGCCCGCGCCATGAACGGCGAGATCGACTTCGCCGGTGCCCTCAACGAGCGCGTCGAGCTGCTCAAGGGCCTGCCGGTCACCAAGCTCGACGAGGCCGCCAAACGCATTCGCTACATGCCGGGTGGCGCCACGCTGATCGCCACCATGAAGCAGCATGGCGCCTATTGCGCGCTGGTCTCGGGCGGCTTCACCTACTTCACCAAGATGGTGGCGGGTCGGTTGGGCTTCGACTTCGACTCCGCCAACGTGCTCGTGCATGACGGCAAGGCGCTCGCCGGCACCGTCGCGCTACCCATCCTGGGCAAGGAGGCCAAGCTTGCGACCTTGCGCCACCTCTGCTCGTCGCGTGGCCTTGCCACGACCGATGCCGTCACAGTCGGCGACGGTGCCAATGACGTGCCGATGCTGAAGGAAGCGGGGCTGGGCGTCGCCTTCCATGCCAAGCCTGCGGTCGCAGCCCAGGTGCCCGCGCGCATCGACCACGGCGATCTCACGGCGCTGCTCTACCTGCAGGGCTACCGTCGCAGCGAATTCGTAGAGAGGCCCAACCCATGAGGAGGGCGCCATGACCGATGCCATTCAAATCGTGCTCGCCAAGCGCCCGGCCGGCGACGTCACGCCCGACTGCTTCCGCGAGGAGAAGGTGACGCTGCCCGCTCTGGCGGACGGCCAGGTCCTGGTCCGCCAGCGCTTCCTGTCGCTCGACCCCTACATGCGCCCGCGCATGACCGAGCTGCGCTCCTACACGCCGCCCTTCGAGGTGGGCAAGCCATTGACTGGCGGTTCGGTCGGCGAGGTGGTGGAGACGCGCAATCCGCACTTCGCCAAGGACGATCTCGTGCTCGGAATGCTGAATTGGGCGACGCACACCGTCCATGACGGCAAGGGCCTGCGCAAGATCGCGGCGGGCGGCGTGCCGCTGTCGGCCTATCTCGGCGTGCTCGGCATGCCGTCCTTTACTGCCTGGTACGGCATCCGGCACATCTGCAAGCCCAAAGCCGGCGAGACGGCGTTCGTCTCAGCGGCGACCGGCGCGGTCGGCCAGGTGGCGGGCCAGCTCGCCAAGCTTGCCGGCGCGCGCGTGGTGGGCTGCGCGGGCGACGAGGAGAAATGCCTCTGGGCGGTGCGCGAGGCGGGCTACGACGCCTGCTTCAATCATCGCACCGAGCGCGACCATGGCGCGGTGCTCGACAAGCTCTGCCCCCAAGGCATCGATTCGGACTTCGAGAATGTCGGCGGCAAGATCTTCCATGCCGTGTTCGAGCGGCTGAACAATTTCGGCCGTGTCGCCTTCTGCGGCGCGATCTCGGAGTACCAGGACAAGCAGCCGATGGCCGGCCCCACCAAGATGTTCACCATCGTGCAGCGCCGGCTTACCCTCCAGGGCTTCATCGTTTCGGACCACGTCAACCTGATGGGCGAGTTCGTGACCGAGGTCGGCGGGCTCCTGAAGGCAGGCAAGCTCAAGAGCCGCGAGACCATCGTCGATGGCCTCGCCAAAGCCCCGCAGGCCTTCATGGGCCTGCTCAAGGGCGAGAATTTCGGGAAGCTGGTCGTAAAGGTCGGCTAGCTACTTGGTGAGCCGGAGCGCCGCGAAGCGCGGGTCGCCCTGACGTTCGACAAACAGCAAGACCGAGCGTTTCTTCTGGGCCTGCAGCTTGGCCACAATCTCGGTCACCTCCTGCGGCGTCGTGACGGGCTTCTGGTCGACCTCGAGGATGACGTCGCCCGCCTGCAGCTGCTTCTCGGCCGCCGGGCTGTTGGGCACCACCTTGGTGACGACCACGCCCTTGACGTTGTCGCTGAGGCCGTACTTCTCGCGCAGCTGGTCGCTCACCTTCTGCAGCGTCAGCCCCAGTTGCTCGATGGTCGAGGTGACCGCCTGGTCGGGCTCGGGCTGCTTCTTGGCCGGCCCGCCCTGGACCGAGGCGTTCTGCTTCTCGGGCTCCTCCTGCTCGCCGATGCGCAGCTTCAGCGACTGCTCCTTGCCGCCGCGCCACACCGTGACATCGACCGTACTGCCGACCCGGGCATTGGCGACGATGCGCGGGAAGCGGCGCAAGTCGGGAACCTCCTGCCCCGAGAAGGAGAGGATGATATCGTTGCGCTTGATGCCGGCCTTGGCGGCCGGACCGTCGGCCACGACGTTGGCCACCAGCACGCCGCGGGCGCGATCGAGCCCGAAGCTGTCGGCGATGTCGTCGGTCACGCTCTGGTAGCTCACGCCGACCCAGCCGCGGCGAATGCGGCCGAACTCGCGCAGCTGGTCGGCGGCCTGCTTGACCAGGTTGGACGGAATCGAGAAGGCAAGGCCGGCATTGGTGCCGGTCGGCGAATAGATCGCGGTATTGACGCCGATCACCTCGCCGTCGGCATTGAACAGCGGACCGCCCGAGTTGCCCTTGTTGATGGCGGCGTCGGTCTGGAGGTAGTCGTCGAGCGCGTCGGAGAGCGCCCGGCCGCGGGCCGAGATGATCCCGGCGGTCACCGAATGGCCGAGGCCAAAGGGATTGCCGATGGCGATCACCCAGTCGCCGACGCGGGCCTTGTCGGAATCGCCGAACTTGACGGCGGGCAGCGGCTTCTTGTTGGGCGGCTCGACCTTCAGCACGGCAATGTCGACCCGGCTGTCCGAGCCGATCAGCTTGGCCTTGAGCTGGGTGTCGTCGCGCAGGATGACGGTGATGTCCTCCGCCCCCTGGATGACGTGGTTGTTGGTGATGATGTAGCCGTCGGGATCGACGATGAAGCCCGAGCCGAGCGAGGTGCCGCGGCGCTTCTGCTCCTCGCCGCCCTTGCGGTCGAAGAACTCCTTGAACAGCTCCTCGAACGGCGAGCCCGGCGGCAGCTGCGGCAGGTCGCGCAGGCGCGGGCCCTGCTGGGGCACGTTCTGGGTGGTGGTGATGTTGACCACGGTCGGCATCAGCACTTCGACCAGGTCGGCGAAGCTGGTCGGCGCGTCGCGCGCCTCAGCCGGTGCAATGATTACCGGCTGGACAAGCGCCAACGCCAGGGCGGCACCGGCTGTAGCCGTGGCCCGCCTCGAAAACACTGAAAAACCCGAGAGAATCACGTCCGACCTCCAACGGCGCTCAAGGCCATAAAGTCGGGACGGGCCGGCGCCGCGCGTTCACCTTCCTGTCTACATGGCGGCCGATTGTGGCGCAAATAAAGAGGCCGTCATGTTGGCTGGATATTTCAGCCTTTTGAAGAAATGGCCCAAAAAGACCACCGGCGTTGCAGCGCTGCCACAGCTACTTCTTGCCGGAGCTGGCACCCGGCGGTTCGTTGAAGAAACGGAAGAAGTCGTTGTCGGGCGCCAGGATCATCGTGCCGCCGGCCGAGAAGGCCTGCTTGTAGGCCTCCATGCGCCGCCAGAAGCCGTAGAAGTCCTTGTCGCGGCTGAAGGCGTCGGCATAGATCTTGGTCGACTTGCCGTCGGCCTCGCCCATGGTGGTCTGGGCCTTCAGCCCGGCATCGGCCTTGATCACCGCGACCTCGCGGTCGGCCGTGGCCTTGATGCGCTGGTTCTCCTCGTCGCCCTCGGCGCGCAGCTGGCCGGCCTCGCGTTCGCGGTCGGTCTTCATGCGGTTATAGACCGACTGGGAGTTGGCCTGCGGCAGGTCGGCCCGCTTGATGCGCACATCGACCACCTCGACGCCGAGGTCCGTGGTCTTGCCGTTGACCCGCTTGGTGATGTCGTTCATCAGGCCGGCCCGCTGCTCGGTCAGCACGGCATGCAATGGCACGCCGCTCAACACGCCGCGGATCTCCGAATTGATCAACGGATCGAGGATGCCGCGCAGGTTCGCCTCGCCGCCCGGCACGCGCTCTACGTACAGGCGGGCATTGACGATGCGATAGCGGGCATAGGCATCGACCACCAGGCGCTTCTGGTCGCCGGCGATGATCTCGAACTCTTCGGCTTCGTAGTCGAGCAGCCGCCGGTCGATGCGGATGACGTCCTGGACCAGCGGAATCTTCGCGTAGAGGCCGGGTTCGGTCTTGGCCGAGCCGACCAGGGCGCCGAACTGGCGGACCAACACGATGGTCTTCGGATCGACGGTGTAGAAGGTCTGGGTCAGCAGCAGGATCACCGCTGCCGCGAGGACCAGTAGGCCGATGGCACGGTTGCTCATCGCGTGCCTCCCTGGCTGGGCGCCGGAGGAACCTGGCGTGGTGGCAGCGGCGCCGGTGTCGCCTGGCGCAGGTCAGGCAGCGGCAAATAGGGCAGCACGCCGCTCGCCGTACTGTTCTTGTCCACCATGACCTTGGTGGAATTGCGCAGCACTTCCTCGATGGTCTCGAGATAGAGGCGCTCGGTCGTGATGTCCTTGGCCTTGTTGTATTGCTCGTAGACCTGGTCGAAGCGCTGGACGTCGCCCTTGGCGCGGGCCACGGTCGTGGCCTTGTAGCCCTCGGCGCGCTGGATGATCGAGGCGGCTTCGCCCTTGGCCCGCGGCAGCACCTGGTTACGGTAGGTGTTGGCCTCGTTGATGTTCTTTTCCTTGTCGGCGCGGGCCGCCTGCACGTCGCGGAAAGCGCCGATCACCTCCTGCGGCGGGTCGACCCGCTGCAGCTGGACCTGGCCGATGAGGACGCCCGCGCCGTATTCGTCGAGGATGCGTTGCAGCAGGTCTTTGGTGTCTTGCTCGATCTTGGTGCGTCCTTCGGTCTGGGCGTATTGCAGGTTCGACTTGCCGATGATCTCGCGCATGGCGGCCTCGGCCGCCGAACGCACGTTGTCCTCGCCGTTGCGCACGCCGAACACCCACTTGAAGACGTCCCTGATCTGCCACAGCACCGTGAACTCGATGTCGACGATATTCTCGTCGCCGGTCAGCATCAGGTTCTCGCTCGAGGTGGCGTGGGCACCGCGGCTGTAGCCACGGTCGGTGCCGGTGCGTGAGCCGATCACCGTGCGCCTCTGGTCCTGCACGTTGACCACGATCACGGTGCCGATCGGAGTCGGCAGGTTGTAGTGCAGGCCTGAATTGACCGGGCCGCCATAGGGTTTGCCGAAGATCAGCTGGATGGCCTGCTGGTTGGGCTGGACGCGGAAGAAGCCGGTCAGCATCCAGATCACGATCGCCGCCAGCGCGATCAGCAGGATGCCCTTGAACGAGCCGAAGCCGCCGGGAATGAGATTGCGCAGCCGCTCCTGGCCCTTGCGGATGACGTCTTCCATGTCAGGAGGCCGGCGCGATCCGAACGGGCCGCCGCCGCGATTGCCACCGCCGCCGCCCCACGGCCCGCCACCGCCGCTGTTGTTCCCGCCGCCGCCCCAGGGACCGCCACCATTGTTGTTCCACGCCATCTATCACCTCGAGCGCCGCCGCGGGACTTTGCTTTCACGCCGGGCTGCATATATGTGACGGCAGCCATACCAGCAATCAAGCGGCGACAGAATATTGCCCGGGCCGCGGGCGGGCGGGAGCGAGCGAACATGGCGGAAATCAGCGAATCGGCCGTGCGCGGCGTTCTTGAGACGGTGATCGACCCCGCCAGCGGGCGCAATGTCGTGGCTTTGGGCATGGTGAGCGGCATTGCCACCCGTGGCGGTCACGTTGCCGTGACCCTCGAGGTCGACCCGGCAAGGGGTGCCGCGCTGGAACCGTTGCGCCAGGCCTGCGAGCAGGCGGTGCGCGCCATGCCGGGTGTGCTGTCGGCCACCGCCGTCATGACGGCCGAGCGCGCAGCACCGAAGCCTCCGCCAGCGGCGCCCGGCGGTCACGGCCACCGCCACGGCGAACGGCCCGCGGGCGGGCCCGGAGCCAAGACCACCGGCGGCGGCGGGCGCATCGACGTGCCAGGCGTGAAGCACATCATCGCTGTCGCCTCCGGCAAAGGCGGCGTCGGCAAGTCGACGACGGCGGTGAACCTGGCGCTGGGGCTGGCGGCCAACGGGGTCAGCACCGGGCTGCTGGATGCCGACATCTACGGTCCCTCGATGCCGCGCATGCTGGGGGTGAAGGAAAAGCCCGAATCGGTCGACGGCAACCAGCTCAAGCCGATCGAGAAGTACGGGCTGCGCACCATGTCGATCGGCTACATCGTCAACGAAGACACGCCGATGATCTGGCGCGGCCCGATGGTGTCGAGCGCACTGGAGCAGATGCTGCGCGACGTGCAGTGGGGCGAACTCGACGTGCTGGTGGTCGACATGCCGCCCGGCACCGGCGATGCGCAGCTGACGCTCGCCCAGCGCGTGGCGCTGGCGGGCGCGGTAATCGTCTCGACGCCGCAGGACATCGCCCTGGTCGATGCCCGCAAGGGGCTCAGCATGTTCCGCAAGGTCGCCGTGCCGGTGCTCGGCATCGTCGAGAACATCACGCTGCACTCGCGGGGACGGTGGACGAGGCGAGATCGCCGCTTTGGGTGTCGCCGGCTAAGCTTGATAGAAAGCCGCTGAGCACGCTCGACAGATTGATCCGCCTCGCCTCTCTGATCCCATCATGTGGCGGCCAAGCGCCGACCACGGAGAGAAGCGCGAGCCCCGTGGGGATCCAACGGTTAGCATAAGGAGGCGCTTGACATCATAGGCCGCGACATAGAAGCCAGAGCGTCAAGACCACCGAGGCCGGCGGCTCGCGCGAGACCGAGGAGAAGTGGAATTACTATGTTGGCGGTGGTCGCGTATCGCGAAGAATGGAAGGGACGTCGCGCGAGCGCTCGAATTCGCCCAGAACCAGAATTTGCCACTGGCGGTACGCGGAGGAGGCCATGACCGAGCCGGATTTCAGCGTGTGCGATGGTGGCGTGGTGATCGATCTCTCCGGAATGAACCGCGTCGAAGTCGACGCAGGCAAGCGCGCGGCGCGGGCGCAGGCGGGTGCGCTGGTACGGGACATGGACCAGGCAACGCAGCGTTTCGGCTTGGCCACGACCATGGGTGGTTG
Organism: uncultured Alphaproteobacteria bacterium; assembly: GCA_963755595.1. Classification (GTDB taxonomy): domain Bacteria; phylum Pseudomonadota; class Alphaproteobacteria; order Reyranellales; family Reyranellaceae; genus Reyranella. The sequence goes on along the minus strand of CAVWKP010000019.1, from coordinate 22,343 downwards.
TCCTACGGTAGGGATTGCTGGCCTCACGCTGGGAGGCGGAGAAGGGTTTCTGCAGCCGAAGTATGGGACGGCGAGCGACAACCTGATCTCGGCACGACTTGTGACGGTGGATGGGAAGCAAGTTGAAGCTAGCGAAAAATCGAATCCCGATCTTTTTTGGGCAATTCGGGGAGGAGGCGGAAATTTCGGCGTCGTCACGGCGCTCGAGTACCGAGTCCATCCGGTCAGCGAAGTTCTAGCGGGAAACTTGACGTATTCGGCGGGGCGGATTTCCGAGCTACTGGAAGCTTTCGTCAAGTTTACGGAGGAGGCGCCGGATGACATGTTCTTCGGCGGCGCGGTATTGCCATCCGAGGAGGGACCGAAATTCCTGATGATGCTCATGTATTTTGGCGACCCTGGCCGCGGGAACGGCTTAGTCGGAACTTGGCAAGCGCTCAAGCCGCTGCAGGATACGGTTAAGGCCACGTCGTATCTGGAAGCACAAGGCACAATCAACCCTTACTCCCCGGTTGCGCATTTCCAATCGGACCTCGTACTTCCGGAGCTCGGGGCGCCTACGATTGCGACCATAGTAGCGGCAGCTAAAGATGCACCATCCAACACAAGATGTTCATCTTCCCGTTTTTCGGTGCGACGACCGGGCGGGAATGAGTGACACGGCCTATACTTTGCGCCAGTTTGGTTACGAACTAGACATCATGGGGAGCTGGAGCGCTCCGGGAGATAGGTAAATCTTCTTCATCACACACCGCCTATGGCTGACAGTGGTCAACCACATGCCGCCGCCGCGCGCGCACTCGCCGGCTCTTGCTCCACCAGCGGTAGCGCATTGGTAGGCCATCTTCGTGCTTGGCTTGCCGGTCTCGCCCAGGACGGTCAGGTAGCCCGCGCCCGCAGCACCGGCAGCCGGCCGATCGCGCCTACGGAGCCAGGCCCAGGCCGGCCTCAGCCGCAGCTGTCGAGCCGCCAGTGTAGACTCTACATCCTCGCCACTGACGAGCCTACCGCGAACGCGCTTTTGCTTGGCTGGATACCTACCGCCTCCGGCGTTTCATCCAACGCAAGGAGACGAAGCATGTCGAAATCCACATCGAGTGGCCGCGCCGTCCTGGCCGGCGCCATCACCATGCCGATCGCCGCCGCCGTCACCGTCTCGGCGCTTGCCGAGACCGAAGACGCAGCGCTGCAGCAGCTCGGCGCGGAAGTGCTGGCCTGCTACGAAGCGCTCGGCCACGTGCTCGACGTGCCGCAGGCCGAGCAGAAGTCGGCCGAGTGGCGACAGCGCGAGATCGACGTGAACGACCGACTGGACGTCGCGATCGACGCGCTTTGCGAATATCCGGCGCGCACCTCGCGTGGTCTGATCACCAAGGCACGGTTCGGCGAGATCGACGCGGATGTCGTGGGTCGCGACTTGGCCGATTTGATCGTCGACGATCTGCTCGCGATGGGCGGAGTGCAGTCATGACCGAGACAAGCACTGCCGGTCATTTCGCGGATAAGCAATCGAGAGATTTGTTGTTCGGGATGGAGTGCGACCTTAGGGAAGTGGCAGATCTCGCAACTGCTCTCGCGATGGCAATTTCCGGGATGCACAAGATGGCCGTCAACCCGGGGAGGAGCAAGACGCACTCCAACAGCTGGCAGATGAGGTGCGCTTTGGCGCCCATAAGCTGTTCGATACCTGGAGAAAGGCGCACCAGCTGTCGGGCGGCGACGCGGCGTAGCTGACGCCTAGACCCGCGCCTGCGGCGTGCTAGGATCGGCTCCCCGAACCCGCGTGATGGCAAGACAAACTGCCCCGGCGGTGTCCGGGGCTTTTTTCCGTTCATCGGCTCGGGATAAGGTGTACCCGCGGAAGACTGCACTATGGTCATAGACCAACCCCATGAACACTAAATCCAGGGACGCGATAATAGCCCTCGCGGCGGCCGTCTTGTTGTTCTCGATCGCCGTTATAGGCATCTTCGCTTATGCCCAAGTGCATGAAGCAGAAGAATCCGCCGTGACTACACGAGACATCGCTGCGTGCTTGAATCTTGAAGATTTTCAAAAGGCCAGAACACTTGCTTCACCACCAAATCTTTTGGCGGCAATTGCAGGCATGACATATCTCATCGATCATGGCTGCATTTTGCTCAAAGAAAGAACTTTCGTGAGCGTCCTCAAAAGAGAAAGCGATTACGTTTGCATCCGCCAGCGTGAAGCGAAAACTTGTTTATGGACGCTCGCCGACAGCATCGTGAAGACAGTGAACGCTGACTAGGCGGCCACGCCCGGGTTGACCAGCGCTGGACGATGGCGCTCTCTCCGCCTCCGACGGAGAACACCCCACATGATGCTACGAATCACATGCCCTTGCGGCCATGTCGGGCTCGCTGACGCGCAGACCTTGCCGCGCGAGTTGCGGTGCTGGCAATGCGGCGCCTCTCGGCACGTCGAGGTAAAGGACGCGCGGCGCATGGCGAGCCGTGCCGCCGTCCTCGAATGGCTCTGCGGCGCCGAGGCCCCGCCGGCGCGGTAACCCGCGCGGGGCCATCCTACGCCGGAGCGCTGACGGCCGTCGAGGCCACAAACCCGACAATGTGTGATGGCGATCACATGGTGCTCGGAGGGGCGTAATATAGGTATAAAAACAACGGCCCAATCCGGGCGGCATCCCCCGTCCCCCGACACACCGACGCCGCCCGGATCACAAGAGCCCACAGTTGAGGCAACACCTGTGAAACCCCGGCAGCTTGGACTGGCCGGGGTTTATTTTTGTGGCGGTAAAAGGGCCGTAAGAAATTCAAATCTCGGCGAGCGATGGAGAAGGCGACGGCGAGCGCGAACTCCGTAGGAAGGCCGCCGACGCGCGTTCCCGGCGCAGGCATCCAACCTCGACGGCCACGCCGATGATAGCACACGGGTCTAGGTAGGGCGCCCCGACGCGCCAGATCACGGACTGACGATAACGCGCCGGGGCCGGCCATCACACTTGCAACGTCCGCGATGACCAATAAGCAAACGTGCGGGTATCTTTCCGGGTTCCCGGCGGCACAACGCACCCAAGGCCGGCGCGTCATGCCCGATCCAATTCCTACCACAAACCTGAGCGGCATTGCGCCTTTGCTTTGCGGTGCATCACACCGAGCAAGGGAGATGATGCTATGTCGAAATCCACAACGAGTTGCCGCGCGCGAGCGGCGGAGAAGGTCATCGCGCGACAGTTCGAAGTTTATGCGAAGAAACCAAGCATGGCATTTGCTGCCTGCCTCCTGGCGCACCAAAAGGCTGCTTCGCGCTAAAGGTCACGGGCGACTGCCTATCCGCAGGTTTGTGACGGACAGGTTGTCATTGTTGAACCGCGACTACCAAAGGACGGCGACATGGCCGTTCTGTGGTTCAAAAGCGGAGGGATGCCCACAGTGAAAATATTGCGTGATCACAATAACACCTTTCGTTACGCATTTCCGCATCAACCAGAAAGTGAACTCAGCTTCTCCATTGGCCTTGAGCAACTAAACCCGCCTAAGCGGTTCGTGGCGTGACGCCCCGACGACGATATCGCTCGCCGGCCTTGCAGAGGAGGTGCGGTCATGAAGCGGACAAAAACAAAGCACGCGCCCGATCCAATTTTTGCTGTGATCGAGCGGCCCGTCAAAAGTTCGCGCGCGTCGCGGAGCAGCACGATGAAGAAAAGATCGCGCGCGCCGACGATCTCGTGCTCGATCAAGAATATCTTCTCGCCACGACCACGCCGACGACAATGGCCGGCGTTGTGGCGCTCGTCGAATACGTCGCGAAGCATGAAGCCGACGGCCGGTACCACCAATTTGCTTGCGTTCGCCGCGTCCGCGGCTTCCGGGGACAGACGCCTCCGGAATGGTCACGCGTCTTTCACCGCACGCTTGCCCGCGCGCTGTCGAAGATCGCGGCCTGACGCGAGGCTGCTAGACCCACGCCGGCGGCGTGCTAAGGATGTGGCGCGGCGAGGTTGGTTTCCCCCACGCCGTCTCCACACCTTCAGCCCCGGCTCCTGCCGGGGCTATTTTTTGGTGCCACTCCATGCTGATCCGCGTCACATGCCCGTGCGGCCATATCGGCATCGTGAGCGCGGAGACCCTGCCGCGCTCGATGACCTGCTCGGCGTGCGGCGCCTCGCGCCACGTCGAGGTCCGCGAAGGTCGGAGGATGGCGAGCGCGGAGGCGGTGATGGAGCAGAACGCTACCGTAAGCCTGCCCAAGCTCTCCGATCTCGGCTTGGCGTGGCGCACCACAACCCGCCGCGGGCTGAGGTACGGCCGGCCTCAGAATAACGCATGGGCGGCCTTCCTACGGGGCTCGTTCGCGGCCACAACCCAGCTCAAGCTTGCCAAACTCGCGCTGCCCCTGCGCGAGGTGATGATCCGGCAGCTCGCAGCCATTGGCTGTGAGGTGTGACCACGTCGATGTCGACCATCACATCAGGGTCGACCAGGTGGGACATCGAGGTCGACGCCCGTAGAGAGCGTCCGTGGCTCGCGATCCCGGCGCGGGCACATTCGGCGCGGACGCATGGGCGGGCTCGGCAGAAGGCTTAGCCTTATTGCTTGGAGGCGAGTCACGGCCGGCGCCGGCCGGCGAGCCTCACCCGCTTCTTCTTCGGTCTTCACTATCGGCAAGCCAAATGCCCCGATCGGCCAGCTTGTCGTAGTCGGCGGCCAACCGAAGCATGATCGCGCGCGATTCAACGTCGCGGATCGTCTCGGCCAGCACACTCATCATGGCCGCGCGTAGCGGGATAAAAGCAAAAAGGTTACTGCCTGTGACCGTAATGATATGGGAAGCGATAGCTACCGCTCGGATGCCGACTGAAACAGCTGCTTGTTACGCAACTTTTGGTCGCAAAATGGCTATAGGGCCGAGTATCCGACTTTCGCGCACTCGCTGGAGTCGCGAGCGCTAGAAAAAGGCTCAACGATACGGTGATCACTGTGGTTGTCTTCATTTGCGCAACCCTTTCCAGGCCATGCGCAGCGAAGAACCGGAGCTGCATCGGCTCACTGGCGTTCGGGAGCGCTCTTCGGTCTCTTAGCTTGAAATTTCACACCAAGCTGCTTTGCAGCAACTTCGGCGCCCAGCCTATCAAATTGTTTCAACGCTCGGCAAGTGGGCCGGCCACGAGGAAGCCCGCCGGTGCGCCTTCCCGCGGCCAAACTGCTAGACAGCGCCCCGCGGGTAAGAGCGCACTGCTTCGTATTGTTCTTTCCACAGATCGCTCATAACCAGCCGCACATACCGGGACGGCAAATCGAGCATGGTCGCAATATCCTCTATCGTCAATTTGCCTTCTTGGAAGGTTCGCATCAGCAGCTCGCGTGTGGCCCACGGAAACAAGATCGCGACCGCCTGATAGACGGCGGCACGGTCAGACCAGACTTGTTCTCCGTCTACCGGGTCCTGCAGCTCCGGGGGCAAGATTATCTTGGCCACGAGCTTCTTGACTTCGGCCGGCGTGCTGACTTGGCGATCCTGGGGTCCAGTAGGTGGATAAGTTCCTTGCGCAGACTAGCCGCTGCCAATCGAGAGTGAGCGAGGTCGCGTAATATATATCGGCACAGCGGACCTGTTCCCCTTGAGATTCATCCCTTAGGTTCCCAGAGGATTGGAGCCAATTCGGCTGCTTCCTGCGCCCCGTCGGGGCAACAAAGCTCTGGTTCCAATGGATCAACAATCCCGACAAGGGCGTTATCTGTGCGGAAGGCACGGACGCAAGGAGGATTACGCAATGACGCCCCAAATCAAAGCCGTTTGGCCTTCAGTTCAGCCGCCGTCAAAAGTTGGCCAGCGACGCTGGAACGTTGCCTATGAGTTCTGCGAGGTGTTGGCTCGGGTTGTCCGTGCGGCGGACGAGGCGGAAGCGCGCACCAAAGCGGCGCACCAACTCCGCCAGCGCGGTCTACGCGGCTTAGTCCCACACGAGCACATCGCTCACTAACTTTGGCTCGGCTAGGCTCGAGCCGCGCCGACTGCTGGCTGAAGGTAAAGAACCCGAACGCGCCGGCGGTAAGGCGCGAGGCCGAGGAGGACTGGAATCAGGTTAGACCCCCGCGCCCGAAGGGCTTTCAGTCGCAGTCAGGAACGAGTCTGGCGGCATAGGTTTTGGTTTCAATGGGAGACCGGGACACCTCAGGCGCTGATCCTTCGCCTGGGATATGGCGTCGAGGCAGACATGCCCCGATGCCAGTCCCGGCCTCCTGCCGTTTCAGCGTGGAGCGGTAGCCTGCTTATTCTCAGCCTTTACAATTTTATCATCTGCGTGGTCGCAGCGGCGTTATATGTGATGGTCAACGAACTCGAACCAAATCGCCGCCTCGCATCTGCTCTAAGGATCGTAATCGTGACTGTAGCTGTCGCGGCAATCCTCGGTCATTTGACGCGATAGCCCGGCGGGCCGAAAACGATCGATATTACCCATCCGATTTATCACACAATTTGCGAAGGCCGATCGCGCCGATCAAGCGGGCCGATTTTGGGGCCTCAACTAGTCGCAAAGTTCACGAAATCTGCGGCAATTACCCGTTACTTCCTCACCTAGTTTTTCTTTGTGCGTGCAAGTTGCTCGCGATTCTCTGCACCGTCCGCTTTCGTAGCGATCGTAGAGGCCTTCATAGCGATTGTAGTAGCGGTGGTGGCCGCTCTCTGAAAACGCTGCGGTGGGAATGGCAAAGAGCGCCGCAGTAGCTATCGCAAGGATATAAGTGCGCATAGCCACCTCCATGACATCATTACGTGTAAATGTCCTGGAGCCTGTATTTGTTCCTCTGATCACTGAGTTGTTACGTTTTGGCAAAGGAGCACTCAGCGCCAGCGATTGATCACGAATTCTATCTTTCCCACAAATTTGCAAACGCCTTCTTCTTGATAAGTATCCTGGTATGTATCCATCGTTCCCACAAAAACTTTGCGAGGCACCTCTGCGCCCTGAGCAAAGATGATTTTTGAGGGGGAACCAGGCACAAGGTCCCGCCAATGATGCGCCCAAAACTTAACGATTTTAGTGAGTGCTGCACAGGATATCTGATAAGATAAAGCAAGGTGGCGAAGCGCTGTCACGCAACACCACCTCTAACCACAACGAGACGGACGAGGTATCGTCATGGCTATCGCCATTAAACGTGATCTGTATTCCGAAGTAACCTCACACATCCCGGCCGAACTCGAACGTGGGGCTGCGCCTTGGGTTAAGCCTTGGGCGGCGACGGCGGTACAAAACGTTCCACAGAATGCGGTAAGGGCTCAGCACTAGCCATGCGACCGATTGCGGGATCGAAAGGTTTGCTCAGAAGGGCAAGCGAGAAGCTCATGGGCGCGCCGATCCACCTGTGTATATTGTTATCCATATCTAAGTATCTGGCGCGATAGACCATCCTCTGCACACACTGTGACGACGATCACACCTTCGCATGGTGACCGTTGCACAACAGCGGTCATCGGTCTGTTTCGCGGTAGATACCGTGATTACTGTCAAGCAGCATTTTGATTGAGTGGTACGGCGTGCACTATGGGGATTTGGCGGCGGCGCTGGGCTTGAATAGGTTGGACAGAAGCGGCTGTCACGGCCTTCCGAAGCGCCTCGGCTCGCTGTCATCCTTGTATTTGACCTGCAGCGTGTTCCCCTCGACTTTCTGCACCTGCTGAGCGACGGCTCCATTGGTCATGGTGCTATTTGGCATCAAGTCCCACGGATAGTGTCCTTCACCGGTCCCACGGAGAGACTCTTCAAAACGTGAACTTCAACCGCCTTTTGAGTCCCGTCCGGTTGCGGCATGGCGGTGATGCCGACGAACGTATTGCTCTTTATGTCCGACATCGCGCCCTTGGTGACCGCGATGACGGGTGCGCCGTCCTTGAGCGGAACGTTGGCTTCCTTGCCGCTCTTCGTCGCAATTGTCAGGTTGTTGCCGTCCATTTTTTGAAGCGTACCGCGCACTCGGGCGGGCGTGTCCTCCGCAAATGCGCTGAGTGTAGCGGCAACAGTAGCTGCTGCTACCACGAGAACGAGTGATAGTTTTCTCGGATGCGACATGTAGCACTCCCTGTTTTTGCCACCTACTGCTGGCGCGTTATGGAACACCAGCCGCACGCGTCCGTCCAACCATCGCTGCGACGTTCAGTTCACAAACCCTTGATCACATAGCCTAAGTAGGAATGTCCGTTGCTCGGAAAACTTGAGACTAAGCCTGTACCAGACGCGGGTCGAGGGACCTGCCCTTGCTGCTTCCCCTGCACCGCCGCAAAATACGCTTTCGCCACGTCTGCCGCTGCTTGGCCCGGACTTGGGTCCATGCCGAACTTGATCATCGTCTCCTTGACCCACGGAGGACTGACGGCATTGATGCGGAGGCCTCGCGGCATTTCCAGCGCAGCGGCGCGCACGAAGCCTTCCAGTTTCATTCTTCCCAAAGGAACGCGAGCCGCGCCGGCTGCCATGCGCGACGGTTTTGGGTTGCCTTATTTCAGGTAGCCTACGTGAGCGTGATTTAACAGCGCCCCGACGCGCCGTCCGCGGGAGCGTGCAGCGCACCGGGGCTTGGCCGCCGACGGATTGTCAACCGGCCGCCGGTGACCGACGCCAAGGTAGCACGCCCCGCGGCTTCCGTGGTGGCCTTGCGCCGCCTGCGCACGAGTGGACCGAGGAAGGGATTCGGGGCCTGCTCATGCTTGCCATCAAGGCACTCCCGTTCGTGAAGCTACGAAAGGATGATCAGCCAATGACGCTTTGCAGAAGCAGATGCGCGCCGCCGCCAACCAAGGCGGCGCACCAGCTTCCTTCATTGCCGCACACGGCCTGTCGGACATGAACGATGTCGTTCTACGGGGCGAAAACCCAAATGGCTGGTATGTGGCGTATCGATCGGGTGGGCCGACCGTGCCATGACGGTCTTCAGCACAAACACACGCACAGCTGCGCTAAGCGTGAGAACGCGATGCTTGCCGGGCCTTGCTTGGGCCCACGCGGTTGATTTCTGTGAGTAGGGCTGAGAGCGAGCATCCGCGCTCAAGGGCGATCAGCCTGAAGGCGTCCCAGAATTCATGCTCAAGGGTAATTCCAGTCCGTTGTCCTCGGACAAGGACGCTAAGCTTGAAGGGGGATTGCATTTGCTTTGTCATTTCGACCACAATACCCAATGGGCCGGAAAAAAGCACTGCCCCCAGATGCCCAAGTGATCATGAGCGGCCAGATCGAGCCGGTACTGCTCACACCATACCGTACAGACCCACCGATCGAACGCGCCAGCTTTACTGACCTCCCAACGAACGACTTTCGATAAGCCACCATACCGCTGCATCGAACCTGGCTCAACAGGTGCCGGCGTGGCTCTCGTTCTTGAGCGTGCTTGTTGAAGTCGTGAACAATGCGGCCATGATGATCGATCAGGTTGGTGAGGGGAAATCGGCTGACGATCGGCGAGGGTGTAGAGACTACATTGGCGGCGCTACAGCTCGGGCTCAGTGGCGCTCCATGACTTCATCCGGTATTTGTGGCGCAGTTCTCTTTGCAGGTCCATCGCGGCGCCCCGGGAGGCAGGAAAAAAAATGCCCCGCGGGGCGGGGCATTGCGAGGTGTCCGGTCAGGCAGCTTCTGCCTGCTGATTGATCGCCGACTTAGCAATTTCGGTCAGGGCCTCGTCGGTGGCCTCTTCCTCGTCCAGCGTTTCCTGGAGTAATTCGGCGGCATCATCGAGACCGAGTTCTTCCGCCCAGGCCTTCAGCGTCCCGTAGCGTGAAATCTCGTAGTGTTCCACCGCCTGAGCCGCCGCAAGCAGCCCGGCATCGAGCGCGGGGGAACCTTTGTATTCCGCCATGATCTCCGCGCCTTCATCGGTAATGCCAACGATCGCGGCGCAGGTTTTTCCCTGCGGCTTCTTGTCGATGATGCCGAATACCTGCTCGAGCCGCTCTACTTGGCCTTCGGTCTCGCCGTGATGCTTTTCGAAGGCCGCCTTCAGCTCTTCATTTTGGGCAGCTTTCGCCATTTTTGGCAGTGTCGAAAGTATCTTCTTTTCCGCGAAATAGATGTCTTTCAAGGTGTCGTGAAACAGCTCATCGTACTGTATCTCACGGCGCCCTGGCTTCCGATACTCGGCCTGCGCATCAGGCGATCGCGGACCCCATGCGGTCGATTGGCAGGAGCGGTTCGCGGGCTTGGCAAACTAATCAGTCAGCGCGAGCGGCGTCATCGAGGTCCATTCTCTTGTGCGCGCGCGGGAACGGCGTGAACGTGTGGGGTCTTCAGCCATTTGCCTCATGGGCGGCCCAACGCAGCCCACCAAACGCGAACGGCTTTCGTTGGCCTCGAACGTAGCAAACTGCGGGCCGCTGGCCGCGACCGACCAGCGGGTCGGATCGGGCTGTGCGAGTTCCTTTCCACCGTCGACAGCGATTCCGCGCGAGCGAAGAGAGAAGCGGTCAGTCCTTTTTTCCCGCTGGATTATGCGTTGAGGTATCGCTGCCCATTTCAGTTCCGCTCCGATTTTCCATTCCAGTCGCGCTAGTCGACGGATTGGGATTGTGGGTGGAACTAGTACTGCCAATGCTGGAGGCCTTGGCCCCCTAAGCCGAGGGGTGCTGCGCGTCCAAATAAATGCCAGCAGACGCCCTGGGGGAGCGTCTGGGTGGTCAGAGAGCCGATTTGCTCAGATCGGTGCTCCATGATCGCGAAATCGAAGTCGCACTAACAATGGCACGCATAGAGCCCCTTTGCACACAGCCTGGAACGGGAGACGCAGGCGGCGACGTGATCGGGAGTCCGGAGCGCCCCGTGCTGATGGGCTACGTCGATGACGAAGCCACGCAAAAGCGCTTCTATGAGGCGCTGCTGAAATTGCCGTGGCTCGCGCCTGATGTCCGCAACGCCATTATGCGGGAGCTAGGCCGTTCTCCACGAGAAGAGGAGGTAAGGACGGAGAAGGCGCGAACGTGGACCTTGCGCCACGAGGTCAGCGAAGTCGAGGCCGCCGGCGGAGTGAGTGGACAGATTATCGAGGACGACGCGGATGCGCGTGGCCTTGGGGAAGTGCACGTCGGCGAGGTCGCGCGTGCAGGCGGCGAAGTCGTGTTCGTCAACCTCATCTTGGACAGGAGTTTCCCATGAGCATCGACGTTGTCAGCCCGCTTCGCCAGCGCATGATCGAGGACATGACCGCGCGCAAGCTCGGCGCCGGCACGCAGAGGCTCTACATCAGCAGCTGCAAGCGGTTCGCTCAGCCGTGAGGACATCTTGGGCCATGCCTACGCTCAGTGCCGCTCCAACAAGGGCGCACCGGGGGTGGACGGTCAGGACTTCGCGGACATCGAAGCGTACCGGCTCGGCCGATGGACTAAATCGTTCGAAGCGCTGCTGGCGGGCACCGGCCCGAAAACTCTGACGCTGATCCACGTGTTCGAGGAATTGCGCAGAGTTGTTAGTGAAGTTGTAATTCGCCGGCTTGGCCTTACTGCCTCCGCGTGTCCGTCCCAGGAATGTCGCTAAGCGGAATGTCGCTAAGCGGTATTTCGGGGCACCGTTTATATATGGCAATCGACGATCCGACCACTTCCCCCCCACGTTCAAATTGCATTGTGACAAGGAAATCCGTGCCGTCGATATTTTCGTCGTGCCAGATTTCACGGCTTCGCGAGCCCCCGCAATTGAGGTAGACGGTGTCCGTGTGCCGTCCTGATTGACCGGAACTTATGACCTGGATTACGCGGCAGGTGGCATGTTCTCGGTTTACTACATGCGCCAGGATGTTTTGAAAATTCTGCTTGCAATCTTGGGCTGCTGCCCAAACTCCTTGATATTCCTCAGGGACGGTAGCGGCCGCCATCGCTGGGGTTGCCAGACCGAGGATTATTAGAGTCGTAAACCTGATAATCTGAATCACTTTCAAACATCCATTGTCGGCACCGTTCAAGTCCGGGCTGCTTCGTCAGCGATCTAAATGCCCGGCTAGCCCGTTAGTAAGTATAAGTGTCATCCAATCAAGCCACCATGTCCACTCCTTCCGACCATGCCGGATGGCGTTTGGAAGCCGGACGGAAGCTATTTCGCCCGATTAGCAGCAGCCACCAGATCTACAATTAGAAACCGCAGCTCACTTGAAGTTCTGAACGACAGCCTGAGCGTCGTTGGCCGCTATCACCTGATTTAACCGACCGACATTCGGCGACTGGTCATTTCACGGTGACGTGAATGACGGCTGACATGATGGGCGGATGGAACGGAAGATGCGACCAGTCCCCCAACACCAGCTGGAGTGTATGCTCGCCCGGTGGCAATTCAATAACCCCCTCAGTTTGACCAGCGCCGAAATGAAGATGAGCCTTATCTTGTGGGATTGGCTCGTTCGGGTCGAGGGGTTCATTTGCGTCGATCAGCAGATGGTGGTGACCGGTGTTCGGCTTGTCGACACCGGCCGGCGCAACCCCCATGCCGGAGAGACCAAACTGCACCTTAAAAGGATTGGTGACGGTATCGCCATCCTTCGGGCTGATGATATAGACAGAGGCGTTGGGCGGGGCAGCGCTCCCTGCCAGCGCGATGCCGAGGCCACCGATTGTCAAGATGACGAGAAGCTGGGGCCGACTGAGAGCTAAAAAAAGCATAGTGTCAGTTCTCCTGGTTGCGGCGGCGCCCTTGTTCGCGGCCTGCATTATGGCAAGTTTACCAAAAATGCCGATGACGCGCACGCGCCGACGCTACACCGGGTTTCGCTCTCTTTGCGCAGACGGCGCCCGTACTAAGATGTTGCTTCGCACCATCGCGCAGAGACCATTTCGAATGGCGCTTGACGCATCACATCGCCAAGCGTCGCCGAAGGGGGCCTCGGCACAGAGTAAGAACGCCCTCCTTGGTCGCGATTTGCCACTTGTCATTACGGCCCGAGCGGACGCATTCTATGGTTCAGGGACGTAGATCGCTGCGGCAGGTGGGTTCTTGAGATTTGCCAATGAGCGACTCTGACCGAACGCGCGGCCAAATTCATCCAATACGCGGCGGCAAAGATGGTTCCGCTCCGCCCGAGCCACCCGTGCGACGCCTTGCGGCGATCCTAGCAGCTGATATCTCAGGATATAGCCGTCTAATGGAAATCGATGAGGAAGGGACGTACGCGCGCGTGATGCGGCAACGGCGCGAACTCATCGAGCCGACCATCGCAGAGCACCACGGCAAGCTCATCAAGTATACGGGTGACGGCTTTTTGGTGATGTTCGACAGCCCTGTCGAGGCCGTCCGCTGCGCCATCGTCATTCAACAAAGCATGATGGGGCGTAACACGTCGCTGCCACGAGAGCAGTGGATTCTGTATCGTATTGGTGTCCATCTTGGCGACGTAATCGTTGAAACCTCAGACGTTTATGGCGAGGGCGTCAACGTTGCAGCGCGTCTTGAGGGGATTGCGACTCCAGGTGATCTCTATATCTCAGGAGGCGTCTACGAACAGATCAAGAATAAATTGGTATGCGCCTATCAATCGCTGGGCGATCGGCAGGTCAAGAACATCACCGACCCGGTTAGTGTCTATCGCGTGCTGCCTGACCCTGCTGCCCTTAACGAGGCAAGAAAGAAGCGTTGGCCTGTGGCGATGGTTGCTGCTTTGATCGTGTGCGCGATTGCTATCCTCGGCGGCGGGTACTTCTTGCTCCTAAAAAAGTACGTTGCTAATCAAGCACCGGCGCCTTCAGAGACGCAGCAAATAAACCGATCACCAGCAGCGATTGCCGACACGCCGTCCACGGTACCTGCTCCGGCGCGGGTGCCCGCAGAGGTACCTAAAGAAAGCTCATCGCGAACGCCAGCGGTAGCCCCGATAGCGCCAAAGCTGATACCCGAAATGGTGTCAGTTCCAGGGGGCACATTCGCCATGGGGAGTGACGACGATCTTTCTGAAAAGCCGATCCATCGTGTCACGATCAGGCCCTTTGCGATCAGCAAATTTCCAATCACCACTCGTGAGTGGAACGCGTGCGTAGCCGCAAAGAGCTGTACTTATGTCCCGACGGGCAAGGATGACGCCCCGGTCGCCAATGTAAGCTGGAATGATGCGCAGGAATTTTTGGATTGGCTCTCTAAGGTTACGAAAAAAGCGTTTCGGCTTCCGAGCGAGGCCGAATGGGAATACGCAGCGCGTGCGCGCACTAACACCAAATTTTGGTGGGGCGACCAGCTGCAGGCGGATACGGCAAATTGTAAAGGATGCAATGAACCCTACGACGCCTCACAACCGCTGAAGGTCGGGAGTTTCAGGCCGAACCCCTTCGGCCTCTACGATATGGGCGGTAATATCCATCAATGGGTGGCCGATTGTTGGCACAAGAATTATCAGGGTGCACCTTTGGATGGTTCGCCGTGGGTAGATAGTGACTGCTCTTCGCACGTTATCCGCTCTGGATCTTGGAAAAACGATTCGAGCTATGTTCGACCCTCTAACCGTGATCACTACGATACCGGCGTGCGCTATCCGACGCACGGTTTCCGCGTTGCGCACTCACTTTAGAAGGAGGGGAGGTAGGGAAAACACGCGTGCAGTCTTGCTAGCCGCCGTGTTGACCGCGCTGCCGGTTGCCGCGTACTCTCAAGGAACACCCGCACCCGCCGACGCTTTTCTCTATATTATCTGGCCTCCTGATGGTGCGACTGTCAAAGGTGCGTTCTGGTGCCGGTTTGGTCTCCGCAACATGGGTGTCACCCAGGCGGGCAGCAATGCTGCAAACAGCGGTCACCACCATCTGCTGATCGACGTGAATGAACCCCTCGACCCGAGCGAGCCAATCCCACAAGACAAGACTCATCTTCATTTCGGCGCCGGCCAGACTGAGGCACGTATTGAATTGCCGCCGGGCAAGCATACACTCCAGCTGGTGCTGGGCGACGCCAAACACTACCTATTCAACCCACCTGTTATTTCAAAGAAGATCACCATTACGGTCAAATGAATGGCGCCGTGTTCGAGCGCTGCCCGATCCCCAGCCCTTCTCGCATATACGTGACCGCCGCATCTGCTCGCCTTCGGCGATTACCACGGCGCCTTGGAGGATGCGGCTATTGATGAAGCGAGAGGTGCTGCTCAGCGCCAGGTAGGTCGCATTGGGGCGGCAAGCCCAGCCGAAACAACAGACCGGCATCAATCAAACGGTCCAGCGCCGATTCCAAATCCACCTCCGGCTTGCACACCACGCAGCCAGCAGGGCATGGGAAAATTCTCGTCCGATGGCCGCCCCGATCTGCGCCACCTCCTTGGCCGGACCGAGCCGGTCAAGCCGCGCTATCAGCGATGCGTGCAAACTTGCGGGAACCGCCTGGCGGGCTGCCGGATCAAACGCCGCTCTTCTGATTGTTCCACCTCGTCTTCGAATTCCATGCTGGAAGGGCCGTGGTGACGATTCCGAAGAGAAGCGCGAGCCCGCAAGCGACATCGACCTGTGGTAGTGGATAGTCTGAAAAGCGCTTGACCTCAACGGCCGATTAGAGAAGCGGACTGCTAGAGAGCGTACACCCCGGACTCTTCGCCCGAGGAAATGATCGATGGTGATCCGCGAATGGCCGAGTGTCTTTGGCGCTCTACCTTGCCGCCATGGCCGGTGCTGTGCACGGAGACGCGATTTCATTCTTCACCCCCGCGCCCGCGCTCTCCAACCCCGCTCGATGCGATCCCATTCGCGCGACAGTTCGCCGCCGAACGCCGGTTCAAACGCCCGGATGGTCCCAGCCTGCTAATTTGCACCGCTGCGGGACGCGAGGGCATCAACCTGCAGTTTGCCCGTGTGCTATTCAATCACGATCTGCCCTGGAACCCCATGGACCTTGAGCAGCGTATCGGGCGAATTCATCGCTACGGGCAGGTTCACACGGCGCAGGTCTATAACCTTGTCTCAGCGGATACGATTGAAGGTCAGATTTTTCTGCTGCTGGAACAAAAACTCGTGGAAATCGCGAAGACTCTGGGGAAGGTCGATGAGTTCGGACCAGTTGCAGAAGATTTGCGTGGCCAAATCCTCGGTCAACTTTCGGAGCGGTTGTCTTATGACAGACTTTATCAGGATGCCGTGCGCGACCCGCGGCTGGTGCGGACCCGTCAGGAACTGGAGGTCGCCGTCGATAACGCCCGCGCAGCACGGGAGATCGTGTGGGAGCTTTTTCAGGACCTGGAAGGCTTTCGTCTCGACGAATACAAGCAGATGGACGATGGCGGCGAGGCAATGGCGCGACTGGTGCGCTATTTTCAAACCGCGTTGGCCCGGAAAGGTGCCAAGTGCATTCGAATCTCAGACACTCACTTTGAAGTGCGAAACGGCAACGGCTCCGCATTTCATGTCACAACCGACCGAGAAGCGGCGAAGGAAGATGAACATACGTCTCTTCTTGGCCTTGAGCTTCCTGTCCTAAAGCAGCTCCTGGAAGATGATCGACGCCTGGAAGCCAGCGCGCGCGCTGTATGTGCGTGCGGCAACAACGCCAAGGGCGTTCTGACTGTCTGGCATGTTTCACTTCAGGATGCGGCTCAGCGCTTTGTACAGAGAGTCATTCCGATCGGATTGGACGATCAGGGGAAGCGCAGCAAGGCAATTGAGGTCATGCTCCCGTCTGTCGGCAATCTATCGCCGGCATCGGAGCCAATATTCACGCCCGCCGCGCGAATAGAGCTTTCAAGCGCCACTATACCGGACATGTTGCGTCGCGATCTCACACACAAGGGATTGCTGTCGGAGTCAGTTACGATGAGCTGCAAATTGCTTGCCTGGGTAGAATTTTCCTGAAGTGCAGTCACTCATCGGTCCGGTCAGGCAGCCCGAACTTTTTCAGCAGCATCCGGCCCAGCGCATCGCGGATCAGGTTCTCGGATAAGATTGATGTCGAAATACGGCTTGCCACCATCGCCGCGGTTTCATTGCCATAAGGATTATTGCACGGTCGAGACTATGCGCGCATTGCGTGCCGCGCTGCGCTGTTGTAGTTTACCTGTGCACGCGCCGCGAATGCCGCGTGCATTTTGCGAAATATCGCACAATGACGAACGAAGAGCAGCAACCAGCCGCGCTTACCAATCTTGAGCGGCTTCAGGAAAAAACCTTGCCAAGGAAGAGCCAGACATAAGGAACTTTATGGGTTGACCATGCTTGGCAAAGCGGAAGCGCGATGATGAGCTCTACGCTTTAAATCCTCCGGCGACGGCAGGCAGCGCCAAAGCCTCGCTGAAAAGTTTCGTGAGGCGGCGCGTTTCCTCATCAACGCTTGCGCGCTCCGTAAGATACCGGGTAAGTTTCTCATGCTGCTGGTCTGACGCTTCAGACCACGACGGCAGAGCTTTACTGTCAAAGCCCTTGATCGCGAACGTCTTCGCCCTCTTCTCGGAAAGAATCGTTTCGACCTTATCAATGCGCGCCGCGTTATCGGCGGGCGCGGTCTCACCGTAAGATTCAATGAGGTCTTTACAGGCCACCGCAAACGCCACTTCCATTGCGGCCGCGTCAGGCACCTTACTGGTCGCATTGCCTGGACAAGTGATCTTGCCGATATTCCAGCGCAGTACGGCGTAACCAACGTCTATGGCGACGTCGGCCAGCTGTTCGCCACGACGCTTGTTGCGCAGCCACGCGTGTGCGCTGCACTCATGGGCACGCTCATCAAAGGCCTCGGAGCCGACCATGTCGTTGGGGAACCGACGCGTTGTGGACGGGTTCTCCCCAATGGCAGATTGAGGGGCTGCGGCGTCTCGATATCCCCGAGGACTTGCAGAGGAAATTTGGCTTCGCGCCGCTCGGCCCAGCCACCGGCCCGATCAAGACTGCAATCTTCGGCGGCAACAACGCGAAGCTCTACAACATTCAGCCGCTTAAAGCCGGCATGGAGCTCAAGGGCGACCGCTTTTCGGCGCTCAAGGCAGAGTATGAGAGGAACGGACCCGAACCCAGCAACATGCGGTACGGGTACGTGCGCGGACCGATCAATCACGCGGTCTTTGTATGACGCGAAGGGTCGGGTTTGCGTGTCACTCGCTGGTTAAGAACCGCGATTACGTTTTCACGGAGTACGGTCACAGGTAAAGCGGTGCATGTGTGAGCCATCAAGCCTGATGGGAGTCGATCATGGATAGTTGTCGACGCATCTCACGCCGCGTGGTGCTCGCTAGCTGTGAGCTTTCAGTAGGTTGTCCATCCGGTCCAGGCCGAGGAAGCTGAGGTTGCGAGGCTTCAGCGATTCTCGGGAGGACCGGATGAACATCCATAGGAATGCCCGGCTTACGCCGCGTGGTCGAGAGCGGATTGTACGGCAGGTTGCGAGCGGGCAGACGCCGGAGGCCGTCGCCGAAGCCGTTGGCGTCTGCCCGCGAACCGTTCGGAAGTGGGTTGATCGATATCGCTGCGAGGGGTTGGCAGGCCTGCAAGACCGATCATCGCGGCCACATCGATTGCGCCGGCCGACACCCCAGGCGGTGGTCGAGGAGGTCGAGCGGCTGCGTCGGCAACGCTGGACGGGCAAGCAGATCGCCGCCGCGACCGGCGTGTCACCGGCCACGGTCAGCCGTGTTCTCCGCCGTTTGGGACTGAACAAGCTCAGCGCCTTGGAGCCGGCTGAACCGGTCCGGCGTTATGAACGCGAGCATCCGGGCGAGCTCATTCATCTCGATTCAAAAAGTTCGGGCGGATCGGCTCTGTGGGTCACCGCATCACTGGGCGATATCCCGGTGCAGTCAACCGTCACCACGGTATCGGTTGGGAGTTCGTTCATGTCTGCATCGATGATGCCTCGCGGATCGCGTTCGTGCAGGTCCTGGTCGATCAGCGCAAGAAGACTGCAGTTGCCTTCCTGGAGGCCGCGGTCGCTTTTTTTGCAAAGCTTGGCGTCAGGATCGAGCGCGTGATGACGGACAACGGCTCGTGCTACCGTTCAACGTTGTTCCGCGCAGCCTGCAAGCGCTTTGGCCTCCGTCAAATCTTCACCAGGCCGTACACTCCGAAGACCAACGGAAAGGCCGAACGCTTCATTCAGACCGTACTGCGCGAATGGGCCTACGCTCGCGCCTACCACAACTCGGATCAGCGATCGGCCGAGCTGCTGCACTGGCTACATCGCTACAATTGGCATCGGCCACATGGTAGCCTGAAGGCCAACACACCTATCAGTCGCCTCGGTCTATCCGAGGACAACGTATTGAGGCTCCACAGCTAGCTAGCGCGGCGTTTTCGCTCGGCGCGGCCACCGCCGCTATAGTGGAAAGACCTGGCGAAACGGGCGCAGGACGTTCTCTTCGGAATCTAACGGGCGGCCATCGGTCGGTCGCAGCGGTCAAGGCGCCCGGCTTCGGTGATCGTCGCAAGGCCATGCTGCAGGACATTGCCATCCTTACCGGTGGTACGGCGATCTCCGAGGACCTCGGTATCAAGCTTGACCAAGTGAAGCTCGACATGCTGGGCAAGGCCAAGAAGGTGATGATCGAGAAGGAGAACACGACCATCGTCAATGGCGCCGGCAGGAAGAAAGACATTGAGGGCCGCATTGCTCAGATCAAGGCGGAGATCGAAGAGACGACTTCCGACTATGATCGCGAGAAGCTGCAGGAGCGGCTGGCCAAACTCGCCGGCGGCGTTGCGGTGATCCGGGTCGGCGGTGCAACCGAGGTCGAGGTCAAGGAGCGCAAGGACCGCGTCGATGACGCGATGCACGCTACCCGCGCCGCGGTTGAGGAAGGCATCCTTCCCGGTGGAGGCGTGGCTCTACTGCGGTCCGTCAAGGCGCTTGGCCGACTGAGAACCGAGAACCACGATCAGAAGACTGGCATCGACATCGTCAGGAAAGCGCTCAGCACGCCGGCGCGCCAGATCGCCATCAATGCCGGCGAGACGCGGGCCTTTGCAGCGGCGGCGAGCCGGACTGCTGCTTGGCCCAGTCTTGGGCGGCCGGACAGGCGGACGCCATCGCGATCTTGAAATGGTCGGCTTGTTCCGTCGTCGTTCGCGGGCGGCCGGCATGTGAGGCGGGCGGCCCGGGGTCTCGTCGCCCCTTGATTTGACGCATGGGTGAGCTTCCCTACGGCCGCTACGGGCCGTAAGAGCTGCCAAAGACGGGTGGGACAATGTTGAAAATAAGCATTGGAATTCAATGGGACGTTCCGCCACGGTGGGACACGACATGTTATTGATCGGGCTCGCTCGTGTCGCCCCTCTCCTGGCACCGCCAACATCAATAGCCTAAGGCGTTGGCAAGCAGGACCTCGGAGGAGATTGAAGGTGCACAGCAACACCGCCCCGGCGCGTCGGCGGGGGCGGCCGGGAGCGGCGTGGCGTGACGGCGGAGAAGCCGCACGCCCGCCGTCCAGATTCTACGGCGGCAGAGGGATCAGGTCATTTTGTAATTTGATGGTAACCCATTGATGGCGATTACGCGCAAAGCTGTGCGCTTTGTAGCCAAATGATTGATTCTATTAGCAAAGCATGAGCCTCTTAATCAGCGGGTCCAAGGTTCGAAGTCCTTGTGCGCCCACCATTGATCTCGCTCAGCTTTTGTCTCCTTGGCGTCAGAACATCCTAGACCAGTCGGGAGGTCAGTCGGGAACCTTTGTTCCCCTTTCGAGCTTGGTGATGGCGGCGTCGGCGAGCGCCGGATCGCGGTGCAGATAATTCGCATCGAGGATCGAGCACACGTCGCGCAAGCTGTGGCCGGTGATCGCGGCGATCTGAGCCTCGGTGCAGCCGACCAGCGCCAGCCGGGTAACTGCCGTGCCGCGCAGGTCGTGAAACGTCACGCCGACGACACCAGCGGCCTTGCACGCCTTGCCCCACGACGCCCGGAATCCATCGGAAGTCCACGGCTTGCCCTCGCTGTTGGTGAGCATGAGCGTGCTGTGTTTTGGCGTGGCATCGAGCGCAGCCTTGAGGGGGGCACCGACCTTGATCTCCACGCGCCTACCAGTTTTGGACTGGCGCAAACGAATGTGGGTGCCGTCGTAGGCCGACCACGGGAGGCGCAACAGGTCGCCCTGTCGCTGCCCGGTCCACAGCGCGGCCAGCAGCGGGAGGTGTAGGTGCATCGGCGCCGAGCGCAGGAAGGCGGCCTCGTCGGCCGCGGTCCAGATCTTCTCGGCGCGGTCACCGCCGCGATACAGCCGACCACCGCGCTCGCATGGGTTGGTGCCGACGAGGCCACGGTTCAAGCTCCACGACAGCACGCGAGCCAGAACGGTCCAAGCGTAATCAGCTTGCCGCCGCCCTGCGCTGGATGCGATCTGATCGCGCCATGCCATGAAGACCCCGCGCGTGCGACGGTCAGTCAGCGCGGACAACGGAAAGTCGCCAAGGGCCTTTTCGATGCGCCCGATCAGCGGGATGTAGCTGCGCCGGGTGCTGTCGGCGAGCAGGCGGAAATCCTCGCTGGCCTGATACTGTTGGAGCAAGCTCAACAAAGTGCCGCGCGGTGGTACTACCTTTTGGGCGACGGCTTCGTTGTAGTCGCGATGAATTCCGGCGTGCCGGGTTCGCCGCGCAATGCTGGTCCGCCCTTCCAAGCCCAATAGTAGGTCTTGAAGCTGCCGTCCGCGAGGCGTTTGCGCTTGCTGTTGAGACCCTTCAGCCTAATTCGCATGGTGTTTCGCCATCCACTTATCCAAATCGTTAGTTTGTTCGGTCTGCGGCTCGCCGAATTGCAGCGACACGCTGCCGTCCGCCGCCATGGTTGCACCCCTCACTTTCGCGCCCGCCTTGCTGGCTTGCTTGAGCGCTCCGGCGAGCGTCGGCTTGCGCTCGCGGC
Organism: uncultured Alphaproteobacteria bacterium; assembly: GCA_963755595.1. GTDB lineage: Bacteria > Pseudomonadota > Alphaproteobacteria > Reyranellales > Reyranellaceae > Reyranella. The sequence continues at coordinate 589 of CAVWKP010000019.1, read as the reverse complement.
GCTTGCGCGCGGGTTTGTCCGTGGCCGCGCCCTCGACGTCGTCGGGCTCCGGCTCGGGGCGCGATGCCCGCCGTTGAGGCTGCCATTCCTCATGCTTGCGGCGTTGCTCCGCGAGCCATCGGGGGAGCCATTTGTCGGGAGACTGGTAGGTGGAATCCGAAGCCCGTGCCGCGGCGAGGCGCGCCTTCAGGGCGGCGACCGTGGCGTCGTCGACCCACTCGACGTCGTAGGAGTCCATGGCGCACTCATGCGCGGCAACGGACCCCAGCTCACCTGACAGGGTGAAAGAGCCGAGGTCCGCCTTCCGCGCGCGCAGTTTGAAATGGTGGAAGCCGTGTCAGGCCGTCCACACAAAGAACGTGATCGCGCCAAATGCAAGGGTGGGGAGCGTCAGTTCGCTGGGTTTTCCCAGCATCGCCAGGAAGGCCGCGGGTGCGGGCTTCCGGGGTCCGTGTACCCAGTCGCACCGCGGTATGACGGTTCTTTCGGCGCCACGAGATCACGTTCAAAAAAAACGTTGCGCGCGGCGGAACAGGAGCGCGCGGACGTGGCGCGGGCGCGGCGGCGGTGGATGCGAGAACAGGGCAAG